>NZ_CAMLGS010000001.1 GCF_946479685.1 uncultured Methylotenera sp.
TTCCGGCGGTCTAAATCAATTTGCAGGTCTTCTGCAGTCAATGCCAAACCTGGCGGGCAACCATCGACGATACCGCCAATCGCAGCACCGTGTGACTCACCGAAGGATGTAAAGGTAAAAAGCTTGCCAAGTGTATTGCCAGACATGATACGACCTCAATTAAAGTTAAGCGATTTTAACATACCCAGGCAACATGTTAATTAAGCAAGCCCTTAATCCACTGCGTATACACCTGATTTGCAACTTTATTGAGAAAAAAGCAATGCAATGGCAACGTTTGCTGTATGGTTTCCACATCCTGCACCGCAGGGCTATGCAGTGCAGACGCAACTTCATCTGCGCCAACCACACACCACTCGCGCACCATATCTTCTGTCATCTCGATATGGCACTGCAAAGCCAGATGCTTTTGGCCAATGGCATAGGCCTGATTCTCGCAATATTTACTGGACAAGATATGCACAGCGCCCTCAGGCAAGCTAAAAGTTTCCCCATGCCAGTGAAACGCGTTAAAACTCTCTAACTCACCAAACCAATGTTGGGCAGCATCATTGACACTGACATTTACCTCTCCCCAACCAATCTCTTTGATGGCATTCTGCGTGACTTGTCCGCCTAAGGCTTTACTCATTAACTGTGCACCCAAACAGTGTCCCAATACGGGCACATCCGCATCCACAGCTTGACGGATTAAATCAAGTACCTGCGGTATCCAAGGAAGATCATCATTCACGCTCATCGGCCCACCCATCAGCACCATACCGCTATAGGCATCTATGGCATTGGGGACAGCATCACCTTCATCAATCTTAACCAAACACCAAGGGATACCTTCCGCATCTAAAAAGTCAGAAAAATAGCCCGGTCCTTCACTGTTAAAGTGGCGAAAAATAATCACTGGCTTCATGCTGTCAACACCTTGTACTCTCCATTTACTATACCGTCTATTGTGTAACGCCCAATCGCATAGCGGATTAAACGCAACGTCGGAAAACCTACTTTTGCTGTCATGCGCCGCACTTGGCGATTTTTACCTTCAGAAATCTTGATTTGCAGCCACGTGGTTGGAATCGCCTTGCGCTCACGTATCGGTGGGTTTCTTAACCATAAATTTTCCGGCTCATTTATAACGCTCACCTCCGCTGCCTGCGTTACAAAATCACCCAAATCCACACCCGTTCTTAACGGCTGCAGATCCTCATCAGACGGCACCCCTTCAACCTGCACCCAGTAAGTTTTAATTTCTTTGTGTTTTGGATGGCTTAAACGATGTTGCAATGCGCCATCATCGGTTAAAATAAGCAAACCTTCACTATCAGTATCTAAACGTCCGGCTGCATATACATCAGGGATCGGAATAAAGTCTTTTAACGTGGCGTGCCTGTTATCAGGATTCGGTGAGTCATGCGGGCTAAACTGGCACACGACGTTAAATGGTTTATTAAATAAAATTATCATCTTAGGAAATTGTGAATGACTTCGAAAATTACCAAACCTAGTACAGGCGAAAAAATTTCTGTTAACGCAGACAATACGCTAAACGTACCTAACAATCCTATTATCCCATTTATTGAAGGGGATGGCATAGGCGTTGATATTACCCCACCTATGATTAAAGTTGTAGATACCGCAGTCAACAAGGCTTACGGCGGCACCAGAAAAATCTCATGGATGGAAGTATTTGCCGGCGAAAAAGCGGTAAAAGTATATGGCAAAGATAAAGAAGGCAAAGACACTTGGTTGCCAAGCGAAACCATGCAAGCGGTACGTGACTATGTTATCTCAATCAAAGGCCCGCTAACCACACCAGTAGGCGGTGGCATTCGCTCATTGAATGTATCGCTACGTCAAGAGCTTGACCTGTACGTATGCTTACGCCCAGTACAATATTTCAACGGTGTACCTAGCCCAGTAAAACACCCAGAAAAAACTGACATGGTGATTTTCCGTGAAAACACAGAAGACATCTATGCTGGTATCGAATGGGCAGCAGGTACAGACGAAGTAGAAAAAGTCATCACTTTCTTAAGTGACATGGGTATGCGTAAAAAAATCCGCTTCCCAGAATCATCAGCCATCGGCATCAAACCAGTGTCTATTGATGGCAGCCAGCGTCTAGTACGCAAGGCAATTCAGTACGCAATTGATAACAACCGTAAATCAGTGACCATTGCCCATAAAGGCAACATCATGAAGTTTACCGAAGGCGGCTTCAGGGACTGGGGCTACGAGGTAGCTAAACAAGAGTTTGGTGCAGTTGAGATTGACGGTGGACCATGGTGCAAGTTGCCTAACGGCATCATCATTAAAGACTGCATTGCAGATGCATTCTTACAAGAAATCTTGCTGCACCCACAAGACTATGATGTGGTTGCCACTCTCAACCTCAATGGCGACTACGTCAGTGATGCCTTAGCAGCTCAAGTAGGCGGCATCGGCATTGCCCCGGGCGCCAACTTAAGTGACACCGTTGCGATGTTTGAAGCAACACATGGTACCGCTCCAAAAATTGCTGGTAAAAATATCGCCAACCCGAGCTCATTAATCTTATCTGCTGAAATGATGCTACGTCATCTGGGCTGGACCGAAGCTGCTGACTTGGTACTAAACGGCGTGGCCAAAGCAATTATCAGCAAACGTGTAACCAGTGACTTCTCTACTCAAATGGAAGGCGCTACACAAGTAGGCACGGCAGAGTTTGGTGACGAAATTATCGCTAACATGTAGTAATTAACACTGGCGCCAACTGTAAAAAAGGCTCTTTATGCGGCAACGCATAAAGAGCCTTTTGAGTATTGGGGACCAGATGTAGGCTAACCCAAGTGCAGTTTCAGATAAAACTTAAGCTTTCTGGATATTAGAAGCTTGTTTACCTTTTGGGCCTTCAGTTAAATCAAAACTTACACGTTGACCTTCTTTTAGGCTTTTATAACCTGATTCTACAATCGCTGAGAAGTGCGCGAATAAATCATCACCACCATCATCAGGCGTAATAAAACCAAAACCTTTAGAATCATTAAACCATTTTACGGTACCTGTTGCCATTTCATACATCCTTACATAATACAAAGGGGGGCGCCCCAGAAAGTTTGCCTCAAGAACAGAAAGTCGCAGTAACTCAACTGAAAGCTGACTGCAAAAAACTCGAATTCAAACACCTATGCATATTTATAAGTTGCTTTTTCCAGCATGTCAAGTAGTTTTTAACACATAATCAAGAGGAAAATTTAGACAGGTAGCTACATTTAGCCAGTTTAGGGCATATAAAGATAAAAGCGCTGAATTTGCATGATAAAAGACGTAAAGTCTTTACAAAAAAAAACGTAAAGTGCATTATTGGTCTGAATTAACCAACTGTAATTGCTTGTAAGCTTATTCAACCACGACAACTAATATGGCAACTGCAACTTCACAAACCAAACTAAGTGGTCTAGCTAGAACATTAATTCAAGAAAAACTGCTTTCTGAAGATGAAGCCAGAACAGTAGAAGCTCAAGCATCTTCTGCAAATGCCTCGTTTATTTCACAGCTGATACAAAGCAAAAAGCTCAGCGCCTTAAGTATTGCAGAAGCCTCTGCCAAAGCTTTTGGCTTTCCTTACTTTAATCTAGATTCATTCAATCCAGACTACCTGCCAGCTAAGCAAATTGACAGTAAACTCGTGCTCAGCAACCGTGTCATCGGGCTACAGGCACGCAACAATGTACTGTATGTCGCAATTTCTGACCCTACAAATATTCTGGCACTAGACAGTGTTCAATTCCAGATGGGAATGAACATTTCACCCATCGTGGTGGAGGATGACAAGCTGGGTCGCTGGATAGAAAAGGTGATTCAGACCAAAGACAGCAGCCTCAAATCACTGGATGTGGGCAATGATGATGACTTTGGCTTTGGTGATGACAACACACAAACTGTGGAAGATGAACAGCCGCTCGAAACAGAAGTAGATGACGCCCCAGTGGTACGTTTTCTCAACAAGATGCTGCTAGATGCCATCAACATGGGCGCATCTGACTTACATTTTGAACCGTATGAGAAATTTTATCGCGTACGTTACCGTATTGATGGGGCATTACGCGAGATTAACCAACCGCCACTTGCAATTAAAGAAAAACTGGCCTCGCGCATCAAGGTCATTTCTAGCATGGACATTGCGGAAAAGCGCATTCCGCAAGATGGCCGCATGAAGTTAGTACTATCCAAAACTCGCACCATTGATTTCCGTGTCAGCACGCTGCCACTGATTCATGGCGAAAAAATCGTGATGCGTATTCTCGACCCTGCCAGTGCCACGCTAGGCATTGAAGCACTAGGCTATGAGCCGATACAAAAAGAGCGCCTACTCAATGCGGTAAGCCGCCCGTATGGCCTAGTACTAGTGACGGGCCCAACCGGATCAGGTAAGACAGTATCGCTATATACATGCCTGAATATTCTTAACAGTCCTGACGTGAACATCTCCACGGCAGAAGACCCCTGCGAGATTCCACTAGCCGGAATTAATCAAGTTAATGTAAATGATAAACAAGGTTTAACGTTTGCGGCAGCACTCAAATCATTCTTACGGCAAGATCCTGATGTGATTATGATTGGTGAGATTCGCGACCTGGAAACCGCAGACATGGCAATTAAGGCCGCATCTACTGGCCATATGGTGCTATCAACACTACACACCAATGACGCGCCATCCACATTGACACGCTTGCTCAATATGGGGGTTGCGCCATTTAATATCGCATCCGCAGTCTCACTGATTACCGCACAACGCTTGGCACGACGCTTATGTAAGCACTGCAAGATTCCGATCAACGTACCGAAAGAAGCGCTCTTAAATGTAGGCTTTATTGAAGAAGACTTTAATGAAAATTGGCAGCTTTATGGCCATAATCCAGAAGGCTGTGAATTGTGCAACGGCGGCTATAAAGGGCGGGTAGGCATCTATCAGGTAATGCCCATCACTGACGCAATTAGCCGCATTATCATGAAAAACGGCACTGCGCATGACATTGCAGACCAAGCCAAAATAGAGGGTGTGAATGATTTACGCCGCTCTGGTGTGCTGAAAGTAATACAAGGTTTGACCTCTATTGAGGAAGTAGAGGCTTGCACCAATGAGTAGCTTTTTAAAATACACTACCTTAAAGTACGCTAATCAATACAATTACAAAATAAATCACTCAGGGAATGATTATGGCAGCCAATCCTAAGGCCACAAAAGAAGTTATTTATACTTGGGTAGGTAAAGATAAAAAAGGCAAAGTCGTTAAGGGCGACATGAAAGCATCTGGCGAAGCATTCGTCAGCGCAACATTACGCCGCCAAGGGATCACTGTCACTAAAATTAAAAAACAAAGTAGCTTTGCGAACTCAGGAAAAGTCACAGATAAAGATATCACTTTATTTACGCGCCAGCTTGCAACCATGATGAAGTCTGGCGTTCCCTTGTTGCAATCTTTTGACATCGTGGGGAAAGGTCATAGCAACCCTGCTGTATCTAAACTACTGAACGACATCAAATCCGATGTAGAAACAGGCAGCAGCCTTAGTGCGGCATTCCGCAAGTACCCCTTGTATTTTGACTCTTTATTCTGCAACTTAATTGGGGCAGGTGAACAAGCGGGTATTCTAGATACACTACTCGACAGGCTCGCCACTTATAAAGAAAAAATTCTGGCAATCAAATCCAAAATTAAATCCGCATTATTCTATCCAGTTTCTATTATTGTAGTTGCATTTATCATCACAGCTGTAATTATGATTTTTGTGGTACCGGCTTTTAAAGAGCTATTTTCTAGTTTTGGCGCTGATCTCCCTGGACCAACCCTGGTCGTAATGGCAATCTCTGAATTTTTTGTAAATTGGTGGTGGGCAATTTTTGGGTCTATTGGATTCGGACTATGGTTCTTTTTCTATACTTGGAAACGCTCGCTCTCCATGCAAGCTACGATGGATAGACTAATGTTAAAAGTCCCTGTGTTTGGAGATTTAGTCCGCAAAGCAACCATTGCTAGGTTTGCCCGCACAATGGCAACCATGTTCTCGGCAGGTGTACCCCTCGTTGAAGCTCTGGACTCGGTTGCTGGCGCTGCTGGTAATCGGGTGTATTATGATGCAACAAAAAAGATCCAGAGTGAAATCAGCACAGGGACCAGTTTAACGGTTGCCATGCAAAATGCTGAGGTGTTTCCTAACATGGTGCTGCAGATGACCGCGATTGGTGAAGAGTCTGGCGCGTTAGACTCTATGTTAGGTAAAGTTGCCGACTTTTATGAAGGTGAAGTAGATGATGCCGTAGAGGCATTATCCAGCCTCATGGAACCGATTATTATGGTTGTACTAGGTGTACTGATTGGCGGCTTGGTGGTCGCACTATATCTACCGATTTTCAAACTTGGTCAGGTTGTCAGTGGCTAGAATGATGAAAAAATAGGGTGGTTTTTATCACCCTATTTAGAAAGCACTATTACTTAGCCTTCACTTGCGACAGCATGCGCTCGATTTCTTTGTAAGGCTGCGCGCCTAACATACGTCTACCATCAGCAAAAATTAAGGTTGGAGTGCTGGTCACGCCAACTTTTCTCGCCAACTCCCCGACCTTATCCAGCGGCACATCACAGCTACCTGCGCTGCTAGGCAATTGGTCACGTAAAATCCAGTCCTCCCACGCTTTCACACGATCTTTTGCACACCAGATGAGTTTAGACTTACTCGCTGCATCCGGGTGCAATTGTTCAATTGGATACAAGAAGGTGTAAATGGTCACATCCGTAATGTTTGTCAATTCGTTACGCTCTAAACGTTTGCAGAAAGGACAATCTACGTCAGAGAACACAACCAGTTTACGACTCCCGTTCCCCTTCACCACTTTAATTGCCTGATTGAGTGGCAATGTAGAGAAATCTACCTTGGTCAACTCGTCCAAACGCTCGCTAGTAAGATCTTTTTTGGTTTTCGGGTCAACCAAATGACCTTCTGCGATTAAGAATGACATTTTTTCATCGGTATAAATAATCTGCCCCCCCATAAACACCTCATACAGGCCGGCATAAGGTGTTTTAGTAACTTTCTCCACCTTAAATTTAGGGTACGCAGCCTCAACAGCCTTTTTAACACCGGCTTCATCTGCTACAGCTGCTGTTGCAAACGCAGTCAGCAATGCAATACTAGCGAACTTCTTTAACATCTAATTTCCTTTGAATAATGATGGATAACGCCTCACACAAAACATCTGCGAACCACTGCAAGCCTGACGCCGCTTAAATTATTATAAAATACGTATTTAAATACAAAAACTCACCAACACACCTAAAGTGCAATGGCATTGGCAACTAACAGCTTTTTCACTGTTTGCTGGTTAGCCGCAGCCAAGCCCCAGTTACGTGCATTTTTCACGACAGCATAAGAGCTTTCAAACAGATGATACAAGCCATTTGTCAGCATGATCATATTCAGTAAATCTGATTTTCTTATTCTAGCGTACTGCGTCAGCAATGCGGCATCGTTAATTGCCTGATAGACATGCTTACTGCCCAATAAGTTTAGCAAATCAATTACATCCCTAAAGCCTAGGTTAACCCCTTGCCCAGCCATAGGATGCACACGATGGGCAGCATCGCCAATCAGCACCACCGACGCCTCGACGCTTTGACTCGTGTGTTGCAATGCCAACGGAAAGCCTGCCGGCTGCCCCATTAAGCGCATTGTTCCTAATGCTGCGCCACCCGCCTGCATGACCTCATGCGTAAATGCGTCCGGTGAGAGCTGCAACAATGATTTTGCATACTCAGTAGGCGCAGACCAAACGATTGAGACCTTATTATCCGGCAGCGGTAGCCATGCCAATACCGCACTCCTACCGGCGGCATCCTGAGTAAACCACTGCCTTGCGATGTTTGCATGTGAGTGCTCTGTGGCAAAATTGGCCACAATCGCAGTTTGCTCGTAATCTTTATGCTGCACCCCAATTGCCAGCTGCTGCCTAACCCATGATTTAGAACCATCTGCGGCCAGTAGCAAAGTACTATCTATGACTTGCTGATTTGCCAATGTCAACTGTGTACGCTGATGCGAAGCTTGAACGGAAACACAATGATGCCCCATTATCATACGCACATTACTCGCCTCTATACATTTTAAAAGGGCAGCCTTGAGCATGCGCTCTTCTAAAATAAATCCCAGACAATCGGCACCCACATCCTCAGCCTGCAAACGTAGAGGTTGTGTACTGGCGTCACCCCAAATTTCCATGGATTGCATTTCTGCAATACGCTGCATATCAAGCAAGGGCCATACATCTAGCTGATTAAGCCATTGCATATTTTTAGGGCTAATCGCATAAATACGCTGATCCCAATCATAAGTATCAGTTGCCACGTGCGGAGTTTGGCTATCTACCAATACCACGTCATAACCTGCTTGGCTAAAGGCTACCGCGGCGGCCATGCCTACCAACCCAGCACCAACAATGGTGACATCTGCCTTTAAGTGAGATTCCATCATTTACCAAAACTCATTTTACGCACCAAGTGGCGTTTAACTGGCGCCATCATATCAAACAGCCCTAAGCCCGTACTTCTCAACTTAGCAAAGCCCAGAATATCATTTGAAAAAATATTGACTAAGAAATCAGTAAACAGCAGCCCGTTTTTGGTGTCAGTTTTACGGCTAGCACGATATGCAGCCAGCATTTCCGGGCTTCCTAACGTAGTATTAGCATTAACGATGTGCTGCGCCAACACTTCCGCATCGCGCAGACCAACGTTAAACCCTTGCCCTGCAACCGGGTGCATGGTTTGTGCCGCATTGCCAATTACGACCAGATGTGGGGTAGCTGTTTCCTGCAATTTTGATAGTCGCAATGGGAAGGTCATACGCTTGCCTACCGTTAAGAAGCGACCAACGCGGTCACCAAATTGCACATGAAACTGCGTTAAAAATTCTGCATCGCTTAACGCTAGCAAAGGTTCAATCAACTCTTTTTTGCCGGTCCATACCAAAGAAAAATCACGCTCACCATTTGGCAATAGCGCCATCGGGCCTTCTGACGTAAAGCGTTCGTAAGCAACATTATCATGCACTAACTCCGCACTCACTTTGGTAATCAGCGCATCATGCCCATACTCTTTGGTTTCACGTTGCAAGCCAGCAGCAGCTTCCAAGCTGCGACCACCATCTGCCAACACGGCTAATGCGCTGTTTAACTGCGACTGCTCACCTAGGCGCGTATAGCGGATAACGGCCTGATTGGCATCGTAGTTAATTGCATCTGCTTGCGCCTCGTCTATCAACGTGACCATCGGGTACTGTTGTAGCTCAGTATTCAATACCGTACACAAAGCCCCGTAGGACAGTACATAACCCAAGGCCTCTTGCTGGTAGTCCTGCGCGCGCAAAATGCTACGCCCCAGGCTGCCCTTTTGCGACACATGTATGGTGTTAATCGCTGTCGCCAGTGGTGACAAATGCTGCCAAACGCCCAGCTTCTCAAGAATGCGCCGCGTACCATAAGATAAAGCCAGCGCACGCGTATCTTGATTAGCTGCACCGAGCTTACGCGCTTCAAGTAGCGTACTGGCAACATTTTGTTTCGCCAACAGTAGCGCCAGCACCATCCCCACAGGACCGCCGCCAACAATCACAATATTATCTGTATTTGCCATCGAATGATTAACCACGCATGATTGCTTCAATATCGGCGATAGCCTTAGGCGCAGCTATCGTTAGAATATCGCAGCCACTATCCGTCACCACCACATCATCTTCGATGCGAATCCCGATATTCCAGAAATGCTCAGGCACATTCTCGGCTGGCCGGATATAGCAGCCAGGCTCGACTGTCAGCACCATACCTGCCTCTAACTTACGCCAAGCACCCGCTTTATCTTTATATTCGCCCGCATCATGCACATCCAGCCCCAGCCAATGACCAGTGCGATGCATATAGAACTGGCGATAAGCGCCACTCTCCAGCACCGCGTCTTTACTGCCATGACATAGTTTCAAATCAATCAGACCTTGCACCAGCACATCCAGCGCCGCCTCATGCGGTGAGTTCCAATGATTAGCTGGTTTAACTTGGGCGATTGCAGCAGCTTGCGCGGCCAGCACCAACTCGTAAACATCACGCTGTGGCGCACTGAACTTACCATTCACTGGAAACGTACGCGTAATGTCTGACGCATAACCATCTAACTCACAGCCCGCATCAATTAACAGCAGGTCACCGTCTTTCAACTCACAATTATTTGCGTTGTAATGCAAGGTACAGGCATTGGCGCCACCTGCCACAATGCTGGTATAAGCCGGCGCCTGCGCACCTGAACGATAGAACTCATGCAGGAACTCAGCTTCCAGTTCATACTCCATTTGCCCGGCACGCACATAGCGCATGGCACGCGCATGTGCACGCGCTGCAATGTCGGCAGACTGCTGCATCAGATCTAGTTCATAGCGGGTTTTATACAGCCGCATCTCGTCAACACACTTACGTACATCAACCACTTCGTCCGGCGCACTGGCACCGCTTCTGGCTTGTGCTTTTACTTGATTTAACCAGCCAGTGACTCGCACATCCCATGCACTGTCTGCACCTAAGCTGTAAAACAGCGTGGATTGATTGGTTAGCAGCTTAGGCATTAACTCATCTAATGCATTAAAGCTGTAGGCCTGCTCAAAGCCAAACTCTTGCTTGGCGGCATCGGCACCATAACGGAAGCCATCCCAAATTTCACGCTCGATATCTTTGTCGCGACAAAATAAAATGCTTCTAGCATCTTCACCAGCAATCAGCACCAACAAAGCTTCAGGCTCTTTAAAACCGGTCAGGTAATAGAAGTAGCTATCAAAGCGATACGGATAATGGCTATCCCGATTGCGAATCAACTCTGGCGAGGTTGGGACAATGGCAATACCCTCACCCATGGCTTGCAGTAATTGACGGCGGCGTGTTTTAAATTCATTTAAATTAAACATAGGCGGTTAGTTTCTTTTTTTACTTTTCACTGTGACCTAACAAGTGCTGGTTTAGTGCCATTAAGCGTTCCGGCGTGCCAATGTCATGCCAAACACCCTTAAAGTGCTCAGCACTTACTTTACCATCGGCAATCGCCTGTTTTAACAGTGGCGCCAGCTTTGCAGGCTCGCCACGTTTTATGCCTGCAAACAAAGCTGGGTGATACACCCCCACCCCGGAAAATGTCAGCTTAGGCTCACCTTCTAATTGAATTTTTTGATTAGCAAATGCAAAGTCACCTTGTGCATGCTGCGGCGGGTTATCAATCAGTACCAGATGCGCCACATTGCCAGGGTTTAACTTAAGGCTGGCAAATGGAATATCGGTAAACACATCGCCATTCACCACTAAAAATGGATCATTTCCTAACAAATCTAATGCGTTCGCAATGCCACCCGCCGTTTCTAAAGCCACCGCCTCGGCAGAATATTGAATGTGTAAACCCCATTGCGCGCCATCTTGCAACTCTGCTTCAATCATGCTGCCAAGGTGCGCATGATTAATCACCACCTCAGTAAAGCCCGCTTGAGCCAAACGTTCCAAATGCCATACTATTAGCGGCTTGCCCGCAATAGACAGCAATGGTTTAGGTGTGTGGTCGGTTAGTGGGCGCATGCGCTCACCGCGCCCCGCTGCCAATATCATTGCTTTCAAATCATTAGCCTTTATCAAAAATGCATTTGCTTACAGTGTAAGCTACCATGAACACCACGTTAGAAGGTATATCCTACCTGCGGTCGTGTGCCTTCTAAACTGTCCAGCAAGCGCAACATAGGCTTAAGCTCGATATAGCGCTCACATACTTTACGCAGGTATGTCATCACCAGCGGCATATCTTTTAGATAGCCATCCTTACCATCGCGATGGTACAGCCTTGCAAAAATACCCAACACCTTGATATGGCGCTGCGCACCCATGTACTCAAAGTCACGATAAAACTCGCTAAAATCGTCTGGCACCGGCAATTCCGCTTTACGCGCAGCCTGCCAGTAGCGTACACACCAATCAATAATCTGCTCTTCTTCCCAGCCGATATAAGCATCTTTAAGTAAAGACACCAGATCATAAGTAATCGGGCCATACACTGCATCCTGAAAGTCCAAAACACCAGGATTATCTGTGCATACCATCAAGTTACGTGCATGGTAATCACGATGTACATACACTTTACCCTGCCCCAGAATATTGCGGTTAAGCACTTCGAATGTCTGCTGCAAAGCCGCTTGCTGCTTTTCATCCAGCGTCACATTCAGGTGCTTACTGATATACCAATCAGGGAAAAGCTGCATCTCACGGGTGAGTAATGCTGCATCATAATCCGGTAGCACATCTGACTTACTCGTCAACTGCAACTTAATCAGCGCGGCATTAGCATCCTGATACAAGGCTGGCGCGCTAGTTTGGTTAAGCATGCTTAGATACGTGACATCACCCAAGTCACTCAGCAATAAAAAGCCCTGCTCTAAATCCTGCGCCAATACTTTCGGCACATGCATACCAGCCGCACCAAACAAAGCCGCGATACGCACAAATGGCTCGCAGTTTTCCTGCGGCGGTGGCGCATCCATGGCAATCAAGGTCTCGGCACTACCATCCTTGGAGCTCAAGTGCACTCTAAAATAGCGCCTGAAACTGGCATCTGCCGAAGCGGTGCTTAAACTAAACTCATTATGCTGCAACACCAGTGCTAACCATGCCGTTAACTGTTGCTGCCTAACATCTTGCTGACCCTTATCCACGTCTATCTTTCTAACATTTTAAATGTTGATATCTCTGAAACCATGTATCGTTAACGCTGCTATACAAGTATAATTTGCTTTTAATTTCACCTAAAAATTGCCAGCCTAAGCATGCTGACCAACGCCAAAAGCGTCAATCACAACCTTAGAGACTGTGACGGCAACGTCAATTTCTGATTGCCAAAAAATGCAATATGTGAGATTTTAACATTGATAAAATAAAACAGTTTGCCTATATACCCGTGCTTTTAATTTCACCGCTCAACCCTATGCAGCCTATGATGGTACGCGCATGCTAAAAAATCGCTTTTTAGCTGCCATTACCCCTATTGTATTGGCGTACGCACCACAATCGCACGCAAACGAAAATACGCCAGCGGACAGCGTTCCAACCGAAAGCTCCTCAGGCAGTGAACAAGAAACCAATGACGGCATCATTATTGATGGCGACAAGCTGGAACTGCACCTAGACAGGAAGATGCGCGCCATTGGCAACGCTGAAATCCACCGCGGCAAACAAACCGCCTATGGCGACATCATCGAGTACAACGTACAAAATGATGAGCTACATGTAACTGGCAACGCCAAAGTTGAAGTAGGTGGCGCAACACTATCTGGTCCTGAATTACGCATGCGTCTTTCGGAAAGCATAGGTGAAATGCGCGACGCCTCTATCATCATGCACAAGAGTGCGCGCACATCAAGCCCGCAAGATGACGATGCATTAGTCTTTACCGACGAATTAGGTAATCAGCAAAACGAGCAACTTCGCTATCAAAATCGTGCAAGTTCATCAAGCCCGGTAAAAACCAATCGATATGGCGAAGTACTGCTACCGCCTAGACCATCTACCGTACGCGGCAATGCAGAGCACATCTACTTTGAAGGTGAGGATAAAAAACGCCTGACCGGTGCGCGTTACACCACTTGCGAAGCAGGCGTGGATGACTGGTATATCAAGGCCAGTGAAATCAAGCTGGACGACTACACCAGCTCAGGCACCGCCACCAATGCGCGCGTTGAGTTCAAGGGCGTACCATTGCTTTATACCCCCTGGATTGAGTTCTCGTTCAACAACCAACGCAAAACTGGCTTACTTGCACCAACCATGGGTAGCACCAGCCGCAGCGGCTTTGAGTTGCTCACACCGTTCTACTGGAACATTGCGCCCAATATGGACGCCACACTGGGCTTGCGCGCTTTAAGTAAGCGCGGCGTGCAATTGCAGGGTGAGTTCCGCTATATGGAAGAAAACTTCTCAGGTACGGATAACATCGAGTACCTGCCTAGCGACACACTCACTAATGAAAACCGCTACTTTGCCAATTTAAAACACCAACATCGATTTGGTAACGGCTGGTCAGCAGGCTACAGCTTGGAAAAAGTATCTGACAGCCAGTATTTCTCAGAACTTTCTACCCGCATTGTCACGACCAGCCGTATTAATCTGCCACAACAATTTACTGTGGATTACGCAGATGAGAACTGGAGTTTTAACGCGATTGCACAAAAATTCCAGACTTTAGACAACGTGTCATTCCCATACGAACGCCTGCCGCAAATGACATTATCTGGCGGCAAAACCTATGGTGACGTTAATTTAAATTTATACACACAGCTAGTAGCGTTTGATAGCAACAATAGCACCACCACACGCCCAACAGGTACACGTTTCACCGCATACCCTAGCATTTCACTACCACTGAGCAGACCGTATGGCTACATCACGCCAAAACTTGGTGTGCATTACACTAGCTATAGTTTAAATAACGTGGCAGCTGATCAAGAGTCCCTACATAGAACCCTGCCTATATTCAGCTTAGACAGTGGTTTGTATTTTGACCGCGACTTTAAAATTGCCAACCGAGCTTACTCGCAGTCAATTGAACCTAGACTATTCTACGTTTACATTCCAGACCGCAACCAAGCAAAAATCCCTGTATTTGACAGCAGCGTGACCGACTTAAACTTCGCCACCTTGTTTACAGAGAACCAATTTACCGGCAATGACCGCATTAACAATGCCAATCAGCTAAGCTTTGCGCTGACCACACGCTTTATTGAAAGCAGCAGCGGCACACAGCGCTTATCTGCATCTATCGGCCAACGCTACTACTTTTCCGACCAGGAAGTTGCTCTGGACTACACCAATCTGTCTACATTCCGTAAGAACAACAGTTCAGACGTAATTGCTGGCATTACCGGCCAGCTCAAAAACAGCTGGAAAGTAGATGCTTTCTGGCAATACAACACCGACGACTCAAGCGCTGTTAGAACCACGATTACCAGCCGCTACAACCCCGAGCCTGGTAAAGTGTTGAACCTAAGCTACAGCTATAGAAAAGACTTATTAGACCAATTCAACATCTCCAGCCAATGGCCGATAGGCAAAGGCTGGTACGGGGTTGGTCGCATGAACTACTCCATGCGTGAAAAGAACATCATCGAAACCCTTGCCGGTTTAGAGTACGATGCAGGCTGCTGGCAAGCACGCGGCGTGATGCAACGTGTGACTACGGCAACCGCTGATGCCAACTACGCATTCTTTTTCCAACTTGAACTCGGCGGGCTTGCTTCCATTGGCGCAAACCCATTATCTGTAATTAAACGAAACGTTCCGGGCTATGTAGGCTCTAATTTCATTCCGGACAATCCTCAATCATCATATTACGAGTAACTATGTTGCGTAACTTTAGTAAAATCTCACTTTTTATTGCCTTAAGTTTTAGCCAATTCAACACCCAGGCTGCGGACGTGACCAAAATGGACCGTATCGTGGCTATCGTTGACCAAACGGTAATTACCGAACAGGAGTTGGACAGCCGCATTGTGTCACTCAGCGCGCAGCTCAAAAAACAAGGCACCGAACTACCTGAAGCAAGTATCTTAAGAAAGCAAATCTTAGAGCGCTTGATCTCTGACGCATTGCAATTGCAATACGCAGCACAGACCGGCATTAAAGTAGATGATGTCCAGCTCGACAAAACCATAGAGCGGATTGCTGAACAGAACAAAATGACGACTCGAGAGTTCTACGATGCGCTCAACCAGGATGGCATTAGCGTACGTAAATTCAGATCGGATATTCGCAACGAAATCACCATTGCCAGACTGCGTGAACGTGAGGTAGAAAGCCGCGTCAATGTTAGCGAATCTGAAATTGATAACTACTTAACCACACAAGCTTCTAGCAGCCAGAATCAAGATGAATATGAAATCTCTCATATTTTGATTCGCGTGCCGGAAGATGCCGCCACCGAGGATGTACAAAAAGCCAAAGCAAAAGTGGATGAAATATTTGCCGCACTGGCAGCAGGTACTAGTTTCGCAAAGGTATCGGCAAGTTTTTCCGATGCGCCTAATGCCTTAGAAGGCGGCAATATCGGCTGGAAACAAGGCGCACAAATGCCCGCACTATTCCTAGACGCATTAAAAGCCATGCAAAAAGGCGAGGTTTCTACTGCATTACGCAGCCCCAATGGTTTCCATATTTTGAAGCTTACCGACAAACGCGGTGGCAGCTCTCCATTGATTATCGAGCAAACCCACGCGCGCCATATTCTAATCAAGCTTTCTGAAGTGATGTCTGAAAAAGATGCCAAAACCAAAATGAATGGCATCAAAGAACGCTTAGACAATGGCGAAAAATTTGAGGTGCTGGCTCGCCAGTTCTCCGAGGATGGTACTGCATCTAATGGCGGTGATTTAGGCTGGGTCAACCCTGGCGACACAGTGCCACAATTTGAAAAAGCGATGAACAGCCTCCAACCGAATGAAATCAGCGAGCCTGTGCTCAGCCCATTCGGCTGGCATGTGATACAAGTGCTAGAGCGCAAAAAACAGGACATGAGTAAAGAGGCTGCACGCCTCAAAGCGCGTCAGGAAATTCGCGCCAGAAAAGCGGATGAAGCATATCAGGATTGGATTCGTGAACTGCGTGACCGCGCTTTCGTCGAGCTAAGGCTAGAAGATAAATATTAAGCAGATAAATATTAATAGCGCTTAACACCATCATCACGAAACCATTAAAGTGACAAACCCATTACCTCGTATTGTTGTAACCGCAGGTGAACCTGCTGGCATCGGCCCTGATTTATGCATCATGCTGGCAGCACAGCCACTCAACGCTCAGTTAGTGGTGATTGCCGATGCCGAAATGCTGCAGGCACGTGCGCAAGCGCTTAAGCTGCCACTCCATATTACAGCCTACGATGCCAACATCCAGCAACCGCATCTAGGCAACGGCTCACTCACGGTGTTGCATCAAGCCATTAAGCAACCCGTAGTTGCCGGCCAACTAAATGCCAGCAATAGCGGCTATGTACTAGAAACCCTAACAACAGCGGCAGCTGGTTGCCTCAAGGCAGAGTTTGATGCCATGGTGACCGCGCCGGTACACAAAGGCATCATCAACGATGCAGGGATTGCCTTTAGTGGTCATACCGAATTTCTAGCCGAACTCACCCACACCGCACAAGTGGTAATGATGCTGGTTTCCGGCCATCAGACAAACAGCATGCGTGTGGCCCTAGCCACTACGCATTTAGCCTTAAAAGACGTGCCAGATGCAATTACCAAACAAAGTCTGGAAACTACGATACGTATTTTGCACCATGATTTAGTCCATAAGTTTGGGATTAAAAATCCACGCGTATTGGTTGCAGGACTGAACCCGCACGCCGGAGAGGACGGCTACTTGGGCCGCGAAGAAATTGACGTGATTAACCCGGTGCTAGCCAAACTACGCAACGAAGACATGAACCTAGTCGGCGCGCTACCTGCTGACACATTATTTGCCAAACATCATTTAAAACATGCAGATGCAGTATTGGCCATGTATCATGACCAGGGTTTACCGGTACTCAAACATGCCAGCTTTGGTGAAGGCGTAAATGTGACATTAGGTCTACCTATCATCCGCACCTCGGTTGACCACGGTACAGCACTAGATTTAGCCGGCACCGGCAACATTGAAATTGGTAGCTTGCTCGCCGCCATCGAGCTAGCAATCCAGCTCAGTAAGAACAAACCATGAAATGCTGTGTAAGCATATACATGCATTTACCTATGATTGATTAACACCATGAAACACATTGCAAAAAAACGCTTCGGCCAAAATTTTCTGACAGACCAAGCCATTATTTCCAGCCTGGTTGGTGCCATTGCGCCAAAGGCCAACGACCTGATGGTGGAGATTGGCCCAGGCCTAGGCGCACTAACGCAGCCATTAATGCAGCAATTGGATATGCTACATGTGGTAGAGGTGGATAGAGATATCATCACCTGGATGGAAAAAACCTATGTGCAGAAAAAAATCACCATCCATAACTCTGATGCGCTTAAGTTTGATTTTTCAAGTTTAGGCAGCGCAATCAGGGTCGTTGGCAACTTGCCGTACAATATTTCCACGCCCATCCTGTTCCACCTCTTGGACAATGTTCCTGTCATCATTGACATGCACTTTATGCTGCAAAAAGAAGTGGTGGAACGCATGGTAGCAGAACCTTCCACAGCCGCTTACGGGCGGCTGAGCGTGATGCTGCAATACCGCCTGCAAATGGAATACCTGTTCACCGTGCCGCCCGAGGCGTTTGACCCGGCACCTAAAGTGGAGTCAGCCTTCGTACGCTGTGTACCGCACGCAGTGCTGCCCTTCCCTGCACAGGATGAAGCTTTATTCGCGCAGGTAGTCACCGCCGCATTTGGCCAGCGCAGAAAAACGCTGCGCAACACGCTCAAAGGTTTGCTGGATGACGATGGATTCAAAGCCTTAGACTTAGATTCACAACTGCGCGCCGAAAACCTAAGCGTTGCCGACTTTGTAAAAATCAGCAACTACCTGAGTCAAAATACTTAAGCACCCTGCACCGCTGGGGCGAATACCATTTTTAAGATAAAATCTACCTTCAAATTTACTATTAAGGACTTCCCAACAATGCGTATCATTCTTTTAGGTGCACCAGGCGCTGGCAAAGGCACCCAAGCCACCTTCATCAAAGAGAAATTCAATATCCCACAAATCTCTACAGGCGATATGCTACGTGCCGCAGTAAAAGCTGGCACCCCGCTTGGCTTGGAAGCAAAGTCATTTATGGATAGCGGCGGTTTGGTACCAGATGCAGTGATTATCGGCCTAGTAAGCGAGCGCATTAAAGAAGCTGATTGTGCCAATGGCTTTTTATTCGATGGTTTCCCACGCACCATCCCACAGGCAGACGCCATGAAAAATGCGGGCGTAGGCATTGATTACGTGGTTGAAATCGACGTGCCTGATGAAGCAATCGTAGAGCGCATGAGTGGCCGCCGTAGCCACCCTGCTTCTGGTCGTACCTACCATGTAAAATTCAACCCGCCAAAAGCTGCAGGTAAAGACGATGTAACGGGTGAAGACTTGGTGCAACGTGATGACGACAAAGAAGAAACCGTCAAAAAACGTTTAGAGGTTTACCACAGCCAAACCAAACCACTGGTGAAATACTATGTGGATTGGGCAAACAGCGGCACACAAGGCGCACCTAAGCATGTATTCGTCAATGGCTTAGGCGAGTTAGACACGATCAAAAACAATATTTTCGCAGCGTTGAAATAGCTCAACCCCACTGTGCAAACTAGGTGTGCAAATAAAGGATTATTTGCACACCCTAGACTTACCTGACACTATCGCACGCCGTGCGGCCTTGTCACCCACGCATCCTCCACACCTTCCCCCTTACCTTCGAGCAATTCCGGCATTTAGCCAGCACTAACTATCCTATAATTAGCCATACACAGCCTATCGCACACCTACAAATGATGCGCACTTTGCCGCTTCGCTAATTCATACCCGACAAGGTATAATTCCAAAATCTAAAAATTAACTCTTAAGCTACTCACATGCACCAGCAATATCCATTTAAAGACATCGAACTATCAGCACAAACCTACTGGGAAGCAAACCAAACCTTTGCCGCAACCGAACAATCAGACAAACCTAAATACTACTGTTTGTCTATGTTCCCGTACCCTAGCGGTCGTCTGCATATGGGGCATGTGCGTAACTATACAATTGGTGATGTATTGAGCCGCTTTCATAAAATGAAGGGCTTTAACGTGATGCAACCTATGGGTTGGGACGCGTTTGGTCTACCAGCAGAGAATGCAGCAATCAAGAATGAAACTGCACCAGCAGCTTGGACTTATAGCAACATCGAGCACATGAAAGCTCAGCTGAAACAGCTAGGCTTAGGCGTGGACTGGAACCGCGAAATTGCTACCTGCAAACCAGAGTATTACAAATGGGAGCAATGGCTGTTTACTGAGCTGTTCAAAAAAGGCCTGATCTACAAAAAAACTTCAACCGTGAACTGGGACCCAGTGGACGGTACCGTACTAGCCAATGAGCAAGTGATTGATGGCCGTGGCTGGCGTAGCGGCGCGTTGGTAGAAAAACGCGATATTCCACAGTACTTTATGAAAATCACCGCGTATGCGGAAGAGTTACTGAATGACTTAGACAAGCTGGAAGGCTGGCCTGAGCAAGTCAAAACCATGCAACGCAACTGGATAGGTAAAAGCTACGGTTGCGAAGTTGAGTTTCCGATTGTGGGCCAAGACGGTAACCTAAAAGTGTATACCACCCGTCCGGATACTTTAATGGGTGCAACTTATGTAGCTGTTGCCGCAGAGCATGCACTGGCAACGTTAGCGGCTACCGACAACCCTGCACTGGCTGAATTTGTCGCCGAATGCAAACGCGGCAGCGTAGCCGAGGCAGACATTGCCACCGCCGAGAAAAAAGGCATGGCAACAGGCTTATTTGTTACCCATCCATTAAACGGTGAGCAATTGCCGGTGTGGGTAGCTAACTACGTGTTAGCCAGCTATGGCGAAGGCGCAGTGATGGCGGTACCTGCACATGATGAGCGCGACTTTGAGTTTGCAGCAAAATATAACTTACCAGTTAAAGCCGTGATTAAACATAGCGACATCGACACCTTGCCGATGACAGAACACGGCATTTTATTTGATTCAGCAGAATTTAATGGTTTGGATTTTGATGGCGCTAGCGCCGCAATCGCCACTGCGTTATCAGCTAAAAATCTAGGCAAACGTCGCACCCAATATCGCTTACGCGATTGGGGCGTGTCACGTCAGCGTTACTGGGGCTGCCCTATCCCTATCGTGCACTGCGCAAGCTGCGGTGAAGTACCTGTGCCAGTAGAGCAACTGCCTGTGGTGTTGCCTGAAGATGTAGTGATGGACGGTGTAGGCTCTCCGATTAAAAAAGACCCGAGCTTCTACGAAACCACCTGCCCAAGCTGTAACGGCAAGGCCACGCGCGAAACCGATACTTTGGATACTTTCTTTGAATCATCATGGTACTTCGCACGTTATGCCAGCTTCGATAGCAACAACGCCATGGCAGATGAGCGCGCTAATTACTGGTTACCGGTTGACCAATATGTAGGCGGCATTGAGCATGCGATTCTGCATTTGCTGTATGCGCGCTTCTTTAACAAACTGATGCGTGATGTAGGCCTGATTAAAAACGATGAACCATTTACCAACCTGCTGACACAGGGCATGGTGCTAAAAGACGGCACCAAAATGAGTAAGTCCAAAGGCAACACGGTAGACCCGCAAGAGCTGATTGATACTTATGGCGCAGATACCGCGCGTTTATTCATGATGTTTGCCGCACCGCCTGAGCAAAGTCTGGAGTGGGCTGACAGTGGCGTGCAAGGCGCACATCGCTTTTTACGCAGATTGTGGCAAGCGACCTACGACCATGTAGCGCTTGGCGTAACACCAGCCTACATAGCAGGCGAGCTAAACGCTGACCTCAAAGCGCTACGTCGCCAACTGCACCTCACTATTGAAAAAGTAGCGGATGACTATGGCCGCCGCCATAGTTTCAACACTGCTATTTCATCGGTGATGGAGTTAATGAACAGCCTAGGCAAAGTTGAAGGCACGGATGATATTTCACGCCAGGTAAGGCAGGAAGTACTGCAAAACGTTGCATTACTACTCTCACCTATCGTGCCGCATATTTGCCAAGCGCTATGGACAGAACTATGCCCGAACAGCCATATTCTGGATGCAGGCTGGCCTATTGCCGATGCAGCAGCCACGGTGCAAGACAGCATTGAATATATGATCCAGGTGAACGGTAAATTGCGCGGCAGCATCACCGCAGCCAAAACCGAAAGCAAAGAAGCACTGGAAGCACTCGCCTTGGCACAACCATGCGTACAGAAGTTCATTGAAGAGAACATGAGCGTACGTAAGGTGATTGTAGTGCCCAATAAACTCATTAACGTAGTTGTGGGGTAAACCATGCAAGACCTGAACTTAACATTTTCGCGTCAATTAAGTTGGGTGTTTTTAATTGCGCTGTTGCTAACGGCATGCGGGTTCCAATTGCGTGGATCCGCTCCTTTGTCTTTTACTAGCTTGAATTTCCAGGGTGGTGCACTAAGTATTAAAAAAGACTTAAAGCGCACGCTGGAAACCAATAACGTGAAGATTGTGGACAGTGCAGAAGACGCTGAAATGTTACTGGAACTGATTAGCGAAACCACAGAGAAGCGCATTCTCTCGCTAAGCGGCGGCGGTTTGGTGCGTGAGTTTGAGTTGTACTATACCGTTAATTTTAGAACACGCGCGCAAAACAACCCATTATGGGGAAGTGTGCAAACCATACAGATTCGCCGCGACTTTTCTTACAACGATAAGGTGTTACTAGGTAAAGCGGAAGAGGAAGCCGGGCTTTATAACGACATGCGCAAGGAAACAGTAAGAGCCATCTTGCGCAGGCTAGCTGCGACCAACCCAGAGCAGCTATAACGCCTAAGCATGCGCTTAACCCAAGCCCAATTAGCATCACACTTACCGCAAGGCTTGCAACCCATCTATGTGCTAGTGGGTAGCGAGCCCCTAGCGCAACGCGAGTGCCTAGATGCGATTCGCGCCGCAGCCAATGCGCAAGGCTTTGATGAGCGCACCAGCTTAATTGTAGAGCGCAATTTCAACTGGCAGCAAATCCAGAACTTTGGCCAATCCATCTCCCTATTCTCAAGCCGCAGATTATTGGAGCTCAACATCCCCAACGGCAAGCCCGGCGTGGATGGCAGCAAGGCCTTGCAAGCACTGGCAACCAAGCCGCTACCTGACACTACTATCATTATCATCTTACCTACGCTAGAGCGTGAGGCCAAAAACAGCGCGTGGTTTGCCGCGCTAGAAGCACATGCACAGGTATTAACCATCAATGAAGTAGATGCGGCCAACCTGCCCGCATGGATTGCCAATCGCCTAGCGCAACATGGACAGCGCACCAGCCAACAGACTCTGGAATTTCTGGCGCATCAGGTTGAAGGTAATCTGCTTGCCGCCAATCAAGAAGTACAGAAACTAAGCCTGCTCTACCCGCAAGGAGAGTTATCGGATGCGGCCGTGCGCGAGGCTGTGCTTAACGTATCGCGTTACGATGCATTTCAACTGGGTGAGGCGGTTCTGGCTGGCGATGCTGAGCGTACCGTCAGAATCCTGCAAGGCCTGCAAGATGAAGGCGAAAACGCCGTTGCGATCATGAACCCGCTAATGTGGCTATTGCGCCCATTAGTACGCATTAAGCAAGCCGAAATGCGCGGCACTAACCTGGCCACCGCCATGACCAACGCGCGTATCTATGGCGACAGGCAAGTACTGGTCAAACGTGCGTTATCACGGCTAAGTTTGCGCCAGCTTGATGCTGCACTGCAAAAACTGGCTGATATTGATCGAATGGCAAAAGGCGTGATGCTGGGCGATGCATGGCTGGAAATATCCAGGCTATGTTTTGGCTTGGCCAAAGTGCGCGGCCGCTAGCTGCAGCAAACACACGTTCATCTCTTGTTAATGCATTTGCAACAAATGCATGCTGCCAAATTTATTTTTATTCCGTGCAATAAAAAGTATAATAAATCATGGACATTCAACAATACATGCAAAATATCGGCGTAGAAGCACGCAAAGCTTCACGCCTTATGGCAAGTGCCGACACTAACCAAAAGAATATCGCGCTCAACGCAATTGCAGCGGCGATATTACGTGAAAAAGACACCTTGCTCGCCGCCAACAAACTAGACCTAGAGGCCGCTAAAGCCAATGGCTTAGAACCCGCTATGCTCGACAGGCTGACCATCACTGAGAAATCCATCATCAATATGGCGGAAGGCCTGAACCAGATTGCAAGCCTAGCTGACCCAATCGGCGAGATGAGTAACTTCAAATACCGCCCTAGCGGCATTCAGATTGGCCAAATGCGCGTACCACTGGGCGTTATCGGCATCATTTATGAAGCACGCCCTAATGTGACGGTAGATGCGGCTGGCTTATGCATTAAATCAGGCAATGCCGCGATTTTACGCGGCGGCAGCGAGGCGATTCACTGCAATCAAGCACTAGCAAAACTGGTGCATGAGGGCCTTGCCGCAGCAGACTTGCCAACTACTGCAGTACAAATTGTAGAAACCACAGATCGTGCCGCAGTAGGTGAGCTGATTACCATGAAACAATACGTGGATGTCATCGTGCCACGTGGTGGTAAAGGTTTGATTGAGCGCATCTCCAATGATGCCCGCATCCCTGTGATTAAGCATCTGGATGGCAACTGTCATGTATATGTGGATGATGAAGCTGACTTTAATAAAGCGCTGCGCATCTTGGAAAACAGCAAAACACAGCGCCTTGGCACCTGCAACACCACAGAGTCATTATTGATTGCACGCTCAGTAGCGGCTGACATGCTGCCTAAGCTGGCGGCTATGCTCACCTCACATGGCATTGAGATTCGCGGCTGTGCTGAAACTTGCGCACTAGTTAGCCAGGCGATACCAGCTACAGAAGAGGATTACTACACAGAATATCTAGCCGCGATTATTTCATGCAAAGTGGTTAGCGGCTTGGATGAAGCGATTGCCCATATTAACGAGCACTCATCACAGCATACCGAAGCCATTGTGACCGAGAACTACACCAAGTCACGCAGATTCTTGCGTGAAGTTGATTCCAGCAGCGTGATGGTGAATGCCTCTACCCGCTTTGCCGATGGCTTTGAGTATGGCTTTGGCGCAGAAATTGGCATTTCTACCGATAAGTTACACGCACGTGGCCCTGTAGGGCTAGAGGGTTTAACCTCGCTGAAATATGTGGTACTAGGTGACGGGCATGTGCGTGCTTAATTTCGTGCGCTAGCAGTTCACCGGACTCTGTAAACACCAATAAAAACCGGGTATTGGGCAGCCTTGCTCAATACCCAACTTTGCTCACTAATCGCCAACTACCGTGTATGGCCGCTACGATTTAACTACCTGAATGTTGACGCAATGAACACCATAGGCATATTAGGCGGCACCTTTAACCCCATCCATTACGGGCACCTGCGCATGGCACAAGAGCTGGCGGATGATCTGCACATGGATGCAATACGCTTTATTCCTGCTGCCAACCCGCCACATAAGAATGGCGTCACCATCAGCGCGCAACAACGTGCGGCGATGGTAGCCCTGGCCATTGCCCATAACCCACAGTTTATGCTGGATGAGCGCGAGCTAACTCGCACCGGCAGTTCCTACACCATAGACACTTTGTTTAGCCTGCGTGCGGAGCTCTGCAGCAACACCAGCCTTACCTTATTTATGGGCAGTGATGCTTTTACTCAATTTCACACTTGGCATCGCTGGCAAGAGATTCTGCAGCATTGCCATATTGCACTGGTGCAGCGACCACATAGCAATAAAAACCAAGCCAGCAATCTATTGCCCAAAATATTAGAAGACTTTCTGCATGCGCATTACACAGAAAATGGCGAAGACCTGCAAAATCACCCTGCCGGCTATATCACTATGCGCCAAGTCACGGCTTTAGATATTTCATCGACAGCGATACGCGAAGCATTTAAACAACATAACTCCACCCGCTACCTGATGCCAGATAGCGTGATTGATTACATTAACACGCATCAGCTTTACAAATAGCGCTGTACACCATGTTCTGTAATGCAATGTTCTATAATACAAATGACATAGATGCTATCTATGATAGCTATATTGAAGCCAGCAATTTTAAACCAACACCACGCGTTACACAGACGAGCCCACACCATGAAATTACAGTTACCACAGCCTTTTTACACTAAGCTAAACCTCGGTATGCTAAACCTCGGTTTGGCCTTGTCGTTAATCTTGACTGTAACGGCTTGTGGCGTGAATCCTGTCACCAAAAAACGTGAGTTTCAATTTGTATCCGAGGCGCAGGAAATCTCCATCGGCACCCAAAACTACGCGCCTACGCGCCAATCGCAAGGCGGGGATTATGTACTCGACCCGGAGTTGACCGCATACATACAAAGCGTGGGCAATAAATTAGCCGCGGTATCCGACCGCAAGCTGCCATATGAATTCACCCTGCTCAATGACTCTGTACCCAACGCCTGGGCTATGCCTGGCGGCAAGATTGCATTTAACCGCGGCCTGCTCTACGAGCTCAACAGCGAAGCCGAGTTAGCTGCCGTGATGGGGCATGAACTAGTACACGCCGCAGCACGCCACGGCGCCCAAGGGATGGAGCGTGGAATATTCCTGCAAGGTGCAATGATAGCCGTTGGCATAGGCGCACAGAATACGGACTATGCCAACCTGATTGTGGGCGGCGCGCAAGCTGGTGCGCAACTGGTGAATAGCAAGTATGGCCGCGATGCAGAAAGCGAGTCAGACTTATACGGCATGCAATACATGAAAAAGGCTGGCTACGACCCAGCTGCTGCCGTGACCTTGCAGGAAACGTTTGTCAGACTGAGCGCAGACCGCAAGAGCAGCTTTATTGATGGCTTGTTTGCCAGCCATCCGCCATCAGAAGCACGGGTAGAAGCGAATAAAGCAACGTTGGCGCAGATTGGTGCCGGCGGTGATTGGGGTAAGGAAATTTATAAACAAAAAACGGCTAAATTACGCGCTACCCAAGGCGCATATAAAGCCTACGATGAGGCAGTAAAAGCACTCAGCGAAAAGAATATAGAAAAAGCCAAGACCCTGATAAATCAAGCCATCGCAGGTGAGCCACGTGAAGCACGCTTTCAAGAATTGTTAGGGGATATCGCTCTCACCGAGAAGAAACCGCAAGATGCATTAAAACTGTATGCAAAAGCCATTAAAATGCAGCCAGATTACTTTAAACCGCATATTCAAAGTGGCATCGCCTTATTCAACATGGGCAAAAAGGCAGAAGCTGAGCCGTACTTAAAACGAGCTAATGAACTGCTACCAACCGCACCCGGGCATGCGCTCTTAGGCCAAATTGCAGAAGAGCGTGGGCAAACGGATATCGCCCTGCAGCACTACCAAGTCGCTGCTGGCTCGAACTCGGATATCGGCAAAGATGCTATCGCCAGAGCGGTACACCTCGATTTACCGCGCAATCCGGCCAAATACATAAAATCTGGCATCCAGCACGATAATTACGGTAATTTATTTGCCGTGGTACAGAATGACACGCCAGTATCGCTACGTAGCGTACAAGTGCGCGTGATTAAATATAATGCCGCTGGTCGCGCCATCGCGCAAAGCCAGCCACTGCTGATTAGCGGCGTAGCACCCGGAAAGCGCAATCAAGTGGCGGTGGGTGAACACGTTGCCACGCCACAGGAGGCGAATCTGTACAAAGTGGTGGTGGAAGCTGCGGACCTAGCACAGTAAAGCACACAGGAAAACATAGACAGGCCGCAACGCAGGCGCATCGCGACTTAAGAGATTAACTAGCTAAGCTACAACAATGAGCTGCTTAACCAGCTAGCCAAGCATACGACTAACTGAATTAGCTGTGATTTTGCAGTAGATCCAGATCTAAACTGGCTTCTTGCTGCCAACCCACCACACCCAGACATGGCGCAGCAATACGTTGTTGTAAACTCGCAAGGTTTTCTGCAAATACCGGCATCTCTGGCTCAAGCTGGTTGGCAACCCAGCCAGCCAAGCGTAGCCCACGTGCCTGAATCGCCTCTACCGTGAGCAAGGCATGGTTAATGCAGCCTAAACGCATTCCCACCATTAAAATCACTGGGATATTCAGCATTACCGCCAAATCAGCCAAGGTATGCTGCTCATTCAATGGCACCAGAAAGCCACCCGCACCCTCCACCACCACGATATCCGCCAAAGAACTCAGCTGCTGATACGCACATATCACTTGCGCACAGTCTACAGCTTGCCCTGCTTGCGTAGCCGCAATATGCGGCGCAATCGCCGGTTCAAAACGATAAGGGTTGATCAGGTCTAGCGGTGCAGTCACGTTACTGGCGGCAGTTAACGCTTGCACATCGTCATTTAATAACTCACCACCCGGCATGACGTTACAGCCGGATGCCAGCGGCTTCATGCCAACTGTTTGATAGCCGGCGCGCACAAAATGCTTAATCAACGCACTAGCGATATAGGTTTTGCCTACGTTGGTATCGGTGCCGATGACAAAATAAGATGACAGCATATTGGGGCTAACTGGGTTCAACTGTAATATAGTTATCGTTTAGGGGAGAAATGAATGGGCACGGCACCGTCTGGCAATATCTCTTTATCTTTAGCGCGCCAGGCATGACCATACACCACCTCAAAGGTCGCAGGCAGTTTGCCATCTTGCCTAAACTGCTCGTAGGCAGCTTCCAGCTTGGTGAAAAAGCCACGGCCAAGCAAACCGCGAGCACGGCCATCAGTGGCATTGTGCGCGCCTATGCTCTTCAGGTCGCGCATCACGCTTTTCACATCGTCATAGGTCAGCGTAAAGCGTTCCACATCTAATACCGGCGCATTAAAACCGGCTCGTACCAAGGCATCACCAATATCGTGCATATCAATAAAACGGCTGATACTGGTATAGCCACTGGCGCTACTGGTAGCGACCCTGAGCTCACGTAGCGTATCCGGCCCAAACGTGCTGAACGTCAGCAGACCTTCTGGCTGCAATACACGGTGAAACTCCTGTAGCGCCGCGTCTAAATCATTGCACCACTGTATGGCAACGTTAGACCACACCATACTCACGCTGGCGCTCGCCAGCGGTAATGCTTCAATATCGCCACACACCAGATTTTGCTTAGTCAGCCCAACCAGTGATTTCAGCGCTTGCAACACACCTACATCGCTGTAGGTTTTACGTGTTTGTTGTAACATCGGGTAGGCAAAATCCAGTGATACCACCTGTGCCGCGCTATATTTCTTCTGTAACGCATGACTACCTAAACCAGTGCCGCAGCCAGCATCTAATATCACCTGCGGATTCAGTTTAACCAAATCCAAGCGACTGAGCATTTCCTCACGTACTTGTTTTTGCAGGATAGCAGCGGCATCATAAGTTTCTGCCGCACGTCCAAAAGAGGCGCGCGCGCGCGCTTTATCTATGCGATAAATATCGTCTGTCATTGTGGTTACTGCACTTGAGGCTCTAAAAATTGCACAATGGCATCAATAAACTGTTCTTGATGCGATAAAAAGGGGGCATGTGACGCTCCTGCCATCACTCGCAAATAAGCTACGGGCAAGGTTTTCATCATCCAATGTGCAGCCTGCACCGGCGCCAAGCTGTCGCGGTCGCCATGCACAAGCAATGTAGGTTTTCTTAAATGTTCAATTTCTGCACGCAAATCAGTTTCCAGCAGGATATTCAGTGCGCGGTATAAAGTTTGCGAAGTGGGCGCCGGACGTTCAGCAAATTTATTACGCAATAATTTAACCGTACTTCTGGCATCGCTCGCCCCCATGCATTGCAGGGTTAAAAACTGTGTCATGGTCTTGTGATAATCTTCATTCACATTATCTGCAAAGTTGCCGAAAACTTCAGGCTCAATGCCAATATCCCAAGTGGATTTATACTCCACACTTTCCTGGTCAAAGCTCTTATTCACAAAACAAGGCGTTGCACCCACCAGCACCAAACGGCGTACCAAATCAGGGTAATCCAAGGCTATACGCATAGCAACCTGGGCGCCTAAAGACCAACCCACGACATCGGCATGCGCCGGCAGCACCTCTGCCACCTTTTCTGCAATGGCAGATAAGTGAAATGGCTCGATCGGGCGGCTTAGCCCCATGCCAGGCAAATCGATAATATGCAGCGTAAACAGCTTGCTTAGCTTTTTCACAAGCGGCTGCCAGACCGCGCCATTCATCCCCCATCCGTGAAGCAGCACTAGGTTAGGGCCAGTCCCAATGGTTTCAACGTGGAGATGATTCGCGATCATGCACTCAGCTCACTTTCTGCCTGATGAATAGTAGCAACCAGTTTCTTCATGTCATCCAATGTATGCGCTGCCGATAATGAGATACGCAGCCTTGCCGTTCCCACTGGCACGGTAGGTGGACGTATCGCCGGCACCAAAATGCCGCGAGCTTGCAGATACTCACTGAGCGCCAACGCTTCTAAGTTATCGCCTACAACCAAAGGCTGTATGGTGGTGTCAGAATCCATTAAGTGCCACTTGTTAAGCTTGAGGTTCGCTTTCAGATACTGGATTAAAGCTTGCAGGTTAGCGCGCAGATGATCACCCTGCTCTATTAACTTAACCGATGCAGAAAGGGTAGCAGATAAAGCTGGCGGCGCTGGCGTAGAGTACACATAGCTCTTTGCCTTTTGAATCAAGTAATCAATCACCACTTGCTCACCCGCCACAAACGCACCCGCTACGCCAGCAGCCTTACCTAAGGTTGCCATCATAATGATGCGTGGTGATTTAATCTTGAAATGACTTAATGAGCCTTTGCCATGCTCACCTAACACGCCAAAACCATGTGCGTCATCGATATAAAGATAAGCATCATATTTTTCACACAGCGCCAGATATTCAGGAATAGGCGCTATATCACCATCCATGCTGAATACCGCATCGGCAGCAATCAGCTTATGCTTGGCGGTACTGGCCTGCAATAACTTTTCCAGTGCAGCTACATCATTGTGCGGATAGCGATGAAACTCTGCGTGCGAAAAATAACCGCCATCGTTCAAGCAGGCATGGTTTAATTTATCTGCAAAAATCGCGTCACCGCGTCCCACCAATGCACCTAGCACACCGATGTTAGCCATATAGCCGGTAGAAAATAGCAATGCCGCAGGCAGCTCCACAAAACGTGCAAGCTGCTGCTCAAGCACATCATGGTAACGATGGTGGCCGGTAATCAAACCAGAGGCACCACTACCCACGCCAGAGTCGCCAGCCGCTTTTTGCATGGTGGCAATTAACTCAGGATGATTGGCCAAGCCCAGATAATCGTTACTGCAAAAAGAAAGATATGGCTGCTCATTGGCAACAATACGCTCAGCTTGTGGCGAATCCAACAAACGACGCTGGCGCAATAAGCCATCGGCTTTGCGCTGGTCAAGTTCACGCTGTAAAGAAGCTAACATGAGTAGCGACTAAATCTTGTTAATGCCAAGTTTGGCAAATAACTGCTTATCGGTTTCCGCTTCCGGATTGCCGGTAGTCAGCAGTTTTTCACCGTAGAAAATACTGTTGGCACCTGCCAGGAAACACAATGCCTGAATACCTTCATGCATGCTTTGACGGCCAGCAGATAAGCGCACAAAACTATTTGGCATAGTGATACGTGCCGCTGCAATCGTGCGTACAAACTCTAGTGGGTCCAGCTCATCCGTACCGTGTAACGGCGTACCTTCCACCTGAGTCAATAAGTTGATTGGCACGCTTTCCGGTGGGCGTTCCATATTAGCCAATTGTGCCAGCAAGCCAGCACGTTGATTACGTGATTCGCCCATACCGATAATACCGCCGCTACATACATTGATATCTACGTTACGCACGCGGTCCAGTGTATCCAAACGGTCTTGATAAGTACGCGTAGTAATTACTTCGCCATAGAACTCTGGCGCGGTGTCCAGATTGTGGTTGTAATAATCTAAACCTGCTTCTTTTAGCTGTTCAGCCTGGCCTTCTTTTAACATACCTAAAGTCGCACAAGTCTCCAAGCCCATGGCTTTTACTTCGGCAATCATTTTCAGCACCGGCTCTAAATCGCGCTGTTTTGGGCCGCGCCATGCAGCACCCATACAGAAGCGGCTAGCTCCATTGTCTTTTGCTTCCTGTGCAGCAGCCAACACATCATCTAAAGCCATCAACGGCTCACTTTCCACGTCGGTGTGGTAACGCGCAGCTTGTGGGCAGTAGCCACAATCTTCAGAGCAGCCACCGGTTTTAATTGAAAGCAAAGTACTCACTTGCACCGCATTCGGGTCAAAGTTTTCACGATGTACAGTTTGTGCACGATGCATCAAATCACTGAACGGTAATTCAAACAGTTCTACAATCTGTGCAACGCTCCAGCGATTAACAGTTCTCTCTTCATGTGCATGCGTACCGCATGATTTGTTCAAGCCGGCTTTTAGGCTATCGGTATTGATGACTGCTTCATTAGCATTGCTTGCGCAGGGCGTAGCTGATTGGGTTGATGATTCAAGCATGATATTTCCTTGTATATTCACTAAGGTATATTCACAAAACTGATGATAATGTGAATTTGAGATAGAATTTGAGTGCGATTATACATTGTCAACAAAACTAGCTGCAAATTTTGAACAATAGATTAAAATTTAAGCAAACCACTTATATGCAGCAAACCTGCATGCTCTGCACCAGTCACCACGGCGGCGATTTAGGGTTATGCGCACCGTGTCTGGCAGACCTGCCTTGGCACCAGTCGGCACAATGTCCACAATGCGCTCTTGAAAGCAGCGGCAGCCTATGCGGCAGCTGCCTGAGCGAGCCACCTAGCTTTGACGCAACAAAGGCAGCTTTTACCTACCACTACCCGCTAGATGGCTTATTGCAGCACTATAAATATAACGCCAGCTTAAATTTGGCACGCACCCTCGCCGCACTATGGTTAGAAACTCTACATGTACAAACCACAACCAAGCAGCCGGTTGATTTGATTATCCCTATGCCTATGCATGCAAAACGCTTAACCGAGCGTGGCTTTAATCAAGCCCTGGAAATCGCCAAGCACTTCAGCCGCGCTTTTACCATTCCACTGGATCACACCAGTTGCCAACGCATTAAATACACTCCGCCGCAAGCCAGCCTCAAGCTCAAAGAACGCATCGGCAATATGCGCGGCGCATTTCAATGCCAGACATCTCTGCACAACTTAAATATTGCCGTGGTAGATGATGTGATGACGACCGGCGCCAGCTTAAACGAGCTTGCGAAAACATTAAAACAGGCAGGCGCTAGGCGTGTAGAATGTTGGGTGATGGCAAGAACCCTGCCTAAATAAGCATTTACCACCAATATGCGCTTACGGTCAGGGTGTGCACACTTAAGAGAGATTAACTGACTTATGTTTCACATCGTTTTATTTGAGCCTGAGATTCCACCCAATACAGGCAATATCATTCGCTTATGCGCCAACACTGGCGCGCAGTTGCACTTGGTCAAACCATTAGGCTTTAGCTTGGAAGACAAACAACTTAAACGCGCCGGCCTAGACTATCACGAGTACGCAAATTTAAAAGTGCATGAAAACTGGGAAGACTGCAAAGCAGCATTGGCAGGGCACCGCTTGTTTGCTATCACCACCAAAGGCAGCACCACACACAGCCATATTCAGTTTCAAGCCGGTGACGCATTTGTGTTTGGCCCAGAAACTCGCGGCCTATCAGAAGAAGTGCGCAATGAATTTACCCCCGAGCACCGGGTGCGCTTACCGATGCTGCCTAACAGCCGCAGCCTGAATTTATCCAACTCTGCGGCCATATTGCTCTATGAAGCCTGGCGACAAATCGGTTTTGAAGGTGGCAGCTAAGCCAGCCGGCTAAATAAAGCGAATAATTGGCAAAATGAATAATTGGTAAATCTGAGCAATAGCAGAACAGGCAGATTGCATGACGCAATCTGCCAACAAGTCTTTATACGCCCTCAGGCTTTTGCTCACGCCCTAACAGATCCATCACTGCATCCTGCGCGCTTTTACCATGCGATAGCGCTTGGTTGACCTCATAAGTGATTGGCATATCAACGCCTAGCGTTTCCGCACGGCGCATCACCTCGCGCGCGGTATTCACGCCCTCGGCCACGTGACCTAAACCTTGCAAAATGTCGCTGAGGCTTTTGCCACTGGCAAGTTGCAGGCCTACTTCTCTATTTCTAGAGTATTGCCCAGTACAAGTCAGTATTAAATCGCCCGCACCCGCCAACCCCATAAAGGTTTCTACCTTGGCACCCAGTGCCATGCCAAAACGTGTCATTTCTGCCAAGCCACGTGTAATCATCGCGGCACGTGCGTTATTGCCAAAGCCCATACCATCGGAGATGCCTGCAGCGATTGCCATCACATTTTTTACTGCGCCACCAACTGACACGCCAACCACATCGGTGGTATGGTACACGCGCAGATTTGCGCCATGAATCAACAGCGCAGCTTCGTTAGCAAATGCCTCATCATTAGCAGCCAGCGTTACCGCGGTTGGCAAACCACGCACCAACTCCGCAGCAAAGCTAGGCCCAGATAGCGCACCCCATTTTTGTGCATTGCCCAGCTCTTCCAATGCGACTTCATACGGTAGTTTAGCCGTTTGCGGCTCCAAGCCCTTGTGTGCCCAAATAATCGGCAAGGTACAGCCTAACTGCTTGATATCTTTTAGAATATTCCTAAAACCAGCGGTCGGCACTACCGATAAAATCAAATCAGCGCCTTCTAGCGCGGTTTGCAAGTTATCTTCCACCTGCAACTGGTCATTAAATTTAAAATCGCCCAAATACAAAGGGTTAGCACGCGCCTTACGCATCCCCGACACATGACCAGCATTACGCGCCCACAGTGCAACTTGGTGACGCTGGCTGATATTCATCGCCAGTGCCGTACCCCACGCGCCTGCTCCCAATACTGCAATTTTTGCCATTTAATCAAAACCCCAAGTAGATGAAACTAAAACATAGCCCGTCACACCGTCTCTATGCTTAACCTTAAGCCAGCCGTTACTCGCTTTAGCATCCATCAGTTCTAACACTACATCTTTTTCCAAGGTCGCCACCAAGTCGGAGGCAGCCTCTGGCCGAGCTCTCATTTCCGTCAGATTTTTAGTCACCATGACTGAGCGTTTGGTCGACAGCTGCTTAGCTTCCACCCAATTCATGCTACCTTGCGCATCACGCACCTTGAGCCATTCACCAAGGTTGACCACCACCTCTACCGGGTAGGACTGACTCAACAGCAATACTTTTTTGGATGAAATAGAAGGCGCATCGTACAAGATGGCTTTAGGAACAGCGACTGACCTAAAATCTAACGCGGATGCCGTTAGCGGCACCCACATCAGCATGAAAATTAAAGCAATTTTCAGAAATCGAAACATTACACTTATTGCACAGAACCCGCTTGTTCAGCTTCTTGTTGCTTTTGTTGTGCAAACAAAGCTTCAAAGTTGATAGGGTTCAACAATACGGGTTGGAAACCAGCACGTACGATTAAGTCAGAAACGCTTTCACGTAGGTATGGGAACAGAATGTTAGGGCAAGTAATGCCAACAATCATTTCCAGACTGTCTGCCGGCACATTGCGCACTTGGAAAATACCCGCTTGTGTCACTTCAACCAAGAATACGGTTTTCTCTGCAATTTTAGAAGTAACAGTCACTTTAATTGCAACTTCAAATACGCTCTCTTCAATTTGCTGCGCTAAGTTGCTTAACTCAATACTTACTTGTGGCTGGGTACGGTCAGTGAAAATTTGTGGTGCATGAGGAATTTCTAATGAAACGTCTTTCACGTAAATTTTTTCAATGCTGAAGCCTGGTTGTTGCGCTTGTTCTTGTGCTACGTTGTTGTCTTCTTGTGCCATAATTTTCTACTTAAAATATTAATTAAAATTGATAAACGTGATTAAAATCACTTACAGCTGGTTAAAACTTAAGCTGGCATTCTAGCAGAGTTTAAATGTTGCGCTCGGCTAATAAAGCAACAGTCCAACCAACCAGCGCTACCTAGGCGTTAGCTATGCCAGCAATGGATCCAAGCCACCGGCTAAATCCAGTGCGCGTAAATCATCAAAGCCGCCGATATGCCGATCATCAATATAGATTTGCGGCACGGTACGGCGCCCGGTTTTTTGCATCATTTCCTCGCGGCGCTCAGGCTGCAAGTCGATACGTACTTTGTTAATCTCAGTAACACCCTTGCTTGCCAACAAACGCTCGGCGTTGATGCAATAAGGGCAAACCGCTGAGGTGTACATTAGAATATTTGCCATACTATTATGCCTTCACTACTGGCAGCTTAGCTTCCAGCCATGCATTGAGCCCGCCTTGCAGGTTATGCACTTGCTTGAACTCAGCCTTACGTAAAATCTCGCATGCTTTTGCAGCGCGCGCACCGCGTTGGCAATTCACCAACAGTGGTTTATCTTTGTATTTAGCCAACTCTTTGAGACGGCTTTCCAATTGCGCCAACGGAATATTTTTCGCATCCACAATATGGCCACTGGCAAATTCTGCATCATCACGCACATCAACCACCAACGCATGGTTGCGATTAATCAGCGCTACAGCCTCTGTGGTGTTGAGGTTAGGCACACCACCCGCTTTATTTCCAAAACCTGGAAATAACAGCATGATGCCTGAGCCCAAAGCCAAGCCGATTAACAAAACATTATCTTTAATAAACTCCACAACTTACCTTTCAAAATTTTATATGGCTGAGTGCAAGTACAATTTACCAAGGCAGAGCACTCACTCTTACGTATTTATAATCAGATTTTACGTGCAAATGCGCTAAAATGCGCATATTGATATCACTATTTATGCAAAAGATTGAGGCGCAATATGTCCCCTAACAAAAACGTCACTCCTGTGTGCTTACTGATTTTAGACGGCTTCGGCTATCGTGAAGAAATCACCGATAACGCCATTGCCCAAGCCAACAAACCAAACATTGATGCACTGTGGAAAAATTTTCCGCACACTTTGATTAACGCATCTGAACACTATGTAGGTTTACCTGATGGCCAAATGGGCAACTCAGAAGTGGGCCATCTTAATATTGGTGCCGGACGTGTTGTTTTTCAAGACTTTGAGCGCATCAACAATAGTATCGCCTCTGGTGAGTTTTTTCAGCAGCCAGCACTGACACAAGCGCTGCTCGGTATCAAAAACAATGACAAGGCGCTGCACATTTTCGGCCTACTTTCAGACGGCGGCGTACATAGCCACCAAGACCACATCCACGCCATGATTAAAATGGCAGCAATCCACGGCGTAAGCAAAGTGTATGTACACGCATTCTTGGACGGCCGTGACACGCCACCTGTTAGTGCTGCGCCTTACATTGAAGCACTAGAGCAGCAATGTAAAACCATCGGCGTAGGCAAAATCGCCTCTATCAGCGGACGCTTTTACGGTATGGACCGCGACAAGCGCTGGCCACGAGTGGAAGCTGCGTACAAACTATTTACCGAAGGCGTTGGCGAATTTACCGCTGAAACTGCAGCTGCAGGCTTGCAAGATGCCTATGCACGCGGAGAAAACGATGAGTTTGTCAAAACCACCGCTATCCACCAGCCACATGAAGCTGCAGTACGCATGGAAGACGGCGATTTAGCCGTATTTATGAACTTCCGCTCTGACCGTGCGCGCCAATTAACACATGCTTTGCTGGCTGACGAGTTTGACGGGTTTCACCGCATTCGCACACCTAAGCTGGCTGGCTTCTTTACGCTCACCATGTATGACAAAAAAGAAACCAAGGCCACGGTGATTTTCCCACCGCAAGAAGTTAAAAATACGCTGGGTGAATATTTATCGGCACAGGGGCTAACACAGCTAAGAATTGCTGAAACTGAGAAGTACCCGCACGTAACCTTCTTCTTTAATGGTGGTGAAGAAACCGTATTTGCCGGTGAAGACAGAATTCTTGTGCCCTCACCCAAAGTTGAAACTTACGACTTACAGCCGGAAATGAGTGCATTTGAGGTCACAGAAAAACTGGAAGAAGTGATTCTGAACCGACAATACGATGCGATTATCTGCAACTATGCCAACTGCGACATGGTAGGCCACTCTGGCAATCTAAAAGCAGCGATTGCCGCAGTCGAAGCGCTAGACACTTGTATTGGCCGCGTAGTGAACGCGATGCAAAGCATAGGCGGTGAAGTACTGATTACCGCAGACCACGGCAATGCCGAGCAAATGTATGATGCTGGCAACCACCAGCCGCATACGCAGCACACCACCAACCTAGTGCCGCTCATTTACGTTGGCAGAGATGGAAAATTGAATCAGGACGGCGCGCTCTCAGACCTGGCGCCTACCATCTTGGGCTTAATGGGCCTAAGCCAGCCAGCTGAGATGACAGGTAAAAATCTAGTGCAATTTAACGCTTAAGCCCACGCCTTATACCATGATGCGCCAACGTATGATTCAAACCACATCAATTTTGACATTGATGCTCGCGATGCTGTTTAACGCATCATGGTGCTATGCGGAAAAAAAGTCCGAGCAACCTAAACAGGCGCTAAGCGAACTGCAGCAGCAGCTAGAAGCGCTGAAAAAGGAGCTGAATCAAGCTCAGGAAGAGCACAAAGACGCCGCGGATGCACTCAAGGAAAGTGAAGTTGCTATTAGTGGCGCTGATAAAAAGCTGTATGAAATCAGCAAGCAGCAGGTGGATAACAAAAAAGAGTTAGCCAAACTGGATGCTGAGTCCAAATCTACCAATCAGGCACTTAGCCAAGAACAGAAACTGCTGAGCGGGCAACTTTACCAGCAATATATACACGGGCAGCAAAGCTATGTGCAAATGATACTGCAGAGCGAACGCCCGAGTGAGGTGGCTCGTGACCTGCACTATTTCTCATACGTAGCTAAAGCGCGTGCCGACTTAATCAACAAGATGCAAAACAACTTAAATAAGATTAAGAGGCTGAATGAGTTAACCGCGTCCAAACTGCAGGAAATCACAGACCTGAAACAAAAACAGCTAAATGAAAAACGTATTTTAGAAGCGCAAAAGAAAGAAAAATCTAAAGTTGTAAACTCACTGTCACAACAGATTGCCGAGCAGCGCGGACAGATTAAAAAACTAAGCCGTGATGAAAAACGCCTGTCACAACTGGTGAGCAGGTTGGCCAGGATTATTCCCAAAAGCAAACCGGTCAGCAAGCCTGCACCCAACAAGCCTTCGGTATCGACTGTGGTTAAAAATACGCCGACTACTAATGTCGCGGTGAATAATGAGAACCTGCCTAGCGACAATTTTTCTGGTGCTAATTTCGCTGCACTAAAAGGTAAGCTGCGCCTGCCAGTTCGCGGCGCGGTAAGCAACCGTTTCGGCTCCGCCCGTCAGGATAGCGGCGTGTCGTGGAAAGGCTTGTTTATTAAAGCCAGCGAAGGTGCAGAGGTAAAAGCCGTGGCCACCGGTCGCGTGGTCTTTGCTGACTGGCTACGTGGCTTCGGCAACCTGATTATTATTGATCATGGCGATGGCTATATGAGCCTGTATGGCAATAACCAGTCGGTCCTCAAGCAAGCGGGCGAAGTGGTCAAAGGCGGAGATACCATTGCCTCGGTAGGGAACACCGGAGGTAATGAGTCTAATGGACTGTATTATGAGCTCAGAAACCAAAGCCGGCCGTTTGACCCAATGGCCTGGAGCAGCCTAAACTAAGCCTCTCGCGCCCATCACTCCAGCAGGCGCTGCCAACTTTCCCCAATAAAAAAGCACGCTATTTGCGTGCTTTTTTATTGGAATTTATCGCTAAATATCGGCGATGGGCGATTACATCCTTATCGCCAATTCACTAGCGATTATTGTGGTTCTGAATCTGCAAATTTTGCTACTTCACCCGCTGCCGCCGCCGCCGCTGCTTCAGTTTCCGCTGCAATCTGTGCTGGATCTAAAGTAATGCCAGGAATACGCTCTTCTGCAGATGGCTCATAGCCACCTGAAACTGGTGCCGCAGGTGCAGGAGCTGGCGCAGCAACCGGTGCTGGCGCTTCTACTGGTGCAGCTTCTTCTTTTTCACCACAACCCACTAACAACAAACTTGTCATTCCCACAGCTAATAGTGAGCGCAATAACATAGACATATAATCCCCTTGTATAAAAAATAATTTAAACAGCTTAACTCATTGTTCTACATTGCATGTTTTATAACGCAATGTTTTATATTCAATCAGTTAAGTTGTTTACTGCAACCTGCGGTTATTCTAACGTATTCAAGATTCTCTGCAACCTTAATGCGCACGGCGCTAATACCATGCAGCGAGCGCGCAGACTGCCATCCGCAAACCCGCCAGTTATTCACCAAGCAAGTGCAGAACCACCCGACGCTGGCTCGCCACGTGGCGATGCTCATATAAAAAGATACCTTGCCACTGCCCTAATGCCGGCTTGCCATCCAGTAACGGGATAGACAAATGGGTTTGCGTCAGCGCAGAACGTACGTGCGCTGGCATATCATCCGGCCCTTCTACCGTATGAATAAACAGCGGGTCGCCATCCGGCACTAATCGATTAAAGAACGCCTCCATATCGACCAGCACATCATGATCATAATTTTCATTGATTAATAAGCTAGCGGAGGTGTGTTGTATATACAGCGTCAACAAGCCCGTACGCAAACCACTGGACTCAGCCCAGGCTATCACCTGCGGTGTAATATCGTAAAGCTTGCGGCCTTGTGTGCGTACACTAATCTGCGATGTTTTTTGCTGCATGGATGGCTCCAGACTCATTCTTAACTACTAGAGTATAGCGAACCTAGCAGCAAAAACTCAATGCAAACCTACCAGCAACCCCACGGCGACAGATAGCCACCCATGCCGAAACCAGGTCTATAGCGCGAGCCATAGGCACCAAAAGCAAAAGGTGTCATGCCAAAACGCGGATAGCGGCAGAACGGGTCATAGTAACGCTGGCTGTTGAGCATTTGCTGCTTCAACTTATCCACTTCAGCGCGTTTAGCCTGTTCGCGTTTATTAATTTCCTCCGCCAGCTTGTTTCTGAGCGCCAACTCACGGCTGGTATGAATATAGTCCAACACCTTGCCATCCACGCCACGCTTGCTTAAATCCACGCTTTGACTAGGCGTCAGGTCGTAGGCAGAATCAGTATCTTTAATTTTCTGGATAATCTGCTCAGGCGCTACGCCTTGTTTAGATAAAGCCACAATATCATCCAGACTCAGCACCGGATGTGCCTGCGGCATGATTTTCTCCAACTCTTCAGCCGAGATTCTGTCGATGGCAGGGGCACCGGCCGTGCCCTGACCTGTAGTGGCGCAACCGGCTGCCAATAACATTGTCATGATTAATACAAGATAAGCACGATTACTAACTTCTATCACAATCAACCCTTCCTTTTAAAAATAGGTGATGGCTCAACAATCGCGCCATCAAACACATGATTTCTGATCGGATAACGTGCCTGTACTTTTTTCACATACTGACGCGTTTCCGGAAAAGGCGGGATACCGTGATATTTATTCACCGCGCCCTCACCCGCGTTGTAGGCGGCCACAGCCAAGGCAACATCGCCTTTAAAATAAGCGAGCAGCCAACGTAAATAAGCCACACCGCCCTTAATATTTTGGCTGGCGTTAAATGCATTTTTTACGTTGAACCGCTCCGCTGTATCAGGAATCAACTGCATCAAACCCTGCGCCTGCTTGTTAGAGTAGGCAGACTGCGCAAAATCGGACTCTACCGAGATAATAGACAACACCAGCTTGGCATCGACCTTATACCAAGCCGAAATGGTATCGACCAAATGCAGTATCCAGCGCTTACTTTCCGGCAAGTCAGCCACATACTGCTCTATACCATCCGCACTCGCCACAGCCTTTTCCGGGTCAACCTCGGCCACCACACAAGGCGGCAAATCAACGGCCCCCAGCTCTACGGTTTCCAGCATACGCTGTGACTCTACATGCCCCTGCATGGATGCAGTGGCAAACATCGCTGCAGCCAAGTCCCGGTTAGCAGGCACACCTTTACCGGCCGCATATAGCATCCCCAGCCGGAACTGTGCCTCGGCACTGCCCAGACGTGACGCTTGGCAATATAGCTTCGCGGCCTGCCAATCGCTGTCTAAGCCCTTACCGTCACGCTCTGCATTTGCAGCTTGCAGCAGCAAACCTTTAATCACTTCTGGCTCAAGATTAAAAGCCTCGTGATTAAAGGGGTCCTGCTGGCTAGGTTCTGCATGTGACGCACCTGTCAGCACAAACAGCATAGTAAACGCGACTACTCTAAGCTTTTTGCTTAGCAGCGTTTTACTCAATGGCTTTCTCAATGCAATGTCGATTCGTCACTCCTTTAATAGACCTATATAGCCCGCGTATTACCGGTGGACTAGACAGTCACTTAAGTCGTAGCTTTGGAAAACACCAGCTTCCCAGCCTTCACGTCGATTTTGACAGTGTCTTTAGCAATAAAATTCCCTGCTAAAATTTCTCGCGCCAACGGGTTCTCAATTTCACTCTGTATCGCACGTTTCAAAGGCCGCGCACCATACACAGGGTCAAACCCAGCATTCGCAATCTCGGCAATCGCCGCATCGGTCAGCTCCAGCTGCATATCCATTGCTGCCAGACGTTTTGCAAGGTATTGCAACTGAATCGCCGCAATCGATTTAATGTTTTCTTCACCTAGCGCATGGAACACCACGACTTCGTCAATCCGGTTCACAAACTCAGGACGGAAGTGGGTTTTCACTTCGTCCATCACCGCCAATTTAACCAATTGGTAATCTTGGTCGCTCATGCTTTGTATCATCTGGCTACCAAGATTAGAGGTCATGATAATCACTGTATTCTTAAAATCCACCGTGCGACCTTGGCCATCGGTCAAGCGGCCGTCATCTAACACTTGTAGCAGCACATTAAATACGTCCGGATGCGCCTTCTCCACCTCGTCTAGCAAAATCACGCTATAAGGTTTGCGTCGCACCGCCTCGGTTAAGGTCCCGCCTTCCTCATAACCCACGTAGCCGGGAGGCGCACCTATCATGCGCGCCACCGAGTGTTTCTCCATAAACTCACTCATATCGATACGAATCAGGTGCTCTTCGCTGTCAAACAAAAAGTTAGCGAGCGACTTACACAACTCGGTTTTACCCACGCCTGTTGGGCCTAAAAACAGAAAGCTGCCGTAAGGCCGATTCGGGTCGCCCAAGCCTGAGCGGGAGCGGCGAATCGCGTCTGACACCAAGCGCACTGCCTCATCTTGCCCCACCACACGCTCATGTAATTTTGCTTCCATAGTCAGCAATTTTTCACGCTCACCCGTCATCATTTTGCTGACAGGGATACCGGTGGCACGGCTCACCACCTCGGCAATTTCATCTGCTCCTACCTCGGTACGCAGCATTCTGTGCTTGCTTAAATCCACACTTACTTCAGCGCTGGACGCTTGTTTCAACTGTGCTTCCAGCTGAGGCAGCTTGCCGTATTGCAATTCTGAGACTTTCTGCCAATCGCCCTTGCGCGTGGCCTCTTCCATCTCAAACCTTACCTTATCAATCGCCTCTTTAATGTGCGCGGAGCCTTGCACCTGCGCTTTTTCTGATTTCCAGATTTCCTCTAAATCAGCGTACTCTTTCTCCAGCTTGCTAATTTCCTCTTCAATCAATTCAAAGCGTTTTTTACTACCCTCATCTTTTTCACGGCGTACCGCTTCGCGTTCGATTTTGAGCTGAATCAAACGGCGCTCCAGTTTATCCATCACCTCTGGCTTGGAGTCTATCTCCATCTTGATACGGCTTGCTGCCTCGTCAATCAAATCAATCGCTTTATCCGGCAAGAAACGGTCGGTGATATAACGGTGTGACAGTTCCGCTGCCGCCACAATGGCAGGGTCGGTAATTTCCACGCCGTGGTGCAACTCGTATTTTTCCTGTAAACCACGCAGTATGGCGATGGTAGCCTCAACAGAAGGCTCATCCACCAATACTTTCTGGAAGCGACGTTCCAGTGCCGCGTCTTTCTCAATATATTTACGATACTCATCCAATGTGGTCGCGCCTACGCAGTGCAATTCCCCACGTGCCAGCGCCGGTTTCAGCATATTGCCCGCGTCCATGGCACCTTCGGCTTTACCTGCGCCCACCATGGTGTGAATTTCATCAATAAACACGATGGTTTGACCTTCATCCTGTGCCAGTTCTTTCAGCACAGATTTCAGGCGCTCTTCAAATTCACCGCGGTATTTGGCACCAGCCAGCAGTGCCGCCATATCCAATGACAGTACTTTCTTACCTTTCAGTGACTCTGGCACTTCGCCATTCACAATACGCTGCGCCAAGCCCTCTACAATCGCAGTTTTACCTACACCAGGCTCACCAATCAGTACCGGGTTGTTTTTGGTACGGCGCTGCAATACCTGTATCGCCCGGCGGATTTCGTCATCGCGACCAATCACCGGGTCCAACTTACCGAGACGCGCACGCTCGGTTAAATCTATCGTGTATTTTTTCAGTGACTCACGCTGACCTTCGGCTTCCTGGCTATCTACATTCTCATTACCACGCACAGCCTGCACCGCAGCCTCTAGCGCCGCCTTGGTTAAGCCGTTTTGCTTGAGCAGCTTGGCGGTATCGCCCTTATCATCAGCCAATGCCAGTAAGAACATTTCACTGGCAATATATGCATCTCCGCGTTTTTGAGAAAGCTTGTCTGTCACGTTCAGCAGATTATTCAAATCACGTGAAATAGCCACTTCGCCGCTGGTATCGCTAGACTTAGGCAAATTAGCAATGGCGGCAGTTAAGCCTGTTTTCAGCTGACTGAGTTGCACACCGGCACGTGCCAACAGTGACGCGGTACCGCCGTCTTCCTGCTGCAGCAATGCATGTAGCAAATGTTGTGATTCAATCGCGGTATTATCAGCGCCCAAAGCCAAGCTTTGCGCATCGCTAATCGCCTGTTGAAACTTAGTGGTTAATTTATCAAAGCGCACAGATTTCTCCTATTATCACTCTAAGGTTTAAATGCTTTTATGCACTCAACGTGGGGCTGAATGTTTGCTTTTCAATATATAATACAAAGTATTAATTCGTTATTTAAACGGCAATGGAATACACCGTCTATTTGACAATGCCATTGCATGGAGTGGATTTTTGCTTACCAATACTTTCAGTGCCGAAGACACGCCAACCAACGCCGCTTGGACGATTTTAGATACCGAAGACCAATGGCAAGCCTTTAGCAAGCCAGTTGCCAGCCAAGACCTGCAATCCACGCAGCAATTAGTACAGTCGGACTTACTACTGGATGGATTACGCTGCGCCGCCTGCTCCGGCATTATTGAACAAGGCTTACAATCTACACCGGGCATCGTCAGTGCGCGCGTGAGCATGTCCAAAAAACGCGCGGTAGTGGTATGGGCGCCCAATGCCACCGTGCCATCCAAAATACTTACCGCGATTCACGACTTAGGTTACAGCGCATTCCCCGCGACCCAACATGAAGATGACCTAGCCGCGCTGCAAAAACAAAGAGCCGCATTCTGGCGCTGGATGGTATCCGGCTTCTGCATGATGCAAGTCATGATGTACGCCAGCCCCACCTACTTCACCACGCCGGGCGAAATTTCCAGCGACATCTTGCATTTACTGAACTGGGCATCCTGGCTGCTGAGCTTACCGGTACTACTGTTCTCCAGCAGAACGTTCTTCAGCAATGCCTTGCGTGACCTTAAGCAAAAGCAAATCAGCATGGATCTGCCGGTAGTACTCGGCATTATCATTACATTTATTGTGAGTTCAGCTGCCACCTTTGACCCCAGCAACTGGTGGGGGCATACCGTCTATTTTGACTCACTCACCATGTTTGTATTCTTTTTACTATCAGCACGCCTGGTTGAAGTAAAACTGCACCGAAAAACACTAGGCGCACTAGAAAACCTCGCCAGCCGGATTCCGGAAAACACAGAGCGGCAGAATCCTGACGGCAGTTTTTCCCGTGTGCTGAACACCAAGCTCAAAGTGGGTGATATTGTGCGCGTGCAGATTGGCGAGGCTTTTCCGGCTGACGGCACTATTATTAACGGCAACACCAGTGTTGATGAATCCTTGCTCACTGGCGAATCTACCCCTATCCAGAAAAACCTGCATGACGATGTAATTGCTGGCAGCTATAACCTGCGCCAGCCCGTTTGCATCACACTCAACACCATAGGCGAATCTACCAAATACGGCCAGATTGTTAACCTCATCAACAATGCCGCAGTGGAGAAGCCGCGCCTGTCTAAACTAGCAGACCGCGTTGCCCGCCCCTTCCTGATTTTTGTGATGTTAAGCGCGGCCGGTGCAGCCGCCTTGCTGTGGCATATAGATCACGGACGCGCTTTAATGACAGCCGCAGCAGTTTTAATCGTTACCTGCCCATGCGCACTTTCACTCGCCACGCCAGCAGCCATGCTCGCCAGCGCCAGCGCCTTCGTGAAGCGCGGCATTTTAATTAAACGCATCCAGGCGATTGAAAACATTGCCGATATCGACACCATCATTTTCGATAAAACCGGCACCCTGACCGAAGACCATATTCAAATTAAAGCCATCACAACCCAAACCGGCTTAAGCGAAGCTGCCGCCCTCACGCTTGCCGCTGCGGTGGCTCAGCACTCCATGCACCCAATTTCGCGCGCACTGGTAAATGCCCACAAAGCAGGCAATCTGCAAGTGTCAGCCATGGAGCTAGATGACATACAAGAAACATCAGGCGCCGGCATTAGTGCAAAAGTTAAGGCCAACTCTGCCAATGTAACTCCGCCTATACACGACGAACTCAAACTAGGTTCAGCACCTTTCTGCGGCATCGCAGAAGCCAGCACCAGTAGCCAACAAGTATATTTAGCCAACCAGCATGGCTGGCTAGCCACTTTCACACTACAAGAGGCCATCAAACACAATGCAGCACTCGCCATTGCCTCATTAAAAGAAGCCAAGCTAGCCATCGAGCTACTATCCGGCGATCGCTCCAATGCAGTGGAAAACACCGCGACGCAAATCGGTATCACACAATTTCAAGCAGCATGCAGCCCGGAAGACAAACTTTTACGCTTACAAGCGCTCAAACGTGAAGGTAAAAAAGTATTGATGGTGGGTGATGGCCTGAATGACGGGCCGATTTTAGCCAGCGCTCATGTTTCTATTGCCATGGGTAAAGGCGTGCCGCTCACATTAGCGCATGCGGATTATGTGTTTTTAAATGGCGATATCAGCCAGATTCCGCACTTGATTCGCCACGCAAAACAAACCATGAAAATTATTAAAGAAAATATTGCCTGGGCGATTGTTTATAATTTAATCAGCATCCCGCTCGCCTTTTTCGGCATCCTGTCTGCATGGCTTGCAGGGCTGGGCATGGCGGTGAGTTCACTGATAGTGGTGGCCAATGCACTGCGATTAACGAAATTTGCATCACCAGAAACTGACACAACCAACCAACTTAGCGATTCACCAAGGAGCTAGTCATGGATATATTATTTGTACTTATCCCACTCTCGGTCATCATGGCACTCATCGTATTGGGTGGATTATGGTGGGCAATTTATCGCGGACAATTTGAGGATATTGAGGACGAAGGCAAGCGTATTTTAGAACATGATGACTAAAATATTTTTTGTGCAAGAAGCGTCTACAGTTCTGGACTTGAGGGCGGATTAGCAACACTCTGCGCATATAAATCCCACTCCAAATCACACATTTTCCCAACCGCGTATACGCAAAAAAATCCTTTCAAAAATATTTCTATTTGTTTCAAATCTGTAACAAATTCTCTTGAGTAATTAATTTTTTTATGCTAGTTTCTGACATGCGTCAAAATGACGCATGTGAAATTGTGTTAGCAAATCATCAATTTAAACGTACGGCTTGGATGATGCATGACGGTTTCTGGCTCAGATGGCAACATATTGATTGCAAAGCCAAATAACTCGCTATCCCCAACGGGTTTTGTCTGGTTGTTTGTTGGTGTTCTCACCATCACGATGACCATTACCATCGGGTTTACCTTAGCGGGCGCTTGGCTGGTGCTACCGTTTGCCGGGTTGGAAATCATCGTTCTTGCCTATGTGCTAATCAATGCTTACCTGCACTACGGTGACTTTGAAAGCATCAAGATCGTCAATGATGATGTGGTAATAGAGAAATACAGTTATAAAAGTTTTGAGAAATTCACTTTTCAGCGCTACTGGGTCAAGGTGACGTTACACGACGCCTTGGACGGTACAACAGCGATTTTCATTGGCTCACATGGCAAGGAAGTCGAATTTGGCAGTCGTTACATCAACAAAGAAGAGCGAGAAGTCATCGCCAAGCAACTGAAGCAAGATTTAAAAATCGTTTAATGGTTTTTGTTTTGGGAGAAGGTATGTTGAAGCAGGCTATGAAAAAGATTGGTTTCGGTTTACTTTTGTTACTCACAGCACCGCAAGTGTTTGCTGAGATTCGCTGGAACTTTCCTGAACCAGTCACCCCGATGGCACTTGATACGCTACATGTACACAATAAATTCATGCTGATTGTTGCCGTGATTTTTGTGGTAGTACTCGCCATCATGATTTACTCACTGATCAAACACCGCAAGAGTGTTGGTCACCAAGCAGTGGTAGACAAGGCACCGTCCACCGCGACAGAAATTTTCTGGACGCTGATCCCATTTGTAATCCTACTCGTGATTGACTTTATCATCATGGGCATTCCGGCCTACCACAGTGTGGTGATGATGGAAGACACTAAAAACGAGTCCGACATGATGATCAAAATCACTGGCTCACAATGGCGTTGGCAATATGAATACATAGGCAACACAGATAAAGGCAACCAAAATGGCCTAGTCGATGCCAAAGGTATTAAGTTCACCAGTACTTTATCCACCCCACAAGATCAGGTAAACGGCACCGTACCGCCGGTTAACGACCCTAAGAGCCCTTACCTGCTGGATGTGGATAATCGACTGGTGCTACCGGTTGGCGCCAAGGTACGCATACTGATGACATCAACTGACGTGCTGCACAACTGGTGGGTGCCGCAATTTGGCTCTTCACGTGTGGCTGTGCCCGGTTTTATTCGCGAAACTTGGGTACAGGTGGATAAAGCCGGTACTTATCGCGGCCAATGTAAAGAGTTGTGCGGTAAAGGTCACGGCTATATGCCCGTGGTAGTAGATGCTCTGCCTAAAGCCGAATACGCTGTTTGGGTAGAACAGAAACAGAAAGAAATTACAGCACAGGCTGCTGGCGCAGATAAAGAGTGGAGCAAAGATGAGTTGGTCGCACAAGGCAAAGTGGTGTATGAGAAAAACTGTGCGGTCTGTCACCAACTAACTGGTGCCGGTTTACCTCCAGCCTTCCCTGCACTCACTGGCAGCAAAATCGCCACAGCACCAATCTTTGGCGCCGATGGCAAATACCTGCCAGACAGCCATCTGGATCGGGTATTGAATGGTATTCGCGTCATGCCGGCGTGGAAAACACTATTAAATGACACTGAAATTGCTGCTGTCATCACTTATGAGCGTAACGCGCTTGGCAACAGTGTGGGCGATGTTCTGCAACCCTCACAAGTTAAAGCCGCACGCCAATAAACACAGGTACAGGAGAAAATTATGAGCACTACTACAGTCGCACATCATGATGAGCACACTGACCACCCGACGGGGATCATGCGCTGGCTAACTACCACCAATCATAAAGATATCGGTACCATGTACCTCACATTCTCACTCATTATGTTTTTAGTGGGTGGCTCTATGATTTTGGGCATTCGTGCAGAGCTATTTCAACCGGGCTTACAACTGATGAAGCCTGATTTCTTTAACCAACTGATTGGTGTGCATGCACTGATTATGATTTTTGCAGCGCTAATGCCAGCCGCCACCGGCTTTGCTAACTGGATGCTGCCACTGCAAATTGGCGCACCAGATATGGCGCTACCACGCTTAAACAACTGGGGATTCTGGCTACTGCCCCCATCAGCCATCTTGCTCACCCTGCCATTCACCCTAGCTTTATTCGGCATTGGTGATGGTGCATTAGCTACTGGCTGGACCTTCTACCCACCACTTTCGATTCAAGGTGGCATCGGTGTCGACTTCGCCATTTTTGCAGTGCACTTGCTAGGTATTTCTTCTGTATTAGGTTCCATCAACATTATCGTCACCTTGTTTAACATGCGCGCACCTGGCATGACTCTGATGAAAATGCCGATGTTTGCATGGGGCTGGCTGATTACCGCATTCTTGTTAATTGCTACCATTCCTGTACTGGCTGGCGCGGTGACCATGCTGTTGACCGACCGTCATTTTGGCACGCACTTTTTTGACGCTGCCGGTGGTGGCGACCCTATCATGTTCCAGCACTTATTCTGGTTCTTTGGTCACCCTGAAGTGTATATTTTGCTATTGCCTGTTTGGGGCTTTATCCCACAAATCCTGCAAACATTCTCACGCAAACCAATGTACGGCTATAAAGCACAGGTATATTCACTCTGGGCGATTGGCGCCATGTCTGTCGTGGTATGGGCACACCACTTCTTCACCGCAGGCATGCCAGTACCAGCACTGCTCTACTTTATGTACAGCACCATGGCTATTTCATTACCACTGGCAGTGTTGTTCTTCTGTTGGATCAAAACCATGTGGCGCGGCTCTATGAGCTTTGAAACACCGATGCTATTCACCGTGGGCTGGATTATTCTATTCGGCATTGGCGGCTTAACCGGCTTAGTGCTGGCTGACGTTGCGGCCGATGCGCAATATCACAACAGCTACTTCGTGGTTGCACACTTCCACTACACGCTGTTTGCTGGCGGCATCATGGGTATTATGGCTGGCGTTTATTACTGGTTACCAAAAATGACTGGCCATATGTACAACGAAAAGCTAGGCCAATTGCATTTCTGGCTCACCGCTATTTCCTTTAACCTTACCTTTATCCCGCAATTCTTCTTAGGGCTAGCCGGTATGCCACGCCGTATTCCTGATTATGCGTTGCAATTTGCAGAGTTCAACATGGTCTCCTCTATCTCTGCATTTGTACTCGGCTTATCACAGCTGCTCTTTGTTTATAACATTATCAGCACGGTCAGAGGCGGAAAAAAGGCAACAGACCAAGTATGGGAAGGTGCCGAAGGTCTGGAGTGGACCTTGCCATCACCACCGCCATACCATAGCTTTACTGAGCAACCGATCGTTAAATAATCGATAATTAAATAGGATAAGCAGCCACTTAAATTGATATGAAAAATCAAGAAACTTCCAGAAGTGACAAAAATAAGAAAGTCGCCATTATTTTGGCAGCGGTTGCGTTTATTTGGTACTTAGCTTCAATGTTTACCATATGGAAATAGATGCAAATAAAACCGACCTAAGTGCAACAGAACTTAGGTCGGCCGCTAACAAAAAGCTAGGCTACAAAATGTTATGGATAGTAGCCGCGGCACTTTTGTTTGCATTTGCATTAGTACCGATATACGACGTGTTATGTACGTTGACAGGGCTAAATGGTAAAACCAAGAGTACGGCCAGCGAGTTAAACAACACAAAAGTTGATGAAACGCGCTGGATAACCGTGCAATTTACCACTAGCACCATGCCTGGGTTGGGCTGGAATTTTTATCCCAAACAATCCAGCATCAAAGTACACCCTGGCAAAGTAGAAACCGTGTTGTTTGAGGCAAAGAACATCAGCAATGAAGTAGTAGCAGGCAGAGCTGTACCTAGCGTAACACCAGGCGTGGCCGCTGCCCACTTAAAAAAGTTAGCATGTTTTTGTTTTGAAAAGCAGGCACTCAATCCGGGAGAGACAAAAGTAATGCCTTTGCGCTTTTTTGTCAGTCCTGCAGTACCTGCGGAGGTAAAAGAGATGACCTTATCTTATGCATTTTTCAGCGTAGATAAATAAGCATCCGGGTAAATTGAAAACGAGTAAATAACAGGTAATTAAATTGAGAATTAACACACATAGACTGGCCTAGATAAAACAATAGCCAACATTTATTGATTTTATTTTAGCTACTAGTTAAGTTAAATAATGTAATGGGGAGTTAATGCATGACAACACATTCAGATAATCATTACTATGTTCCACATGGCGCCTTATATCCTGTCACCTTATCGGCAGGGTTACTTACACTCGCGTCCGGCTTTATTTTCAGTGTAGCGACTGATAAAAGCAAAGATCTCGCCTACCTGCAAACGCCAGGCAAATGGATGATGTACATAGGCGCGGCGATTATTCTCCTCATGACTTTCAAATGGCTAAGTGCCGTGGTAGTTGAAAGCGTCACCGGTCAATACAAGAAATGGGAAGATAAATCCTTCCGTATCGGCATGATCGTATTTATTTGCTCTGAAGTCGCATTCTTTGCCGCATTCTTTGGCGCACTATTTTATATGCGCATTATTTCGGTACCCGACCTTGCTGCATTTGATCCAATATTTACCCCTTACAAAGATTTCTTAGGCACTTGGCCATCAGCAGGGCCTGGCGGCACAGTATTGGGCACAGAGTACAAGCCTGGGGCACTCACACCGATGGCTGCCTGGGGTTTACCAGCCATCAATACAGCACTACTGCTGACTTCAGGCGCTACTATTACTTGGGCGCATTGGGGCTTACTTAAAGGCAACCGCAAACAGCTAATTTTCGGTCTATTCCTAACTGTAGCGCTAGGCACAGCGTTCTTGGTGTGCCAAGCCTTTGAGTACCACGAAGCCTATACCCACATGGGGCTCACATTAGGTAGCGGTGCGTATGGTGCAACATTCTTTATGCTCACCGGATTTCACGGCTTTCACGTTACATTGGGCACCATCATGCTGATTGTGATTCTATTGCGCTCCATGCAGGGTCACTTCTCCGCAAAAAGCCACTTCGGCTTTGAAGGTGTGGCTTGGTATTGGCACTTTGTGGATGTGGTATGGCTAGGCTTATTTATTTTTGTTTACTGGTTATAAATAGCATCAAAAAGTAAGCGGTGCCTAGGCACCGCTTACTTGAAATTCATCCCTGATAAATAAGTCCTTGTTAAATTAAAGACTTATGCAACACAAACCTTAGGCAGCAGCATGTGGAATCCAGTTAAAGTAATACCCGAGCAACAACAGCAAAAACAAGGTAATAGAAAGACCGATACGCACGGTCAGCGCTTTTACCGTACGTTCTCCAGCGTCTTTATCTTTGGCCAAAAAATACAACGCTGAAAACAAGCTAGCAACAATGACAAACAGCACCAACACAATAACAACTTTGAATATCATAATCATGTCCTATCAGTTTAGTTAAGTCATTATGCGATGCACATCACACAAATGCAATTTAGATTAGGAAATTACTTACTGCGCCCTTCATGGCAAGGCTTACTAGTCCTGATGCTTTGTGTACCTCTATTTATCAATCTGGGCTTATGGCAGTACCACAAAGCTGAACTGGGCACAGCAATTCAGTCCAGCTACAACCGCGCACAGGATGAGGATGCGTTAAACCTGCCTACTAGCTTCAATGATTTAGACTCGTGGAAATACAAAAAGGTAAAAATTACAGGCCACTATGAAACCAAGTACCAAATCCTGCTCGACAACCAAGTAGAAAACAATATCGCGGGCTTTCATATCATCACCCCGCTCAAAATTGACGGCAGCAACGATTATGTATTAGTGAACCGGGGCTGGGTAGCAGGCAGTGCCACACATACGGATTTACCAGCTATCAGCACCCCCAAGCAAACATTAGAGGTCATAGGTTTAGTTTGGCTGCCCAGCAATAAGATCTTCACGTTGGAAAGCGAGCCACAAAAAAACACATGGAATGTCATCTGGCAGCATATGGATATGGCACGTTATCAAAAGAGTGTTCCCATCCACATATTACCGCTAGTGATTAAGCTGGATGCCAAAAGCAATGCTGGTGGCTTTGTGCGCAACTGGCAGTTACCTCCCAGCAAAATTGCCACCAACATAGGTTACGCTTACCAATGGTTTGGTTTTGCGCTGGCCAGTGTACTGATTTACATATTTACCAGCATTAAAAAAGCCAACAATACAAAAATATAGGCAAAGGCATATGATCAATACGGCAATAGAAAGCACCGAGTATCTCCATCAGCAACGCAGAGGCCGTTTGATACTCATCTGTATGTTGATTTTCTTTATCACGCCCATTATCGCTGTAATCGCCATGTACAAACTGGACTGGCGCCCCAAAGGTGAAAGTGTGGGCGAACTCGTGACACCACCCAAGGCAATCTCTATCAACCCAGCACTTACCCATAGCAACGACACCAAGGTAAGCCTGAGCCAACTAAAAGATAAATGGAGCATGATCTATGTCACCGCCGAATGTGACATGCAATGCAAAAACAAACTGCACCAAATGCGCCAGCTGCACGTCTCTTTATATAAAGAAATCCCACGCATGCAGCGTGTTTTGATTACCACTTCGCAAGATGTGGCTGATATTGCCAACAACTATCCAGAGCTCATCATCATCAACCAGCCAAGCGACGCTGTACTTGCATTCAGTCAGCAATTTAACATTGGCAGCGAGTCGGCGATTAACGGCCATAGAATTTACCTGAGCGACCCGTTGGGGCAGCTGATTATGAGCTATCAGACATCCACATCACCTGCGCTGGTACGCAAAGACATCACGCGCTTGATGAAATACTCTTGGACCGGCTAATCATGGGCTACAAGCTATTTAAGAGTCTCTGCCTATTTGGCGCGGCACTCGCGCTATGTGTTGTGGTGCTGGGTGCTTATGTCAGGCTATCCGACGCCGGGCTAGGCTGCCCAGACTGGCCAGGATGTTATGGCACACTCACTGTACCGCAAAGCGAGTCTGCGATTCAGCAAGCACAGGCATTGCATCCAAACAAACCGGTGGTAGCCGCCAAAGCATGGAAAGAAATGGCGCACCGTTACCTAGCCGGCTCATTAGGCTTGGTAGTGCTGGCAATTTTTGTGCTGGGATGGCGCAATAAACGCCAATTAACTGTCAGCCCAGTACTCACCACAGCACTGCTGGCCATTATCATATTGCAAGCCATGTTAGGCATGTGGACCGTCACCATGCTACTAAAACCGGTGATTGTCAGCGCACACCTACTCGGCGGCTTAACCACTTTAGGGCTGCTCACATGGCTGGCACACCGGCATTGGGCTAACCATCACCCTATCCCACGTACCCCATCGCACTTAAAGCTGATGGTGCGCGGTGCAATATTCATATTACTGCTGCAAGTGCTGCTAGGTGGCTGGACTAGCACCAACTATGCCGCACTCGCCTGCACCGACTTTCCCACCTGTCACGGCCACTGGATTCCGGAAATGGATTTTGATGACGCATTCCACCTCGTGCGCGAGCTTGGGCAGAGCGCAAATGGCGGTAACTTAACACTGGCCTCGCTTACTGCGATTCAATGGACACATAGAATCGGTGCACTTATCACCTTTATTTACCTTGCATCACTGATAGTTCAATTGATCAAACTACCTGCGTTTAAAAACATGGCGCTACTACTGCTTTGCCTACTAAGTGCGCAGATTATGATAGGTATTGCCAACCTTATCCTCCACCTCCCTTTGGTATTAGCGGTACTGCACAACTTGGGGGCGGCACTACTCGTTATCACCACCATCGTTCTCAACTCTAAAGTCACGGAGCATCAACATGACCACGCAAAAACTTAAAAGTGAGCTACACATGCACGTTAACGTCATGAGCCAAATTAAAGCGCTCGTTCCGCGATTAAAAAACTTCTTCCCGTTGTGCAAGCCACGCGTCACCTCTCTAATCGTATTCACCGCGCTGATTGGCATGTTTTTAGCCACACCCAGCATGGTGCCACTACCATTACTGATTGCAACAACATTAGGGATAGCCTTTGCCTCAGGTGCGGCAGCAGCGTTTAACTGCCTGATTGAGCATAAGATTGATGCTAACATGGCACGCACCCGCGCCCGCCCATTGCCTACCGGGCAAGTATCGTCCACTGAAACCATGATATTTGCCACGCTACTGGGAGGGGCCGGGCTAACCATCCTGTATTTCTATGTGAACCCGCTTACCATGTGGCTGACATTGGCTACATTTGTTGGCTATGCCGTGATTTACACCATATTCCTGAAACCTGCCACGCCTATGAATATCGTGATAGGCGGAGCATCGGGTGCTATGCCGCCTATCTTGGGCTGGGCTGCAGTCACCAACACCGTATCACCAGAATCATTGATTATGTTTTTGATTATTTTCGCCTGGACCCCTCCGCACTTTTGGGCACTGGCTTTATACCGCAGGGAAGAATATGCCAAAGTTGGCATGCCCATGCTACCTGTTACGCACGGGGAAACCTTTACCCTATTACACATTCTGCTCTATACCGTTATTTTAGTAGCGGTATCACTAATGCCTTATGGTTTGGGCATGAGCGGCATGATTTATTTAAGCTCAGTGCTCGTGCTAGACGCAATTTTTATGGCCTATGTCATCAAGCTTTACCTGCACTACTCAGACGCCTTAGCTAAGCGCACTTTCAGGTACTCCATTATCTATTTAACCCTATTATTTGCAGGTTTATTAATCGACCATTACTTACCGCTTTAGAATTCTGAAAAATATTTAATGTAAACAAGCATTACAGTTCGCGTACAGATTCACATCAGTGCATACAAAAAGTCGCTAAAGCCAATGTAAAACCGAAGATTACGTTGTATAATTCCGCGATTAAAGTACGTGTACGATTGTTTAGAATTGAAACGGATACTGGTATGACTAAGGCGCTAGGGCCCGCCGCTAGTCATGAGTATGATTTGGTTTTATTTAAGGATGAAAGTAATGAGCACTAATAATGTAGAAACGTTTTACGACGACTACGTCATACGCCGATTTAGCGTAATGGCGGTAGTTTGGGGGGTTCTAGGAATGTTAATGGGGGTGATTGTTGCCTCTCAACTGGCATTTCCTGAGTTAAATTTAGGTCTACCATGGACCAGCTTTGGACGTTTACGTCCGTTGCACACCAACTTGGTTATTTTTGCTTTTGGTGGCTGTGCATTGTTTGCTACGTCATACTACGTAGTACAACGTACTAGCCAAGCTAAACTAGCATTTCCGCTATTGGCTCGTTACTCATTCTGGGGTTACCAAGCAGTTATCATCGCAGCTATCATCTCTTTACCTTTAGGCTACACACAAGCTAAAGAGTACGCTGAGTTAGAATGGCCTATCGACTTGCTATTACTTGTGGTTTGGCTGATGTACGCCACTGTTTTCTTTGGTACTATCGCAAAAAGAAAAATCAAACACATCTACGTAGCAAACTGGTTCTACGGTGCATTTATCATCGTGGTGGCAATTCTGCACATCGTTAACAGCGCTGCTATCCCTGCTGAGTGGATGAAATCATACTCAGCATACGCTGGTGTACAAGACGCGATGATCCAATGGTGGTACGGCCACAACGCGGTTGGTTTCTTCTTAACTGCTGGTTTCTTGGGCATGATGTACTACTTCATTCCTAAACAAGCAGAGCGCCCAGTATACTCATATCGTTTGTCTATCGTGCACTTCTGGGGTTTGATTTTCACTTACATGTGGGCTGGTTCACACCACTTGCACTACACTGCGTTACCTGACTGGACACAATCAGTAGGTATGGTGATCTCGCTAATCTTATTGGCACCAAGCTGGGGCGGCATGATTAACGGCATGATGACCATGTCTGGCGCATGGCACAAACTGCGTGATGACCCTATCTTGCGCTTCCTGATCGTTTCATTGTCTTTCTACGGTATGAGTACCTTTGAAGGTCCAATGATGGCGATTAAAACTGTTAACTCACTATCACACTACACAGACTGGACCGTTGGCCACGTGCACTCAGGTGCTTTAGGCTGGGTTGGTTTTGTATCTATGGGTTCACTGTACTTCCTGGTACCGCGCTTATGGGGCCTGAAACAAATGTACAGCAAGAAAGCGATTGAGTTGCACTTCTGGTTAGCAACTATCGGTGTAGTTCTTTACATCACAGCTATGTGGATCTCAGGCGTTACTGCAGGTTTAATGTGGCGCGCGATGAATGACGACGGTACATTAACTTACACATTTGTTGAGTCTGTTAAAGCAATGCATCCATTCTACGTAATCCGTATGACTGGCGGCTTGATGTACGTTACTGGTATGGCCATCATGCTATGGAACGTAATTAAAACAGTTCAAATGGGGCAGCCAGCACGCGCTAAAATCCCTTCAACAGTTGTTCATGCTTAAGAGATAGAAAATGTCAGATAAAGAACAAACAGGCTTTACCCACGAAAAAATTGAAACCAATAGTTTCTTATTGGTTATCCTGATTTTGGTTGTGGTTTCATTTGGTGGTTTGGTGGAAATCGTGCCGCTATTTTTCCAAAAATCAACCACGCAACCAGTGGAAGGCTTAAAACCTTACACCGCACTGCAATTAGCTGGTCGTGATGTTTACATTCGTGAAGGCTGCTACAACTGCCACTCACAAATGATTCGCCCATTTAAAGCAGAAACCTTGCGTTACGGTCACTACTCTGTAGCTGGTGAGTTTGTTTACGACCACCCATTCCAATGGGGTAGTAAACGTACCGGTCCAGACTTACAACGTGTAGGCGGCCGTTACAGTGACGAATGGCATCGCATTCACTTGATCAACCCTCGTGATTTGGTACCTGAGTCTGTTATGCCTGCCTACCCATGGCTGGAGAAAAACCTAGTAGATGCGAAAAACCTGCCTGCACATATGCGCGCATTGAAAATCGCTGGCGTTCCATACGCCGATGCTGAAATCAAGAGCGCAGCTAACGACGTTTACGGCAAGACAGAAATGCAAGCTGTAATCGCCTACTTGCAAGTGCTTGGTACAGCGCTTAAACAATAAGCAACTAACCATGGATATTATTGTTTTACGCAGCATCGCCACAGTCGCAGTCCTAGTTACCTTTGTAGGTATCTGGGCCTGGGCTTGGTCTGGGCGGCATAAAAAAGACTTTGACGAAGCGGCAAGATTGCCACTTGAGGGAGATGAAGAATGAGTGATTTTACAAGCGATTTCTGGCCGTATTTTATTTCGGCAATCGTGATTGGCGGTATCGTTTTCTGTTTAACGGTACTATTTATGACAAGCAAGTCACATGATCCAGCACACACAGGCCAATCAACAGGTCACGTGTATGATGAAGACATCATTGAGATGAACAACCCTATGCCAAGATGGTGGATGTGGATGTTCATTATCACTTGCGTATTCGGCGCAACTTACCTATTCCTGTTCCCGGGTTTGGGTACTTACCAAGGTAAACTTGGCTGGACCGCATTAAAACAGTACGAGCAAGAAGTTAAAGAAACCAATGACCGCATTGCACCTATCTATGCAAAATTCACCGCAATGAAGGGTGAAGATGTAGCGCTAGACCCAAAAGCAATGGCAATCGGTGAGCGTTTATTCATGAACAACTGTTCACAATGCCACGGTTCTGATGCACACGGTAGCAGAGGCTTTCCTAACTTAACCGATAATGATTGGTTACATGGCGGCTCACCAGCAACCATTGAGCAAACCATTACTAATGGTAGACACGGCGTAATGCCACCGATGGCAGCAGCTGTTGGCAACGCAGATGACGTGAAAAACCTGGCAAACTACGTATTGAGCTTATCTAACAGTGAGCACGATGCTGAGCGTGCAGCATTAGGTAAAGAGAAATTTGCAGTATGTGCAGCTTGTCACGGCCCTGATGGTAAAGGTAACCAAGCGATTGGTTCAGCTAACCTGACCGACAACATCTGGTTGCACGGCGCTGGTGAAGCAGCCATTATTCACCGTATCAATAACGGCTTAGATAATACAATGCCTGCACAAGGTTCACGCCTGACACCAGAGCAAATCCATGTATTAGCTGCTTATGTATGGCGCTTCTCTAATGTTAAATAATTGGTCTGAAGCTAGCATCTAGCTAAGATTAATTAATGCAAGCAACATGTAAACGCCCGCTATTTGGCTTATGCTAAAATAGTGGGCGTTTTTGTATTTACTCACTGAATTTCTAATTAAGTCTGAATTAAAGTGTCCACTAAGCCAACACCTTCCAAGTCAAGTACAACCAAGAAAACGATTCCTATCATTAATGACCCGGCGCAACCTGTCACCAGGTCACTGTACGAACCTCACCAGAAGATTTACCCGCGCACCATCTCCGGCTTTTATAAAAACTGGCGCTGGGCCATGATCTGGATTACGCAAATTGTGTTCTATGGCGTGCCATGGCTGGAATGGGGGCAACGCCAAGCCGTGCTGCTAGACATTAGCACGCACCGCTTTTACATCTTTGGCTTGGTGTTATACCCGCAAGACCTTATTTACTTAGTCGTCATTTTAATTATTGCCGCCTTAGCCTTGTTCTTATTTACAGCGGTGGCAGGTAGGCTGTGGTGCGGCTTTGCCTGCCCCCAATCGGTCTATACCAAGATATTCTTATGGATAGAACGACAAGTAGAGGGTGACCGTGCTGCGCGCCTACGCTTAGATGCAGGCAGCCTCAACCGCAACAAGCTATCCAAGAAAACTATCAAGCACACCTTGTGGATCAGTTTTTCAGCATGGACCGGCTTTACCTTCCTCGGCTACTTCACTCCTATCCGCGATCTTATCCATAACATTACGCAATTGAGCTTAAGCCCATGGGAAACGTTCTGGATCTGTTTCTATGCATTTGCCACTTACGGCAATGCTGGTTTCCTGCGCGAGCAAATCTGCAAGCATATGTGCCCGTACGCACGCTTCCAAAGCGCGATGTTTGATAATGACACACTGATTGTCACATACGATCAAGAGCGCGGTGAGCCACGTAGCGGCCGCTCACGAAAAGTGGATGCCAAGCAAACAGGCCTGGGGGACTGTATTGATTGCAGTTTCTGCGTGCAAGTGTGCCCAACCGGGATTGATATCCGCAACGGCTTACAGCAGGAGTGTATTAGCTGCGGCCTATGTGTAGACGCATGTAATAGCATTATGGACAAAATGGAATACCCGCGTGGCTTAATTCGTTTTTCTACACAGAACGCTCTGACCAATCATTGGTCACAAGAGCAGGTGTTCAAGAAAATTTTACGCCCACGTGTCCTGATTTACACCAGCTTACTGCTGCTAATGAGTGCAGGTCTGGTTTACTCATTAGCCACCCGCATACCATTTAAGGTGGATGTGATTCGTGATCGCGGTGTCATGTCGCGCATTGCGCCTGGTGGCAAAGTGGAGAACGTTTATCAGCTGCAAATCACCAATGCTTCAGAGCATGTTGAAACCTACAACATTGCGGTATCTGGCATTGAAGGCTTGTCGCTAGCTTCCGACTCTTCATTCACCGTGAACGCGGCAGAATCAAGAATGGTAGCGGTGAGTTTACAGATTACGGATGGCTCGATTAAGAGCGGCTCACACCCAGTGGTGTTTGAAATTACTGCAGACGACTCCAAAGAACGCCTGTTTGAGAAATCTATTTTTTACATGTCTCGTTAGAGAGGTAACCCTATGTCAACAAAGCAAACGCAAAATCAAAAACCAAAATGGTGGAAGTCTGGCTATGCCTGGCTAGTATTCTGCGGCCCAGCTGTGGTGGTAGTCGCAAGCCTAATCACGGTATATATCGCCGTGAGCGGGCAAGACCCAGTATTAGCGCACGAAGAAAATTCTGAGTTCCATACTAACAAAGCACTCTCTGCTGACGAGAAAAACTCGCTAGAGCCTGCTGTGCTAGCGCGTAACCATGCAGCAACTGGCGTAAACAGAGAAAAATAATAGCGCATGCAAACCGCGCTTATTTATAGCTCATTACTGATGGGAATCGCCGGTGGCCCACATTGCGTTGCCATGTGCGGCGCAGCCTGCACTGCGCTCACACAATCGCCGCAGACGCCTTACGCAATTTACCATTATCATATCGGCCGCTTGTGCGGCTATGCCATGCTGGGCGCGATTGCTACTTTTGCCATACAAAGTATTGCCTGGCTCTCCAGCTATAGCAGTATATTGCACCCATTATGGACCTTCTTCCATGTACTGATATTTTTCTGGGGAGTGCTGCTCATCATCTATGCACGCCAGCCAATATGGGTGGATCGTGCTGGGCGTAATATCTGGGGGCATGTAAAAAAGCTTAGCTCTAAGCAAGGCGGCCACTTTTATATTGGCATGCTGTGGGCATTGATGCCGTGCGGACTGCTGTATTCCGCATTGGTGATTGCATCATTCAACGGCAAACCATTAGACGGCGCATTAAGCATGTCGGCCTTTGCATTAGGCTCCAGCGTGTCCCTGTTTTTAGCGCCGTGGCTATGGCTTAAGCTGAAGACGAATGCGATTGAGCCCTATGGTATGCGTCTAGCCGGTGTATTACTGAGCGCAGCAAGCGCTTGGGCTATTTGGATGGAGCTGACGCATAACACCAAAGTCTGGTGCGCGACATAAATTAGCCACAGCGCCTTCTAGCAATACGCTATAACGCTAATACTTTTAAGCCATCCGCAGTCGTATTCCATAGCAAGAACATTTGCTTATCTTTTTGTAGCAGCACAGGGTAGTCCGCCGCGCCAACGCTCTCACTCACTAGATGTGGCGCATCCCAGCTCTTACCTGCATCAGCAGACCTCATACCCCAGATTTGATGCTTGCCTGCGTCTTTCTCACGCCAGACCAACCAAACATTGTCAGCCATCGTAGCCACGGCCGGATGCCCAGCCTGTTTTTTCATGTTGCCAAACTTTTTAGCTGGCGACGACACCCACGCTTCGCCATCCATACGCGCGTAATATAGCGCTGCTTTTGCGCCCGCGTCATCATTACCGCCATCAAACCATGCCATGTGGTAACCCCACCAATCGGCACCCTCCCCACCGCTAGCTAACGCCGCACCATGATGTGGGCAGCCGTCAACCTTCCAGCGGCCAAAGGTTGCTCGTTTAGGTGCAGGAGACTGATTACTGGCAGGAATTTCTGCCATCATATGATCACGTTCACTACCCTCAAACACATGGCGCCACATCGCCGCCACGGTGCCATCAGGCTTATTGGTCAAGGCAATGCGGCAACACTCACAACTGCTGTCGGCAAGCTTTTGCTCTACACCAAAGCTCTGCCCTCTGTTTTCGGAAACCGCATAATAAATTGCAGCGCCTTCATATGGTTTACCAGCCGCTTTGGCAGCAATCAAATCCCGTTTATCGACCCAAGTCACGGTGATGACTCCCTTGCTGTTCACATTCAGTGAATCAAAGCGATGTGTGATTTCGGCTTTATCCTGATGTACCAGCATCGGCGGCTCAAACGCTTTACCCTGATTGATGGAGCGGGCAAACCAGATATAGCCAGAAAATGGCGTTTTAAGCCCCTCGGTCCAAGTAACGTAGATATTACCTTCCGGGCCAACAGCTATCTTAGGCCGCGCTTCACCATCTGCCCCGATTTTCTGTGCTTGGGTGTTAATTCTGATTGGCTTAGTAAAGCTTTTACCATTGTCAGCACTGGCGTCTACCACCACAAAACCATCTTGCACCCCAGCGCGCCATAAGCGGCCATTTGCATCAAAGGCAAAGCTCACCGCTAAGCTGTTTTTTTGCGGCTGCGTATGCCCTTCATGCGCTGATAGCTGGTTACTTATGCAAAACAGGAGGGCTAGGAATATGGTGGTAATTTTCATCATCAGTAATCAAATTTTAGTTGAACATAGCTCGTGCGCTGCGGATAAGGATGGAACACATAGGCCTTGTAATTGTTAAGGTTATCAATCCCTACGCTTGCTGTAAATCTATCAGCAAATTTATAGTTGGCTTTCACATCTACGATAAAAAATTTGCTGGTGCCGCCAAAAGTACCAGGGTTCACATCGCTATTATCCATTGTGTTGTATTGGCGACCGCTATAGCGCGCTGCCACACTATAGGTGAGATGATTACCTTGATGATAAGTGCCGACCACTTTGTATTGTTGTTTGGGGATACGTACAGGCTTATTACCCTCTGTCGCAGGCGTCAGGCTATTTTTCAGGATTTCAGCATCGCTAAAAGTTGCGTTCGCCATAATATCCAGGCCATGCACTGCCACATTCTCCCAAATGGTCGACAGCTCGACGCCATTGGTGCGAATATGATCCACGTTCTGAATAAATGAGCAGGTTGTTGCTGTACAAGTGCCACTACCAAACGGTATGCCTGCGCCGACTCCGACCGTTTGGCTAATTAATGCATCAAACTTACTTTCATGGAACAAAGTAGCTCGCAGCAAGCCATTGTTAAAGCGCCGTTCTGCCGTGAACTCACCCGAAATCACCTCTTCAGGTTTAAGGTTAGGGTTATTTTCTACCACGGTGTTACCCTGACTCAACTGCTGGTATAACTCACTTACAGTAGGGAACCTGAACGCCTGCCCAAACGCAGCCCTAAAGCCCCATGCAGGTTCAGGCTCAAAACTTAACGATAGCTTAGGCGAGAATTTATTTTCAGACTGACTAGCATAGTTGGCAGTACGCAACGCACCGCCCAAGGTGTTTTGGTTACGACCATCAGTAGCCTGCCAGTATTCTTGGCGGCCGCCAAATGTCAGCGCCCACATGGGGTCTATCTGCCATTTATCTTGCACATACAAGGCCTGCGTTTGTGTTTCACCGCGTGATGATGCAAACAAGGCAGCTTTGTGACCTTGCGACCAATCTGCAGTATTGTTGGTATCACTACGCAGCTGGTAATTATCGATATGATAACCAACGTCGATTAAATGCTGACGCCCAAAACCATCGACTGGGCGCAAAGTCGCGCGTGCATCAAATACCGTCCAACCGGTGCCTTGTAAGTCTGTTACACAACCAGTTCGACTAGCGTAGGGGTTTCCAGTCACAGATGTTGCACAGTTGGTAGAGGAGCTTGATGCGCTGTTTTTGTCTTTCTGATAATCATAGTCAGATAAAGTCAGCTGCCAGTCAAAGAAGCCCTTAGTGTTGGATTTAACATCCAACGCCTGCATGATATGCAGCGCATCTGCTTTTGAAGGCGCAAATCCAGTAACGTTATAGCGAAAGTCACCAAAACTAACAGGCCCGTTGTAGACCTTATTGCCGTTAATATCTTTCAAATAGCTTTCAACGTCAACTTTACTATTCATGTCCCAGACCCCTAGGCTATAGCTAGCCTTGATTTGCGGCGTGATGTCATAAGTAAGCTTCATCTTAGCATTGGTCTGTTCGCTATGATCGAAACCTATTGCACCAAAAATTACGCGTCTTTTATTGGTCTGGTCTTTATCCTGATACGCACCGGTCACCGGCAGTGCACCACCAGGTGCCGTAGTTGACTGTAAGGCATTAGCAAACTGCATGGGCTGACTGTCATTTTGCAATCTATCCACACTGAACAAGAAACTCAGGTCATTCACTTTATTGCCAATAGACGCTGTTTCGTGGTTTCCTCTGAAAGTTTTATCTGTGCCGTATAGCTCAAAATTCTGCATAAAAGACTGTGCGCTAGCGTGCGCCTCCAGCTTGGTTGGCATGCGCGTATTCAAACTCACTACACCGCCGAAGGAGTTGCCAGCATACATGGCAGAAAATGGCCCATATAAAATACTGACGCTATCAATTTCCTCCGGGCTGACAAAGCCCCAGCGTGGTGGAAAACTATAGGAATTGCCGAGTAAATTGGATAACAGCACGCCATCGGCATATAGCATGGTTTGCGCACTAGATATGGTGCCGGTAGTACGAGTGGCAATCGGGCCATTTCTATCGCCGATATAACGCTCACGCACTTGAAAACTTGGCAGATATTTCAAGGTTTGCATCGATGTCGTAGCGTTCACCGTGTCCTGAATTTGCTCTTTAGCATATGTCTCAACAGTCGCCGGATGATTGATGATACGGCTATCCAGCACTTGCGCCCGCACTTCCACCGCTTCTAAATCAATCGCTTCATTATGCTCGGCAAATACCGCACCTGAACCACCACATGCTAAGACACTTAGCACATAGCTATATATTTTTTTGTTCATAAATTCCTCATACATCAACTGTTGAGCTGCATCAATGAGCAGCTCAAATTAATAAAGTTAATTGTTAGAGGCTGTGAGGCGGGGCTTGGCTAGGGGGGGATAAATAAGGTTGGAATACAACATTAACCACTGCATGCTGTGCAATAGTTTGTGCTTCTATTTCTAACGCCTTGATGATTAGGTCATTAGCTTTGGGCAAAACATCTGAACTGTACGCATTGGCGCAGAAAGGGCAGTGTTTAAAATGATTGTCCACCGTTTGCGGTTTAGATGGATTAGGCTTTAATTCGAACGCTGTTGCGAGTTGCTGCCCCATCGTGGTCTTTATTTGAATCACCACTGTAGCGCCCGTGCTAGTACACACTTGCTGGGTAATGGCTACATTGCCCGTCATATTTGCCATCGCATGTGATAGCGTAGGCGCAAACGTAGCGAATAGCATCATCATCATGATGATTCTACTGATCGCTAATTTGTAATGCCGTAAAAACATAGTGTTGATTATACGCACATTTGTTTAGGCAGCAAGGCGGAGTGTTTTCTGATAGAAATATAAGCCTTTAATTAACTTAAAAGCTTTGTAATGATCATAAACCTATTAAATGCATGAATAAGCGCATTACATAGGCAAACAATAACAGCGCTGCCACACTAGCTGTCCATATCAGTAATAACCAGCCTATGCGTTTAAGCCAGGATGTTTTTACCTGCTGCTTTTCATCCATGATGAGCCAGTTAAATTAGTGATATCCATCTTCCGCGCGTACTTTGCCACGAAATACGTAATATGACCACGCCGTATAAGCAAGGATAAACGGGATGATGAGTAAGGTGCCAATCAAAGCAAACACCTGACTTTGGCGCGGCGCCGCAGCGTCCCAGATGCTGATATCAGGCGGAATCACGTTCGGCCACAAGCTAATGGCTAAGCCGGTATATCCTAAAAATATCAGGCACAATGCGAATAAAAACGGCTTGAAGTCATGCGCTTTTTTAATCGCGTTGATTAATAACGACATGGTGACGACCACCAGTACAGGCACTGGTGAAAACCAAATGACCATGGGCATACTAAACCAGCGCTCGGCAATTGCCACATGGGTTAATGGTGTCCAAATACTGATAATACCGATTGCGGCCAGCATCAACCAAGCCAAGGGTTTAGCTAATTGCAGCATGCGCTGTTGTAAATCACCTTCAGTTTTCCAGATTAACCAGCAACAACCCAGTAAACTATAAGCCAACAACACGCCAACGCCAGTAAAAAGAGGAAATGGCGCAAACCAGTCGAAAGCTCCACCTACATATTCATGACCATGCATTTTGATGCCGTCTATATACGCACCTAAAGTAACACCCTGAAAGAAAGCCGCAACTGCAGAGCCGCCGATAAAAGCCTTATCCCAGATATGACGCTCGTGATCATGCGCTTTGAATCTAAACTCAAACGCTACCCCGCGAAAGATCAAGCCTAATAGCATCAATATCAATGGCAGATAGAGTGCACTTAGTATCACCGCATATGCCAGGGGGAAAGCCGCAAACAGTCCAGCTCCGCCTAATACCAGCCACGTTTCATTCCCATCCCAGACCGGTGCTACCGTATTCATCATCACGTCTCGATGTTCCTGTTTGGGGGCAAACAGATAAAGCAGACCAATACCCAGATCGAAGCCATCCATGACCACATACATCATGACGCCGAAAAAAATGATAATCGCCCATACTATGGTTACATCAATACTCATGGCTGCTTCTCATCGTTAGAGGTAAATAAATCCTGCAAAGGCTCTTGTGCCAAGGACATAGGCCGCATCTGTTGCTGACTGTGACCAGGGCCACCTTGCACGGGCAAATCCCCTTCATGCGGAATAGGCCCTTTGTGTACTAATCGCAGTACATAAGCTACCCCTACCCCAAACACAAACAGATACACCGCGATAAACAAGCCTAATGACAAAGCCAGTGAGCTGATGTCATGCTTGGATACTCCATCTACCGTACGCATCACGTTATACACCAGCCAAGGCTGGCGGCCTATTTCGGTGGTGAACCAGCCAGCCAAGATAGCAATTAATCCTGCAGGCCCCATATAAGTGGCAAAATACAGGAACGGTTTAGAAGTATATAGCTGCTTTTTATAACGCAGCCAAGCACTGTAAAGACCTAGCAATAACATCAGCACTCCCAAGCCGACCATGACACGGAAAGTCCAGAATATCATCGTGGCATCAGGTCTATCTTCAGGCGCAAACTCTTTTAAACCTTTGATTTGGCCGTCTAAGCTATGCGTCAGAATCAAACTGCCCACATGAGGTAGCTCAAGCGCATAGTGCGTCGTTTCTTTTGCCATGTCCGGCCAGCCAAATAGCAACAAGGGCACCCCTTCGCCTGGCTTATTCTCCCAATGCCCCTCCATTGCGGCTACTTTAGCTGGCTGATATTGCAAGGTGTTGAGCCCATGTGCGTCACCAATTACCACTTGTATTGGCGCAACGATAAGCACCATCCACATCGCCATAGAAAGCATCTTACGCACAGCGGGATTATCTTTTTTATACAATAGCTGCCAAGCACCTGCCGCGCCTACAAACAAAGCTGTTGCAAGAAAAGCGGCTACGCCCATATGCGCCAAGCGATACGGAAAAGACGGATTAAAAATAATGGCCAGCCAGTCGGTAGGCACCAGAATATTATTAACGACCTCATATCCTTGCGGGGTGTGCATCCAACTATTGGAAGCGATGATCCAGGTCATAGAAATCAAGGTACCCACCGCCACCATGATAGTGGAAAAAAAGTGCAAACCCGGGCCAACTCGGCTCCAGCCAAACATCATTACCCCCAGAAAGCCCGCTTCCAGGAAAAATGCCGTTAGCACTTCATAAGCCAGCAACGGTCCGGTAACACTGCCGGCAAATTGAGAAAATGCTCCCCAATTGGTGCCAAACTGGTAAGACATGACAAGCCCAGACACGACACCCATGCCAAAAGTAACGCCGAATATTTTCAGCCAGAAATGGTATAGATCTTTGTAAACCTGCTGCTTGGTCTTTAGCCAACAACCTTCTAATACTGCTAGATAACTGGCCAAGCCTATAGTAATGGCAGGAAAGATAATATGAAATGCGATGGTAAAGCCGAATTGTATTCTGGCTAAATCAAGGGCTGAGAAACCCAGAATCGCGTTACTTAATGTGGGGGCGCTAGTGAGCGGCATATAAGCTCAAATCTTTAGAATTGTGCAATGATAATGACTATAGAAGAGTGATTAAACAAACTCACTCATCATCAGAAAATCGCTGCTCTTTAAATGGATCTGCATCGTTATGATATCCCCGCACTTCCCAGAAGCCCGGGCGATCAAACTCATGCAGCTCAATCGCTTTTAGCCACTTAGCGCCTTTCCAGGCATAACGCTTAGGGACAATCATGCGCACCGGGCCACCATGCGCTGCGGCTAAAGGGCCGCCCAACACACTGTGGGCAATGATGACATCATCATCCAATAACGCATCTAAGGGTAAGTTGGTGGTGTAGCCGTCATAGCCATGCAAGGTGACATGCTTGGCCGCTGGCAGCGGTGCTGCCATCGCCAAAATCTCACGAGCTGGCACGCCCTGCCAATCCATGTCTAGCTGACTCCAACGCGTCACACAGTGGAAATCCGAGACTTCGGTTACTTGCGGCATCGCCTGAAATTGCGCCCAATTAATATCCAGCTCATGTTCTACTAGGCCAAATACACGCAAACTCCAACTTTCTGCCGTTACCTGCGGGCGAATTCCTAAATCTAGCGTTGGAAAGTTTTTCACCTCGGTTTGCCCGGCTGGAATACGCGCATTTACACTGGCTTTACCCGGCTTAGCGCCGCGTTTTGCCAATGCAATTTTACCTTCAATCAGCTTTTTCCAGTCTGGCATAGATTTGTTCCGAGGTAAGGTCTAGTTGATTAACTTACTTTCGACTTTTTAAAACTGTCTGCAAGCAACAAACCAACGCCAACGCATATTGCACTATCGGCCACATTAAATGCAGGCCAATATAGCTGATCAATATGGAAAAACAGAAAATCCACCACGTAACCCAAGGTCAGACGATCATACAAATTACCAATCGCGCCACCTAATACTAAGGCCAAACCTAGACTAAAGAGTTTCTCTTGATGATGTTTTTTAATCAGGTAAGTAATCACAATGGCGGCAAGCGCAGTCACCGCGGTAAAAAACCACTTCTGCCAGCCGCCAGCGTTAGCTAAAAAGCTAAACGCTGCGCCTTCATTATGAAAACGTACCAAATCAAAAAAGCTGGTGATGGTTAAGTGCTCGCCATAGACAAAAGCACGCTGGATTAGATATTTGGTATACAAATCCAGGGCAACCACAATGGCGCTAAGCGCAAACCACTTACGCATGTGAGCGCACCTCACCTTTGCCGAATAAATTGCTTACGCAGCGTCCGCAGATATGCGGATGCGCAGCATCTGCACCTACATCTGCACGGTAATGCCAGCAGCGGTCGCATTTCGTATGTGTACTTGGTGCAACCTGAACCTCTAGTGCACCAGCACGTTGGTGCAGCGTAGCACGTGAGGTAATCAGCACAAAGCGCAAGTCATCCTGCAAGCGGCTTAATGCTTCAAACGTTGCGCCCTCTGCATAAATATCCAGCTCAGACTGCAAGGATGAGCCCACCAAACCAGCCGCTCGCTTCTCCTCTATCGCTTTATTGGCTAAGGCGCGGACTTCCAACACGGTTTGCCATGATTGAATTTCTGCATCGCTTAGTCCGTGTGCTGGCAGGCTATACCACAACTCCTCGAACACCGTTCTATCCGCGTCCAACCCTAGCGTTTGCCAGATTTCATCCGCAGTGAAACTTAGAATAGGTGCCATCAAACGCATCATAGTATGAGTAATATGATGCAAAGTGCTTTGTGCCACACGGCGCGCATGTGAAATTTCACCCGTAGTGTATAAGCGGTCTTTTAGAATATCCAAGTAGAAACCACCTAAGTCTTCTGAACAGAAGCTCACGAACTTCTGCACCGCCAAGTGGAACTCATAGCGCTCATAATCTGCCAAGATCTCTGTTTGCAACTTATCGGTTAAGTGCAAAGCATAGCGGTCAATTTCCAGCCATTCATTTACTGGCAATAAATCTTTAGCTGCATCAAAGTCAGCCAAGTTCGCCAGTAAGAAACGTAAAGTGTTGCGAATACGACGATAACTCTCAGCAACACGCTTCAAGATTTCATCAGAAATAGTCAGTTCACCAGAGTAATCAGTAGAGGCAACCCATAAACGTAAAATATCTGCACCATAGGTGTCCATTACCTTTTGTGGTGCAACCACGTTACCCTTAGATTTACTCATTTTGTGGCCGCTGCCATCCACCACAAAGCCGTGCGTGAGCAAGGCTTTGTACGGCGCATGAGCATCAATCGCACAACCTGTCAGCAAGCTAGATTGGAACCAGCCACGATGCTGGTCTGAACCTTCCAAATATAAATCGGCAGGGAAAGCCAGCTCTGGGCGGCGCTTCAATACCGCTGCATGGGTACTACCTGAATCAAACCATACATCCAAGGTGTCGGTTACTTTTTTGTATTGCTCCGCATTTTCCGGTGCATGCTGCGCTAAGAAAGCAGCACCATCTAAACTAAACCAAGCTTCTACTCCGGTTTTTTCAGTCAATAAGGCTGCTTGCTCCAACAGCTCAGTCGTTTTTGGGTGCGGCTCACCGGTTTCTTTATGCACAAACAACGGCATAGGCACGCCCCAGTTGCGTTGGCGTGATACACACCAATCCGGGCGATTCTTGATCATGGCCTCTAAACGTGCACGACCCCAGCTCGGGAAAAACTCGGTATCTGAAACCGATGCTTCAGCAATGCTTCTAAGAGTTTCTTTACCAACCTTTTCTCCAAGATACCATTTATCAGACTCTAAATTCATGCCAATAAACCATTGGTGAGTCGCCAATTGCATTAGCGGTGTTTTATGGCGCCAGCAATGCGGGAAGCTATGATTCAAACGAGCACTTGCTATTAAGCGGCCGCTCTCCTGCATATTCGCCAGAATCACTTTGTTCGCGTCTTGTCTGCTTAACCCACGAATCGCGGCAAACTCTACCAACTCACTGCTAAAGAACTTACCATCGCTGCCAATTAGCACTCGTGGTTTTTGCTCCGGGAAGTTAGCACGCATCACCAGCCAGTCATCGTTACCATGTGCTGCTGCGGTATGTACCAAACCGGTACCGGCCTCAGTCGTCACGTGCTCACCTGTAATCACCGGCACTTGGCGCGCATCAAATGGGTGTGCTAGCTGCAGGCCCTTCAATGCCAGACCTTTACAAGTTGCCAGCACTTTTGCGTCTGTTTCAGCATAACGCGTCAAGGTCGCAGCCGCCAAAGCATTCGCCAGAATCAGCAAGCCCTTGCTGGTTTGAATCAGGTCATAATCAAGCTCAGCGTGCACACTCACAGCTTGGTTAGCCGGCAAGGTCCACGGTGTCGTGGTCCAGATCACGGCATAAGCATCACCTGACACGGTAACGCCAAAAACTTTGCTCAAGGCCGCGTTGTCTGCAACTTTAAAGCCTACATCAATCGCCGGTGAGTTAACGTCTTCGTACTCCACCTCTGCTTCAGCCAAAGCTGAGCCGCAGTCCACGCACCAATGCACAGGCTTGCTACCTTGATACAGGTAGCCATTTTTATAGATATCACCCAAAGCGCGCATGATGTCAGCTTCGGTTTGATAATCCATGGTTAAATAAGGATTATCCCAATCCGCCTGCACACCTAAGCGAATAAAGTCTTTCTTTTGCTTTTCTACCTGCTCGGCAGCATAAGCACGGCATAACTCACGAAACTTTGCCGGATCAATATTTTTACCGTGATTTTTTTCTACCACTAGTTCAATCGGCAAGCCGTGACAATCCCAGCCCGGCACATACGGTGCATCAAAGCCGGAAAAGGTTTTAGATTTAACGATAATGTCTTTTAAGATTTTATTTACCGCGTGGCCAATGTGAATATCACCGTTGGCATAAGGCGGGCCGTCATGCAAAATGAATTTCTTGGCGCCTTTGCGTGCATTACGAATACGCGCATACAGTTTTTTATCCTGCCATGCTTTTAGCCATGCAGGCTCACGCTTCGCCAAGTCACCGCGCATAGGGAACGCGGTCTCAGGTAGATTTAACTTATACTTACTTTGCTCTTTATTATCTTCAGTCATTTAAAATCTCAACACTATTCATATTCATCATTTCTGCCCGCACTTAAGGCTTATAACTTAAGCCTTATAATTTAAGGTCACATAACTTTAGGCCACCTAGCTTACGGTCACATTAGTTAAGGCAGTACAGAAATCCAGTTGCAGACATGCCATTAAGGCATCTCAATAAGCACTACACTCCACCAACAGGGCTACATTTACCGCTATGCGGAAACAACAGTCCCAAAAAACTTTCTTGCCAACTCCACATCAATTGCAATTTGCGCTTTTAGCGCATCCAAACCATCAAACTTCATTTCATTACGTATTTTGTGCAAAAACTCCACATGTACATGCTTATCATACAAGTTTCCATTAAAATCAAGCACATGCACTTCTAATGACAACTTAGGCACACCAGCAATCGTTGGGCGCACGCCTAAATTAGCAACAGCATTTAAACCGTCTAATTTTACTGCATATACCCCTTTTAAGGCAGGGCGCTCATGCCGCATATGCACATTCGCGGTAGGAAAGCCAAGTTGACGCCCGCGTTTTGCCCCATGTACCACTTTACCGCTGATGCTGTAACCTCTACCTAGTAACGAAGCAGCCTCTGGCAAACGCCCATCCGCCAAGGCGGAGCGCACTCTGGTGCTGGAAACCCGCTCACCGCCCAGATTCACCTGCGGCAAACTCACTAATCTAAACCCTGCCGCGACAAAATCATTCACTGAGCCGGCACGCTTTGCGCCAAAGCGGAAATCTTCACCCACCAGAATAGCCTGCGCGTTCACAGCATCACGCAATATGTCATACATAAAAGCCTCTGCCGTCACTTTGGCAAAGCGCTGGTTAAACCGGCACACATACACACGCTCCACGCCTGCTTGTGCAAAGTACTCCAACTTCTCACGCATAGAGCAAAGCCGTGCTGGCGCGCTTTCTGGCGTAAAAAACTCACGAGGATGCGGCTCAAACGTCATCACTGCCGCTTCTAAATTAGCCGCCTGTGCGGTTTGTTTAAGTTGCGCTAATAACGCCTGGTGCCCCAAATGCATGCCATCAAAATTACCTATTGCCAAAGCACATGGCTGCTGCAAGCTAGTGGGGATATGTCTAAAAATTTGCATTTAGCGACTCACTCTACGCATATAGTCACGAGGTCTAAACCCTAACAACAGGAGCATGGCAAAATAGCTCACAGCACCCAGCACCACCAAGCCGCTTAAATACAACAAACGGCGCATCAAACTCAAGCCTAACCACACGCTGGCATCACCCATCGCAAAGTGCAGCACCACACCCATCACAGCTAGCGCAAGCAGCAACTTCAACATAAAGCGTAACCAGCCGGCTTGCGGATGAAAGATATGCGCCTTGCGCAAATGGTGATACAGCAAACTAGCATTCAGACAGGCGCCCACGCCGATCGCCAACGCCAAACCTACGTGCTGCAGATTCAGCCCAAATAGAAACACCAGATTCATAAACTGCGTCATCACCAAGGTAAATACCGCAATCTTGACTGGCGTTTTAATATTTTGTCGCGCATAAAAGCCAGGTGCCAAAATTTTAACCAGAATTAAGCCAAGCAGGCCCACACTATAGGCAATTAAAGCCTGCTGCGTCATCAGCACATCTAATGGTGTAAATTTGCCGTAGTTAAACAATGTGGCAACCAAAGGCGTTGCCAATACCGCCAATGCAACAGCTGCAGGCGCCGCTAAGATAAAGGTTAGGCGCAAGCCCCAATCCAATAATTGCGAGTACTCGCTATCATCCTTACCTGCATAGGCTTTAGATAAGCTAGGTAACAAGATAGTCCCCAGCGCCACACCCAACACTCCAGTTGGGAACTCCATCAAGCGGTCCGCGTAATACAGCCAGCTCACACTACCGGTATTTAAAAATGATGCAAAGATCGTATTCAGGATGAGTGAAATCTGCGCTACAGACACACCCAATACCGCAGGCCCCATCAACTTAAGTATGCGCCAAACGCCATCATCGTCCGCTTTAAAATCCAGCCTAGGCAATAGGCCAATTTGCTTTAAAAATGGTACTTGGAATGCCAGCTGTAAAAATCCGCCGATAAATACCGCCCACGCCAGCACTTTAATAGGCTCATCAAAATAAGGTGCGAACCAGAGGATGGCAACAATCATCGCCACATTGAGCCATACCGGCGTAAAGGCTGGCACACCAAATTTATTATAGGTATTGAGTACCCCGCCCGCCATGGAGACTAAAGAAATAAAGAAAATATAAGGGAAAGTGATGCGCAGCAACTCTACAGTTAACTGCATTTTCGTTGCATCCCCCCTAAAACCAGGCGCAACTAAACTCACTATCCACGGCGCAGCCAACATACCCAGGATAGTGACACCTACTAGAATCAGCCCCAACCAAGTAGCTACCCGGTTTACTAAATGATGCGTTTCATCAAAACCGCGCTGACTTTTATATTCAGACAAAATAGGCACAAACGCCTGACTGAATGCGCCTTCTGCAGAAATCCTGCGCAATAAATTGGGGATTTTAAACGCAACAATAAAGGCGTCGCTCAGCATACCTGCACCAAACACCCGTGCAATCAGCGTATCGCGCACGAAGCCCAAAATACGCGAAACAAAAGTCATGCTGCCGACTTTAGCCAGCGCGTTGAGTAAATTCATGCTTTATCGTTATAATATAGGTAAGAAAAGTATAGCATTAACAACATATTGCGTAATTTTAACACGCCAATAGTCACTAGGTATTATTTACAAATATATTTGCATTATTTTAACTTGCAATATATTTATAAAATGCTATGATTACGGGCTTCGAATTTTGAATAGCTTTTTTAGGAAAAACAGATGGCAAATACCGCACAAGCAAGAAAACGTGCTCGTCAAGCAGTTAAGCAACGCGCTCACAATGCAAGCTTGCGTTCTACTTTGCGCACAGCAATTAAAAAAATCATTAAAGCTGTAGAAGCTGGCGATAAAGCTGCAGCTACTGCTGCGTACTCAGAGAATGTAAGTGTGATTGACCGCATTGCGGACAAAAACATCATTCACAAAAACAAAGCATCACGTCATAAAAGCCGCTTAAACGCTGCGATTAAAGCGATGGCATAATTAACCTCGCAAGTGCTTAAACTTGCGTCGTTATTTAGATCAAATAAAAAAGCCGAACATTAGTTCGGCTTTTTTATTGTCGGGATTTTTTATTGTCGTAAGTTTCAACGCCCCTCTTACTTAATATTAATGAGTGGTACAGAGCCACCTGTGACTTGTGGCAAACGGCCATCCCATTTTTCCAGAGCTACACGCTGATTTTCAATCTCACGCAATTTCAGCAAATCCGGTGTGATCTCTTGCTTCTGCAAGCGCAGTGACTCGGCTTCCGCCTTAGCTGATGCGATTTTTTGTTCCGCCTCTACCCGAATTCGTTCCAAATCACGCTCGGCTTTCAATTTCAATTGCTCGGCTGTGGTCTTGGCTTCAATGGCCTGATTAAAGCTTTCGGAGAAGCGGAAATTAACGATACTGAACTCATCGATCTGGATACCGTGACGCAACAATCTGTCACGCATGAACTGACTAATCTGGTCGCGCACTTCCGGGCGTTTGCTAATCAACTCTTCTGCCGTGTATTTAGCGGTAGTAGCTTTGGTTGCCTCTTGTACGGCCGGAATAATGATGCGATCGCCCACGGAGTTTAAGTCACCAATCGCCTGATAGGTTTCAGCCACGCGATTTGGAATCAGGTGATAATTCAGCGCAATCTTAGCGTGTACTTGCTGCAGGTCACGCGATGCGGCGTCACCATCACCCTCGCCTTTTTGAATCTGCACATTGATTTCTGCCACTTGCTGCATGATAGGAATGCGAAAATGCAGCCCCTCTTCCAGTACGGTTGGATTAACCTTACCGAAAGTCGTGATCACACCACGATTACCTGCATTGATCACCACAAATGGGTTCAGCCAGGAGATAAGGATAAGCGCTGCGATGAATATCGCGATGTATTTAATAGCCCTGACTACGCCGGCTTGAGACTGTCCCGAAGGGTTATTGAGTATAGCCATAATGCCTCCCTATTTGTTTTTTTAAAGTTATTGGTACGCAAATAGTACCAAATCTTAATAAAAATCTTAAACAAATCAAAAAGACATAAAAAAGGCCTAGTCACATCACATCATGACTAGGCCTTGTGTCTTAAATCTGAGCCTTAAAGACTTAAGTCTTGCAGACTATCAACTATACTTACTCGCCAATTTTGAGTTCAGAGCGCACTTGCATAGCCAATTTAATCGCATCATCACGGTTGGTACCCAACACAGTGAAATGCCCCATTTTTCTACCGGCACGAGCTTCCGCTTTACCATACAGGTGCATTTTAAGCGTAGGCGCACCTAGCGCCAATTGCCAAGCTGGCTCTGCCCCATCGGGCCAAATATCACCCAACAGATTCACCATCACTGCCGGACTATGCTGACGGCTGCTACCTAACGGCAAACCTGTCATCACGCGCACTTGCTGCTCAAACTGATTGGTAATACAAGCATCCAAGGTATAGTGACCAGAGTTATGTGGGCGTGGCGCAATCTCATTCACCAACAGTTCACCATCACACACAAAGAACTCCACACCCAGCACACCATTGTATTGCAGCTTTTCAGCTACACTAATGGCCAATTTTTGTGCCTGATGGTTTACCGCATCGCTGCCACGTGCTGGCACAATGGAGATATCCAAAATACCATTCAAATGGCTGTTTTCAGCAGTTGGGAAAGTCGCCACATGCCCATTTACATCACGCGCGAGCACAACAGAAACTTCGTAATCCAGTTTCAGCATTTTTTCCAGCACGCACTCTTCTTGCCCAAATGCAGCAAAGGCAGCTTTTGCTTCGCTCTGGTTGGTCACGCGCGCCTGGCCTTTACCATCGTAGCCAAATCTAGCTACTTTCAGGATAGCTGGGTAAATCTCACTATCATCTGCAGGCAAATCTGATTCAGCATCAATTACTGCATAAGGCGCCACTGGCAAGCCAGCTTCTTTCAGGAAATTCTTTTCACTCACGCGATGCTGCGCAATCGCAACCGCCTCAGCAGATGGGCGCACTGGCACAGATTGTGCCAATGTTTTTAAAGTTGCTGCTGGCACATTTTCAAACTCAGTGGTAATCGCCTGGCAGGTTTCTGCCATTTGCTTTAACGCAGTGGCATCATCATACTTTGCACAAATATGTACATCAGCAATTTTACCGGCTGGGCTGTTTTGGTCAGGGTCCAACACCGTGACTTTGTAGCCCATCTCATGAGCGGCAATCACAAAAAAACGGCCTAACTGACCGCCACCTAACATACCCAGCATCGCTGGTGGAAGAATCATAGAAGATTGACTCATGGTTTGTCGCTTAACTCCATGTTAAATACTTTTTCTGTTTGTTTAATACGAAACTCTGCCAACTTGGCAGACAAGGCAGCATCTTGATTAGCTAGTATAGATACCGCAAATAAGCCGGCATTGGCTGCGCCTGCATCACCGATGGCAAACGTTGCTACCGGAATTCCTTTGGGCATCTGCACGATAGATAATAATGAATCCTGGCCTTGCAAGTGCTTAGATGGCACCGGCACACCTAACACCGGCAGCGTAGTTTTAGCCGCAACCATCCCTGGCAAGTGCGCAGCACCGCCGGCACCGGCAATAATCACTTGAATACCCTTGCTAGCAGCAGCCTCGGCAAATTCAAACATCAAATCAGGGGTTCGATGCGCAGAAACTACCTTCGCCTCGTAAGCCACACCAAAATCAGCAAGCATTTGCGCAGCATTACGCATTACAGGCCAGTCACTGTCTGAACCCATAATAATGGCTACCAACGGTTGATTATTTGCCACATGCATTCCTTTATGTAATCTAATTTAAAACTAGAGAATTTAATTAAACTTATGATTTAAAAATTAATGATTCAAACCACGATTTAAATCATAGCCAAAACTGATACTTTTCTTATCGCAGCCTTAAGCCTGTTTTAACAAAACCAGGTTGTCACGGTGTATCAACTCAGACTCATCCACATAACCTAAAATCGACTCTATCTGCTGGCTAGGTTTGCGCATTACTCTTGCGGTTTCACTTGCTGAGTAATTCACCAAACCACGCGCAACCTCATGACCATCTGCATCCACACAGGCCACCACATCGCCGCGCTCAAAATGCCCCTCAACGGCAGTCACACCTATCGGTAACAAACTCTTACCCTCAGCCACCAATACACGCACTGCACCGGCATCCAATACCAACTTACCCGTAGTACGCAAATGATCGGCCAGCCATTGCTTACGCGCAGCAATTTTCATCTGCGTGGCTTCAAGATGCGTACCGATTACCTCGCCAGCACTCAAGCGCACCAATACGTTAGTTTCACGGCCAGAAGCAATCACAGTGTGTGCACCACTACGTGCAGCGCGTTTTGCTGCCAGAATCTTGGTTAACATACCACCAGTGCCTACGCTGCTACCTGCTCCACCAGCCATTTGCTCCAAAGCCAAATCGCCTGCGGTTGCATGCTGCACAAACTGCGCATTAGGGTCTTTGCGCGGGTCAGCAGAATATAGTCCTTGCTGGTCCGTCAAAATTACCAAGGTATCAGCCTCGATTAAATTTGCGACTAAGGAACCCAAGGTATCGTTATCACCGAATTTAATCTCATCGGTGACCACTGTGTCATTCTCATTGATAATTGGAATAACTTTTAAATCCAGCAACGTGCGCAACGTAGTGCGCGCATTCAGATAACGTTTTCTATCAGCTAAATCATCATGCGTGAGCAACACCTGTGCGGTATGCAACTGGTGCTGACTAAAGCAGCGCTCGTACATTTGCACCAAGCCCATTTGCCCCACCGCTGCCGCAGCCTGCAACTCATTCACGGCAACCGGCCGCTTTTTCCAGCCCAATCGCTGCATACCCTCAGCCACTGCACCGCTTGAAACCAAAATAACCTGCTTACCTTGCTGTACCAGCGCAGCAATTTGTGCCGCCCATTCGGCGATCGCCACTTGATCAAGACCATTGCCATTGTTAGTAACTAGGCTAGAGCCTACTTTCACTACAATGACTTTTGCATCCAGCACGAGAGAGTTAAATTCAGACGATTTCATTCCCAGCTTCTTTATCAGCAACGGCATTACCCACTGCCGCTTGTTTGACCTCAGCAGCAGCTTCTTCTTCATGCTGCTTATTATCTTCAATATGTTGCATGATGGCGTAGGTTAACTCTTTGCAACCGATACCACTAATCGCAGAAATTGCGAACACGCGCCCTTCCCAACCATAAGCCTTTACAAAGTCTTCAATCACTTGTTTAGACTCTGGCAACATATCAATTTTATTTAACACCAACCAGCGCGGCTTATTGTACAGAGCCTCATCATACTTTCTCAGCTCTTCCACAATCGCTTTCGCTTCGTACACAGGGTCAACCGCGTCATCAAATGGCGCCACATCAACCAAGTGCAACAATAGCGAAGTACGCGCTAAATGGCGCAAGAACTGATGGCCTAAGCCTGCACCTTCAGCCGCACCTTCAATAATCCCAGGAATATCTGCAATCACAAAGCTACGCTCAGCATCCACTCGCACCACACCCAAATTAGGATGCAATGTGGTAAATGGATAATCGGCCACTTTAGGTTTAGCTGCAGATACGGAACGGATAAAAGTAGATTTACCGGCGTTTGGCATACCCAACAGACCCACGTCAGCCAATACTTTAAGTTCCAAATAAAGCTCAAGCTCTTCACCCGGCTCGCCTTTGGTACATTGACGTGGCGCACGATTCATACTGGATTTGAAATGCACATTGCCCAAGCCGCCGTTACCGCCCTTGGCCATCATCGCACGTTGACCATGCTCACTTAAATCCACCAGCATTTGCTCGCTGGACTTGTCTGAAATCACGGTGCCGACCGGCACACGTAAAACCATATCTTCACCTTTAGCACCATAACACTCGGCACTACGCCCATTCTCACCACGCTGTGCGCGGAAACTGCGCGTATAGCGGTAATCCACCAAGGTATTGATATTGCGGTCCGCCTCGATAATGATAGAACCGCCACGGCCGCCGTCACCGCCGCTAGGGCCGCCCATCGGCTCGTATTTTTCACGACGAAACGTGGCTACGCCGTTACCGCCGTCACCCGCAAAAATTTTAATAGTAGCTTCGTCAATAAATTTCATAATAGCCAGACTGCCTAATCAGTTCATGTAATTATCGCGCAAGATTATGTTTTGTAGGAGATTTTTGTAAAGGTAATTGCAAGTGCAACACCATTAAATTAAGACAAACACCGCCTGACAACAAACCAGCAAGAACGCACGAATTGAAAAAACATTCTGCCAGCGCGTACCAAATAAAAAAGCCCTATCAAACGACAGGGCTTCTTAAATTATCGCAAAAAACTAAGCTGGAATGATATTCACAGTTTTACGTTTTAATGCGCCTTTAATTGTAAAGCTCACTTTACCGTCTGCTTTAGCATACAAAGTATGATCTTTACCCATACCTACGTTTTCACCAGCGTGCATTCTAGTACCACGTTGACGAACAATAATGCTACCAGCTGAAACAAATTGCTCACCGAATGCTTTAACGCCTAGACGTTGGGCTTGTGAGTCGCGACCGTTACGTGAACTACCGCCTGCTTTTTTGTGTGCCATGATTTAATCCTTAACTTAAAGATAACTGCTTATTTAGCAGCGATTGCTTCAATTTTAATTTCCGTATAACTTTGGCGATGGCCTTGTGTTTTACGGTAGTGCTTACGACGGCGGAATTTAAAAATCATTACTTTGTCGCCACGACCATGTGAAACAACCGTTGCTTTAACAGTAGCACCTTTAATAATTGGAGAACCAATTGTTGTGTTATCACCGTCAGAAACCATAAGAATTTGATCTAGCGTTACTGTGCCGCCAACTTCAACTTCTAGTTTCTCAACTTTTAATCTTTCGCCTTGAACTACGCGATATTGTTTACCACCAGTTTTGATTACTGCATACATGATTATGCCTTTAACTCATACTTCAAAAGAATCGCGCATTATACGCAATTTATCCTGTAAAGCAAACCTTAATCTAAGCAAATTTACAAAAATTATCAGATTAAATTTCGCCAGGTAAACTGTCGCCGCCTAATTAGCAATGCACAGCCACAAATTTGGTTGCATTCTAAGTAGAGAAAGCCTCAATAACGCACCGCTAAAAACATCAGCATCCGCCAGATTAACCCGGCAGAACTTAGCTTCACGCCGCAGCACTCAACTTAAAAACCAAAAACATTATTATATAGATGAATATGCCTAAAAACCATGTCATTGAAAATCTAGGATTTAAATAGGCTGTGATAAAATCTGATTTCATTTTACAGGTTTTATTAATGTGACTCCTAGCATCATTCAATCTTGCATAAACGACGACATGCGCATGGTGGATACAGCTATCCGCCAATCACTACACTCCGAAGTGACTCTAGTTAATCAGGTAGCCGAATACATTATTAACAGCGGCGGCAAACGACTGCGCCCGATGCTAGTGCTACTTTCTGCAGGCTTGTTTGGTGAAATTCAAGCGCAGCATCACCAGCTAGCTGCCGTCGTAGAGTTTATCCACACCGCTACATTGTTACATGATGATGTTGTGGATGAGTCATCCAAACGCAGAGGCCAAAGCACAGCCAACGCTTTATTTGGTAATGCTGCCAGCGTATTGGTGGGTGACTTTGTTTACTCACGCGCTTTTCAGATGATGGTGGCCGTGCAAAACATGCGCGTAATGGAAGTATTAAGCAATGCGACTAATGTGATTGCCGAAGGCGAGGTGCTGCAACTGCTCAACGTCAACAACGCAGACATTTCTGATGAAGCCTATCTGCAAGTGATTCATTACAAAACCGCTAAACTATTTGAAGCAGCCACCAGACTAGGTGCCATTATCAGCGAGGCCAGCGCCAAAGACGAAGCAGCGCTTACCGCGTATGGCATGCATCTTGGTACCGCATTCCAGCTGATAGATGACATTCTGGACTTAAGCGGCAACAGTGAAGATATCGGCAAAAATCTGGGAGACGACTTAGCTGAAGGCAAACCGACTCTGCCACTACTATATGCAATGCGTAACAGCAACGCCGAACAAAGCCAGCTTATTCGCAATGCGATTGAGCAAGGCGGCTTGGAACACTTAACGCAAGTGGTAGAAATAGTGAAAAACTCTGGGGCGCTGGATCACGTGAAAAAGATTGCGGAAGCAGAATCTGCGCAATGTCGCGCGGCAATTGCCCACTTTCCAGAATCAAAATTCAAGCAAGCACTGATAGAGCTTGCAGATTTTGCGGTAACAAGAAGCTTTTAGCCGAGTACGAAACTTCGGCTAAAAGCGGATACAGATACTTACAAATACTATTTACTCAATACTATTTAGTTCAGAACAATCTTCTCACCACTATCCGCATGGTAGTAGGTTAGATGCGCGCACTCACTGGTACCCGCAGTTAAAGACCCGTCAAATAAAGACTGCCCTTCGACATCCACAACGGCATAGCCATTGTGATACAACGTCACCTCTGCCAACTTCGGCTTCTTAACTGCAATCTCACGCATTGCGAAGCTAATGCAGTTCTCTTCTTCCTCCTCAGAGTAGACTTCCCAATCTTTACCACCTGCCAATTGCGATAACCAACTTGGCAAATCAACCTCAACACGGCAAATAATAGGCTCATCCCACTCCGGGTGGTTCAGCTCAGCCTGAACTAGTTCAGCTGTATTCAGTTGATGATTAGTGTCTGTCATATTGTTTCCTTAATGCAAATTACCGCTCTATTATAATATCAATTACCTAGTCTATATTTGAGGCCCCCTGCTTAAATTTCAAGCCCGCCTCCCCAAACAAAACCGCGGCATTGATAATCACTTAACGCTAACACCGTGCATTCAGTTTACAGTTAGTTAACGGCAGGCTATAGTTTTATCTTGAAGCGACACCCACAATAAGCCCTGACCAAAGGATTGCCATGCCTGCCGCATTAAATGATATCTCCATCATTCTTCAACAAAATAACACCCTATTTATTGCACTTTCTACGCTTTTTGGCCTCATGGTCGGCAGCTTTTTAAACGTAGTAATCCACCGCCTCCCTAAAATGATGGAACAAGAATGGCATAACAACTGCCTGGAACTACAAGGCAAAGAGATTCCAAGTTCCACCAAGTACAACTTATGCCACCCACGTTCAGCCTGCCCACACTGCGGCCACCACATCTCAGCTTTAGAGAACATCCCCATCATCAGCTACCTACTACTCAAAGGACGCTGCAAGGGCTGCAAAACCCCTATCAGCATGCGCTATCCACTGATTGAAGCGCTAACCGGCGCTTTGATTGGGGCTATCAGCTGGAAGTTTGGCTACTCCAGCATCACGTTAATGGCATGGATATTTGCACTAGCGCTTATCGCACTTACATTTATTGATTTTGACACCCAATTACTGCCAGATGACATTACCCTCCCCCTGCTATGGCTAGGTATTTTATTTAACTTAAATACCGGCTTTACAGATTTAAAATCTGCCGTCATCGGCGCTATGGCAGGATACATGGTGCTATGGTCTGTTTATTGGCTATTTAAGCTGATACGCGGTAAAGAAGGCATGGGTTATGGCGATTTCAAACTACTGGCTGCAATTGGCGCATGGTTTGGCTGGCAACTACTACCAGCCGTGATACTACTATCATCTACGCTAGGCGCTATCATTGGCATTGCGTTGATCACACTCACCAAACGTGGCAAAGACGTCCCTATGCCTTTTGGTCCATTTTTGGCGATTGGCGGCATTGCAGCATTATTTTTCGGCCAAACCCTGGCCACAATCTATCTGCCATAGCTGATCATGTACGTTGTGGCACTCACCGGCGGCATAGGCTCAGGCAAGAGCGAGGCCTCTAGGCACTTCGCCAGCCTAGGCATCCCCGTGGTAGATACGGATGTGATTGCGCATGAACTCACCGCAGTTGGCAGCCCGTTACTCCAAGAAATCCAGCACATTTTTGGCGCGCATTTTTTTAATGCGGATGGCACATTAAACCGGGCCAAACTGCGTCAGCACATTTTCAACGACGCCAATGAAAAAGCCAAGTTAGAACAGTTGCTGCACCCTGCCATCTACCAACAAGCGTGGCAAACATTAAAAAATAATGAACAAAACCAGCACCCAAGCTATCAACTGTTAGTAGTACCCTTGCTGTTCGAGAGCACACGCTACCAATCCATTGCCAATACCACCCTAGTCATTGATTGCGATGAGTCGCTGCAAATCGAACGTGCAATGAGCCGCAGTCAACTCACTGCAGATGAAGTCAAAAAGCTGATGCAGGCACAAACTTCACGGGAAAACAGACGCAATCTTGCCGATGCCATCATTGATAACAGCGGTTCAGTGCATGAGTTAACCGAAAAAATTAATGAATTCCATAAAAAACTTATTAAGACTTGCATAGTTAGCAAATAAATTTGATAATCCAGTTCAACTTTTAAATTCAATGCAGTGGCTAAACCTAAAAACGCCTTTGGCTTACATGATTAAACCTACCTATTAAACATGCCTAGTTACGACTATCCTTTTAATGAACGCATACGCACACTGCTGCGCGTAGAGGATTTGTTTGCCAAAGTTTTGCACAACCTTGCTGCAGACCATGAGTTTCAGCACCACTGTGCCCTGCTCACACTGCTGCAAATTTTAGATGTGGTAGACCGCGCTGAACTTAAGGTAGATTTACTGCAAGAACTTGACCGTCAGAAAACTGCCATGCGCATGCTGATTGGCAACCCTATCATCTCCCAAGAAGCATTAGAAGCAACACTAGAAGATATCAATGTAGCAGCTGATGCATTACGTGCAGAAACCACCAAGCTTGGGCAAACCCTGCGCGCTAACGAATGGTTAATGAGCATTAAACAACGCGCAGGCATTCCAGGCGGCGTGTGTGAGTTTGATGTGCCGTCTTACCACTATTGGCTAGGGCTAGGCTCTGAGCGCCGCAAACACGACCTGGAATCATGGATTAAGCCGCTGATCCCGATGCAGCAAGCCATTATCATTATCTTACGGATTTTGCGTGGCAGCGGCAGCACCAATAAACTCGTCGCCACCAACGGCGTTTACCAGCAAATGCTGGGCGGTGTAAGGCCGGCACAAATGTTAAAAATCAACTTGCCAGACAACCTCAACTGCTTCCCTGAGGTAAGTGCTAATAAATATGCGATTAACATTAGATTCAATACGCTGGATTGCACGCAAAAACCGCAAAAATTCGAAGAAGATGTAGACTTCACGTTAACGCTGTGTAATTTATAAGCGCAATACGCTAAATCAAATCGCACCCTTCTTCCAAAGATAATGCCTTCCAGAGATAATGCTTATCTCTGGAAGCAATAGCAAAGCACCAACACATGACCCAAAGTAAAAGACTTGTTGCATGCCCTACATGCAAAAATCTCGTGGAATTTTCCTCGCTGAATGCTTTTCGGCCATTCTGCAGCAAACGCTGCCAAATGATAGACTTAGGCGCCTGGGCCAATGAAGACTACGCTATACCGGCCGCTGCAAAAGACGACGATTTACCTGATGAGTTAACTCAGTAAACATTTAAACCACGATCAAATTCCCGGTGTTTAACATGACAATCACACAGCCACTGCAGCATCATTTACAACCCAGCCTACATCAAGGCGGCTATTTAAAGCTAATGCTGCATTACGGTTTAGCGCTCTTGCTTGCAGCCGCAGCAACACTTAGCCATGCGCAAGACAGCGTCAGCATCCACAACCCCTGGGTGAAAGCCACTTACCCTGGGCAAAACGTCAGCGCAGGCTATATGACACTCACCAGCGCCAATGAAGCGACCTTGCTAAAAATCACCAGCGATATTAGCGACAGCGTGGAGATTCACAGCATGAAGATGGAAAATGGCGTGATGAAGATGCGCATGCTACCTATACTGCAACTGCCGGCCGGCAAACCTTACAAGCTGGAGCCATCGGGGTTTCACTTGATGTTGTTTGATCTGAAAAAACCGCTAGTGGATGCACAAACGGTGAACTTTGAACTGACGTTTAAAAATAGCCAGAATGTGGAGTTTAAACAAAACGTGAAGGCAATAGTTAAAAGCGCGGACAGCAGCACAAGCGACCACGAGCATCACCATAACCACTAGCGCCGTCGCTACTGAATAAACAGCTAGACGCAGCGTCCCTGACGCAGGCAGGTCAGGCACAGCTACCTAAGTACGCCTACTACAGGCGCACGCTACTTACAGCGCACCCCACACATCGCGTTGCATTGCAATACCATGAGCACCGTAGACTCTGGCGGCATCCAGATCTTCACGCAGCATGCCACCCAGCGCAAACACCGGCAACGCATAACCAGCAATCAGTTGATGAAACGCATCCCAACCCAGCGGCTGGGTATCAGGGTGACTTAACGTAGATTTAACTGGCGATAGCGTCACGTAATCCAAACCCAACATTTTGGCATGCGCCAACTCTGCTTCATTATGGCAGGATGCACCAACCAGCAAGCCGTCAGGCTTCACTTTTAACTGCATCAAGCGCTGTGCAGACAAATGCACACCGGAGGCATTCAATTGCTGTGCACTCTCTACATCGCTATTGATAAACACTTTAGCCTCAAACGGCTTTGCCAGTGCAATCACATGCTCTGCAAACAACATTAAATCCTGCTTGGACAGATGCGGCTCACGCACCTGTATCATCATCAAGCCATTTTCCAGCGCAACCCTCAAACGCTCCAGAAACAGCGCCTCACCCATTTCTTTTAGGTTACTGATGGCATAGGTTGAAGCCAAGCTGAGCGCAGTAAGAATGGGCGTGTTCGCAGGCAGCATAGGCCCCACTGTTAGTTTCTCGGGGTTTTGCCAGCTTAACACCTGATCTTCCAAGCCGACCGGATCACCCTGCCACTCCACCACGATGAAGAAATGCAACTTAACCGCTTTAGCCGGAGTGACCAGTTTGCCTGCCTGATCATAGCGCGCCTCATACTCGTAAGTACGAGTAAGCCATGAGTGAAAACGTGTCACCGTAATACCTAGCTCCTCCTGCAGCTCGCGCTTCAGGGCCTGTGCAGGGGTTTCGTTGGGTTCCACCTTACCGCCAGGAAACTCCCAATAACCTTCCCAAGGCTTGCCAACTGGGCGCTCACCTAGCAACACCATGCCGTTATCACGCTGAACGATACCAACCGCCGCTTCTGTCACTTGAGGAACAGGCATGCTAGCAGCCGAGCTATCTGCCAAGCTAGCTGAGGATAAATTAAGTGCGCTAGTGCTCATGTTTAAGTTTTCTTTTCAGCTCGATTAGATATCACTTAATTAAAATTAAGAACCTATGATTACAAATAGCGATTAAGAACGATAATCAGCATTAATCTTTACGTAATCATACGAGAAGTCGCAAGTCCAAATAGTAACTGCAGCATCGCCACGATTAAGCACTACGTGCACGGTAATATCAGACTCAGCCATCACCGCAGCGCCTTGTTCTTCAAGGTATGAGGCAGCACGACCGCCTTTTTCCGCCACCAGCACATCGCCCAGATACAAATCTAAAGCATTCACATCCAAATCATCCACGCCAGCATAACCAATCGCAGCCAGAATCCGGCCCAAATTAGGGTCTGATGCAAAGAATGCAGTTTTCACCAAAGGTGAATGCGCAATAGCATAAGCTACCTTGCGGCATTCTTCTTCGTTTTGACCACGCTCTACTACAATCGACATAAACTTGGTTGCGCCTTCACCGTCACGCACAATCGCTTGCGCCAGCTCAACCGCCACTTCGGTAAATGCATCGCGTAGCGCAATGTAATCCGCACTAGCTTCGGTCACTTCAACATTGCCGGCTTGGTTGGTTGCCATAAAAATCAGGCTATCATTGGTTGAAGTATCGCCATCTACCGTAATGCAGTTAAATGATTTGTTCACTGCATACTGAATCATGCTTTCGAGCGCAGATTGGCTAATCGCGGCATCTGTTGCGATGTAGCCCAGCATGGTCGCCATATTCGGATGTATCATGCCTGAGCCTTTGCTCATACCAGTAATGGTGATGGTTTTGCCGCCCACATTCAGTTGACGAGACGTGCCTTTGGCCACGATATCGGTCGTCATAATCGCTTCAGCGGCATTCAGCCAGTTATCCGCTTTTAAATTAGCGATAGCTGCCGGCAAACCAGCGACCACTTTATCTACCGGCAATGGCTCTAAAATTACGCCGGTAGAAAATGGCAGCACCTGATTCGCTTGAATACCAAGCAAATCAGCCAACGCATCACAGCTTTGCTGCGCACGTTTTAATCCATCTTCACCGGTACCGGCATTCGCACAGCCCGTGTTCACCAGCAAAGCGCGAATGCCAGCTTGTTGCGCCAAAAAGTCTTTACATAGCACCACCGGTGCAGCACAGAAACGATTTTTAGTAAAAACACCAGCCACTCGCGTACCCTCGGCGAGTTTAATCACCAACACATCTTTACGGTTAGGTTTTCTCACATGCGCTTCCGCATAGCCTAATTCCACGCCGCTTACAGGCAATAAAGATGAAGCTAGGGGGGCAGTTAATTTAACTGGCATAACAGTTCCTTACTCAAGTTCAATAATATTTAAAACAGCCTAGTTAAGCACTAGGCTAATTAAGCGCTACGCCAGGTGGTACCTTGTGGCGTGTCTTCTAAAATAATGCCGGCCTCTGCCAGCTCTTTACGGATACGGTCTGCCTCGGCAAAGTTTTTGGCTTGCTTGGCTTCCAAGCGCTTCACGATTAGAGCATCGACATCCAGTGCCGCAACACCATCATTTGCTGCGCCAGTCGCGTTCGTTTTAGCTTGCAAAAAGTCATCCGAATGACGTGACAACAGGCCTAGTACACCAGCTAGATTTTTAAGCAGCGCTGCCGCTTCTGCAGACTTGGTTTTATTCACTTCATTGGCCAAATCAAACAATACCGCCATCGCTTCTGGCGTATTAAAGTCATCATCCATCGCCAGTTTAAAGCGTGCAGCATAAGGATGCTGCCAGTCGATGGCAGCATCAGCTACATCAACACCACGTAGCGCGGTATAGAGGCGTGTAAGCGCCAACTTGGCATCATTTAAATGCTGATCGCTGTAGTTAAGCGGGCTGCGATAATGCGCACGCAGGATAAAAAAGCGGATGACTTCTGCATCATATTTTTCCAGTACGGTACGTATCGTGAAGAAGTTGCCTAAAGATTTAGACATTTTCTCGTCATCCACACGCACAAAACCGTTATGCATCCAGTAATTCACCATCTGACAGGGTTTGCCGTCATGGCTATGCGCAGCCTCGGACTGGGCGATTTCATTTTCATGATGCGGGAACTGCAAGTCTTGCCCACCACCGTGAATATCAAAGTGCTGGCCTAAATGGTGCGCGCTCATTGCCGAACATTCAATATGCCAGCCCGGGCGGCCTTTTCCCCATGGCGAATCCCAGCTTGGCTCTCCCGGTTTTGCCGCCTTCCATAACACAAAGTCCATCGGGTCTTTTTTAAAGCTATCCACTTCAACACGCTCACCCGCACGCAAGTCTTCTAACGACTTGCCTGAGAGCTTACCGTAACCTTGGAAACTACTTACTGAATAAAACACATCGCCGTTCGCTGCCGGGTAGGCAAAGCCCTTGTCAATTAATGCAGAAATCATAGACAACATGCCACCAACAAACTCGGTCGCTTTAGGTTCCAGGTCTGGGCGCAGCACTCCCAGCTTGGCAGAGTCTTCATCCATGGCATCAATAAAGCGCTGGGTCAGCTGCGCGATGGTTTCGTTATTTTCATTGGCGCGCTTGATAATCTTGTCATCAATATCGGTCACATTACGCACATAGGTCACATCATAACCAGACGCCCTCAGCCAGCGGCTCACCATATCAAAAACCACCATTACGCGCGCATGGCCTAAATGACAGTAATCATAAACCGTCATACCACAGACATACATACTGATCTTGCCAGCTACAATCGGGGTAAATGTCTGCTTTTCGCGGGCTAATGTATTGTAAATTTTTAACATATGTTTCAGAGCTAGAGGATTGGTTATTTGTTTTTATCTGTCACTAGGCGCCCACCAAGCCGATTCATGCGTGCAATGCAGAAATATATTGGCTTAAATCAAAATGAGCTATTGGAGGTTGCTTAGGCTATTGATAGAATTACACTTTGTTTATTCACCAAAAAGTATATCACAATGAATAATTTTATTGCGTCACTGACTCCTTCAATCGCTCGCTTTGTTCTAGTCGCTTCAGCCAGTTTTGCGTTTAATATCGCATCTGCAGACGAGCTTAAAGACATCTCAAAATTAGCTGACCAAGGCCAGACTGCGGTAGCACTGGACCGCATCAATACCTTTATTGCGGCCAACCCGAAAAACGCACAAGCATTATTCATGAAAGGCGTGTTGCTCGCTGAGCAAGGTCGCAGAGATGAGGCTATCAAATCATTCACCGAAGTGACTGAGCGCTTCCCTAACCTGCCTGAGCCTTACAACAACCTAGCGGTGCTATACGCAGACCAAGGCCAGTTTGATAAAGCACGCAAGGCTCTGGAAACTGCAATTAAAACTCATCCTAGCTATGCAACTGCGCACGAAAACCTAGGCGACATTTACGCACGCATGGCAAGCGAAGCTTATGACAAAGCATTACAGTTAGACACCGCTAACACCCGCGCCCAAGGCAAACTGTCTTTAATTAAAGACCTGTTCGGCACTGGCAACAAAACCACGATTGCAGCTAGCGTGCCTGTGAAGGCGGCGAGCGCGCCAGCACCAGTTGCCACCAATACAGCAACACCTGCAACTGAAGCAAAAGAAGTGAAAAAAGCAGCGAGCAGCAACAACACAGACAACATTACCGCTTCAGTTAATAGCTGGGCGCAAGCTTGGTCTAACAAAGACTTAAACAAATACTTTGCCAGCTATGCAGATGACTTTAAGCCTGCCAAAGGCCAAAATTACAAGGCATGGGAAAAGCAAAGACGTGAACGTATTAACGCGCCATCTAAAATCAACGTGGAACTCAACAATATTGCTGTGGTCGCAAACGAAGGTAACACTGCAAAAGTACGCTTTAAACAAAGCTACCAAGCAGATAAACGCTCTCCAATTCGCACTAGCAAAACACTATTGTTGAAAAAATCTGGCGACAACTGGTTAATTACTGAAGAAATCGCAAGCAACTAGTTGCGCATAGCATTTGAAATAGTAGTACTTGAAACATAAGGCATCATGATCAACAAAGCACTGACCTATACGCTATTAGCTGCCATTACGCTGGTGCCATGGAATGCAACTGCTGTAAATCGCTTTAGTTTTGGCAATCTATTGCCCAAAGCTAGCTTAAGTAGTGCTGCATCCATTGCATCCAATGCCGCAGCTAATCTCGTAGAAGAGTTACTGGTCAAAAGCCTGCTCGAAATCTCTGAGGGCAAGCATCAGCAGGCACTGAACACGATCGATCAGCTGATTCAAAGCGTGCCTAACTTCAAGCTCGCTCATTTGGTACGTGGTGACTTGCTCATGGCACAAGGCAAGTATTTACAAGCCTTTGGCGACCCGGGTGTTAACCGCCCGGAGGCGGTGCAAGACCTACAAGAGGAAGCTCGTGTACGTATTGAGCGTTACTTAGCCAAGCAATCACAAGCTAAACAGCCCAACTTGATTCTGGCGCCCAATGCACAGCAATCGCACTTAATGCTGATTGACACCAGTAAATCCAGGTTGTACCTGTATGAAAAACATGACAACCAGCTTAAGTACGTTGCGGACTACTACATTACCGTCGGTAAAAATGGCGTAGAGAAACAATCAGAAGGTGATAAACGCACCCCGATTGGCGTTTACTTTGCCAGCACTAAACTCAAGCAGCAACTACCAGACTTTTACGGTGAAGGCGCTTACCCACTGAGCTACCCGAACGAATGGGATAGAGCGCACAACAGAAACGGCTCTGGCATCTGGCTGCACGGCACCCCTAGCAGCACCTATAGCCGCCCGCCTCGTGCCAGTGATGGCTGTGTCGTGGTAGCAAACCAAGACTTAAAAGCATTAGAACCTGCGCTACAATCAGGTAAAACCCCGATTATCATTGCCAACAACCTACAGTGGCTGAATAGCTCCGCAGCACCAGAAGCGGAAAAGGAAGTCCTGAACTCCGCCATCAATCACTGGCTCAACGATTGGCGCGCACAGGATACCGAAAAGTACCTAGCGCACTACTCCAAAGATTTTTCAACCAATGGTATCAACTATCAGCAATGGGCTGAACACAAGTACCGCGTGCAAGCCAGCAAGCCTAATATCGACATTGCACTGTCTAATATCAGCATGTTTAGCTACCCCGACCCACAGAAAAAACTGGTGGTGGTAGATTTCACACAAAGCTTTACTAGCCCACATTTGAAAAATGTCATGCAAAAACGCCAGTACTGGATACAAGAAGGTCACAGCTGGAAAATCATTTATGAAGGTACGGCTTAGCTTCCATTAAGCCGCGTTAATCATCACTCAAGGACCCCTATGCGTAAACTTTATATTTTTCTGACTTTAATGTTACTTAGCAACACAGCGATGGCAGCTAACCCACAAGTGGTGTTTGAAACCAACCGCGGTAACTTTATTGTGGAACTTTACCCTGAGAAAGCCCCTAAAACCGTGGCTAACTTCCTGGCCTATGTGAACTCTGGTTTTTATCAAGACACGATTTTCCATCGCGTGATTAAGCGCTTTATGATTCAGGGCGGCGGTTTTAATGCAGATATGTCAGAAAAAGAAACACGCGCACCGATTGTCAACGAATCCAATAACGGTCTTGCCAATGAGGTAGGCACTATTGCCATGGCAAGAACTTCAGACCCGGACTCGGCAACCTCTCAGTTTTTTATTAACTTAGAGAACAACCAGTTTCTAAACTATCAAAACCCGGACGCACAGCTGATTGGTTACTGTGTATTTGGCCGCGTATTAAAAGGCATGGACGTAGTACGTGACATCGCAGCAACCTCAACCGCCAACGTTGGGCCATACGGCGACGTACCAAGATCACCTATCGTGGTGCATCAGGTTAAAGTGAACAAAGCCCCGCTATAAGCGTACCTCTAATTCTCACTAGGTATTTTCAACAGTTTTAACAATTATTTATTAAGGACATTACGTGGTTAAACTACAAACAAACTTTGGTGACATCACTATCGAACTAAACGCTGAAAAAGCACCGATTACCGCAGCCAACTTCTTACAATACGTGGATGCTGGTTTTTATGACGGTACAATTTTCCACCGTGTAATCAATGGCTTTATGATTCAAGGTGGTGGCTTTGACACAACCATGACACAAAAAAGCACACAAGCTGAAATCAAGAATGAAGCAGACAACGGCTTAGGTAACGAGAAGTACACCATTGCTATGGCACGTACTTCTGCACCACACTCAGCAAGCAGCCAGTTCTTTATCAACGTAGCCAACAATGAGTTCTTAAACCATACTGCTCCTAACGGCAGCGGCTGGGGCTACTGTGTGTTCGGTAAAGTGGTAGAAGGCATGGACGTGGTTGATAAAATCAAACAAGTTGCCACTACTAGCCTGAAAGGTCACCAAGACGTGCCTTCAAGCAACGTGGTGATTGAAAAAGCAACCCGCGTTTAGTCGCCAGCACTAGCTTGCCGCAGAATACACACGGATTTAACCCCATGCTGAATTTTCCGGACAAGCTAAGCATTTACAATCGCAATAAAATCGGGGCTGTACATTTTGGTTAATCTCAACTCTACTAACCTTAACACTGGCAGCCCCGCTTCATCAGACATGACACTGTTTATTTCTGATTTACATCTGTGTGCAAGCCGTCCACACATCACCGATGCCTTCCTGCAGTTTCTCTCCACCGAAGCTAAAGCCGCTAAAGCACTTTATATCCTAGGCGATTTATTTGAATATTGGGCTGGTGATGATGACATTGAGGATGCCTTTAACAAGCAAATCATGCAAGGCTTTAAGGCACTTGCAACTTCCGGTGTTTCAATTTACTTAATGCATGGCAACCGAGACTTCTTAATCACACAAGATTTTTGCCAGGCCGCACATATACAGCTAATCAACGATCCTAGCTTGATTGACCTTTATGGTACAAGTACCTTGCTCAGCCACGGTGATGCCTTATGTACAGATGATGTCACTTACCAGCAGTTCCGCACGCAAGTAAGAAACAAACAATGGCAAACGCAGTTTCTCCGCCAGCCCTTACAAGCGCGCAAAGCCCAAATTGAGGCTATTCGCTTACGCAGTGAGCAAGAGAAATCCAGCAAGTCTGCTGCCATTATGGATGTCAACGCAGACGCAGTAAACGAGCTGTTAAGAGCACATAACTACCCTAGCCTGCTGATACATGGTCACACCCACCGACCCAACCAGCATCAGCTAGTAGTAGACGGCAAAGCAATCACAAGATGGGTGCTAGGTGACTGGTACGAACAAGGCAGCTATCTGATTAGCGATGCAACAGGCTGCCGCAGTGTTACCTTAAACCACAACTAAGCCAGCCCTCCCTAGAAAGTAAGAAAACGCTAAGGCTGGTAGCCTGGAATCAGCGCTAAATTAACTTCATCAATTTGCTCAGGCTCTAAAAATTGCTGTGCATATTTAAGGTAAATACCTTCGCGGATAAACACATCAAACAATTCCGAGTCGATATGGTTATCTACCTTCATTCTACCCAAGATAGCTAATGACTCAGAAAGTGTTTTTGCCTTTTTATAAGGCCTATCTTTAGAAGTAAGCGCCTCAAAGATATCGGCAATACCCATTACACGCGCCGGAATGGACATCTGTTCACGTGTCAGCCCTTTAGGATAGCCACTACCATCCATATGCTCATGATGGCCGCAGGCATACTCCGGAACGCGCGCCAAGCTTTGCGGGTAAGGTAGCGACTCCAGCATGCTAATAGTCACCACGATATGATTATTAATCACCTGGCGCTCTTCTGCGGTTAGGGTGCCGCGCTTGATACTTAAGTTATAGGTTTCATCCTCGCTCAAAAACGGCACACGATTGCCTAGGCCATCCAATAACTGCATATTGGCAATGTCTTGTATACGTTGCAGGTCATCTGCCGTCATCGACTCACTACCGATGTTAGCGAGCCTTAAGAAGGCCCTAGCCTCGTCACAATAGGTATTAAACGTATCCTGCTTGGCTTGCAATTCTGTCAACTTAGCCTGTGTTTCTTGATTGAAGCTGCCGCTTTTAAGTATCGCCACCTGCTCCTTCAGCATAGCATTCTCAGCCTGCTGCTTTAAGAGTTCAAAGCGCTGATCAAGTAACTCAATACGGTCAAAAATTGAAGATAGCTTGGTCGGCTTATCCATAATGGCTTCTGGCGTGGTCACTTTGCCGCAATCATGCAGCCAGCTTGCCACTTTCAGCTCATAAAGCTCATTTTCATTCAGCGCAAAGTCTTTAAAAGGGCCGGTCTTAGCATCAATTAATGCCTGGGTCAGCATCATGGTTAGCTCCGGTACACGCCGACAATGCCCACCGGTATAAGGTGACTTTTGGTCGATAGCGTCGGCTATTAGCTCGATAAACGCCTCGAACAGCCCCTTTAAGCCATCGATTAAATGATGATTGGTCATAGCCACCGCGGCCTGCGATGCCAAAGACTCTACTAGCGTTTGGTTGGCAATCGAAAACGGGATAATGGCGCCAGTATCAACATCGGTCGCATTGATCAGTTGCAACACACCGATTACCTTGGACTCGTGGTCCTTCATAGGAATCGTTAAAAACGACTGCGAGTGGTAGCCTGTTTTTTCATCAAATTTGCGCGTACCGGAAAAATCAAAATTATCCACCTCGCGCACATTAGCGATATTAACCGCCTGGTCCTGCAAAGTGGCATAGGCGGCGACTGTGGTTAAATTGGGGCTGCCATCGGCCAGATATAGAGGCAATGGCAAGAACGGGATTTCTTTGCCAGTGGTGCCACCCAATGACATATCGAGCGACTTGTTGCGCATCATCTCGAACTTGAGGTGCTTATCCGGCGTGATGGTATAAAGCGTGCCGCCATCTGCATTGGTAATTTCCTGCGCACCTAGTAATATCATTTCTAACAAACGCTGGTTGTCACGCTCTGCAGAGAGTGCGATGCCAATTGCGTTTAAGCGCTCTAGCTGCGCTAATAAGTATGAGTGCTGATGTTCAAACATTGAATGCGATACCTCATTAACTGGGTAATTCAGACTGCCTTTAACACTGTGCTTTTGGCACATAACACACAAACCAGGGCCTAATGCATAGCCCCTTATACTGCACGACTATTTACTGCACAACTATATGTTGCACAACCATTTACTGTACTACTATGCATGCGATAAATAGAACTCCATTTTCACGCCTGCCAGTTCAATCACATCATGGTCAGCCAAGGCGTGCGCCTGCACACCAGTAGAAATACCATTCACGACAGGCAAGACTTTTCCTTCCACATGCGTAATAAAATAACCATTCGGGCGCTTGGTAATCACCGCCACCTGCACACCCGTTTTGCCTAATGTAGTCAGCGCTTTATTCAGTACCAGCTCGCGGCCGCTGCTAGTGCCATTTAAAACCTGTATCTTGCCAATTAATGCCGGCTGCGCCTGACTGCCATCGCTTGCTGGCTCATTAAGGGTGACTGACGGCCGCGCACGCTGCTGCACAGGTGCAGCTTGCACCACCGCAGGCGCAGCGGAAGCTGCATGCGGTTTAGCGCTAAATGCCGAAGGATGCACCATCATGGTTTTTTCAAAAGCAGCGCTGGCACCGACCTCCTGCTCAAGAAACGTCAGGCTGAAACGCCCCAGCTCAATCACATCTTCATTATTTAACTTCTGCTTTTTAGCGAGCGCATTATTAACGCGTGTACCGTTGGTACTATTGAGATCTTCTACAAAAAAATCGTTACCTTGCTTTAGGACAACGGCATGCTCACCGCTAATGGCTAAATTATCAAGGTGGATGTCATTACTGGATTTACGGCCGATGGTAGTTTTAAGATGGGTTAGTGCATATTCATGTACGTATGAACCGTCTAGGGTAAGAATAAGCTTTGCCATAATCTATCCTGTTACTTTATCCAGCCTATAAAATTATCATACCAAGTATTCTTATCTTCATACGAACCATTCACTTTGGCTAGTATGACAGAAACATTGTCTTTGCCGCCATGTTTATTCGCCAACTGCACCAAAACATCGGCTGCGCTGGCCAAATCCAGCACGTAATGATTAAGCGTGGCTTGTATCAAGGCATCATCAACTAAATCACTTAAGCCATCCGAACAAAGTAGATAAATATCGCCTACTTCCACTTTAAACTCATTGAGCTCTAATTCAACCTCTGGATCCACCCCCAAGGCGCGTGTCACCAGATTTTTATGGGTGCAATGCTTTGCCTGCTCCCTAGTCAAGACGCCAGCCCGAATCTCCTCTTGCAGTAGAGAATGGTCTTCGGTCATTTGCTCCAGCTGATGATTGCGCAGCCTATAGACACGGGAGTCGCCAATATGCCCAACCAGCAACTGATTGTTTGTGAACAACCCTAACGCCAGAGTCGTACCCATACCCGCACACTGCGGATAAGTTTGTGATGCATGATAGATAGAGGTATTGGCTGTTGCCACCACATCGATCAATAGCTTTTTGAGAATCGCTTTATTTAAAAATGGCCGATCAACAATATCGAGCACTGCTGACTTGGCCGTATGGCAACCCAATGACTCACTTAGCTCGGCGGCAATGCTAAGCACCGCCATTTCACTAGCCACTTCGCCTGCATTGTAGCCACCCATACCATCGGCCAGAATCATAAAGCCAATGCTGGAATCGCTGGCGATAGCGTCTTCATTATGACTGCGCAGCAAACCAACATCTGTTAAACGAACAATTTCTAGGGCGTAACTCAAATCCATGATATCAGCCTTGACTGCGCATGTACCATAGAATGCGCATCAATGTCAGAGATTAGCTTCGTGCCGCTTTAACTTCAGCTGCGCGTACATCTGCAGCAAATTTATCTAACACGCCGTTGATATATTTATGCCCATCCGTACCGCCAAACACCTTAGCCAGTTCTACGCCTTCATTGATAACCACACGATATGGAATCGTCAGGTCAAACATCAACTCACAGCCGGCAATGCGTAAAATCGCATGCTCTACCGGGCTCAACTCTTCAATGGCACGGTCAATAAAGCTAACAATCTTGCCATCAATAGCAGTTAAATTCTCAGTCACAGCCTGCAACAAGTGTTTGAAGTAAGCTTCATCAGCCTTGTTGTAGTCTGGGTCATCACGCATATCACGGAACACTTGTGACAGCTCAGAGTCATTTAACATACCGCGATAAACAGCTTTCAAAACCAACTCGCGTGATTTTCTACGATTTTGGCTACCGCTCTTTTTACCACCGCTTCTAGCTGCAGGCTTTTTAGCGCCAGCAGTAGCGCCCGCTTCGGCATCTACCACCAGGCTTGTTACTGTTGGTTTATTTTCACTCATAGCGCTTTAACCAAATTAAACATCTCAACAGCTACCTGAGCTGCCTCAGCACCCTTGATATGCATACGCGCAATCGCTTGATCATCATCTTCTGTGGTGAGCACCGCATTGGCAACTGGCACGCCTGTATTTAACTGCACTTCTGAAATACCACGTGCAGACTCATTCGCCACCACTTCAAAATGGTAAGTTTCACCACGGATAATCGCACCCAACGCAATCAGTGCGTCATACTTTTCACTTAACGCCATGTGTTGCAAAATCAGCGGTGTTTCTAACGCACCTGGCACAGTAGCAATGGTAATCGCATCACTTGCCACGCCTAATTTAAGCAGCTCACTCTTACAAGCCTCTAGCAGGCCATCACCAATATTGCTGTTAAATCTTGATAAAACAACACCTACTTGCATCCCTGATCCATCTAGGTTTTTCTTAATTTCTCTCACGTATGCTTCCTTTAAACTTGCTTAAACTTAATAAAGCAATATTTTACCGCATATCACCAACATCTTAGGCGATATATTCAAAGCACCTACCTAGATAGCATCAGCCGCCATTAATGAAACAGGATCCAAGCCTTTTGCAAGGTACTGAAAATGCCATACGAAATTGGAATAGCCACCAATGTCCATGCCATCACTGCCAGCAATGGATGACTTTCAGTTTGCTGACTCTCCACCTTATCGCCATTTAATTTCATGGTTTTTTCATGCGCTAGCTGGCGCTCTGCTTCCAGTTCGGCATCGGTCATATAATGCTTGTCTGCTACCGGCCTTACCAGCAAGTTACAGATAAAGCCTAGCAGCAGCAATGTCGCCAACACGTACATAATCACATTGTAGGCCTGACTTGCCGGCACACCATGATCCAATTGATAGTCGCGCAGGTAATTCACAATCACCGGCCCCAACACCCCAGCAGTCGCCCAAGCGGTCAACAAACGGCCATGAATCGCGCCCACATGCTGGGTACCAAAAATATCGGCCAGATAGGCTGGAATGGTAGAGAAACCACCACCATACATGGTCAAAATAACGCAGAACAAACCAGCGAATACGGCAACGCTACCGATGCCACCCGCCCACGGCGCAGAGATATATAAGAAAAAGCCTAATGCAAAAAAGATGACATAGGTACGCTTGCGCCCTAACCAGTCTGATAACGACGCCCAGCCTATGCGGCCAATAATGTTAAACAAAGAGAGCAATCCGGCAAAGCCTGCGCCAATCGCCGTAACGCGCAGCAACTGCTCCGGTGACAGCTCAGCCAGCTTCAATTGCTCACCAATCAATGCGCCGCCAAACACTTCTTGCAGCATAGGAGATGCCATGCCAATCACGCCAATACCCGCACTTACATTAAGACACAGCACAGCCCACAGCAGCCAGAATTGCGGTGTTTTATGCGCATGATTCACATGCACATGGCGGTTGGTAATCATGCTATTACCGTTATTCACTGGTGGCACCCAACCTTTTGGTACCCAACCTGTAGGTGGCACACGGTAGCTCAATGCACCTATCATCATGGCAATAAAATAAAACACGCCCATAATGGCAAAAGTCTGCCACACACCTACTGAAGTCGGGGTAGCAAAGTGTGACATCATAGTGTTAGCCAGTGGCGCACCTATCATGGCACCGCCGCCAAACCCCATAATCGCCATACCGGTAGCCATACCGCGGCGGTCCGGGAACCACTTAATCAAGGTAGAAACTGGTGAAATATAGCCCAAACCAAGACCAATCCCGCCGATCACGCCTGAACCCAACCACATTAACCACAACTGATGCGTATAAACCCCGTATGAAGACAAGAGTAAACCACCGCCCCAACATACCGCAGCTACAGCACCAGCTTTACGTGGGCCAGCATGCTCCAGCCAATGACCAAACACGGCAGCAGAGGTGCCTAAAAACACAAAAAATAGCGTAAACATCCAGCCCAGATCACTAACCTTCCAATCACAATCTGTGGCAAAAGCACGCGCCCATATGCCCATACTATCTGCACAGGCGATTGGGTCTTGGATACCCAAGGCTTTGGAAAGAGGTAACCAGAATACGCTAAAGCCATATGCCATGCCGATAGACAAATGAATTGCCAAGGCAGCAGGCGGCACTAGCCACCGGTTAAAGCTAGGGTTAGCTGTGATTCTCTCTTTGGAAAAAAAACCCGTCATTCTGCAGTCTCCACACGCATTATTATTTTCAACTTCGGATTAATATCCGACTAACGGTATAGTGTAACAAATTGTTAAAAATGGCAATTTAGTTATTGCATTTACTTGCATATATATAGGTTTAAACTTTGTCATGAATATGTCATATTAGCGTCATAAACTGATTGGGCTTAAATATCCTAGGCAATTAATTGAGGAAATATATATGCCAGCCAATATATTAGTAATTGAAGACGAACCAGCCATTCAAGAGCTACTAGCTCTCAACATCACCCAGGCTGGTCACAATGCAATCCGCGCGCTTAGCGGCGAAATTGCGCTAGACCTCATGCGTGAAACCGTGCCTGATTTAATCCTATTAGACTGGATGCTACCTGGCATGAACGGGCTAGAGCTTGCCCGCAAACTTAAGGCAGATACTTACACCAAGAACATCCCTATCATTATGCTCACCGCCCGCGGCGAAGAGTATGACAAAGTGCGAGGCTTAGAAGTAGGCGCCGATGACTATGTAACAAAACCATTTAGCCCACGCGAGCTGAATGCACGCATCAAGGCGGTGTTACGTCGCAGAGCACCACAAATGACGGATGACCCGATAGAACTAAGCGGCCTACGCTTGGATCCGACCACTCACCGCGTGACCGGCAACCAAAAAACCATCGACCTAGGGCCGACTGAATTCAGGCTATTGCACTTCTTTATGACCAATGCAGAGCGTGTGCATACGCGTAGCCAATTGCTGGATAAAGTATGGGGTGACCGTGTATTTGTTGAGGACCGCACGGTAGATGTTCATATTAGACGCCTACGCAATGCCTTATCTGCATCTGGCCATGAGGATTTGATTCAGACGGTAAGGGGTGCTGGCTACAGACTCTCGTCACAACCCAGCGAAGCTAGTCACAACTAGGTACGGCTGCTTGCTATAGTGTTTACACATGACATCAAAAACTCATGCTTAGTTGTAAATCCTCGCTATAATCACCGTAATAAAAAAACAACTGAAAATATGACTCGTGATTGATATACGCTGGAAAGCTGCCTTATTTATTTGCGCTCTAAGCATCGTGAGCGTTTTTCTGTGGTTAATCTCAAGCTTGGTAACGGCTCTGGTGGTATTCACATTGGGGCTATTGCTTTACGTCGCGCGTCATATTTACTGGATACATCAACTCAACACCTGGCTGCAAACACCTGACTTACGTCAGGTGCCAGAAGGCTCAGGTCTGTGGGAAGATGTATACAGCAGCTTACTCAAATACGAGCGCAACAATATGCTCAAACAGACAGAGTTAAACTCTGCCTTAGAACGCTTTCAGATTGTGGCAAATGCGATTCCGGATGGACTGGTTATCCTGAGTGCGGCCAATACTATCGAGTGGTGTACATCGCATGCAGAATACCAACTCGGTCTGAACCTTGAAACTGACAAAAACCTGCCTATCGTCAACCTGCTGAGAAGCAGTCACTTCATCGCCTATTTGTACAACGAAGTGTATGACGAGCCATTTAAGCTTAAAGACATCAAGAGTACTGAATCCACCCTGGAGATTTGGCTAATTCCACTAGCTACCAAACAAAAGCTCCTGATTAGCCGCGATGTCACCCAAATTGAAAAAGTGGACGCGATGCGTCGTGACTTTATTGCCAATGTGTCACACGAATTACGCACACCATTGACTGTAGTGGGTGGTTTTATCGAAACGCTGTCAGATATGGAAGGCGCTATTCCTAGCAATATACGTAGCTACTTTGGCATGATGCAAGACCAAACCACACGTATGCGTCGCCTGATTGAAGACCTGCTCACACTATCACATATTGAAAGCAACACTCAGGCCCCTGACAACAACCCGATTAACATGTCCATGTTGATGAACATGTTACTGAATGACGCCAACGCATTAAGCCAAGGCAAACACAAAATCAGCGCCCAAACCAACCCGCACTTTGACTTATCCGGCGCGGTGGATGAGTTACAAAGCGCATTAGGCAACTTGGTGAGCAACGCCATACGCTACACACCTGAAGGCGGTGAAATTAACATTAGCTGGCAGCTACGCAATAATCAGGGTATTTTTAGCGTCACAGACAATGGCATCGGCATTGACCAGCAGCACATTCATCGTTTAACTGAACGCTTTTACCGCGTGGATAGAGGCCGTAGCCGTGAAACTGGCGGCACAGGTTTAGGCTTATCTATCGTCAAGCACATTTTAACCAGACATCAGGCCAAACTTGAAATCACCAGTGAGTTGGGCACAGGCAGCACATTCAGTGCAGTGTTTCCTAAAGCGCGGATGATACAAAAATGAGCAAATGCGCCGCTCAGTTAAAAAGAATCACACCCTATATTAGCGGCCTCTTTTTACTATCGGCCTGCGCTAGCAATGTACCGCTAGATAAAAACAGTAAAAAAAGCGTTCCGGAACAAAAAGACCGCAGCACCTTTAGCCAAATTGCAAAAGCCGATATTGATAGAATGGCTGATGTAGAAATGCGCGAAAACGCACAGAGCTTACGCCTGCTGATGCTCAAGCTATACAAACGCAACCCGCAGGAATTAAAGAAAAGCACCTCTGACCCAGCAGAGAAAATGATAGATTGGGTATTTGATGGTGCAGCACAGCACCATTACCAACTCCCTGAAATTAACAACCTAGTGACCACGGATGCCATTTTCTTGGCATTTAACCCAGAGTTCAAAGGCGACCGCGTACTCGCTTTTACCGTGGGCCTGCACACCATGCTGCTCAAGGCGCATAACGATAAAACCGAGTTTTATTTCACAGACAGCCTAGACCCGCAACGCATATACAACGTAGCGCGCAATATAGAAATTGCGGTGTGGAAACTATCCAACGCCAGGGACGAAACCGGCACCCTGTATTTGCTGAGCAATGAGATTGGCGAGCATGATAAGAATTTATCATTTGAACGCGAGTTTGGGAAAATGATAGGCCGCATAGACCTGTATGCGCTGGTGCTAGCGGAGAAGTCTCAGCGCATGATTTCACGTGTGGTGCAAAACCTCGCCACAGCGCTGTTTCTACCGTTCTAACCTTAACAGCAACAACTCTAACTCTCCGTTTCACCTTAATTTGGCAGCCCTAGTAGCAACGCGCATTGCGCTTAAAGCTGCTGCCGTCAATTAAGCAAAGCACCCTAACCGGCTGCCAAAAACACAAACGCCCCATGTAAATCACATACATGGGGCGTTTGCACATAGGGTCATGCTTAACTGTTACAGCAATACTTTTTCAATACCGCCATTGTTAGCTTTATGTACATACTCTTGCATCCAGTTCTCGCCTAGAATATGTTTCGCCATTTCCACCACAATGTAGTCAGCTTCAATACCAGTATCTTCACCGTAACGTGACAGACCTTGTAAGCAGCTTGGGCATGAAGTCAGTATCTTCACTTGCTCCTCTGGCGCGCCTACGGTCAAGCCCATTTGCTGCATGCCTTTTTCCAGCTCTTCCTGCTTACGCATTTTCACCTGCGTAGAAATATCTGGACGTGCCACCGCAAAAGTACCGCTCTCACCGCAGCACCTGTCGTTCAATGCCACATCTTGGCCCATTAAAGTATTAGTTACTTCAAGCGGCTTGTAGGTCTTCATCGGCGTATGGCAAGGGTCATGGTACATATAGCGAGTACCGGTCACGCCCTGTAAGCGCATGTCTTTTTCCATCAGATACTCATGAATATCCAGCAAACGGCAGCCCGGGAATATCTTCTCGAACTCGTATTTTTGCAACTGATCCATACAAGTACCGCAAGACACGATTACCGTCTTAATATCCAGGTAATTCAATGTGTTAGCAACACGATGGAACAACACGCGGTTATCTGCTGTGATTTCCTGACCTTTATCGTGATTGCCTGCAGAAGTTTGCGGGTAACCACAACATAAGTAGCCTGGCGGCAACACGGTAATTGCCCCTACTTCATACAGCATTGCCTGCGTCGCCAAACCCACATTAGAGAACAAACGCTCAGAGCCGCAGCCAGGGAAGTAGAACACTGCTTCTGAATCATCCGTCACCTTTTGCGGGTTACGAATCACCGGAATCATATGATCATCTTCCAAGCCCAGCATCGCACGTGAGGTCTTAGACTGCATTTTCTTCGGCATAGGGCGATTAATGAAATGAATCACCTGTGCTTTGATTTCAGGCTTACCTACGGTTGCCGGCGGATGTTTTTTATCGCGTAGCAAGCCAAAGCGCTTGGCCAGACCATGCGCAAAGTTTTGCGCTTTATAGCCCCAGTTAATCATTACGGTACGTAACAATTTAATAGTGGCCGGGTCTTTGGCGTTCAAGAATGCCATGCCTAGCGCGGTGCCTGGGTTAAATTGCTTTTTACCTTGCTCGCGCAGGAAGTTACGCATTTTGATAGAAACGTCACCAAAATCGATATCCACTGGACACGGTTTTTCACAGCGATGGCAAACCGTACAATGGTCGGCTACATCGTTGAACTCATCAAAATGCTTGATTGAAATACCACGGCGCGTTTGCTCTTCATACAAGAAGGCTTCAATCAGTAAAGAGGTACCTAAAATCTTGTTGCGTGGGCTATACAGCAAGTTAGCACGTGGCACATGCGTGGTACATACAGGCTTACACTTACCGCAGCGTAAGCAGTCACTGATATCGTCTGCAATTTCACCAATGGCAGACTGCTCCATGATAATAGACTCTTGCTCTAGCAAGCCAAAGCTTGGTGTGTAGGCGTTTTCCAGCCCAGAACCAGCCATCAGCTTACCTTTGTTAAAGTGACCGTTAGGGTCCACTTTCTTTTTATAGTTGGTAAAGGTATCAATCGTGGCTTGATCCAAAAATTCCATTTTGGTAATGCCGATACCATGCTCACCAGAAATCACGCCATCCAAGCCACGTGCCAGCGCCATCACTTTGGCAACGGCTGCGTGTGCATCTTGCATCATGCCGTAATCATCGGAGTTTACTGGGATATTGGTATGCACGTTACCGTCGCCGGCATGCATGTGCAACGCAATAAACACACGGCTTTTCAGCACTTGCTTATGAATCTCGTCGCAACGCTCAAGGATTTTTTGATACTCGCGCCCAGCAAAAATATCCGCCATCGGACGCTTCAGCTCGCGCTTCCATGAAATGCGCAAATCATAAGACTGCACAGCCCTAAACACATTTTCATAATGTGCATAGGCTTTACCAGCTTCGCCCAACACGGCAACTGGTTCATCCAGATGCTCTAGTACAAAGCTCCAGCGTGCACGCAGATCCGCCAGCAATGCCAACGCCATGGTTTGCTTGGTTTTCACCATGCCAGCGTCAGAGCCACCATCTTCATCCGGCTGCAACGGTAACTCGCCCTGCATAAAGGCTTCGAGCGCATCAATCAGTTTCAGTTTATTTCTGATCGACAAATCGATATTAATGCGCTCGATACCGTCTGAGTAATCACCTAAGCGCGGCAATGGGATCACCACGTCTTCGTTAATCTTAAAGGCATTGGTGTGTTTAGCAATGGCAGCGGTTCTGGCACGGTCTAGCCAGAATTTTTTACGAGATTCGCTTGATACCGCGATAAAGCCTTCACCGTTACGTGCGTTACATAAACGCACCATGCTAGAAGCCACTTCACCCACTGCATTTTCATCATCAGATGCGATGTCTGCAATCAACACCATTTTCGGACGTTGCTGACGAGCAGCTTTGGTCGCATAACCCACCGCTTTGATATAACGCTCGTCCATATGCTCGAGACCGGCCATAATCACGGCTGGTGTCTGCTTAGCTGTTGCATCTAGGTAGTCTTTAATTTCCACAATCGCAGGCACGGCATGCGACACATTGCCAAAGAACTCCAAAGCCAAGGTACGCACATACTTAGGCATGCGGTGCAAGATAAAGGTGGCGCTGGTAATTAAGCCATCACAACCCTCTTTTTGAATACCAGGTAAACCAGATAAGAATTTATCGGTAACGTCTTTACCCAAACCAACCTTACGGAAGCTAGGGCCTGGAATTTCTAAAATCTCAGGCTCAGACAGCAAGGTTTTCATGTCTTCGCTGTAGCGGCTGATTTTAAATCTAGCCATCTCGATGTCGTGAATCTTGCCTAGATTGTGGTCTAAGCGTTCAACTTCCATCCACTCACCGTCTGGCGTCACCATGCGCCATGACGCAAGGTTATCTAAGGCAGTACCCCATAGCACCGCTTTTTTACCGCCAGCGTTCATCGCCACGTTACCGCCAATGCAAGAAGCATCGGCACTAGTTGGGTCACATGCAAACTCTAGGCCCGCATCAGATGCAGCCTCCATCGCACGTCTAGTCACCACGCCCGCACCACACTCAATGGTGGCCACTTGACGCGCAACGCCAGGCAAGGTGCGCATTTGCACACCAGTATGCTGGTCTAATTTTTCTGTATTAATGACCGCTGACAACGGTGTTAATGGCACCGCACCGCCGGTATAGCCAGTGCCACCGCCACGTGGGATGATAGTAAGCCCTAACTCGATACATGCGCGCACTAATGCCGCAATTTCGCTCTCGGTGTCTGGCGTTAATACTAGGAATGGATATTCAACGCGCCAGTCGGTAGCATCGGTCACGTGAGACACGCGTGACAAACCGTCAAACTTGACGTTATCTTTGCGTGTGATTTTTGAAAGTTTAGCCAGTGCTTTTTTGCGCAGGTTAGCTGTCTGTTTAAATTCATTTTCGAATTTAGTCACAGCTTGGCGCGCAGCCACAACCAGCTTCACTACTTTAGCGTTACCGGCACTGCGCTCATCAATCGCTGCAATGCGGTGTTTCAAGGCATCCACCAGCGCTTTGCAACGCTTAGGATTTTCTAATAAGTCATCTTGCAGATATGGGTTGCGTGATACTACCCACAAGTCGCCCAGCACTTCAAACAGCATGCGTGCGGAACGCCCAGTTTTACGCTCGCCGCGCAATTCATTTAAAATACTCCAAATTTCTTCGCCAAGAAACCGAATGACAATTTCACGGTCAGAGAAAGAAGTATAGTTATAGGGAATTTCGCGCAAGCGCGTTGCAGGCTTAGGCTCTGCGTTTAAAATAGTGCTTAATAGAGGTGCGTTCATTGTAATTTTTGACAAATAGCTTTGCTATTAAAGAATCATTATAACATGGTGTAAGCTGGCAAATAAGCGCGACTGTGATATGGTTATTTATCACACCCACACATTTATGATAGCAACACCCGAAAAAGATTCACCCAGAATATCCATTAACAAAGTTAGACCATTAAGATGAAACAATTATTAAAGAAATCTTTACTGCCGATTATTATTATTGCACTGCTAGCGCTGCTAGGGCTGCAATTGACCAAAAAGCCACAAGCGCCGGATGTGACATTCAACACGATTGATGGCAAACAAATCTCGATGGCATCACTGAAAGACAAGGTTGTCATCGTCAACTTCTGGGCCACCGACTGCCCAGGCTGCATCAAAGAAATGCCTGAGTTAATTAAAACATATAACACTTACCAATCCAAGGGGCTTGAAATCATAGCGGTTGCCATGCCACATGATGAAATTTCGCAAATTAAAAATTACAGCCAAGCCCAGCACCTGCCTTTTCCGGTGACATATGACCAAAGCGCAGCCCTCACCGAACTATTCGGCAAGGTGCGACTAACACCCACTGCTTTTATCTACAACAAGCAAGGCGACTTGCTACAAAGAACCATGGGCGAGCTAGATTTTGCCGCATTACAACAACTACTAAACAAAGAACTGGGCGCTTAAATGCTGTGGATTAAAGCGCTGCACATTATTTTCATCACAAGCTGGTTTGCTGGCCTATTTTATCTACCCAGATTATTTGTTAACCACGCAATGGTGCTTGATAGCACCACACCAGACCACAACACTTCTGAGCGCCTAAAGCTGATGGAGCGCAAGCTATACCGCTTTATGCAGCCATTGGCTTTATTAGCACTAGGCTTTGGACTTTGGCTGTGGCTAGGTTACGGTATTGCAGGCGCATGGATGCATGCCAAGTTAACACTAGTTGCCGTACTGATAGGCTACCACTTTTACTGCGGCAAACTGGTGAGTGACTTCAAGCAGGATAAAAACCAACACAGCCATATTTGGTACCGCTGGTTTAATGAGCTTCCGGTACTTATCCTGATTGCGGTTGTGATACTAGTTGTGGTTAAACCATTTTAACGGGAAGATAAGCCATGCATCATGATGACTCTGACCTGCTAGGCTCGTCCTGGCTCATCTACATGTTAGCTAAATCCAGCAATACGCCTGAGGGGCGTTTATTGAGCCTGTTCGATATCTTGAACGACTGGCTCAAAGCACCCAACATGCTAAGACACTGCCAGCTAAGTGACTCCAACCACGCATTATTACTCAGCTACTGCACCGCACAGGCTCATGCCTTGGGGGCAGAAAATCCAGAAACACTAGCCGAGCATATCGTGCTGATTGCGCGCAATGCCGCCCTGCAAGATATTGCACAACCGTTAAGCAATAGCTTAATGCATGCAAAAAAAGCAGCCAACGCGCTTATTCTGGCGCAGACCCAGCCGCCAGCAGCCACAGCCGTTAAACGGACGATCACCAAGCCTGCAACCTACGCTATCGCCGCGACCTTGATGCTTGCAATTGGCGCAACACTGATTTGGGCACCTTTTTTACAAGAACAGCAAGCAGCACCACATCTGCGTGCTGCCGCAAACGATACACATAGCGCAGCACCAACACCACAGCCCTTGACCGCACAAGATGCAACACAGATGTATGCAAAATTCGAGCTGATGCGTCAAGGCTCATGCCAGTTTCCTGAAGTATTGCAAATGCCGGATAAGCATAAAGCCATTTATTTAGAAAACGTGGTGGGCGGAAAACTACCAGCCAACCTGGAAGATCTTGCCATCGCCAATGAATATATGGCAAAAATACGCTGCAACTACACCCCCATGCTAATGGCTGCATCCAAGTAGTAACACATTGAATAATAACAGTTGCAATCACGCTATACAGATTAGTATAATGGTGTCATGACTGGCTTACGTGAAAAAATACTCACTACTGCGAGCAATTTATTTCAAACGCAGGGCATTAACTCGACTGGGGTTGATACCATAGTGGCTGTCGCCGGCACCACCAAAATGACGCTATATAAATATTTTGGCAGCAAAGAAGTTCTGATTCTAGAGGTGCTGAAACAAGGCCATCAAGACTTTCAAAACTGGCTCAATGACAAACTGAGCAGTAACACCAAACAACCTAGCGAAAAACTGCAAAAGCTATTTGACTACATCGAAGAATGGGTCACCTCGCCTGATTTCCATGGTGTAGGCTTCATTAAAGCATCGGCTGAGTTTCCGCAAGAAGATAACCCAGTACACCAATTATCTTCACAACAATCGCAGCAATTCAAGCAATACATCTACCATTTGGCCACAGAAGCCAATATCAAAGACGCAGAAGGCTTATCGCTGCAATTATCCTTGATATTTGAAGGCGCGGTACAGGCTGAGCAAATGAAACGCGGCTCTGGCGCAATTAAATATGCGAAGACCGCGGCTAAAATACTGATTGACGGCGCATCCAAGCACTAACGACTGCCGTCACATCCGCTCGGCGCATATCCATACAGATTAAACTTAACCCAAGCATTACCCCTAGCATTACATGCTGGCATCACACCTGCCCAACTATTAAACTTGCCTAGCTGGGCTAATACCTAAGATAATGATTCTTTTTTCATTTCTGCGTTAATTCCATGCATACACTTATTTGCGGCTCACTTGCTTTTGACACCATCATGGTGTTTCAAGATAAATTCAAAAATCATATCTTGCCAGATAAAATTCACGCGTTAAGCGTTGCTTTTTACGTACCAGAAATGCGCCGTGAATTTGGCGGCACAGCTGGCAACATTGCTTACAACCTGCAATTACTGGATGGCAACCCGCTGATCATGGCAACTGCCGGTGAAGATTTTGGCACTTACACACAATGGCTGAATAGCAATAAAATCAGCTCCAGCCACATCAAAATCATCCCGAACAGCTTTACCGCGCAAGCGTTTATTACGACCGATACTGATGACAATCAAATCACGGCATTCCACCCGGGTGCAATGATAGAGTCACACCAAAACAGTGTAAAAGACGCTAAGGATATTACCCTTGCAGTCATCGCACCGGATGGCAGAGATGGCATGTTCCAACATGCACGCGAATGTCATGAGGCTGGCATTCCATTCTTGTTTGACCCAGGCCAAGGCTTGCCTATGTTCAATGGCGAAGAACTGCTGCAATTCATTGAAATGGCAGACTACCTTGCGGTGAATGACTATGAATCACAAATTATTCAGGATAAAACCGGCTTATCTCTCGAAGAGTTGGCACTAAAAGTGAAAGCACTGGTCGTAACCCTAGGCGGTCAAGGCTCACAAATCTATGCAGATGGTCAACGTTTTGACATTCCGTGCGTTGTGGCAGATAAGATTGTTGACCCGACCGGCTGTGGGGATGCGTACCGTGCAGGCTTACTGTATGGCATTGCTAAAGGTTGGGATTGGCCAACTTGCGGTAGACTAGCTTCAACCATGGGTGCAATTAAAATTGCACACCGCGGCGGACAAAATCATGCGCCAACCCGCGCAGAGATTGAGGCCATTTACACGCAAGCACTGGTAAATGAAACGGCAAGTGCAGAAGGGTTCGGCAGCTAAATACTGGCGGCCTTGAGGTGTATAAAGCCAGAACTTTTAAAATTTATATTCACTGATTAAAGGAAAAATAAAATGCATATCAGTCGACTTATCGCAGTAGGCTTACTCAGCGTATTTTTAGCTGCTTGTGCAAGCTCCAACTCTGGCTCTGTGTATAGCAGAGAAGATGCCAGAAAAACACAAACCGTAAGAACCGGTACTGTAGAAAGTGTGCGCCAAGTAAAACTGGAAGGCACAAAAACACCGATTGGCACCGTAGCTGGCGGCGCAATTGGCGGCATCGCCGGTAGCTCAGTTGGCGGCGGCAAGGGCAGCACCATTGCTACGGTACTAGGCGCGGTAGTAGGCGGCATTGCAGGTTCAGCCGCAGAAGAAGTAGCCACCAGAAAAGATGCGCTTGAGATTACTGTGAAACTTGATGGCGGCGGCCTATTAGCAGTGGTACAAGAAGCCGATGAGCCATTCTCTGCCGGACAACGCGTACGTCTGATTGAAAACGGCGGCACCACCCGTGTGTCACACTAGACGCGCACTGCACTAATCAGCGACTACGCTCACAACCATATTGTCAGAATGAAAGCTCTGGCAATATGGTGACATTATCTATACAAAACACTCGCCCCACCTAGCTAGCCTAGCCAACACAAGCCAAGCACTCCACTCCAGTCCACTCCAAAAAATGTAACATCCCAAGTAACGCAAGTCACTGTCAACAAAGCATCATCTGTACGTCATTATTTCTTCATATTCCAACTTTAAAGTGCTGTTCAAGCTTAAAAGAAAACTATATGGAGAGCAGCCGTATCATGCGTAAAGACTTAACCTTAATTGGCAGCATTAATGCACGTAATCAAGAGTTAGCATCACAAAGAAGACTGTATGTAAACTTAGCACACACACAGGCTGAAATTGAAGAAGCACAACGCTTACGCTATAAAGTATTTGCTGAAGAAATGGGCGCACAGCTTTCAGGCACTGGCGGTTTAGATATCGATGGCTTCGACCAATTCTGCGATCACTTAATCGTGCGCGATAGCGGTACCAACCAAGTGATTGGTACTTATAGAATCTTAAGTCCATCCAAGGCCAACGAAGCTGGTGGCTATTACTCTGCCGGTGAGTTTGATTTAAGCCGACTATCGCACCTGTTTGACCGCACGGTTGAGGTTGGCAGAGCATGCGTACATCAAAACTACCGCAATGGCGGCACGATCACCATGTTATGGGCAGGCCTCGCCAAGTACATGCAGATTCACAACTACGAATACATGATTGGCTGCGGCAGCATGAGCATGTCGGACGGCGGCCACAGTGCAGCAAGTCTGTATAACAAACTAAAAGATGAATATTTATCGCCTTTAGAGTACCGCGTATTTGCACGTAATCCGCTACCAATCCAAGCGCTACACAATAACCTGCAAGTAGCATGCCCTCCGCTGATTAAAGGCTATTTGCGCCTAGGTGCTTATATTTGCGGTGAGCCTGCTTGGGACCCTTATTTCAACACCGCAGATATGTTGGTAATGTTGCCACTATCAAGAATCAATCCAAGATACGCAGCGCATTTCCTGAAATAAACCTTGAAATAAACTCAGCACAGATTTAGTTAGCCTTAAACCATAGAGATATGCGGTGAGCTGCTCCCCGCATATTGCCTACGGCAACGCCTATAACTCATGTAAAATAAAAGCCCTACCCTTGATTAGCTCAGTTACTTTGCAAACCACACAACCTAGCACCCAACAGACCCATGCCCTCACCCGTTACTTCCGAGTGGCTCGTGTCATGTTTCACACTTGCGTGGGCTTGGTAGTAGCGTCCGTTCTATTTCCATTTGCTGGCAACCAACTAAAAACCAGACTGATTCAATGGTGGTGCACTGGCTTATTAGCTGCATTTAACATTCAGGTAAGAAAGACAGGGGCAGTGCCTAACGCTAACAACGTACTCACTGGCACTATGTTTGTGGCTAACCATATTTCATGGTCTGACATCCATGCGCTCAACAGTGTGATTCCATTACGCTTCATTGCCAAATCTGAAATCAAAAACTGGCCAGTGTTTGGCTTTCTGGTCAGCAAAGCCAATACATTATTTATTGACCGTAGTAAAAAGCAGGATGCCAAACGCACCATTGAGATCGCCCACAGCAGCTTGCAGGGCGGTGATAATTTGTGCTTTTTTCCTGAAGGCACCACTACTGACGGCACCGAAATAAAACCATTCAAAAGCAGCTTAATTCAAGCGGCCATACTGGCAAAGTCATCTATTTATCCAGTAGCGCTGCACTACCCCAATACCGACGGCAGCATCAACACCGAAGTTGCCTATGCCGGGGAAACTACACTAGCCGAGTCTATGCGCAATATGCTATTGCAAAAAAAACCGGTCATCGAGCTGCACTTTTTAGCCCCCATTACGCCAGCAGAATATGCCGCGATGGATAGGCGCGCCCTCACGCTGCATATTGAAGGCTTGATTCGCAGACAGTTAATGCGCTGATTTTTGTATAGCCACTGGCTTATCTAAAGGATGCGCATCCACTTGCACAATTTCTTTGGTAGCTAAATTTAGGGCGGTTAACTTACCCCCCCATAAACAACCGGTATCCAAGGCAAATAGATTCTTGCGCTGCTGCAAACCAAGCGCAGACCAATGCCCAAAAATCACCTGTGTATCTTGGCTAGCTCGTGAAGGCACATCAAACCAAGGCATGTAGCCATGCGGAATATCTTGCAGTTCGCCCTTAAATTTAAACTCCATTTCACCTTCTGCTGTACAAATACGCAAGCGTGTTGCTGCATTGGTAATCACCCGCAAACGGTCTACCCCGCTTAAATCAGGTGTCCAGCGATTAGGCAAATTGCCGTACATGTGCGTTAAAAAGTGCAGGTAATTTTCACCTTGTAATGCAGCCTCCACTTCTGCCGCATAAGCCATGGTTTGCTCTATGGTCCATTGAGGCAACAAACCCGCATGCACCATTAAGTAATCAGCCTCTTGGTACACTAGAGGCTGGTGGCGCAGCCAACCCAGCAATACATCTCGGTCTTCTGCTGCCAGCAACTCCTGCAAAGTATCGCCTCTATGCGCAGCCACAATACCGGCAGCCACCACGATGGCGTGCAAGTCATGATTACCCAATACAATACGCAAGCTGTCCCGGTGTGCATAACACCAGCGCAGCACCTCCAGCGTACCGCTGCCGCGGTTAATTAAGTCCCCCACCAGCCAGAGCTGATCTTTATCCGGATCAAATTCAAGGCGTGCTAATAATGCCTGAAAAGCATGATAGCAACCCTGTATATCGCCTATTGCATAAGTAGCCAACCTATACCACCTTAATGATTAAAATATACCGACAATAAAAAAGCCACTTAATGTATCAAGTGGCTTTTTAGTGTATTACCTTGCAAAAATCTCTACTTAGAAACCGGCACCCGCAGCATTTGCCATATGTTTCACTGCTGCAGCAACTTCTGCATCAGATAGAGATGGATTGCCGCCTTTAGCTGGCATACTGCGCACACCTTTAACGGCATGGCTTACCAATGTCTCATAACCTTGTTTAATACGTGGTTCCCACTGCGCTTTATCACCAAATTTAGGTGCGTTCATTAAGCCAGCAGCGTGACACATAGAGCAAACTGCTTTATATACTTCTTCACCGCTTTTACCAGCTGCTGGGGCAGAAGCTGCAGCTGCAGCAACTAAATCAGTAGGTTTTGCTGCCTCAGCTTCTTTAGCAGGTTTAGCTGCTTCTGCTGCTTTAGCTGGCTCTGCCGCTACTGGTGCAGCCTCAGCAGTTTTTGCCGATGCAGCTTCAGCAGCTTTAGGTGCCGGTGCCGTAAATTTAGCGCCTGAAGCATTTGCCATTTCAGCTACTGCACCAGCGATTTCGTCATCTGTTAATGCTGGGTTACCACCACGTGCAGGCATGCTACGGATACCCTCAAGCGCATGTTTTACCAATGTTTGGTAGCCTTGTGCAATACGTGGCGCCCATTGACCATTATCACCAATTTTTGGTGCGCCCATTAAGCCAGCGCCGTGACACATAGAACAAACTGCCTTCACCACTTCAGCACCGCTCTTACCAGCTGTAGCGCCTGAAGTTGCTGCAGCAACCTCTACAACCGCAACAGGTTTAATGTTTTCTTCAAGCTTAGCTGCTACCGCCACTGGCTCATCAACTTCTACTGCATCTGTTACGCCAAAAATTTTAGCGACAATCACTATAAATGCAACAATACCAACGACACCAGCAATAGTCGCGAGCAGAACCTGCCCTAGAGAGTAGCCTTTAGCTTCATTATCTACATTACTCATTACGTTTGTTCCTGAAAATATATGGATAAAAACCTTATTATACCTACACTTTAGCTTATGACAAAAAACGCCATCACAAAAAATATGACTTAATCGCCCGCTTCCATTGCGCATTAAGGCCACATACAACACCTCAGTTTGCTATAATGCAACGCTACTTTGCGCCCGTAGCTCATTTGGATAGAGTATCGGTTTCCGAAGCCGAGGGTAGTGGGTTCGAATCCCGCCGGGCGCGCCATGAACAACTGGTGATTCAAAATCTTGTATCACCGCCTTTGTATCACCCCCCTTAAAGTATCGCTTCCATCACAAAAATTTCGTGATTAAAGTTTTCTTGTAGTTCACTTAAAGAACATCTATAGTCCATACAGAAAATTTAACACAGGGACACCGCATGAAAAAACTATTAGTAACAATCCAATTAGAGCTGGAAATTCCTGACGCATGGGACTTGGTAGAGCATCCAGACCAAGTACAAGCAATTAAGATGGATAATGGTCAGTATATGCACATGAGTTTCTTGCCTATGATGACATCAGACTTTAAAGCAGGTGCGGAGTGGTCGAGCGAATGTCCTGACGAGTTTACCGAGGAAGTCTTGGATATGGTTGCTGATGAAGAGGTTTTAATGAAGCTTGAAACTGAGTAATTAAATACTGCTCTGAGATACCTAAGTTTTTAGGTATCTCAGTATATTTAATTACTCACACGCATCAATAACACAGAGCCCAGCTAGGGATGTAAGCGATTAATATCGATATATTTAGCCCCCCATGGCTTAGTGCCATAGGAGTTAAACATATACGTTTGATGTAAGTAAAAACGTAGTCACTCTTATAGAAACGAGCAACCCGCTTTTATCATCAACTTGCGCTGTTAATTCCAGCGATTGCCATTGCCTTGAATGCTGAAACGGCCAGCACCAAGGAAAAATACTGCTAAAGCCGTGGCAAGGAACATGCCTTGTAACTCCAGTGCCCAACCACCGGTTTGGTTAAGATGCATTAGATCACCGGTATGCACCAACAGAATCGCCACTACCATATTGATGGCGATGATAAGGCCGCCAATACGTGCCCATAGGCCGAACAGTACCAGCAACGGAGCCAGCACTTCCCCCACATAAACCAGATTGCCTACCGCTGCAGGCAGGCCAGCCTGCGCTACCAAACCGGTCACAAAATCGGCGCCATTCATTAGCTTACTAATGCCGTGTAACAAAATAAGGATTGCCAACGTTGCCCGTAGTATAAGTTTACCGGTATCAGCGCAATTACTATTCGTTATCGTAGTCACCATCACATTTTCCTTTTTAATTTAGTAGAAACGGTTTTACTTCTTATTAATATTGAAACTTATTAATATCAAAACTATGGCAATACGAAAGTTATCACGTCGTGCTGCTATTGAACAGATGTAAGCGTATCTGCTCTTAACTTGATTGTTTTGCTGAGCAACTAGCTCGCTTAGGGCTGAGCGTAAAACTGAGATAGACAAGCCCCGCAGGGTAGTCAGAAAAGTAACGATCGCACAAGTAACCGAGTAGCCCCAAGCAGACTTTAGATGTCGTGCTTCACCTTTTCGACTTCTACTTCTTTAGGTCTTAGTTACTTAGATAAAGTAAGATAGACTTTTTTGTACAGTGAGTTGAGAGTATCTAATTCACTTTTATCACATGACTTTTCTCCATAACGATAATCCTCAAAGCTTCTTGCTATCATTTTCAACTCCGCTTTAATTTCAGCATTGAAACTACTGGCCTCTTCAAAATACTCTTTAACTGTCATGCGGCGATTTCGTGTTATATCCTGCAACGCCAATAAACGTTCGGTTGCATAGTAGTAGCTTGATATTGCATCTGCTTGCTTGCTGTGAATCTTAAAAATGCCTAAGAATAGATAATCAAATCTCGATCTAATCCAAATGGTTACCTTTAACTCCCGCATAAAAAAAATGAAAGCAATCGCCAAACATAACAGCAGGCAAAGAATCATTAATTGAATTATCTGTCGTAGATTTTCTTCAATCCACTTTTTAAAAGCATTCCATAAGCTGTCGAAACGCTTCTTCTCTTGCGTAAAGCCTTTGCTTAAACTGCCTGAAATGTCCGCGAGCGAGTTGATTGCATCTGCCTGCCATTTAGGCATTCCTTCACGCTTAGCTGCCAAACGCATCTCATCTGGACTCGGCCAATTTGACAGTAAGTTTTTCATGCCAGGCTCTTGAATGAGAGAGTTTGACTGATTGCCTGCTCCTGCCTCCAATGTGGAAAGGCTAGTACCAATGGCTGTAGGATTGCCAAATGTATGATTGAGTTGGTCAATCGTTTTTTGAGGTGTGATTAAATAAAGTAATAAACCTAGCAGTAGAATCGATAAAGTAGCAGTGATGATTGCCATTGTTTGCCCCACTAGTATTGGCGCTGACAAACTCCGTGTGCGTAACTCGTCTGATTTGCTATTGATTTGTTCTGCAACGATAGTAGCAACCACAAAGATCACATAAGGAATCAGATAAAACAACATCGTCCAATCTGCACGATAGTGAGACGATGCAAAAATGACCATCACCAAAGATACTAAAATACTAAGATACAGTTGCCTACGCGTTGTCGTGGTGCAGTTATAAGCAACCTGCAATATAGCTAAGATGTAAACAGAGGCGCGAAAGATGCCCCATGTGGGAATAAAGATAAAGATGCTGACAACCGCGCCAAAAATGACAAGTCGGCGCATTCGTATCTTGCCGTATTCAGTTAAGGCCCCATTCTGCTTTATCGCAACTCTTATTGAATATCCATATAATAAAATCCAGAAAGACATTTCGAAAGCAAAATACCCATACCGAATATCAAGAAATGCATTACAAGTCACTGCCAAAAGCTGACTAATAAGCAATCCAACGTAAATGGACTTATGTTTTAGTTCAATACTCATGAATTAAAAACACTGGTGAGGTTGTCATCTTTTCTAATCGAAAAATAGCCAATGTCCAAATCAAATATACCCGTCCATAGCGAATGGGACTCAGAGTGAGTTCCCATGAAGCTAGCTCTATCTAAATGAATGGCAATAATATTTACCCCTCTGGCTTTCAATAAGGCAAGCGACTGAAGCGTCTCTGAAATCCTAGAACTTGGTTCTGAGAGAAATACGATAGCGGTCTGCCCCTCAGCCATTGACATCGCTACGTCTTGTATGACCGTTGAATAAGTAACATCACTATTGGCATCAATAATAGCGAGATAGTCCATAATTTCTCGAAAATGTATTTCGCCAGAACCCCAACCTATCGAATCCTTTTCCTGATACGGCGATACATTGACAGACATACCATTGTTAGTTGCATATCTAGCGATTGACGCAGCAATGCGAACCGCATATTCAAAGCTCGAATGCTTGCCTGTGCCAACATTGGAGACTTTAGATTGATCCAAAATGATATGAAGCTTGGCGGAAGCTAGGGGTTCAAATTCTTTGAGCATAAGCTCATTAGTTCTCGCTGTAGTTGGCCAATGGATATGACGCGGATTATCGCCTTGACGATATTCACGCAGTCCTGAGAACTCGGCAGTACCCGCACCTTTCGGTAACAAAAATCCACCACGGTGAATCTCACTGGGAGTGCCTAAAAGTGGGAGACGTACAATAGGAAAGAGGTCGGGATATATCGTGAGGGTTTGGGTTCCTCCATTTTTGTTTTGATGGGCCTCTAGTAAGCCAAAAGGAAAGCTAGTAGAGATGCCAACAGGCCCTAATTGATAGAGCCCTCTCTTTTCACAGCCCACTGAGACCTTAAAATTATGCGTTGCACCGCTACCAATATACGCCACCACACCAAGTATTTGAGCGTTTGATTTAATGCCTTCTAAACCGTGAATAAAAGGTAGCTTATCTATCGCTTGAATCATGAATCGCGGGATGATTCCATGATTGCTGATTTTAATATCAAAAAAGATATGCTCGTTCTCTTTGGCCCTATCCGGCCCAGTGCGAGACACTGATACATTTCGAATAAGTAAGTGCGGGAAAAAATAACTAGTAATCAGTGAGGATAGCAACAGGGATGCGATGAGCCATGGAAACGCTTGTTCTCGGTTTAAAGCAATATAGTAAGCGACTAGTGTTAGCGCCGTAATGATTAGAATCTTTTTGTGACGTAAAACTGGATGCTCTTTAATAGAACTCAGAATCATTTTTTGATCCTAAATCAAATTGGCGGAGTAACCTGATTAAGCACTTCTTTAAGAATAGTCTTGCTTGTTTTTCCTAAGGATGCTGCTTGTGGGCGGATAATCAACCTATGCTCCAGGACTGCATGAGCCATTGATTTCACCATGTCAGGTGTAACGTAATCTCGCCCACGTAAATACGCATAAGCTCTGGCACCTTTAGCTAACGCAAGCGTTCCTCGAGGGCTTGCTCCCAATCTTAAGTCAGGATGGCTTCGAGTTGAAGAAGTTATTTCAGCGATATATCTAGCAACGTCTGCATCTAAATGAATCTTTCTTACTTCCTCACGAGCGTCAATGATCGATGCCTCAGTGGCAACCGCTTTAAGATCGTCTATGGGATGTTTAGATGTTTGTGCATTCATGATGCTTACCTCGCCATCTAGTGATGGATAACCTACGCTTAGGCGCACAAAAAATCTATCAAGTTGAGCTTCTGGCAGCACATGTGTTCCCGCCATATCGATCGGATTTTGAGTGGCTAGCACCATGAACAACGGTGGTAGGACATGTGTTTCGCCATCTACACTGACGCGAAACTCCTCCATACATTCTAGAAGTGCCGATTGAGCTCTAGGGGTTGCACGGTTTACTTCGTCAGCAAGCAGAAAGTTTGTGAATACTGGACCAGGACGGAAGACAAATTCGCTGGTTTTTTGGTTATATATTGGCACTCCAGTAATGTCGGAGGGAAGCAGGTCTGGAGTGCACTGCAATCGCTTCATGTCGACATCGATTGATTTGGCCAGTGCTCGTGCCATCATGGTCTTACCTGTACCTGGCACATCCTCTATAAGAACATGACCTTGGGAGATCAATGAAATAACGGCTAACTCAACAACCTCCCGCTTGCCAATAATAACTTTTTCAATATTATTAATAACATCCTGAATGGCTTTCATCGGCTATCCTTTTTATATTTTATAAAAATAATAGCCTAATCATGATGGGAAAGTAAGTGAATATTAATTACTAAGAACCGAATGGTGACTCATATAACGAATAGAGCGTCTTAGAACTAGCAAAAAATAGCGAATATCAACAATTTAAAACCCTGCCAACATAGTGGGCAGGGGAATGTGTGGCAGGAAAATATTGGTTAATTAAAAGCTTTTAGACACGGAGAACACGTAACGTGAATCTACAATCTGGTGGTTGGATGAGAACCCATAAAAGTCGTGGTGACCTTCTTTAATATTGGTATCGTGGTAGCGTACATCTACGTTATAGCCAAACATCTTGCGGCTGATACCAATATTCCAGTGCACCCAATTTAGCTCTTCTTTGCCATTGCCGTTTGCATCTAGGCTAGGGCCATGATTATTAAAGAACTGGTAACCTACGCCGCCTGATACTATAAATTTATGCGGTAACGCATAGCTAGGCAAAATAGCAACGTTATGCGATTGCAAACCTTTAACCCCAAACCAGTCGGTAATGGTTGGTGAATATTCAAATTTAAGGTTCAAATTACCGATTTGCTTATCTAGGTAGTTGAACATCTCCAAATAGTTTGAATCTCTGGAGCCAGGATAAATATACTGGAAAAACATGCCGTTATAGTTAATGCCGGTACCGGCGATATCCTTCACGCTATAGCCAGCATACGGGCCCCAAAGCGCATTGATATTGGGGTTGTTGTGCGCAGCATCATTGCCTGGGAACAAGTTATTTGCCCCGTAATACCCTAGATAAAAACCACTAGGGTGTGACCAGGTAATGGCCGCTTTTAACGATGGAATTTTACCGTTATTGGTTTCTGATTCACCTCTAAACACATAGTCTGAGGCAAACTCTACCCAAGTAGAAAATTTACCGCCAAACAAGGTTTCATCATCTAAAAAATCATCAAATGCGGTGGACTCTTTTGCAGCTTTGACTGGGCCTGTTTCTACAGGGCCGGTTTCGTCTTTTGGTCTATCTGCGCCTGCCGCTACGGCATTTACAGACAAAACCATACTCACCATGAGCGTGCTCACGGCTTTTAATATACGTGTGTACATTATTCTCTCCTAAGTTGTGATGTGGCCTTACAGCTTTTTTATAGTTATTGCTGTATAGGTCGGCAGGTGGTGCCTTTGGTAGGTACCATGCGGTTAGCTAGGTCCAGTTTGGGTGGTTCAACATAAGTCACGGCAGGCTCTACCGCTGGGTAAGTCAGCGTGACTACACTAGGTACATTTTGCGCCTCAGCATTTTTAACGCCATGTTTGATGTTGTACGCATCATCAAACACGCCGTACTCACCAGGCTGCATTTTGTAAGTAACGGTGTTTGTACCTACGCCAGCATTGGCCATGTATTTATTAGCGTCATTCCAATCTTTACCATCCAGATTGCTGTAAAACTTAATGTCGACTAATACCGCGTCGCAAAGGGGTGTGACCTCTTCATACTGGGTAGGCCAGCCAGATCCGCCGGTGGTTTTAGGGTAACGTCCCCAATCGCCGCCTTTGAATGGGCAAGCACCTCCACCGCCAAATGCCGCACGGTTTGGATGATGTACGCCATAAATTGGCAAGCCCACAGGTTGTCCGATTTCGCCATTTTCTAAGTGAAATCTAGGCTGCGCAGTCACGCTGGTTTTTAACTTCAGACCTTCATTTTTAATGCTGTCGTAATAAGGGCCTTCTGGTCGCACGTAGCGTAAGTCATTGTTATCTTTGTTGTCATACACCGCAGTCACAAACAGGTATGGCTTGTTAAAGAATGGACGCTCCACCAAGTAATATTCCACATTGGTTTTGTTGGCATCTACTGCCGCCCATTTCACGTGCAGGTTATCCTGCCCTTTTTGCCCGACGTTAATCCAGGATCGTGCGTCAGATAGCTGATTCAGTCTCAAAACATTGGTGTAGTTTTCCTTAACATCCAAACCAGCGCGTTTACCAAGTGGGCCAATTTTGTTGGCACCTGGTTGATTAAACGCGAAGTTCATCGCCTGTTTGGCATATGGATAGTCGTTTTCAGACATGGTGCAATAAAAGTTAGGCAGCTCAATAGGCTCGTGTTTTGCGTACTTACCTTTATATTTGGGGTGACTAATCGGCAAATCGATAAAGTTAAGCTGCCCGTCATTATTGACCTTTTCATCAGGATATTTATAGCCTGACCAGCTTTCTTCAGGTAAATAAGCGCCATAGTCACTCTCGATTTTGGCTAAATTTTCTTTAGCCGATAAATCAGCATTGACAGGTAACCCGCTCGCGCCTTTTTTTAGGTACTCACGAACCATGCCGTTTTCCTGCACACGCCACAGCCCATGTTTACCTTCACCTATCATGGTCAGCACCTGTTCTGCCACGTTAATGAATCGGTAGGTATAGTTGGTACTCATATACCCGGTATAGAACGGCAGATGCGGAATCTGTGAGTGGGTCTTGTTAGGGCGACCCGTTCCCATAAACACCTTTTGTGCATCGTCATCTTTAATGTTCTGATCACTGGTGTAAAAAAACGGGTCGCCCTGCGTCAGGTCGGTAAGATTAATGCTTTCGTCTGCCTGCGTGCCAAATGATGCAATATAAAGGGATGCAAACAATGGCACTGCATAAGTTGATAGTTTGTTCATTTCGCTCTCCTTGGAGCTCTCTGGTTCAACTGAAATTAATTTGCTGTTTGATATTAAGCGCCGTCAATTTCACGTTGACCACAGATAAAGCCCATACCTGAACTTTCTGAGCTAAAGGTGATGGTTGAGCCTTTAGGGAAGAACAACACGTCACCAGGGACAGCCTTCACTTTGGTTGTACCATCGTTCACTGTCATCTCACCTTTGATAATGATTTTAGCCTCATCATAACCATATGTGTAAGTTAATGAATTGCCCTTTTCAATTTTGAACAAACCACATGCAATCGGTGCTTTAGGGTCGCTAGAGGCAACGATATCCTGCAAGTAAGCATTGGTGCCTTTAATGTTCATTGATTTGATTTTCATGCGTGAAGCATTTTTAAAGTACTCCATTTTTTTGCTGCCGGCCGGTACTTCCACACCGTGTGCCATTAGCGCAGCACCATAAGTAACAGCAATAGTTGCAATTAAACCGCTTAATAAATATGACTTTTTCATGTTCATCTCCAAGATTAAAAATTGATACTTCAATTAAGAAAGACTGCTCTTTCATTAGAGATATCTTATTTGTTAACAGAGTGTACAAACATGACAAAAAACCCCTATAAAATTCAAAAAAATATAATATTTATGTAATAAATCTATGAATCTATATTGTTGAATAGTTTGTCTAATCATTAAAAATTAGGAGTAAGATATAAATAGGAAATTCATTATCCAGTAGCATTTTTTAAGGCGTAACTAATTGAACTTGTTCAATTATAAAGATGAGCCGCCATCCAAGCGGTTGTTGAAGCAGCACTTCATTGATGCTCACAGGGACGCCTTTCCGCAAGATACGCTTAACTGTGTTGCGCACTTGATTCTGGTGCTTGAAAGCCCGGATGAAATGATGTCGGTGGCTTTGGAGTTTATTGTGAAAAAGCTCGAAGCGTGCCGTGCAGATATTGGTTTTGTCAGGCCGAAAGACAGTATTTATAAGCCTGCATTTATTTATTACAACGCAAGCTCCAGCCCGCTAAACTGCACGGGAACAGTGTACTCCAACCAAGACAGAGTATTTCAAAAAACCTGGCATCAGCGCCTGCCGGTAGCTTGTGACAATGTAACCTCCAGCCCGCTACTGCTCGATTCCAGAAAGAAATTCGAGTCGATTCAGAGCAAGTCTATTTTATTTCAAAGGTTAGTATGGGATAGAAGCCCGTTAGGCATGGCGTGTATTGACTTCACCCATGAACCGCATTTTTGGACGCAAACCGAAATCGAGTTTGTCGCGGAGTTTTGCGAAACCTTTTTGGGGCCGCTATTAGGCATCAGCCATTTCTGGCATGACCCTAAAAAATACCAGCTGGTTAAAAAGCCTACCGAATCCGAGCTTATGGCCATCAAGCTTGCGGCAAGAGGCATGAGCTATAAACAAATTGCCAATGAGCTGGGAAAATCGGTACGCACCATAGAAAATCAGCTCAGAAGCGCGAGAGATACCCTCAATGCCGCAAATCAAGCCGAACTGATTACCAAATGCGCAATCTGGCTTTAGGCTAAACTTGGCTTTAAATTAGCTAAGTATTAAATTGTGGCTTGAGTTCAGCTTGTGCAAGGTCTAAAAATGCACGTAACTTAGGCGGCATAAAGCGTTGCCGAGGGTACACCAAATGCACGGGGTCGGCTCTACCTTGCCATTCAGGCAGCACTCTTAACAAATCACCACTAGTTAAACCTTGTCTGCAGACAAAAGCCGGCAAGAGTGCTATCCCTTGTCCATTCTCAGCCATAGACTTCACAACACCAATACTGTTAGCCATGGTACGTGCCTGCAATGGAATAGTCACACTGCTATGCTCGCTTCTTAACGTCCAGGCATCGCGCCCCATCGGGGTAAACTGCAAGCAATGATGCGCATGTATATCCTGTGGCACGTCTATTGGCGCGGCGCTCTGTAAATAATCACGGCTGGCGAACACTTCCCAATGTATGGTGCCCAATGACTTTGCTACCAAGCTGGAGTCGCGCAAATCGCCAGTACGGATAGCCACATCCACCCCCTCAGCAATCAGGTCGATATAGCGATCGGTCAATAGCAACTCCATCTCTAACTCAGGAAACTCACGTTGCGTGCGCTGTATCAGGTTGGCCAACATGCTATCACCAAGGTCGGCAGGTGCGGTCACTTTCAACTTACCTTGCGGCTGTTTGCGTGCTTCGTCAACCGCAGCCTCGGCTTCCAGCAAGTAACTAAGCCCTTGTGATGCGTGGTGATAATACACGGTGCCAGCCTCAGTCAGGCTAAGCCTTCTGGTAGTGCGCTGCAGCAGCGTAATGCCAAGACGCTTTTCCAGCCTGGAAATTCTGGTACTCACGGTAGACGTGGGTAGCCCAATCTGCCTAGCAGCCTCACTAAAACTACCTGCCTGTACCACCTTTACAAACACTGCCGATTCGTTGAAATCCATAATTATTCATTTAAATGAAAAGTAATTTAACATTTAACCATCTAGTCCATAGTTTGTCACATGTTTATAGTGGGAACCATCGTAACTAAGCAAGAAAACTTAAGTAGTAAAACTGAACTAAAAAAATTTAAGTACAGAAATTTAAGTACAGAAACCAAAGAGCAACATCATGAAAAAACTAGCTTTTATTAAACGCAGCAACGGTAATCACTGGGTAGGTGATGGCTTCCCTGTGCAAAGCATTTTTTCTTATCGCGATATTCATGAAGAAATGTCACCATTCTTGCTGATGGACTACGCTGGTCCAACCAAATTTGAGCCAACCGAGCAACGCCGTGGCGTAGGTAAGCATCCACACCGTGGTTTCGAAACAGTCACCATCGTCTACGATGGCCAAGTGTCCCACCATGATTCAACCAATGCTGGCGGCACTATCGGTGCAGGTGATGTGCAATGGATGACGGCAGGCTCCGGCATTATTCATGAGGAATACCATGGTGATGATTACGCTCGCACTGGCGGCCCTTTCGAGATGATTCAACTCTGGGTCAATCTGCCGGCTAAACACAAAATGACTACACCTGGCTACCAAGGCATTACCAGCGAAGAGATTCCAGAAATTAATCTGGCTGGAGATGCTGGCAAAGTGCGCGTAATTGCAGGCGAATTTGCCGGAAAAAAAGGCCCTGCGCACACTTTTAGCAGCATGAATGTATGGGATGTACGCTTGAATGCCGGCAGCACAACGACATTCAATTTACCAGAAGGCCATACCACTGCCATATTTGTGCTGCATGGTGCCATCAGTACTGGCGATGTACACGTGATTCAGCCATCAGAGCTTGCAGTGATGCAGCGCGAAGGTACTGAACTGGTGCTGGAAGCGCAGCAAGACACAGTTTTACTGTTATTAAACGGGGCACCGCTGAATGAACCAGTGGTTGGCCATGGCCCTTTTGTTATGAACACCTGGGAAGAGATTAATCAGGCTGTTGATGACTACAACAATGGTCGCTTTGCAGTAGCGGCATAACACTATAAAAACTTTTAATTAAAAACCATTTTTTGAGGAGTAACACCATGAACAAACCATACGTACGTCTAGACCGTGATAACGCAGTAGTTTTACTAGTAGATCACCAAGCAGGCCTGTTATCTTTAGTGCGCGATATCGAGCCAGACCGTTTTAAGAACAATGTGTTGGCACTGGCAGATGCAGCGAAATACTTTAAGTTGCCGACCATCTTAACCACGAGCTTTGAGAACGGCCCGAATGGCCCATTGATGCCAGAGTTGAAAGAAATGTTCCCTGATGCACCATTCATTCCACGTCCAGGCCAAATCAATGCATGGGATAACGAAGATTTTGTGAAAGCAATTAAAGCCACCGGTAAGAAGCAGTTGATTATTGCTGGTGTGGTGACTGAGGTATGTGTGGCGTTCCCGGCATTAGCGGCGATTGAGGAAGGTTTTGAGGTGTTTGTGGTGGCGGATGCGTCAGGTACTTTTAACGAGATGACACGTGATGCGGCATGGCAGCGTATGGCTGCAGCAGGTGCGCAATTCATGACTTGGTTTGGGGTGGCTTGTGAGTTACATCGTGACTGGCGTAATGATGTAGAAGGTTTGGCGACTTTGTTATCTAACCATATCCCGGATTACCGTAATCTGATTACTTCATATAACGCGTTAAGCGGTAATAAATAATCTTAAGCAATAGCAATGCACATCCCCAAGGTAGTACTGTAAATCTTGGGGATAGCGTTTATCAAGGATAGTAAGCATGACCTTCACATTAGACACCGAACAAGCCGCCACTGCAGTCATTTCACACCATGTAAAAGATGACGCTAAGCTAGATTACGAAGCATGGTTAAATGAGATTATTCCTGTAGCTAAAAGCTACCCAGGACATCTGGGGGTTAGCATTGTGCACCCGGTTGCCGGCGCCACTGTGACTTACACGGTGATTATTCGATTTGATACACGCAAAAATCTGCTGACCTGGATGCAGTCGAAAGATAGAAAAAAACTGATTAAGAAAGTACAGCCACACTTGGTGGAGGATGACAAATTTTTTGTGCGCAGCGGCCTCGATTTTTGGTTCACACCACAAGAGGCGAAAGCCAAACTGCCTACAAAATGGAAGCAATTACTCATGACCTGGTCCGCTATTTTTCCATTGGTGTTAACAATGTCTGCACTTGTTAACTGGTTGGCCAACAGCATCCAAGTCAGCCTTGGCCATGAATTAACCGTATTGATTACTACGTTTCTAGTGGTATTGATGATGGTGTATGTAGTGATGCCGCGTTACACCAAACTGGTACATAAATGGTTATTTAGCTAGCGCCCAAAAGCAATCTGTATACAATATCCTTATGTATTCATCCAGTATCAACTTAGTGCACTTCCCTGCGGTAATCAAACTGCATGCTGATGATGAGCTCATCGTCATCGCTACCAAGTCAGATTTAGAGAATAACCCAGACTTAAGCCGCATGCATATTAGGCCGCAGGACATACTGATTGATAAGCACGGTCATATATTTAAGCTACACAACACCGGCCAACTGACATTAACCGCCACTAGCGAGGTCATGCCACTAGATACTGTCATTCATCTGATTCAATTACATCTATCCAATCATGGTACGTGCTGCGTATCCAAGTTCTCTGCACACTCGATTGAAGAAGCGCTTAACTGCCTTTAATCAAACAGTTGCTCCGCAAAGACATTGACGACGCTTTTAATTTATTGACACGCTTAAATTCAATTGCGCCATCCGTTTGATTAACGTAACATTAATTACATGAATGATTTAGCTAAAATCAATAAAGCTGGTGGCAAGCGCGAAGGCGCAGGCCGTAAGATTGGTTCTGGAAAATTTCGTGAACAAACTTCGGTGCTGAGAATCCCTACAAGCCAAGCACCAGTGATTAAAGATTTTTTAGCTGCTTACCAACGAAAAAGAATGATGACCGATTTAGACGTAGTAACCCAATTTGAATTACCCGCCTTAGAAACACAATCAGTAGAGCTGCCATTATTTAGTTCTAAAGTATCAGCCGGCTTACCCAGCCCAGCGGAAGACCACCTAGAACAAAGGTTAGACCCGAATGATTTTTTGATTGATAAGAAAGACACCACCTTCTTTGTGACGATACAAGGTTACTCCATGGTAGACGTGGGCCTGTTGCCGGGCGACAAGGCCGTCGTGGATCGCGCCAAAATTGCTTCGATTGGCGACATTGTATTAGCGGTAATTGACGGTGAGTTCACCATCAAAACCTTAGGCCGCACCAAAGAAGGCAATGTTCGCCTATTACCAGCCAACTCATCTGCAGACTATGCGCCGATTAATATCACAGAGGAAATGAACTTTGAGGTATGGGGCGTGGTAACCGGCTCTTTCAGGCGCTTTAAATAAGGCATCCGTTAGAAAAACCCCCGCAAAAACCTAGTGTGGGTATGGATTCGATTACTCCACAATTTCTGTGGGTAAAGTTGTGGGATGGATGGGCACAGCTTAATTAAGTGACTGCTTTCACTTAACTTATTTGCATAGAGGCATTATTAGACACATGCTGCAAAACCAAGCGATTAACCGTGAGTTTCTCGATCAACGCCCAGGTGCTACTTTAGTAGAGTTTGGCGCAACATGGTGCGGTCACTGCCAAGCGGCTCAAGCCAGTATTAGTGCAGCCATCCATGCCTATCCCCATATTCATCATATTAAAATTGAAGACGGCAAAGGTCAGCGCCTAGGTCGCACCTATGCGGTGAAGCTGTGGCCTACACTCATTTTTTTACAAGATGGCGTAGAAGTTGAGCGTTTAGTCCGCCCGTTAAATGAACAATACATTACTGCGGCTTTAGCCAAGCTTAAATAATAAAGAATTGCACAGCAACAGCGGTAGGAACGATAAACACCGCAGCGACATACACTGCTGTGAAAATAAAACGTATGATTTTATCTGCGTCAAGCACCACGTCCGGCGTGACATCATCATATTGTTGGTAGGTATACATTTAAATCTCCTTAAGAAACTTTTGATTTCCGGTTTATTACAAATGAAGTAGGTAACTTCGTTACTTGCTTTCATAGTGGGTAACTATAAGCAAGTTTTATGTCACATAAATGACAAAGGGAGCCTAAGCTCCCCTATAGTATTGCAAAACTAACAGTGCAAAACAATAGTTATTTATTCATCACGTACATTGTCACTTCAAAGCCAAAACGCATTTCAGTAGCTGCTGGTGTTGTCCACATAATCATTCTCCTAAGTATTTGGTTTGAACTGACATCATGTCTTGTTCGTATGGTTCTCATTATGCACCTGTACTAACAAATCACACTGTCACTGTTCATGAATAAGCGCTAAGTAAAATCATGAACAAAAAATCCACTCACAACAAACATGCCGAGCGTTCGACCTTCAAAAACCAAGTTAACATTATAAAAATCAGTATGTTAAATTAACACCTATCACCCTCATACGATAGCTAATTTAAGTACATGGAAGTTTAAAGATAAAAAAAAGACCTCTCTTACGAGAAGTCTTTTTTAATTTTTTGGTGCCCAGGGCCGGAATCGAACCGGCACGCCTCGCGGCGCGGGATTTTGAGTCCCGTGCGTCTACCAATTCCGCCACCTGGGCCTCTTGGAATTATACATTCCTGTATAATTGCGATTTCGCTATTATAGCAAGCTATGAGCCATATGAAAACCCAAGATTTCGATTTTTATTTACCTAATTCATTAATTGCCCAACATCCCTCCCCTGAACGCACTGCCAGCCGCATGTTATACCTACATAGTGCGAGTGGTGAATTAACGGATAAACAGTTTTTAGACTTCCCTGATTTCTTCAAAGCTGGCGATTTACTCATTTTTAATGACACCCGCGTAATCAAGGCGCGTTTATTTGGCAACAAGCACTCTGGCGGCAGTGTGGAAGTATTGATTGAGCGCGTGATTAATCAAAACACGGCGTATGCGCATGTACGCGCATCACGCTCGCCCAAGGTTGGCAGCCGTATTACTCTGAGCGATGCCTTTGACGTAGAAGTCACCGCACGCCATGACGATTTATTCGAACTGCGTTTCTTAAGTGAAGATTCAGTATTTGAGTTACTGGAACAGCACGGCGCACTGCCGTTACCGCCTTATATTACCCATGGTGCCACAGACCATGATGAAGAGCGCTACCAAACCGTGTACGCAAAGCACTTGGGGGCAGTAGCTGCACCCACCGCCGGCTTGCATTTTAGCACCGAGATTTTGGAGCAACTGAAGGCAAGAGGCGTCAATATCGCTTACGTAACCTTGCACGTTGGTGCCGGTACGTTTCAGCCAGTACGCGTAGATAATGTAGCCGACCACAAAATGCACAGCGAGTTATTTCATGTCCCTACAGAAACCGTGGCACTGATTGAAGCGACCAAAGCCAATGGCGGCATCGTCACCGCGATTGGCACCACCGCGATGCGCGCACTGGAAAGCGCGGCAAGAAATGGTACTTTAGCTGCCGGTGAAGGTGACACTGATATTTTCATTACGCCAGGTTATAAATTTAACGTGGTTGATCGCTTGCTGACCAACTTTCATCTACCTAAAAGCACCTTACTCATGCTAGTCTCTGCATTTGCAGGCACTGATAACATTAGAAAAGCTTACGCCCATGCTGTAGCTGGCGAATACCGTTTCTTTAGTTATGGCGATGCGATGCTAATAGAAAGACTATAAGTCCATCAGCATGATGGCTGGAACAAAAGCCAGCAACATCTGAACTAACAACAGAATAGCTGACAGCAACAAAATAACTGACAGATTTAAGATAGCCCAACTGACACTTAACCGTTTGAAGAAATAGAGAAAAAATGCGCGCATTAACCCTACTCATTCCTATCGCCCTAATGGCGCTGGCACCAACTGCTCACGCGGAAATCTTAGCTGAGGCGCAAGTTGGCATTAAAATCCCGATGGTGAAAAAGCCAACCACACGTCCATTTACTGTTGCACATATTCCAGACTTTAAGCGTTATTACATTGCCGATGGTGGCTTAGCACCAATGGGTAGCGAATCAGAAGCGCCTTACTCGAAATCGCAAATCCACGCCTATGACGAAAATGGCAAATATGTAAACTCCTCACGCCCAGGCTACGATAACCGCTCGATTTACTACAACACCAATACACACAAACTAGAAACAGTTACCTACAACATCTCTAGCGATTTAGGCTTTGCGCCTAACTCAGGTATTTTTTCTATCCATTTAACTGAATCTGGCGATTTAAAAGATTCATCAGATGAGATTTCACAGTTTAATCCTGCGTTCGGTGATTCAGCTACGATTCCTAGCTACGATGCCGAGCATAACCGTTATTTTGCAAAACAAGCGCATGGCAACAACGTATTTATTGTAGATCCCAACAGCCGAGAAAAAGTTGGTGTTATCGCTTTAGAGCTAGACAAAGCCGGCGCCGCACATGACGATGTGAGCGACTCGTTTATTGCTTATACCGCAGTAAAAGGTGAAGAGTTTGCCCTGCTGGATGTGGACCACAAGACCGTGTTGGTGTTTGATATTACAGGTAAATTTGTAGGTAAGTCTGCGCTACCTAAAACACTAAAACTACGTGCAAACAACCACTACACCGGTTTGGGTTATGCCAACAAAATGTTGTTTGTATTCCATGAGCCTGAGGGTGAGTTTGGCACTTACTATGGCTTTAAGATACAGCAATAATAGCTAGAGCATTAATGATGCTCACCATAAAAAAGCCGCCCATCAGGCGGCTTTTTTTATTACTAAGTAATATCCAGAAACTGGATGAAAAAGTATAACGTACTACGGTATTAAATATTTTTCGGTGCCACTGACCAGCGATTTGGAGTGTAGTCCCAGTTCTTACGCCAGGCGCCTAGTATTAGGTTTGGATACTCGGGTTTACCCAAGCTACCGTTGTAACGCCCTAGCGCGCGATACAAATCACCACGCTCAATATCTACGTAATGCCTTAAGATTGTGCAACCGTAGCGCAAATTGGTACGCAGTAAAAATAAATTATGGTCGTTAGCGCCTATGCTACGCACCCAAAATGGCATCACCTGCATAAAGCCGCGCGCACCTACCGATGACACTGCGTATTTTTTAAAGCCACTCTCCACCTGAATCAAGCCCAGCACCATTTGCGGGTCTAGGCCAGCGCGACTGGCTTCATAATGCACGGTGCGCAGAAAATCTTCCCGATATTGCTGGTCAGGCATACGCTTTTGCAAGCGTTGCGACATTTCGTTCAACCATGCCTGCCCCTCTTCTTTAGTAGCAAAGGTTAGCGTAGGTACCGCGCGATCACTCACGCTACGCTGCATCATGGCTTTGACGCTATTAGAAAGCGGCTCTTCTATCTGCGAGCCAGCATAGCTTACGTGAGGTGCCAAAGCACCTAACAATATCAGCACGCTAATTCGTAGTTTTTTGAGCACGCAAACTCCCTAATGCAACGATGGCAACAGTTTGATACTAAGCCAATTTTTGCACAAACTCAACCACTGATGCCAGCGCTACAGATTGCGCGTCCGCCTGTGTTCTGGCTTTATATTCCACGTTACCTTCGTTCAGGCCACGCTCACCTATCACTAAGCGATGTGGAATACCCATCAAATCAGCTTCAGCAAACATCACGCCCGGACGCTCACCTCTATCGTCCAGCAACACATCCACGCCAGCCGCTTGCAGCTCATCATGCAACTTGTTGGCAGCCGCTTTTACTGTCTCAGACTTATCATAACCAATCGCACAAATCACCACTTCAAACGGTGCCATGCTCTTAGGGAAGATAATGCCACGTTCATCGTTACCCTGCTCAATGGCAGCGCCCACAATACGTGATACGCCGATACCGTAACAACCCATCTCCATGACCTGGGTTTGTCCGTTTTCGTCCAGGTAGGTTGCGCTCATGGCTTCTGAGTATTTAGTACGCAATTGGAAAATGTGACCAACCTCAATACCACGGCACAGTGACAATACACCTTTACCATCTGGGCTGGCATCACCCGCTACAACGTTACGGATGTCAGCAACCAGCACAGGCTCTGGCAAATCACGGCCAAAATTCACGCCAGCCAAATGGAATTTAGGTTTATTAGCGCCACACACAAAGTCACTCATCAAGGCCACGGTTTTATCGGCGATTACGGTGACATTGGCACCCACGCCTACTGGGCCAATAAAGCCCGGTGGGCAATTGAGGTTAGCGCGGATTTCTTCTTCGGTAGCAAATCTGAAGTCAGCTAGACCAGCAACTTTGCCCAACTTTACTTCATTTAAGTGATGGTCACCACGCAACAAAGCTAGGTAAAACTTACCGTTGCCAGCTTCATCTTTCGCAATCAAGGCAATCGCCTTCACGGTACGCTCTATGCTGATTTCTAACAATTTAGCCACGTCTTCGCATGCGGTTTGCTTAGGTGTATCCACCTCACGCATGGTTTCAGCAGCTGCACCACGGCTAGTGCTGGCAGGAATCGCCTCTGCCAACTCTACGTTGGCTGCAAAGTCTGAGGTTTCGCAATAAGCCAAGCCATCTTCGCCTGAATCTGCCAGCACGTGAAATTCGTGTGAACCGTCACCGCCAATGGCGCCGGTATCGGCTTTTACCGCACGGAACTTCAGGCCTAAGCGGGTAAATACATTGCTATAAGCTTGGTACATGGTGCCGTAGGTTTGTTCTAGCGAGGCAAAATCCGTATGGAATGAATACGCATCTTTCATCATAAACTCACGTGCACGCATCACGCCAAAACGTGGACGAATTTCATCACGGAATTTAGTCTGGATTTGGTAGAAATTCAGTGGTAATTGTTTGTAACTGCGAATCTCTTTACGCGCAATGTCGGTAATCACTTCTTCATGCGTTGGGCCAAAACAGAACTCGCGCTCGTGCCTGTCTTGAATCTTTAACATTTGTGGACCAAACACTGCCCAGCGGCCTGTTTCTTCCCACAGCTCTTTAGGTTGCACTGCTGGCATTAATAGCTCTAGCGCACCCGCATTGTTCATTTCCTCGCGCACCACGCGCTCCACCTTACGTAACACGCGCAAGCCTAGCGGCATCCAGCTGTATAGGCCAGAACCTAGACGCTTAATCAGGCCGGCACGCACCATTAAAATATGGCTTTGCAGTTCTGCTTCGTTAGGGGCTTCTTTTTGAGTATTAAAGAAAAATTGAGAGGCGCGCATAGTAATGTAAGCTCAGTGCTAAATAAAAATGCGAATTTTACAGATAATCAGTGTGTTAGTCAGCAATACTTACTACACAGCTCCCGTAAGCTCGCATTATTTAACTTCAGCGCGGCCTTTTATAATGGGACTATCAGTTGGAAAATAACCAGATTTCCACGTAGCAAACGGCACGATGGTAGCAGGCGCACCGTTATCGTAAAACCAGCTATCCACCGCATAGCGCTCACCCGTGGCAAGCTCATGAATCACCGCGGTGCTATGTGGCCAGCCAAAAAGAAAGTAACTGCGCGTGCCCATGCTCTCAATCGCATGCAGTTTAATTAGGCCATGCTGCTGCATTAAACGCATATAGGTGGTGCTATTGATGGCTTCATCGTTGCAATCTAGCTGCCCCGGATAGCGCGAGTTATCAAAGGTGCCGGCACGGTCGGTGCTGGTGCCCGTTTTTGCGCCTACCACTCGCTCCAGTGCGCCAATTGCATCTGCAATATGCTTACGCTCCAATGTCGCATCCTTTGGTAGATCATGGGTCGGGGCTGGTTCTTCAAAGATAGCGGTAACGACTTTCCACTCGTCATTGGTCAAAGCAACTTGTTTAATCTCTGCGCAGCCGCCACCGCTACAGATTTCAAAGGCTTCTAATTTTGGTGTTTGTTTATAAATACGCGTAATGTCGGCAATGGATGCCTGCACGCTAAACGGCATCAGCAAACTGAGCCCCAGCAATAAATTATAAAATGACCGGGGCGTCTGGTAGCTCATTTTGATTTTCAC
>NZ_CAMLGS010000002.1 GCF_946479685.1 uncultured Methylotenera sp.
CGGCCTGCTGCATGTACAGTAATCTGCAATAACTAAGCGTCGAGCAAACCGCTACGCATTGCGATTAAAGCGATTTCTGCCGAGTTATTGGCATTTAACTTCTGCTTGATATTATATAAATGCGTGCCCACCGTACGCGGGCTTAAGAACAAGGTTTCTGCAATCTCATTGGTGGTTTTACCCTTAGCCAATGCCATAAAAACCTCAAACTCACGCGGCGACAGTATATCTACAGGATTTTGGTCGCCAGATAACTGCTGGATCGCCATTTGCTGCGCCACACTGGCTTCTAGATACTTTTTACCGCCAGCCACGGTTCTAATAGCCTTAATCAGCTCTTCTGCGGCACTGCGCTTAGTAAGGTAACCCATAGCCCCGGCATTGAGTACGCGCTTAGGATGCACAGAATCTTCGTGTGCCGATAACACTAATATCTTGGCTGTGCTGTCCTTTGCTAAAATGCGCTCTATGGCTTCCAAGCCGCCAATCCCCGGCATGGTAATATCCATCACCACCACGTCTGGTTTATGTTCCACATAACGCTGAATCGCCTGCTCACCGCTCTCAGCTTCTGCCACGACTTTCATATCAACATCGGATTCAAGCAGCATTTTGAATCCCATACGAACCACTGCGTGATCATCTACCAACATCACATTAATCTGACTCATTGACTGACCTTCTACCCTTGGGCATATAAATTACATTAATTCGCGACGCCTGCTGGCACCCTGATGGTAATGGTAGTACCGTGGCTAGGCGCAGACTCTATACTAAAAGTACCATGCAAGGCCTGTACACGTTCACGCATCCCCAGCAAACCAAAATGACTGCTTTGATCAACAGCACCAATATCCATACCGACACCATCGTCCTTAATGCTGAGCTGCAGCTCACCATCAGACATTTTTACCAGCCTTATTTCTATTGTACCGGCCTCTGCGTATTTTAAAGCGTTATTCAATGACTCCTGCACTATTCGATAAAGATTGATACTGATAGTTTCACCCAAGCTTTGCAGGTTGCCCGATTGCAGATTTTCAGACAAGTACAATTGAATATTAAGCTTAGGATGCTGCACTTGGTGGCTACTCACCAGATCTTTCAGTGTTTCTGCCAAGCCCAAGTTATCCAGCGCACCAGGCCGCAATTGGCGCACAATATTATGCATACCATCGTAAATCTGATTGGCTGCTGAAACAATCACCTGCGCGCTCGATGCAACCTCCGCCATCCCCGCGCTGCCGCTATTTGCCTTGGCTTTATTGGCGATGCTAACCGCAAAGGTTTTAATCGCCGTCACGTACTGACCCAGCTCATCATGTAGCTCACGCGCCAGGCTACGGCGCTCTTCTTCAATATGTTTCTGAATCAAGTGTGTGAGCTGCCGATTCTCTTCCAGCAGCCGCTCTGCGGTTAGTGACTCCGCCATGCGGTTCAGGCTGTGACCTATGGTATCAAACTCAGGCAAGGGAAAGGTCGGCAGACGCGTAGTTAAGTCACCCTGCTCTATGCGGTTGATGGCGCCTAAAATACGCCCAATCGGTTTCAATGAATGGCTTAACAGCAAGTACACCAAGGTATTCAGAATAATAAAAAACGCCAAGCCCACCCACATCAGCTGATTAAAGCCAGCCCACGCCTCGCGAATCGAACCTGCTGCGCTAGACTGCACCACCAGCGTACCGTAACGAATCCTGCGCTCTACTGTTTCAACCTTAGGCTGCACTAGCTTTACAAACCACTGCGGCGGCACCACATCACTTTTAAAGGTGGATTCAGGCGAGCGGTATAGCTCATAGCCACGATAATCATAAAGTGTAATATGGCTGCTGCGCACATAACCCAATGAGGCCAAAAAACCCTGCAACACAACATGCGTAGGCCCCATTTCAGGGTTTAACGTCGAGCTGATAATCACCGTATCCAACAACTGCACGGTAACGCGGCTAGCCGCCTCCACGCGCTCACGGATTGAAATTCTAGTATCCGTCACCAAGATAGATCCGACCACCAAGATGAATGCCAGTGACAATAAGGTAATCAGTAAATTTAAACGAAAACGTAAGCTCATGAGTTGAAATCACTTTATGACATGTGTAGAGTTTAACAACTTTAATCCATTCGCTATATAGTGTTATTCATGAAAACATCATTTATCTTATCCGCGGCAGAAGCAATACGAGACGCCATTCTTGACCATGAATCAGAACTAGAATCACTAGACCGCGCCATTGGAGATGGTGACCACTATATCAATATGAAACGTGGCGCAGGCGCGATTGTGGAACTGCATGCAGAACTGGCTACACTCAGCGCAGACGCAGCGCTGAATAAAATTGGCTTGAAACTACTCAGCACGATAGGTGGCGCTTCAGGCCCACTTTTGGCAAGCTTTTTTATGAGCATGGCCAAAGTGCTCAAAGAAAAAAACGACGATACCATCACCACCTATGCCGCAGCATTTGCTGCTGGCGTAGAGTCAGTTCAGTCGCGCGGCAAGGCTGGGTTAGGTGAAAAAACCATGCTGGATGTACTCATCCCAGTGGCACAGCAGTTTTCCGCACTCGCTGCAGCCAATACCGATATAAAAACAATCTGTCAGGCACTGGTGCAAACAGCAGAAACAGGCATGCTCGCAACAAAAGCGCTAATTGCTACTAAAGGGCGCGCAGCCGGCCTAGGTGAGCGCGCAATTGGGCACATAGACCCGGGCGCAAAAAGCTGTCAGGTAATGATAGATACAGTTTGCAATCTAGTGCTAGCAAGCAAGTCGTAAATTAACCAGCCGCGGCAGATTAACCAACCTTAAATTAGCCAACCATAACAAAGGCATGAGATGAAAAAGTTTATCAATAAAGTGGACGATGTATTAGTTGAAAGCCTCAGCGGTTTTGCCGCAGCACACCATGATTTGGTTAAGTTGAATCTCGACCCTAACTTTTTAACCCGTCAACACAAAGCCACGAATAAAGTTGCCATCATCTCTGGCGGTGGCTCCGGGCATGAGCCACTACATGCAGGGTACATTGGTTATGGCATGTTAGATGCAGCATGCCCCGGCCATGTGTTTACCTCACCCACGCCTGACCAGATGCTGGCAGCAGCTGAAGCAGTGCATGCGGATAAAGGCATATTATTTATTGTTAAAAACTATGCTGGCGATGTCATGAATTTTGAAATGGCCGCAGAAATTCTGCCATTTGAGTCTGCCACTGTACTCACCAGCGATGACTGCGCTGTGATTAACAGCACCTATACAACGGGGCGACGTGGTGTGGCAGGCACTGTGATTGTAGAAAAATGTGTAGGCAGCTTAGCAGAAACTGGAGCCGGCTTGCTGGCATGCAAAGCATTAGGCGACAAAGTAAACAGCCGCACTGCCAGTATGGGCGTGGCGCTCACCAGCTGTACGGTACCGGCTGCCGGCCGCCCGACTTTTGATATTGCAGACAACGAGCTGGAAATGGGCGTAGGCATTCATGGCGAGCCTGGCCGCAAACGCGAGGCCGTGCGTGAAGCCGATGCCATTGTGCAAGATGTAGTGAACGCCATTCTAGATGCACTAAAACCAAGCGCCAACAGCGAAGCGCTGCTTTTGATTAACGGCTTTGGCGCTACGCCACTAATGGAGCTATACCTCATTTATAACACCGCTGCTAAGTTATTTACCGAGCACGGCGTAAAAATCACGCGCTCTTTAGTTGGCAATTACACCACCGCACTTGATATGGCAGGCGCCTCTATTACGCTATGTCTATTAGATGAAGAACTCAAACAGCATTGGGATAGCCCAGTGCATACTGCTGCCTTAAGATGGGGGCGCTAAACGGCACTGAAAAACTTGAAAATACCGATTTGCGACAACACTTTATCACCCGAAAGGGTTAGGCAAAATAATTATTTTCTTATACACATCACAATGCCATTTACTTAAGCTCAGCAACGTGAAAAGTTATGATAGTATGAGCAACAATCAGTCATTAAACAGCTTGATAACTGATTAAGTTTTTAGCCATTTAATCGCGAGTATCAAACAAAAATCTTGCAAACGTACTGCATCAATTCGTTATTAAGTAAGTTAGTAACACTCACTAAAGAGCGCGATGACCTATCCCTGCAAGTTGCACTGATTAAAACACTCACTGACTTTATCAACTTCAACCATAACGAATCAAAACGCATCGTCGTTATCTACCATGTGGTTGACCTAAAAAAACAAATCATCACTGCGCTAACAGATGATGGCAACACCAGCAGCCTGGACATGCCTGCGGACTTTAAACGAGCGATCTTTAATTGCTTACAATCAGGCACACCACACACGCATCAAGTTAGCCCACAACACGCAATCAAACTTCACCCCATTACTGGCACTATGGGGCACGTGGATAGCGTTATTGCGATTGATACCGACTATACCAATGAGCACTTATATAACTCAGTCTGTATGGTGCTGGAGATTTATCAAAACTTTATTTTGCTCAATAACGAGAACGAGTGCGACACGCTCACCGGCTTACTCAACCGCAAAACCTTTGATTTTAAAATCAGCAAAATCCTTGCGCAGATGCATAGTGGTGCTAACCGCAAAGAGGATAAAGTCGCACAAAAATACTTTTTAGCGATTTTTGATATTGATCACTTTAAGAAAATTAACGACCAATTTGGCCACCTAATTGGTGATGAAGTACTATTAATGTTTTCACAGCTCATGCGCCAAAGTTTTAGGGAAGCAGACCCGCTATTTCGCTTTGGCGGTGAAGAGTTTGTTGGCTTCTTTGAGTGCAGCAGCACACTTGATATCCAAAACATTTTTGAGCGCTTTAAACAAAAAGTCGCCAACTTTGAATTTCCGCAAGTAGGCAAAGTATCGGTCAGTGCTGGCTTTACTGAAATATCAACCTTTGATACTTCCAGCCAGATTATAGACCGCGCCGACACTGCACTGTACTACGCCAAGAACCATGGCCGGAATCGCGTAGATTCTTACGAGCTACTCATCGCCAATGGCAGCCTGCAAGACAATAAAAAAGAAGGTGAAATCGAGCTGTTTTAGCGCCAATCTCACCTGCCTCACTCAAACAGAAACTTCACTTACAAGCACCTGATTGCCAAAAACCTGATGCCATAGCGCCGTCACATTCGCTATTTGCGAAGCAATCTCTTCGGCCTTGATATTGAGCTGGCTAGCCCCTTGTAATTTAAGCATATGCTGTAGGTGGCGGTACTCTCGATACGCAGCGGCTACACTTTCTGCCAAAGCAGCATCTATAATTTTTAGCGCCCCCATCTGCCGCAATAAACCTATATTACCGATATTTACCGTCAGCACTGGGTAACTAGGCGCATGCAATAACACCAGATACTGCACCAAGAACTCCACATCAATAATGCCGCCTACCCCATGTTTTAAATCAAACATGCCATCGCTCACATGCTGGGCTTTGCGCATTCTTTCTCGCATAGATAGCACTTCGGTTTTAAGTACTGCTGCATCTCGCGCCTGCGTCATCACCTCAGCACGAATGGCGTCAAAAGCCTGGCCTATAGCACTATCACCAGCCACAAAGCGTGCACGGGTTAACGCTTGGTGCTCCCATATCCAGGCCTTATTCAGCTGATAATCCCTAAATGCATCTACCCTGCTTACTAATAAACCGCTATTGCCATCCGGGCGCAACTGCAGGTCTGTTTCATAAAGCAACCCGGCAGAAGTTAAGCTGTTAAACCAGTTATTGATACGCTGGGCAAAGCGAGCATAAGCCTCGCTCGCTTCAGGCGCTTCATCATCATATAAAAATATGATGTCTAAATCGGATGCGTAGCCTAGCTCTTTACCACCCAGCTTGCCATAGCCTATCACTGCAAACTTAGGTATGTCTCTATGTTTACCACGTACATTTGGCCATATCACCTCTAAGGCCACACTCAGAATCAAATCGGCCAACGCACTCAAGTAGTCGGATAAAGTTTCCAGTTGCAGTTCGCCGTTAATGTCCTGCACTGCAAAGCGAAAGATATAGGCGTGCTTAAAGTGGCGCATCACATCCATTTGCCGCTCTACATCACCTGTCACTTCGGCCAACCTTTGCAGCAGCTCGGTGCGCATCGCGGCAAAATCAGGCGCGGCATGCAAGGTGCGGTCATCTAATAACTCATCTAACAAGATGGGATGACTGGTTAAATAATTAGCCAACCACGGGCTGCTGCTGCATAGCTTTACCAATAGCTGCATGGCTTGCGGATGCTCTGCTAGCAGTGCCAAATAGCTGGCGCGCCTGCAGATGCTCTCTAATAAATCAGTGACACGGGTTAAAGTAATATCCGCGTTATTTACTTTGCCAGCCTGAGCGATCACATGTGGCATCACGGCATCAAAACGCTGGCGGCTTAGTTCCGGCAACTGTTTATAGCGGCTGCTCTGATGCAAGATATTTAAACGACGGTAAGTATCATCCGCTTCGGCAAAGCCAATACGGCGCAGGCTTTCTATTGCTTCAGCCTCACTCACCGTAGCATTCCAAACCGACTTCTCCAGCTCCAGTGCATCATCAACAGTTTCTGCATCATTAAACGTCGCATCAAAATGCTGCTGTACTTGTACGCGATACAGGTCTAATTGCTGCAAAAATGCTGACCAGTTTTCATAATTCATGGCTTTGGCGATACGCGCTTTGGCCTCGTCTGACTTAGGCAGCTCTTGCGTTTGCACATCATCCACATACATCAAGCGATGCTCCAGGTTTCTTAAAAACACATAGGCTTCGCTCAGCTCAGCTACCGTCTGTTCAGGCAGTAGTCCTTTATTGCTTAATAAGCGCAGCACAGACAAAGTCGGCTTAATTTGCAAGCTAACATCGCGCCCACCACGTATCAACTGAAACACCTGCGCAATAAACTCAATCTCGCGAATCCCGCCACGGCCTAGTTTGATATTGTCGTGCATGCCTTTGCTGTTCACATCGCGCTGAATCTGTATTTTTAAATAACGCATGCTGGCAAACGCGCCAAAATCCAGATATTTGCGGAACACAAAAGGCCGCAACAGGCGTGATACCAAATCTCCGCCCGTCACCTCGCGCCCTTTAATCCAAGCGTAACGCTCCCACTCACGCCCATTGTTCTGGTAGTAATCTTCCAGCGCATCTAAATTACATACAATGGCGCCTTCTGAACCAAATGGCCGTAAGCGCATATCTACGCGGAAAACAAAACCATCTTCAGTAATTTCATCAATTGCAGAAATTAACTTCTTGGCCAAGCGCGCAAAGAAATCCTGATTACTCAGTGACTTAGCTCCTTGCGTTGCACCATCTGACTCATATGCAAAAATCAAATCAATATCAGATGAAACATTCAGCTCGCCACCGCCCAGCTTACCCATACCAATCACAATCAGCTGCTGCTGTTTACCATGTGCATCCACAGGTTGCCCATAAACCGCCGCCTGCCACTCATGCAGGTATTTAATCGCGGTATTGATGGCACACTCGGCTAACTGAGAGGTTGTGGTCATCACCTCTTGCAAGTCGGCTAAACCGTTCAAATCTCGCAAAATCATCCTAGCCATCACTCGGCTACGCAGCAAACGCAGAGATTTTTTTAAACTATTTTCATCAAAAATTTGCTGCGATGCTAAAAATTTTTGCATCTCTTCCAACAGGTACATTTGCTGATGATTTTGTAACGAATCCTGCAGTAAAAGCGCATCTTTTCTAAACAATCTTTCCACAAATGGACTACAAGCGACTGCATGCAGCACATAAGCCTCATCACTAGTAGGGGCGCGGTTTAGAGATAATAAATTATCGAGTGTTAGCATAAGATTTTTTCATGTAATATGGCATAGTTACACATACGTAACTAACTTACTTTTAATGGTTATCTATCTTTTATAAGTTATATAACTTTGAACCAAATTATAAACGGGTCACAAAGATTTAAGGGGATTTTAAGCATGTCAATCGAATCAGTTCTTCACGAAAACCGTGTATTTGAGCCAAGCGCAGACTTTGTTAAAAATGCGAATGTCTCAGGCATGGTGGCTTACAATCAGCTCTGCGCAGAAGCCGCCGCTGATTATGAAGGTTTCTGGGCAAAACTCGCACGGGAACTACTGGTCTGGAACAAACCCTTCACCAAAACCCTAAATCAAGACAACGCCCCTTTCTACAAATGGTTTGAAGATGGCGAGCTCAATGTTTCTGCCAACTGTTTAGATAAGCACTTAAACACGATTCCAAACAAAGTTGCCATTATTTTTGAAGGTGATGATGGCAACACACAAGAAGTCACCTATAAAGACTTATACCACCGCGTTTGCCAGTTTGCAAACGGCTTAAAAAAGCTGAACCTCAGCGTTGGTGACCGCGTTATTATCTATTTACCAATGGGCATTGAAGCCGTGGTAGCCATGCAAGCCTGTGCACGTATCGGCTTGATTCACTCTGTAGTATTTGGTGGCTTTTCAGCAAAAAGCTTAAACGAGCGCATTATTGATGCCGGCGCGAAGGCAGTGATTACCTCTGATGGCCAGTTCCGTGGCGGCAAAACTCTGCCATTAAAATCAGCCGTGGATGAAGGCATTGCCATGGGTGGCTGTGATGTGATTGAAAAAGTAGTTGTACTGAAAAAAACCGGGCTAGACATTGCCTGGAACAGCAACAATATTTGGTGGCATGATCTGATTGAGGGCGTGGCTGACACCTGTGAGCCAGTAATGGTCAGCGCAGAGCACCCACTATTTTTACTTTACACTTCAGGCTCCACCGGCAAACCAAAAGGCGTACAACACAGCTCAGCCGGCTATTTGCTACACGCCATGAACACCATGCGCTGGACATTTGATATTCATGAGAACGATGTATTCTGGTGTACGGCCGATGTGGGCTGGATTACAGGCCACTCTTACGTGGCTTATGGCCCACTGGCAATGGGGGCAACACAGGTTATTTTTGAAGGCATCCCAACTTACCCTAACGCTGGCCGCTTCTGGCAAATGATAGAAAAACATAAAGTATCTATCTTTTACACTGCGCCAACGGCAATTCGCTCGCTGATTAAAGCATCAGAAACCACACCAGAGTTCGCCCCAAAAAATTACAACTTATCAAGCCTGCGTCTGCTTGGCTCAGTGGGTGAGCCAATCAACCCAGAAGCCTGGATGTGGTATTTTGAAAACGTAGGCGGCGGCCGCTGTCCAATTGCAGATACCTTCTGGCAAACAGAAACCGGCGGCCACGTCATCACCCCACTACCAGGCGCCACACCACTAGTGCCAGGCTCCTGTACCCTGCCATTCCCTGGGATTGATATTGATGTAGTAGATGAAACCGGTAAAGACGTACCTTGGGGCACAGGCGGCTTATTGGTCATTAAAAAGCCATGGCCATCAATGATTCGCACCATTTACAACGACCCAGAGCGCTATAAAACCAGCTATTACCCAGTAGATTTAGGTGGCAAGATTTACCTAGCTGGCGATGGTGCAATCCGCGATGCCAAAACAGGCAACTTCACCATTATGGGCCGCATTGATGACGTATTAAACGTATCTGGCCACCGCTTAGGCACCATGGAAATTGAATCTGCACTCGTTGCTAACCCACTAGTTGCTGAGGCCGCAGTTGTAGGCAAACCGCATGATGTAAAAGGCGAATCAGTTGTTGCCTATGTAGTTCTTAAAGGCACACGCCCAGAAGGCGAAGCAGCGAAAAAAATCGTTGCCGAACTACGCGAATGGGTAGGCAAAGAAATTGGCCCAATCGCCAAACCAGATGAAATCCGCTTTGGTGACAACCTGCCTAAAACTCGCTCAGGCAAAATTATGCGTAGATTGTTACGCACACTCGCAAAAGGCGAAGAGATTACTTCAGACATCTCAACACTAGACAACCCTGCGATATTAGAGCAACTAAAAGAAGTGGTTAAGTAATCAATTGGCGGATGCCTTACAGCATCCGCCTCTCACAGAGTAAACGTTATCACGCTAATTACTAAGGTGTATTTTTTAAGCAAACAGAAGTAGGAATTAAAACAATTTAACCATTAATAATTAGATGGTTAATATAATTAATGATTAAAAAAATGCATATCAACCACCCAAGTTATACACCTAAATCGGTGTCTACTTTACGTTAGGTTAAAAAACCGTGAAATTTAATCATTCACTAGTTTCTTTAGTTCTTTTGCTAGTTGCTTCTACATCTGCTCGTTCGGAGAGTGCCGAGAAATGTGACTATTCTGGCAATCAAGCACAAATGAATGCATGTGCCATACAAGATTTTCAGCTAGCAGACAAACAACTAAATTCAACCTACAAACAAAAAATGCTCTCTTTATCAAAAGCTGATAAAACAAAACTAAGAACTGAACAACGCGCATGGCTAAAAGAACAAAAACCAAAATGTCAGAAAGCTGCAAACGATGAAGCTGAGGGTGGTTCAATATGGCCGTTAGAGTTTTACTCTTGTATGCAAACTTCCACTATAGCTCGCAATGAAGAGCTAAAAAACTGGGGTAAATAATGCCATCATTAAACCTACCTAACCCATCATTCAAGCGGGACACGCTAAAGCGTGCCCCTTAATTAAAACGTTAGCGGCTTCAAGCATGACAGATATTGCCAAACCACTATTTTTGACAATTGTTATTGGCATACCCGTGTCCGTGATTGCTGCTATGGTTTTTATGTATACAACCTTCGCGTCTGGACACTTGGCCATAAGCGGTATTTTCATTTTCCCTTTTTTATATGCGTGGTCTGTCGCTCGCTCTGTACTGAGCATAGATTTGAGCTGGCTGGCTATACTAGTTGGCGCAACAGCGCAGCTCTTTGCCTGCTTTTGCTTTATGTTGCTCATGCAAACTATCTACCGAAGATTTTTTCGTCATGCACGCTAACCCATCATTCAAGCGGGACACGCTAAAGCGTGCCCCTTAATTCAAACGTTAGGCACAGCATGACAACGGCACATGAAATTTATGTTGCGCTCCTTGGCGAAGGCACAGAAGTTTGGCGCCCTGTTGAGGCTAAGTCTATCGGAAACAATGTTTTTCTTCTTCAAGGCAAAATCCCAAGTGGTGAGTCTTGGCAATTTACCCCAGGCACACAAGTTCGCTGCAAAGAGTATATCTTTGCTGGCGGTGAGCATGGGTTGGTCGCTGTGGAGGCAATCTATGCCTAACCCCACAGTCAAGCGGGACGCGCTAAAGCGCGCCCCTTACTTTAGACGTTAGGCATTTGATGGAAATAGAGACCTTAGTTTCTGTAATTGGTGAAACCTTGGCATATGTTATTGGCAAAGCTACGGGACGCACTTTTCATCTAGATCCGAAGAAGGCTCAAAAAATTGGTGAGTATTTTGTATTGGGGCTATTTGCCATAGTCGCTATAACAATTACCTTTGTTTTCTCTTAGCGAGATTTGCTACCCCAGAGTGCGTGAGGTAGTTTACCTTTGTTTACAATGTTTCTCTGTTGCCAGTATTTTCCATGCTTAAGGTTTGTTGTATCCTTTGCCCTAACCCATCATTCAAGCGGGATGCCTAACGGCACCCCTTAATTCAAACGTTAGGCCAAAATGCAGAAATTACTCTTAGCCCCCAAACCCCTTATAGCAATTTGCGCTGTTCTAATATTATTTAGTTTTTATGTCATAGCTATTAACTTTAAAGTTGTCGCTACTTTTCGATTGTTATTAACTGTTCTTCTGCTCTATAAAGTTCTTACTGGTTCTAAAGTCGTATCATATATTCTTTCTGTGCTCCTTTTATTAGCAGGCTTATTTGCTTTATATTTGTTGTATTTTCTTTTTACTACGCTTGGCTTCCAAGACTTTTCTCAACTAACTTATGGTAAATATTTCACTTACGGCCTTGGCAGTACTTTTTGTCTTAGTAGTTTCATTTACATCCTTTTTTCACCAAGTATCAAAGGTTTTTATGCCACCAAGCACTCAGCCTAACCCGTCATTCAAGCGGGACACGCTAAAGCAGGTCCCTTAATTCAAACGTTGGAAGTTTTCATGATTTTGCGTTATACATTGCTTATAATCATATTTGTTTTTGTTGTTCCCACCGCCCACGCGGAAGAAAATGAAGCAGAGGCTCGTTGGGACAAATGTGAAGCTAATGTTTTTGCCCCACAAGAGGAAGTCGGTGTTGCTGGCGGTGCGGCAGCAGTACTCGTCGAGTGCGGAGAAAGACCAGTTGTAAAAACTACAAAAGGGTATCGTCTGTTATTATCTGATTGCAACTGGTTATACAATCAAGCATTTCATGAATGCAAAGAACCAATAAGTAAAGATTCCTGCAAAACAAACGATGACATGGACATGTTCTCAATGTCGTCTTGGCGTGGCATGTTTGATATTTCTAATAAGGTATTTAATAAGCAAGAATTCATTAAACTTTGCAGACAAACCTGTTTATCAAAAATCACTACTCCTGACAGAGCAACATTTGGAAAAATGATTTGCGGTGAATAATAACGCTATGCCCAACCCATCATTCAAGCGAGACGCCTAACAGCGCCCCAACTATTAGCCATCAATGTCTGATCTGCCAAATCACCACTAAAAATAGGAGTAAAAATTGGACTCACAGAATACAACACCAAAATTAGCACATCCTGGAAAGCGATTTGTAGGTCAATTTTTTGATGGTTTAATTGCTTACCTTTTATGGATTTTCGCTTTTTATCTATTGCGCAACATCATTGGCCATAACGTTTCACTTTTTATCGCTAGTATTACCGGCCTCGCTTATTTTCTGTTTTCTGATGCGCTAGCCAATGGCCAAAGCATCGGGAAAAAACTTTTAGATATTAAAGTGATTGATAAAGAAACAATGCAGCCATGCTCATTAGCGCAGTCATTTCTAAGAAACATTACTTTTCCACTAGGTATTTTTGATTGGATTTTTATCTTTTTTGGATCGCATCGCAGGCTAGGTGATTTTATAGCGTCTACTATCGTGGTTAAAATATAATACGCATATTGCCTAATTCAAACGCTAGCGCCATGAAATTTGCTTATCTTTATCTATTACTACTAAACCCATTAGTAGCACTTGCAGACGATGTTCCTCCTGTTTCTATTTTTGGTAAGTATGAAAACAAGCACACCGTTTACACCAACTGCTACGCTACTGAACAAGGTTCCCCATGCGCCTGTGGTAACGGGAAGTTTGCGGATGAGAGTGGCTATTGCCATAGCGAAGCGATTGATACTCTGCTCATCCAAAGAGATAAAAAAGTGCACAACGCCATCACCGTTGAGCTCGACACCGCAGGCCAAAATGCATATACATGCAGCTATGATGGGAATGGAAATTGGGAAAAGCACGCAGATAGAGCAGTGGCAAACAGTGATATCAATGATATTGACCAAAATTGCAGTATCGCTTTAATTTTCAAGAGCAATCTGGCTTACGTTGTGACAAGATCTGACAATGCATGCCGCCAGTTTTGTGGTGCAAGAGCAAGTATGGATGGCATGATTTTTAAGAAGGCAACATCCCATTAGCTCGAATATCAGGATCTAATCAGCACCCGCTTAGCAATACTCAATCCCCTTCTCGCTATATCAGCTTGTTATCTGCTGCGTTACAATAAGTCACACTCGTTTATAGTCGGCAATCACACGGAGCAGCAATGGGTCAGCAATTTAACGCGTTATCTGAAAAGCATATTCAATTTATTGCCGAGCAAAAGATTTTCTTTGTGGGCACAGCCTATGCTGATAGCCGCGTTAATGTTTCGCCCAAGGGGATGGACTCATTACGGGTAATCAGTGACACCCGCGTGGCGTGGTTAAATGTGACGGGTAGCGGCAATGAAACTGCGGCGCATGTGCAGCAAGACCCGCGCATGACAATTATGTTTTGTGCGTTTGATGGCTCGCCATTGATTTTACGGTTATATGGCACGGCTAAGGTTTACCACACTGGCGATGCCGAGTGGAATACGCTCTACCCTTTATTCTCACCCCTACCCGGTGCACGCCAGATTTTTGAGATGACGCTTGATCTTGTACAGAGCTCTTGTGGCATGGCTGTGCCTTATTTGTCATATGATGGCGAAAGAGAACAGCTTTCAGATTGGGCAACCAAGAAAGGCGATACTGGTATCAAACAGTATTGGGAAGATAAAAACCAATGGAGTATTGATGGCGTACCTACGCATATTGTGGCCAAAAGCAGCTAATCTCTATCTGCAGCGGTAAACTGTGAATCACGGCGCTAAATTCTAATCATTTCTATCATTTAAGCATTAAAATGCGCTATCAAGGAAAAATCACAGACTGGAAAGATGACTTAGGCTATGGTTTTGTAATTCCTAATGGCGATGGCGCACTAAATACTAGTGGCAAACGGGCGTTTGTACATATTAAGAATTTTTCTAAGCCATCATCGCGCCCTATTAATGGTGATTTCATTACTTACGAGCTGGATACCGACAAAAATCAACGTCTTTTTGCAAAAAATATTGCATTTGCAAACCGTAAGAAAACACAAAATACACCTCGCAAAAACAATAGCTTAGGCGTTAAATTTTCCATCATTTTTTGTGCATTTTTAGCCCTCTCGGTACTGGGAGGCAAGCTGCCATTGGTAGTGCTAGAGATATACTGCGTGCTAAGCGCACTTACCTTTACTAATTACGCCTTAGATAAATCAGCCGCACAAAAAGGGCGCTGGAGAACCACAGAAAGCCAATTACATTTATTGAGTTTAATTGGCGGCTGGCCTGGTGCTGTACTTGCACAAAAGGTATTGCGCCACAAATCAGTCAAAAAAGAATTTCAATCTGTGTTTTATGCCACCATCATCATTAACTGTGCCGCTCTCGCTTGGCTAATCAGCTCGCAAAGCGGTGCTGAGTTCATGAATGCCATCGCAAGCATAGCGAACTCTGCAGGGTATTGAGTGCCTTATAATCGTTTTAGACTTAGTCACGCTTTACATTAAAGTTAGGTAAACATCACAATGAATTGGCTTTATTTAGCAATCGCAATCTTTTCAGAGGTTATCGCCACCTCTGCCCTCAAAGCGGCAGAAGGTTTTACACAATTAGTGCCCTCTGTAGTAGTCGTCATAGGCTACGCTGCTGCGTTTTATTTTCTATCGCTCACACTGCGTACAATCCCAATTGGCATCGCATATGCTGCATGGTCAGGCATTGGTATTGTGCTGGTTTCACTCATCGGCTGGTTGGTTTATCGCCAGCCGCTTGATACAGCTGCACTCATTGGCATCAGCCTGATTATTGCCGGCGTTGTGATACTTAACTTTTTTTCTAAATCTACGGTACATTAGGTGTATGCCCAGCTAATTGCCTTGGCTGGGAACTCGCGCATCATTTTGACGTACACTTGTGTAACGTAAACTTGAAGAGGAAGCATCGTATGCGTAATAGTGTTTGGTACTCCCGTTTTGCTAAAATTGCCGCACATTACTGTGGCCGTCCCCGAGTGTTTTCGATGGCTGTGGCCGTGATTCTGATTTGGGTGGTGACTGGCCCTATATTTAACTTTAGCGACACTTGGCAGCTGGTGATTAATACCGGTACCACGATTATCACGTTCTTAATGGTGTTTCTGATTCAAAACACCCAAAACCGCGATAGGGAGGCTATTCAGCTCAAGCTTGATGAGTTGATTCGAGCAACCAAAGGCGCGCATAACGCACTGTTAGATTTAGAAGAGCTGGAAGAAGAAAACCTGGATGCATTTAAGTTGAAGTACCAAGCGCTGGCGACTGCGGCACGCAACGAGTTAATTCATGGTAATAAAGATACTGGTACACCTGAGCCGTAAAATGCCAATATACAAAGCCCTTAGTCATGAAGCCTGAACCTATAAAACCTGAATCCATGGAATCCGAATCCATAAAACCTAGAGCCATGAAACAAAGGGCTGTATTGCTAACCGTTGGCCTGCTGGTGTCATTTACCGTATTGGCAGCACCCGCAGCTTGGTACAAATGGAAAAGTAAGCTCAATGGTGAGGTATGGTGCACACAGACAAGCCCCGGTGATGGTTGGGTGCAAGCGAGTGGACCTTACAAAGATGCACACTGCAAAATTGTAGGAAGCCCTGGCAAGCAATAACTAGAGGCTTACCGTGTATCTAGCACGTATAGCCACAGCCTTGAAGGCTAGCCTCAAAGCCATGTCTATGACGATAATTAGCGCAGCTTATTCTGTGAGATGCAAAAACAGTGGCAGTGACGAAACTACTCTGCCATACGCCACCAGAATATCAGTTTGGAATGTTTCTTTTTGCTGACGGTAACTAATTGTGTTTTAACTACACCGTTATACTCAGCACTCACTTGGTATTTACCCTGCGGTAAGTTTGCTAAAAAATAAGGGCCTTGGGTATCAATATCCAGTAAGGTATTTTTGCTACTATCAATAATTTGTAGCTTAACTTCGGATAGGTACTCTTCTAAAGCGCCAGATTTTTCTACAAAGACAATTTCCAGTGCGTAATTTTTGGCATTACCGCGCATAGCAACTGACTCTGCCTTGCCGATACCACCTGTGAGGTAAGTAACATCGCCCTCGGTGACGGGAGTTACTGCACTCATGTCAGGCTCTGTAGCATCTTCGGGAATCATTTCTTCTGGCACGGTGGTGTAAGCGTATGTACTCATTGAGATTGATACGATCAGCAACGCAATGGCGGCGATTAGGATATGCTTTAAATAGTTCATTGGTATTCTCCTTATTAATATTAAAAGCAATTAGAGCTTACAACAATTTATATCATAGGCACATGCCTTTTAAATGACAATCTCCTGCAACAGGATCAATTTGGGATAAGCGCAGTTACAGCACTCTGCTCCGATGCTCAACTGGGCGGAATATCACTCTTAAGTAATGTTTATCAAAGTGCTCTATCTCATGAAAAAATAAAGCGCACGCAATATGTGCACCCTGCATATTAACTAAATCAAAGTGATAACCGATGTGTGACAAGTAGCGTAAATTGGGGTTAATTTGACCGCCCTCCATCATAGCCATATCGGCTAATTGTGGGATAAACGTGGATACGTGACGCCATCTAAGTTTATCTAATGAGCACGCTAGCAATGTAGAGGCGTCTTTACTGCAACTTCTAATCATACCGTTATCGTAAATAGTCAACTCCGGCAGATTTAATCCAGTATCCTCATAATGATCATGCTTACTCAAGAGGTCACTGGGCATCATGTTTTTCAACTGATATACATTGGATGATGTATTCATTGTATCGTCTCCGTTTGTAGTGCTACCAAGTTATCACCTTGCGCCCAACTCCAAACCCATGAAGATCCCGTTGTGAAACGAGTAATCACGGCAATACATGCTGCTTTTTCGTACTATGTGATGTTTTATCTATAGATAAAGTTCCTTCTATAGATGCTTGAAATGTAGATTGCACATCTCGCTTTGAGAGTTTCGTGAGTAAATATTGAGGTGTTTTACTTACCTGAATGGTTTGTTCCGTAAGCACTAACGCCCCCTTGATTAAAGTATTAAAAAACCAAAGGCATCACTAAATTAAAGTGTTAATCACTCATTTAGTGCTGCCTCTGTACGTGTGATAATTTAATCTGATTTTGACATTGGGTACATACGGGTAAACACGTAAGAATTAATCCGTATAGGCCTATCCGAATGATAGAACGAATGACTAATCGCCTAAATCGTCAATCGCATCAATCACCATACCAGTACCTACGGCAATCAATAAAATATCAGCGGCAACCCTGACATAGCGGTGACCCGCTGGCGGCACCCCTAACTGAACCACTAAGCGTGGCGGTAAGTCATAATAGACCACATCTCTAGGTAGCGGAGCACCTACCCGCCACTTTTTGGCCTGACCAGGCGGCATGCATCCATTGTGTTTTTTAGCTAAGCCTGGCGGACAAGAGCCTGATTCACGATCTCTGCCATAGTAATCATGTACAACCGTGCGCTGCCTATCACCAAAACGGACACTGACACTCACATTGGTGTCATCTCTATCATTGTAGCCACGGTCACGACGCTCATAGCGTTCATCCCCGTAATCTCTACCTTGCTCCTCATAATTCTGCTTTTTCGCAAACGCAGGGTGAGGGTGAAGTACAGCAACAGAAGCTACGATGCCTAATAATAAAAGATTAGGGATGTGTCTCAATTTAACAACTCGTGCTTTCATTACGAATCTCCTATCTATCCATGTAGAGTATCTCACTGTATCAACAACTGACACGAACACCAAGAGTCTTCAAGATTACTCTCGAGATAAGACACCTCGCACTGAGATATTCGGCATGCTCTAAAATACTTACCTAACAGGAATATTTCAGAACATGCCAAATAGTGATAACACTGCTAACAACGACTACTCAGCAGCTGCCGCAGGTGCGGCTGGCGCTGCAGCAGCTGGCGGTGCTTTACCCCCTTGTAGCGCCTCAATCTTCTGATTAACTAATAAAAGCTCAGTTTGCGTCATGTACAGCAACTCACTATTACGTTTGACACCAACAATCGCTACCACTAATGCAAGCAATGCCACCACAAAAGTTGCAGCAACCCAGGTACCTTGTCTTCCTGGTTCAATAAGATTGTCCATATTAGCCATGTCTCACTCCCTTAAGTTATCAAGTTAAACAACATACCAACTACACTGCACTGCCCTACAAAACCAACCACTACTTCAGCTACATACCAACTAAGTTTTAGGTTTATTCAATGTCAAAGCTAGCTGTGTTTTTTCATGTTGAGTGCCAAAATATGCAATATGTGTACGCATATCATTACCTAACACTAACCTCACACCGACATCTGCACGTAAATCATTACGCTGAACAAGCTCTGGAGAATCTGGCAAGCTATCTTTCAAGAATTTAGCCTCATTATGGTGCCCATCTCGATACTGGATTTGTGATTTTTTAACGGCAAATGGCTTTTGGTTAGTTAACCTTGTCACTTGGTAGCCTTGCCCTAATAGGAATCTACCTACTTGACCAGCCATCCCTGTCACACCATTACCATTAGAAACCTCCACGTGTGCCTGCTTCCAATCCACCATCACAGGTGCTTCAGCCTCTTGCATAGGCATTGCGCTTAATTGCTGTGACTGGAGCTCAAATACATTAGGTGCCACCTGTACTAAAGTAACGCTACTTTCCACCACCGGGACTGCTCCCGGTAACGGTGCTGGCCTGATTACCCCCCCGTTTTTAGGGAGCACTAATTCCTGTACATCAGATTGTGGCGGGATAACCTTGGCTGCAAAAATATCAGAAACATTGGCTGGTTTTACCTCGGTTGGAACTGTCGCCGGATTTGTGGCTTGCCCTTGTGCCAAGGAAGATTGAGCAGTAGCTGTTGCCTCTGCTGCTCTAGCTTCTACACTGATGGCCTCAGTAAACGCCTGAATAGACTCACCCTGACTACCAGCTTTTGCGTAAGCCATTCCTAAGTTATTAAGTGCACGTTGATTAGATGGATCTAAGGTAGTAGCTTGTTTTAAAGCAGCAACTGCTTCAGTGTATTGCCCTTGCAGGTAATAGGCATAGCCCATATTGCTATATAAGTGCGCAGCGGCAGGAGCATAATTGAGTGCAGCTTTAAATGCCTCAATGGCTTTTTGATACTTGCCTTGCCTTGCATAGACCACACCTAAGCCATTGTAGGCTTCAACAAAGCTTGGATCAGCATAAATAGATTTTTGGTAAGCCTCTATCGCCAAATCATTACGCTGTTGCCCTTGATAATATCTGCCTAACTTGTACATCGCACTTGCACTGGCTTGTGCATTGCTTGTTTTAATATTAGGACTAATTGCCCACGATGGTGCCTCGCTTACCTGCTGGTTGGATGCACATGCGCTGAGTATTGCAACGCAGCATGCCATAGGTAAGATTTTACGTTTGCTTTTCATCATCCACCTCCTACCACTACTTAAGCTACCACTTGACTAAATTAACGCATTAGTTAGCTCGTTTGGCTTACTCACTTACTGTCCGGCGAGTGTTGGTAACAAAATGTTGTGTATGTTAATAAAGGCCGGGCCTAACAACACCAACAACATCGACGGGAAAATAAAGAAAATAAGCGGGAATAACAATTTAACTGCAATTTTTGCCGCGGCTTCTTCAGCCAATAGGCGGCGCTTAGTGCGCAAACTATCCGCATGCACCCTTAATGAATCAGAAATATTGGTACCAAAACGATCTGACTGCACTAACATAGCCACTAGCGTATCCACTTCTTCTACCCCTGTACGCAATGCTAAATTACGCAATGCCCTTTCACGTGAGCTACCAGCACGTAACTCAAGGTTAATTAAATGCAACTCCTCACCTAGCGTAGGGCTTCTTACGTGCATTTCTTCCCCTACTCTGGCTAAGGCAGCATCTAGTCCCAAACCAGACTCTACGCACACAATAATTAAGTCAAGCGCATCAGGAAAGCTCTCGAATATTTCACGTTTACGCCTGTCAATACGATGTGACAACACGGCGTTTGGCAGGAAATAACCAATCGCAGCCAGTAAAAGTAGCATCATCATCAGATTATTAGGCTTAACTACAGCGCCTGAAATAACCGTGTATAAAAGAAACAAACTTGGTAATGCAAAAGTCAGGATGGTTTTAGCTGCAAAGAACAAGATAGGTACACTAGGGCTACGTAAGCCCGCGTTCATAAAACGAATACGCAGCTGTGAATGCTCCCATCCCTCTTTAGGCAAAGACAGTTTGGCAATTGGCCCGGTTAATTTAACGATGCGACTGACCCACACAGGCTCATTATCATTTTCGTCTGTCGTATCATCTCTTAATACTTTTAACCTGGCCCCTAAAGGGTTGGTACTAAACTGGCCAATAATGACCATAGCAACAACAAACACCGTGATAAAAATAAGAACCAGATAAATTATTTGAATTGTGTTCATGATGTTCTCACTTATTTAATCTGTATCAGACCCTGATTTTGATAATCCGCCACATCACAAAAATACCAAAAATCATCAATATGATGGCCATGATGACCATTCTCAGACCATTGGGATCTGTCCACAGTATGCTCAAAAACTTAGGATTCACTAGCTGCAGCACACCACCCAATGCAAATGGCAGCAATGTTAGAATCCATGCCGATAAGCGCCCCTCCGCAGATAACACACGTACAGTCCCCAGCAATTTCAGGCGAGCCCGTATCAACTCGCTAATATTCCCCAAGAGCTCAGCCAAATTACCGCCAGTTTCACGCTGTATCAGCACTGCAATCACAAAGTAACTAACATCAGTACTTGGTACGCGCTGGATTAAATTCATCAAGGCCTCTGATGTTGGAATGCCGTAATTAATTTCATCAAACACAATACGGAACTCTGAAGCAATTGGCTCAGGCATTTCGGTACCTACCATCTGTAAAGCACTAGGAAAGGCATGCCCAGCCACCATCGCACGCCCCATTAAATCAAGTGCGCTTGGTAATTGCTGTTCAATGGTATTAATACGCTTTTGCTTAGCACTGAACATGTGGATCAGCGGCAAACATGCTGCAACAGCCGCAACGATAATAGACACCATAACATTTGCACCAAAATACAGAGCTATTGCAAAACCAGCTGCTGCGAGCATCAAACAAATTCCCAGAAACCTTCCCACGCTGTATTGAAGACCTGACTGTAACAGCGCTTTGTCTAGCTGCTGGATCCTTGGTACTTGCTGCAACATACTGGCAATACCAGGTGTCTTGGCAAGCAGACGCTGTTTAACCAAAGTACTTTCGTGCTCCTTGCCAAGTGTCATTGCCTCCAGGCGTCTTTCAATGCGTTTTGCTTCTGGCCCCTTGTAAGCGTTCCAAGCCATGTACGCGCCTTCTAAAAATAGCACTACCGCCAAAAACGCTAATATCGCAAATAAATAGTAGAGATAGTCCATATCAAGCTCCTACTCATACAGTTTTGTCGGGTCAAACAAGTTGTCTGAAATTTGTACGCCATGCACCCGCAAACGCTCTACAAATTTTGGCCGAATGCCTGTTGCTTTAAAGTGCCCTTGCACCACCCCCTTATCAGACACACCAGTTTGCTCGTACACAAAAATATCTTGCATGGTGATCACTTCACTTTCCATACCAGTAATTTCTTTTACGCTGGTCACTTTACGCTGACCATCACTTAGACGAGTAATGTGAATAATGGCTGTGAGGGCAGAGCTAATTTGCTCCCGCATCGCCTTGGTTGGCAGATTAAAACCTGCCATGCCCATCATGTTTTCTACACGAGTTAAAGCATCGCGCGGAGTATTCGCGTGCACAGTCGCCATTGAACCTTCATGACCTGTGTTCATGGCCTGCAGCATGTCAACCACCTCAGGGCCGCGCACCTCACCGACGATGATACGGTCTGGACGCATCCGCAAACTGTTTCTCACCAGCATGCGAGGTGTGACCTCACCCTTGCCCTCAATATTAGGTGGGCGAATCTCCAAGCGCACGACATGCGGTTGTTGTAGTTGCAGCTCGGCTGCATCTTCAATAGTAATAATGCGCTCATTTTCTGGAATATAGCCAGACAGCACATTAAGCAAGGTTGTTTTACCTGTACCGGTACCGCCAGATATCAAGATATTTACTTTAGCTTGGACTAGGCCTTGCAGCACTTCTGCCATTTCTGGCGTAAGGCTTTTATTGCGCAACAGGTCACTCATCATCAATGGTGTAATTGCAAAACGACGAATCGAAAGAATCGCGCCATCTACAGCTAAAGGTGGAATCACCGCGTTCACACGAGAACCGTCTGGTAAGCGTGCATCCACCATCGGGCTAGACTCATCCACGCGCCGTCCTACACCTGAAACAATCTTGTCGATAATTTTCAGTAAGTGCGCCTCACTTTCAAAACGCACATCACTTAGCTCTAATTTACCTCTACGCTCAATGTAAATTTGGTTATAGGTATTGACCAATATATCGGAAATAGTAGGATCCACCATCAGGATTTCCAGCGGCCCCAAACCCAATACTTCATGTTGAATATCACGCACAAGATTCATGCGCTCTACATCATTAATTGCCACTGCTTCTTCAGTCAGCAGGCGCTCTACCAGCGTTTTCAGCTCGGCAGTCAATAGCTCTGGCGCCATGTTTTCCATCATGGATAGGTCAACGCGATCTAGCAGCTTACGATGAATACGTGACCTTAGTTCCTGATACACTTTATTGCCCATCAAACCATCAGTCTGGTTGCCCTGCGGCTCAAGCACCGCATCATTTTTTACATCTTCTAATCGATCACGTAATGACATAATTAAATTCCTTCCTTAATTCAGCATTTATTCTTATCAACATCCCGTCAATCGTGCGTGCCGCAACCTCGTTCAAAGAAATGATGCGTGATGTAGCAAATTATCAAACCATCCAGATTTTTTCGCTTTAGCGCCTTCTACCAAGTTTGCTGCAACCTCCTGTAAGGCCTTAGTCACTGCGTCATTCTTAGAAATTTTCATAATAGGAACCCCCTGGTTCACAGAGGCTGAAACTGCCAGATAGCTATTGGGTATGGTTTTATAAACCTTCATGCCTAATGCTGCCTCTACATCTACAAGGCGAATGTCCCCACCTTTCTCGTGCCGGTTAAGCAAAACATGAACTTTTTCTTTGGCATAACCTAGCGAATGGAAAGCATGTAATAAGCGCTTTGAATCTCGTATAAAAGGCAGTGTCTCCTGCAGCACAACAAAGATGTAATCTGCATGATCCAGCGCTCTTACACCTGTAGCATTCAAGGTTCTGCCTATATCAATCACGACAAAGTCATATTCTGCGGTTGTCAGCTTAACTAAAGCATCTATATGCTCAGGCTTTACGTCCTGTGCTGACTCAGCATCCTCAGGCGCAGCCAAGACGCTAAAGTTGGGCAGAATCTGTACCATAGAAGATTTCAACAACGATGCATCCAGGCGCCTGATACTCTTGGATACGTCAGCAAGTGTGTTCGGTGGCACATGGTCGCTCACAAAAAGGACGGCATCACCAAACTGCAGGTTTAAATCTAGCAATGCCACCTTAACGTTGCTAGTGTCTGCCAATATATACGCAAGGTTACACGCTAAAAAAGTAGCCCCGCTACCGCCTTTGCTGCCCACGAAAGCAATCACTTTGCCTTTTTTACTTTTTGGTGCATCTTGTCTTAGCTTCAATTCAACGCGATGCACGGCCGCTTGCAATTCACTGGATTGCAACGGCAAGCTCAATACATCTTTTACACCGCTGCGCATTGCTGACATCAGAAACTCTGTTGATGCGTTTTGTGACAGCAGCATGATTGCCAAATGATGAGAACGAAGACTAATGCTCTCTAAAATGCTGAGATTACCGTTCTCCACACAAATGCTGTCAACAATCAGTAAATCCGGATGCTCTGCTTCTACCGTATTTGTTAAATTGCTAAACCCATCCCCAAATACCAACACATGCCCAGACGCATCTACATCTCTAATGCTATGTAGAATCTCTTCTCTCAATACCTTATTAGGCGAAATCACAATTATTTTCATTTTTTTGCCGCCATTCCATTTAAGAACCGGTATAACCTAAACTTTCCGCAGGCATCGTGACTGTCGATGCCGGGATCGGGATATTTAAAAACGGGAATAGCCCAACCATTGGCGCATAACTTGCGCCAATAATAGAAACCTGTACTAATGCAATACAACCTGCGGGGCCTGTTAAACAGGCTGCAATATTGTCTGATGCACTTGCCGGAAAGGGGCTAGGCACAGCACCGCTGGCAGTTAAGTATTGAATATCAATATTAGTAGCCGTAATCTCGGCACCAGCTGGCAACGCTGCTCCCCCAAATAATGCCAATACTTTTGCCGGGCTAGTGCTGGAGTTATCTACCCATCTCACCACAGCCTCTCGTGCTGCATGACGCGTCACCTCCTGTACGGTGTTATAAACATAAAACAGACGTCCAAACTCTAAAATGCCAAACAGTATGGTAAATAACAGTAAGGCAATAATCGCAAACTCAACCGCCGCAGCGCCTTGTTGCTGCTGTTGATGCTTGCTGTAATTTTTCATCATATTAAGCATCATCAATTCCCTTCAATGCATGTACCGCATCGCAGTAGAAGGCGATAACGTAGTCGCCCAGGTCGCAGACCCAACTGGCAGAATGATTGGAATCCACCCACCAATCGTAAGGGGGTATGCATTAATCGCAACGATGACATAAACCGGAGCATCACAATTTGGCTCGCAAGTCACTGTCACATCCGCTGATGTAAAGCTGGGCACTTGTGCCTGCGTTGCAGCATTCACTACCATCGTTTTTGCTTGGGTTTGTGTTGCCGCATCCAACGCCACCAAAGCGCTGACTCTGGTATTAGAAAGGTATCTAGCACCATCACGCGTAGCCTTGGTTAAGGCATCGTAGTACCAAAAGGCTCGACCAAACTCCACAATGGCTGTCACAAACATCAGCAACAACACTAATAACAAGGCAAGCTCGATTGCCGCAGCACCCTTCTGCTTACCTCGCCCTAACCTTCTGTTAAATTTTCGCTCTGTGATTTTCATGATTATCGGTAAAGCTTAATATCACTCGTTGGTAAAGGAGTTGGTAATAATCCACCAAACTCAACGAAAACATCTTTAGCAGTTGGAACAGATCTAGTCTGCATAAGAAAGCGGCCAACCCCCAAAACGGTAGCTGGTCGGCAAACACCACCTGCCGTGGTGCAATCAATAATCACCATATTCAGCACTCTGCGCCCAGCCTTGCCCGGCTGAATAGTCACAGCTGGCGCTGTAAAGAAGCTCCCACTCGCTTGGGCATAGGGCGATGGCTCTGGGTAAGAGGTAGCTGTATTACCTGGATATAAAGTTGGCCACTGCGCAACTGTTGCGCCTGCTCTGCGAAAACCAGCCCACAACACACCGTAATCTGTTCCTGCTCCGCTTCTTAAGCTATATGGCTTAGGCCTGCAAGGTTGGCTTGGTGGTCCGCAAAGATTGTTAACATTAGACCTCTGAACAAACGTAATTGATTGTTGTATAGGGTCTTTTCCCATCCAATCTTTAGGTGATCCGGTGCCTGCTGCATTGCCATAAATGTACTCTTTGATATTGGTATCCGGTGGCGCGGTGGCGACATCACATTTGTTTTGGGGAGTGTAATCGCCAAACCTTGAGTTCAATGCCGCTAATTGTGGTACTGATACCCCGGTGTTAGTGTTTACTGTATCGCCAATAATGGGTGTAAAACCAACTTTACCCGTACATACATAGGGCAATGTTGCATTGGTACTGATCACTGGGCATACGCCCGGAACATTAGACTCTGGGTCAATCCAAAACAAGGTACCTGGGCCAAGTGGGTTAGCGTATTGAACATTATAAGAAACGCCACGCTCAAACCCTAGCTCATTTATGGTGCCAGGGTCGGGCTGCTCACAGATAGCTATTGGTGTGATATCAACGGCATATTTACCAGCCACTGCCATCCCAAAAGTTTGGGTCGTACTTGCCACTCCAGGCAATGCCTGAATGAACCAGGTGTTAATCGTACGCAATCCTGTATCTACTTTTAAAAATGTCTTATCACCCGCCAAAGCATCCGTGGTAACAGAGCTAATCGGCACCATACAGCCATCGCTCGGGCAACTGCCTACCCACATATTGCTGGCGTTAACAGTTACCACAGTGCTATTCAGGTTGAATTTATTCTTACCTGCGGCCTCAATCGCCCTAGTAATCGCGTTATTAATACCGGTTACTCTTCCGTTAAGCTCTCTTGCGCCACTGAGCGAAGAAGAGTCTGCTGCGTTTTGTAGTTCAGTTCTAGTCACATAAAGGTGGCCTAAATCTAACACCAAACCCAGCATCCCTACGAGCAACACTAAGCAGATTGCAACGATTAACGCTACTGCACCTCGCTGGCGTTGCATGCCATGCGGATTACATTTCATATGCTTGCTCATGTGGCTCTCCTTCGTTGCCCAGTGGGCGCCAAAGCCTTACCTTGTCCCAGTATTACTTGTACTACCACTGCCCGTACCGCTACCGGTATTGCCAACCCCAATATTAAACACGTTGGAGGTAGCAGGTGGTTGGGTAAAGGATTTATGGTATCTATCTATCGCTGCGTCTGCGGCAGCACCATCCACGCCAAAGACAGCTTCATTCGTCGTTGATGCATCCGGGTTAAGCGTCTGCTGCGCTCTTGCAGCTTTCACTGCCTCACCAAAATGCTCATCCAGTACTGGCGTTTTACTGGTAGCGCAACCTGCCATCGTGGCAGATGCGATCAAGGCAGATAGAATGTATTTCAATGTTGAGGTGTGCATGACTATCTCCTTATTTCATTTCAAAGCCATCTTTAGCACCGCTTTGCTCTGGTGCTACCGTATTAGGCTGAGGTGCTGGAGCACTTGGGGCTGGACTGTCTTCTGCAGCTGGCTCAGCAGGTTTACCTTCTAACTTACCGTTCAAGAAAAACTCTGCCTTACCTGGTGGGGTAAAGTGATCAGTCGGTAATGCAAAGTCAGGTGGTAGCGGTTTAACCAAGCGTGGGGTTACTACAAACAACAGCTCGGTTTTATCTTCTTGGAAAGAACTACTACGGAACAATGCACCAATAATTGGAATCTCTCCTAAAATTGGAAAGCGACGGATGTTCTCTGTAACATTGTTTTTAATTAAACCGGCAATGGCAAAACTTTGCCCATCACGGAGCTGTACTGTGGTGGCAACACGCCTAACCGTAAATGATGGAAATACGCTACCGCCCACAGTGGTGCCGCCTTGATTAAGCTCAGAAACCTCAGGTGCCACTCTTAAGTTAATCATCCCTTCTTCAAGCACGGTTGGTGTAAATTTAAGCCCTACACCAAAATCACGCTCTTCTAAGGTAAGGACAGATGCACCACCGCCTGTGTTATTTTGAGGTACTGGGATAAATATTTTACCACCGGCTAAAAAGCTACCTTCTTGACCACTAATAGCAATAATATTTGGCTCAGCTAAAATCTTGACGACACCATCTTTATTTTCCGCGTCGATCTTGATGGCTGTATTGCCTTTAGTAATAGTCAACAAACCACCTGGAGAGAGTGGATCAGCACCGGTCAGGCTTAAAAAGCCTGATGCAATCGCATAAGCTACCCCACCATTAACACGTGAAGCACCAAACGATGCACCTAGTTTATCTAAAAGATTTTTTGATACTTCAGCCATTTTCACTTCTAGCATCACTTGTTGCGGCGCGGCTACCTGAAGCATATTAATGACTTTTTTATCTTTATCTTTACCGCCATACGCCTCAGCTAACGCCATGGCTTTATCGGCTTTCACTGCATCGCTCACGGTACCGCTCAGTACTAAAGACTCAGCCGCAGTACTGACTTTAATGCCCTTTTCACTAGGCATGATTTGTTGCAGTTTGGTTTGCAGATTTGCAGCATCCATCGCTGTCGTTACTGCTACCACCCTCACATCCATCACCGCAGACTGACCAGATTTATCCAGGATAATCACCATGGTCGAGCCGATGGCCTTGGCATGCAACACCACCTCTCGAGGGCTAGTAACATCTACCTGTACAATCTTTTCATCATCCACTTTCACACGTTGCAAGTTCACACCCGCAGGCAACCTCACCAGATGCGATTGACCTAAAGATAGCTCAACGCTAGGCACAATCTCCGTAGAGGATGGCGTAGGTCTTGCTGCTGCTTTTTTAGGTGTTACCGCAGCGACCAAGATATTCTGCATATTTGCTTGCGACTCTGCTGCATGTAGCGGTGCTATTGAAAGTAGCGTGACGCCTAGCATAGCAGCCAGAAGATTACTGACACAGTGCCTTAATTGACTGTGTAAAAACTGATCACGTTTGATCTTGTGCTTGTTCATCTCATTTCTCCCTGACAATATGCCGTTTCTCTTTCAAATTTCGATACGAGCTAGGATTTGCTTAAGGATTAACTTAACTCATCACCGTTTTCTCGATCTCACTATCCTTTGAAACTAACTTCTGAAACTAGGCGCTTCAATTCGTAGATGCTCCATTAACTTACACTTACTACATTCACAGTTTTACTCAACCGATGGCTTAAACTCCTCTACTGTTTTAGTAGCGCCACGCACTACTTCCACCTGCTCATAGCTTTGTCTTTGCATCACAGGTTTACGCGCTGCGACTTTTTTCACAACATGTTTAACCTCTGTTTTCACAGCAGCTTGTTGTGGCGCTGCAGCCACTACTGGAGCTGGTGGTTCATCTACACGGTTAAGCAAGTTCTTCTTGGTAGAGCCTTCTGTAGTCACCACGTTTTTATCGATTTGATTACGCAACACCAATGACAAAGTACCAACACTACGTGCCAAATCTAATTTTTCGGCCTGTGCTGGTGTAACCTCAAGTGTTACTGCATTCACTACTTTTGGTTTTGTTTCATCACGGTTTTGCTCTTGCGCTACGGCCAGTACCATAATGTGTTCAAGCACAATTTTTGAAATGCTCTTGTTCACATTTTCGGCTTTCACGCTTTCATCTTCGGTATTTACTACAATGTCTACATAGTTACCAGGCAATGCAAAACCTGCAACGCCCACCACATCATTCACCCTAACCGTCATTGCGCGATTACCTTCCGCAATCACGGCAGATAGACCACCGGTTGAACCTATTGGAGCCAACTTGGACTCCAGCACTGGCTCACCTTGTAATAAACTGGTTTTTACTACCCTCGCATCTAAAGTTTTAATATCTTCAGTCGCACCCACGGGGACACTACCTCTTGGCCAATCTGCCACTTTAAGCATTTGCGGTGTAAGCGGTGTGCCTAAATCAATATTGATAGCAGCCACAACCACCTTGCTAGAAGCTACGGTAGCAGCTTGTTGAGAGATCCAGCGTGAGGCTAACACTACGGCGCCTAAGCCTATGCCGACTGAAACCACAATCATTAAAAATGCTCTTGGATTTTTCATCTGTCATCCCCTTTATTATCTGTTCTCATCAACATATCGTGACGCATTCATACATTAATCGTGGGCAAAGTAGTTGTTCCAGGCCCAATCCAGCAGCTCTCTACTCATCACTGCCGGCTTACCCTCATATCGTGCTATATCTCTTAGCTGCTCCAATATATCTCTAGGAATACAAGCAAACAGAGGTCTGCCTGACTTGTAATGATGTTCATGTAATAGATAATGAAAGCCCTCTTCGCTGAAAGGAACCTTAATCTCTTCGCAAACCTGTTCAGTAATTGAGCGGTACTCTTCCTCACTCAATGGACCAACATAAATTTTGTAGCCAAGCCTGCGTAAGAAGGCTTCATCGGTCAGCTTGCTAGGGGCTAAATTAGTGGAGAACACCACGATCACATCAAATGGCAGCATGAATTTCTTACCGGTGTGTAACGCTAGGTAATCCACATGGCGGTCTAGCGGTACAATCCAGCGATTCATAATATCGACGGCTGGCGTCAATTGGCGCCCCAAATCGTCAATAATCAGCAGCCCGTTATTGGCTTTTACTTGTGGCGGTGCTTGGTAAAAACGTGCGCTTTCATCAAAATCTAAATCCAGCATAGATAACGTTAATTCACCGCCAGTTTTAATCACAGGGCGATGACAGGTTACCCAGCGCTGGTCGGACATCACACGACGATCCAAGCTTATGCCGCCCACTTCATCAACTGGCACTGAAGGGCGATGAGTAAGCGGATCAAAGACCTGTATCACTTCGTTATCCACCACAATCGCATGCGGTATCGCGACATCACCAGATAGCAATTTAGCTAAATGCTCTGCGATAAATGTTTTACCGCTACCGGCTGGACCATACACAAAAATCGCCCGGCCAGAGTTCATGGCTGCACCAAATTGCTTGAGCAACCCCTCTTTAATCACCAAGCCATCAAAAATTTCTAATAATTGTGGCCGTGTCACTTGCATATTGGTAATAGACTGTTGACGCACCTGCCGGATGTAAGACAGCAAGCTCACAGGTGCCGCGCCTACATATTGATTTTTACGTAGATAATCTTCTGCACGTAATCTGCCTAGCTCTGTTAAGTTATAGGCTACCGCGGTTTCTGCTTCACTGTTACGCACCGCTTCACACATGCGCTCAGTGCGCATAAAAGTAAGCAATGGCTCAAGTACAGCAACAGGAAGTTTGGCGTATGAAACCAGATCCATCAAACGCATCTGGCCGCGTAGAAATAGCGCTTTAGTTAAAAGCTCTATAATGAATTGAGAGCCGAGCCCTGTTTCCTCAATAGTTTTCGGCTGCGTAGGAACCAGTGTCTGACGTCGCTCTTCATGTGCTGCGTGCTTATAGTCTGTCATGCCTATTGTCATGATTTCATTCACTTTTTCGGTTAGTTTTATTCGTTTATTTTTGTATTATCTTTTTCTTACCAGGGTTGCTACACCCTCACTTAACCAATACGTAAACTTACATAAATAGCGCTTATCTACTCTCCATGAACTAGACTCATGAACACCAGCTTATAATCACAACCATTACTAAAAGTACAAGCGCTGCCAAATCAAGTAAGCAAAGGTGCCTAAACTTATTGCCAACGCATAAGGCAACTTTCCTACTGAAACTGGTAAATCATTCATTAAAGGCGCTTGCCCTGTACTTAACTTAACAGCACTGCCGTAAAACATAAATTTTATGTTCTGCAACATCGAACCCAGCTGTTTTGCCCACATCACGACCAAAAGCGCCATTACACCGCCTGCAACCAAGGTTGCTAACACGGCACCCAACACATCGTCCGGCCCCAGAAAAGAGCCAACCATCCCCATCAATTTCACATCACCGGCACCCATCGCACGTAACAGATATAGTGGTAGAAATACCCCCATACCTAACGCGAACCCTTTGAATGCCGACAACCAACCTAAAGCTCCTGGAGCCTGTGAATTAAAGCCCAAGCCTTCAGGTAATATTCCGTTTAAAATCACGCCTAACAACACGCCAACGAGTACCAGTTTATTTGAAATGCGATGGCTGCTGATATCTTGTTTAGTCGCCAATAGCACCAATATCAACATAGGTACCAACGCTAACAACCCCATCAGTTTCGGCGTCATTTTTATCTCTCTTTACTAGATAAATACTGCAAGCTACCCGGTTAGCAACCGCGGTCTTGATTCATGTCGGCTATCACCCTTGTACCAGCCAGACAACACATCAAGACCACAATTGCCTCCCTATACTGATATCCACTAAGGACAAGCAGCAGGAGCACCACCTAGGGCAGTTGCAACAGATCTGAAGGTTTCGCAAACACGAGTACCGGTTGTGGTCACTGCTGCGATAATCACGACTGCAATCAATGCTGCAATCAATGCATACTCAATAGCAGTAACGCCTTCTTCGTCGTTAATAAAACGCTGTACACCTAAATATAGCTTTTTCATTTTAAAACTCCTTTTTATAGAAAAACACGTCATACAAAACTACAATCGCTTACTGCTCTTGTGCTTTCTCACTTTAGGACAAACTGCCTAGTGCTTATTGTTCTTATATCAGCTTGATTCTTTTGCCGATATGCGTAATCTACTGCAATTGATTAGCGACTTATATACGAGCGAACCCTTAGTCTTTTAGAGGGTGCTTAACTAGCCCCCCTCCGCTTGTTTAGCTTACTCATATTTATAACTGCACTAAGCCCTCCCATTAAAATGCAGGATGAACATGACCGGTGCATACATTTGATAACTAACCCACTATATCAACACACCAACATTGTTGCTCCTACTCCATCTACGCAGGGCAGGCTGCCGGCGTGCCACCCAGCATTGTTGCCATATCTCTGAAAGACTCACAAACAGGATTACCTATGGCTGCCACTGCTAGGATAATGACCAGCGCAATCAGCAAGGCTATCAAGGAGTACTCAATAGAAGTTACGCCATCTTCATCATTGATAAATCGCTGCAAACCTAAATATAGTTTTTTCATTTTGAAGCTCCTCTCAATCATGGAAACACCCTACAGATATGCACCGATTCTCAACTGTTTAATGCTTATTATTGAGTATGCATTGTTCGCCGCTCAGCGCATCTACCTGCTAATCGTTAAATTTACTGCAATCAACTTATGGCTCATATACGAGCTAACCCTTAGTTCTTTATAAGTGTTGAAGATGTTTTAAGAGGTGCACACGCTAGTTTACTTTTACTCTATAATCAACCTATATAGCCGTGTTATATGTGTCTTGTTAAAGGACTATTCTTGGCCTATCCACTACAAAGCTTAAACTTTCAAACACTGTTTGATGCAGTTGCCGATGCCATGTTGCTGATTAGCGATACTGGCAAAATTACTGAAGCCAACACAGCCGCACTATCGCTACTGGGCTACTCTGCACAAGAGATGATTGGGCTAAAAGTTGAAGCGCTCGTCCCCAAGCACTATCAAACTCAACATCGAAAAAACCGATCTAACTTTATACAGAATCCAGAAAAGCGACCGATGGGTAGCGGAAACGAGCTTTCTGTTTTAACAAAAAGCGGTCAGGAACTAGAAGTAGACATCGGGCTAAGCCCAATTAATTATCAAGAAAAGCCTTATACACTGGTGACCTTTTACACCGTGGCTAAACGCAAAAGCATAGAACAAGCCTTACGTATCAGTGAAGAAAGATTAAGGCTTGCAAAGAAAGCAGCCGGGCTTATTGCCTTTGACTTTGATCTTGATGCTGATGCACAACTAAAGATGCGTGATGAAAATGATCAATTACTCACACATTGGGGGATAGATCCAGATAAAACAGAACAAAGTCATGCTGGGAAAAACCAAACGGAACAAAGCGATAGCGTTGTGGCTTTCGTGATTCATCCAGAAGACCGTCTGCTTAGAGAGTCAGCCATCCACCAAGCCATCAACCCCGCAGGCAATGGCGAGTTTAATATAGAGTACCGCATTATCAATCGCTTTAACGGTGATTTGCGCTGGATATCCGCCATCGGGCGTGCTCACTTTCTAGGTGGTAGCGCCACTAGACTATTAGGTGTAACAAGAGATATTACCGAGCAAAAAATGCTCGAAAAGAAACTACAAGAGCAGCACGCAGAAACAGAAACGCTATTTGCCAAAGAAGTGGCGACACAAACTGCATCTGCTATTGCCCATGAAATCAACCAGCCATTAACTGCTATTTCAGCTTATAGCGAAGTTGCTCTACATGCGCTAAAACAAAAGTCGATTGATTCAGCAAGCCTTAAACGCGCGCTTGAGGGCTGTGTAACACAGGCACAGCGTGCAGGCAGCAGCTTACATGAGCTACTCTCGTTTCTGCATAAAGGCGATATGATCCGCGAACAATTAGACATTAACCATGCGGTCAAAGAAGCACTTGTGATCGCCAAAAGCTATGGTTACTCAGACTTTGCTCCCGTATTGCAGTTAGAGAGCAACATCAAGCCAGTGTTGGGCAATAAGACACAGGTACTCAAAATACTAGTTAACCTATTGAGAAACGCAGTAGAAGCCATGCGTGAGGCAGAAATAGCATCCTCTGAAATCAGCATTACCGTACGTACCAATGCTAATATCAATATGGCGCATGTCACAGTACAGGATGTTGGCCCAGGCTTAAGTGATGAAATTGCCAAGCATATTTTTGAGCCATTTTTCACAACTAAAGCTAAAGGGATAGGCATGGGGCTTGCCATTAGCCGCACTTTGGCGGAAGCTAACGGTGGACAGCTCTGGTTAGATCCTGATGTTAGAGTAGGCGCAACCTTTCACTTTACGCTCCCATTTGCATCATGAAAATTACTCCACCTACCGTTTATATTATTGATGACGAGCCCGCCATTCGGGATTCATTAACTCTCATGATCGCGCAGGAGAATATCCCCGTCATGGCATTTGAAAGTGCGCAGGCATTTTTAGAGGATTGCCCACCAGATTGTTCAGGCTGTGCCATCGTGGATTACAGAATGCCGGATATGGACGGGTTAGAACTACAAGCGGAGCTCACAAAACGCGACATTTCACTCCCTATTATCTTTTTAACTGGCCATGGCAATATTCCAACCAGTGTTAAAGCCATGAAAGCTGGTGCTGTTGACTTCTTAACCAAGCCAGTCCGGCGTGACAAGCTGATTAGCGTGGTCAACGCAGCCATTATGGAGTCAGAAAAAACACTCGCAGAAAACGCTAGTTACAAAGAGGCCGTAAAATGCATCGCGAGCCTGACAGAGCGTGAGTACGATGTCATGCTGCTCGCGATTCAGGGGCACCACAATAAAGATATTGCGCGTAGGCTAGGAATTAGCCACCGCACTGTAGAGATTCATAAGTCCAACATCATGCATAAAACTGGCGCGAACCATGTGCTGGATTTAGCGCGTATTGCCCATAAAAGCGGCCTAAAAGAGTAAGCTTTTACAGCAATCATGCACTAAAAGCATCCGTTGCGATTAGGCTGTGCCTTATTATTTAAGTTTAAGAACTTAAGTTTGTTTAAAAACTTAAGCAGCTAGCGTAAGTAGAGGCTCACTTAGGTTGCCTAGGTTATATGCAGCTCTATCTGCAAGCATGATTTCAAACTCATGTATCGGTAGAGGTTTACTAAAATAGTATCCTTGATAATGATCGCAACCATAATTGCGCAGAAACGCAAGCTGCGCGTCAGTTTCCACGCCTTCTGCAATAATCTCCAGATTCAACGCACGGGCCATTGCGATAATGGTCAATATAATTGTCCTACCACTGCTATCACTCGTAATATCACGTATAAAAGACTGATCAATCTTAAGTTGTGATAACGGTAGTTTTTTCAGGTATTGCAATGATGAATAGCCGGTACCAAAATCATCTAATGAAAAACGAATTTTCATGGCATTCAATTCATTCATTTTGGTAATGATGTCATTAATGTTATCCACCAGCATGCTTTCAGTAAGCTCAATCTTAAGCATAGATGGATTGATATGATGACGCGCTATCGCTTCGCGCACTTGCTCCACAAAATTGACTTGGTTGAACTGCTTTGCACTTACGTTAACCGCCAGTTCAATATTGCTGGTGACTGGATTTTTCTGCCATGCCGCCAGTTGAGCACAGGCAGTATCCAGCACCCATGCACCTATTGGCACAATCAGTCCCGTTTCTTCAGCCAAAGGAATAAAGTTAAAAGGTGAAATCATGCCGCGTGCTGGGTGTTTCCAGCGAACTAATGCCTCAGCACCAACAGGAAGCCCGGCACTATCCACCTGAACTTGATAATGTAGCTGGAATTGTTTTTCATTCAGCGCTTTACGCAAATCTTTTTCAAGTGCTACCCGGCTATTGATTGTTTCCTGCATCACGGGGTCAAAAAATCGAACCATATTCCGACCAGCCTTCTTGGCTTGATACATTGCAATATCAGCCTGTTTTAGTAAATCCTCTTCCGTCTGTGTTTGGCTATCCAACATAGCCACGCCTATGCTAAGCGTACTGATATACTCATTACCATTCAGTAGGTAAGGCTGATTCAGTATATTTAACACCTTCTCTCCCACCACTTCAGTTTGGCCTACAGCCACAGCGATATCTTCATCTAACTGTTCCAGCAGCACGACAAACTCATCTCCGCCGATGCGTGCAACTGTATCGCTTTCTCGTACGCTCCCCCTCAGGCGGCTTGCCACCTGCTGCAACAACATGTCCCCAATTTGATGGCCTTGCGTATCATTGAGCGTTTTAAAGTAATCCAGATCAAGGAACAGAAGTGCGCTTTTACGTCCAAAATGCTTGCTAGCGGTGACAGCCTTGGATAATTTATCTACAAAGAAGCGTCTATTCGGCAATGTGGTCAGTGGGTCATAAAAAGCCAACTGGTGATTTTTTTCATCCACTGCCTTACGCTGCGTAATATCGGTACAAATTGAGATGTAACTTTCAGGCTTACCGTTACTATTCATAAAGGGAACGATAGTCGTATCCATCCAATACAACTGCCCATCTTTAGTGCGATTGCATATTTCATTATGCCAGGTCTCACCTTTGGCGACGGTAGCGTACATTTCATTAAAAAACTCTTTAGGATGCTGATCAGAATTCATGATGGAATGACTCTGGCCAATCAACTCACTCTGAACATAGCCACTAATCTCGCAGAATTTAGCATTTGCATAGCTAATGCGCCCCTGAGTATCCGTGACGACCACATGCGCATGCTTATCTAATGCAAATTTTTGATACTTGAGTTCGGTGAGTGCTGATTTCCAGTACTCTTCAGCTCGCTTGCGTAAAGAAACCTCTTTGTGTAATCCTTTATGTGTCTTCAGAAAAATAAACACGCCAAGTAACAAACTGACCAACATGACAATCTCAGAAGCCAAGTCTCTGAGATTGGCGTACTTTTGCTGCTGCTGCGAAGATTTCTGTAGGCCGCTATCAAACTCACGCAATCGTTCAATCATGATGGCATATAAACGATTAATTTCACCATCCGATAAGATTGAAATTGTGGGGCCTAGCAAATTCAGCCCGCCCTTGTTGGCCAATGATTTATTTGACTCATGGATAAATTTTTCTAAAGCAGAACGTACAAACATTACTTGCTTTTGCTGAACGGGATTATCAGCAGTAATCTTTTGCATCTGGATGAGGTTATCTAACGTACGCTTCAGTGTACTGTCCAACCTTTTAGCTGCGCCCTCACTCCCCGGCAACAAGCGAGATTTAAAACTTTCATCCTGGATAATTGGTGTAGTTTGAATACTCTTTGATAAGTTTAATAAAGTATACGTCCGCTTTAACATTGCGCTATCCGCTTTACTTTTATTGATGCTGAGCACCATGGCTATAACAGAAATAAACACTAGCGCTAGTGGCAGTAACGTATTGCTTTTAAAAGTAATTATTTTACACATTGCTTATTAACCCCTTTCCAACTCCATCATTCAATACCGCACCGGTGGCCGTATCAAGATTTACTATTACCTGCTACTGGTATGTTTTTAATCAGCTAGTGACTGTGTTATTAGTGCCAGCCGACCAGATACTACATGCCATTTATTTCAATAAAATTAATGCATTAGCTTTACTAGTAAATTATGCAAAAAAATAATTAGGCAAATAAAAAAGGTGTCTGATAACAAACCAACTCCGAACTCATCCGGAGTTAACCTATTATCAAGACACCTTTGCCCTGTTCTATCTATCAATACGAGCCAACGTTGACTCTAAAACCTAAACCTTATCTCACTACACTCTTGATCTCAGTAGACACTCTTGGCTATCAGCCCCCTTACCCGCCCTTTTATATGCAATCACCTAACACACTGATGAATTTACTTAACAAAAAGATAAATCCCAAAATTTAAATATATAAAAGCAAACACCATGCCAACCTAAAAATTACCGGTGACACCAATGAATATATTGAATAAAACATTGTTACTAGTAGGGAATATGCACGATTTAATCAACTTCCAAGCCTACTCAATATGCACCTACATGACCTAAAGCACCAAAAAAGTGCAGCTGATGTAGCCACGACTGTGAGCGGCTAGAGCATTTAAATATTGGATTTCTGAATATAGTTGATATACGAATTGAGTTAGCCATTGCCACGCCCATCAATATTTAAAGCATGACGCAAACCGCTGATTTATACGTGTTCGCGCGGATTAACTAATTAATTTATTCTTGGTAGTGTAGCCATAACAAATATATAAAAATGTTGTACCTGGGCGATGAATGGAGTGCATGGAGATGGCTGTGCTCGAAGTGGAAATGAGCCTTTATGAAGCGATATTAGCTAGGCGCTCCGTGCGTAGCTACACAACTCAAAAGCTAGATAAAGAGACGATTCCAAGCTTGCTGGAGGCAGCCATACGTGCGCCCACAGCTATGCATGGTGAGCCTTGGGGCTTTGTCATCATACAAGATAAAAAAGTGCTGAAAGACCTCTCCGATCAAGCTAAACCCATGTTACTTACTAGCACATGCCCGCATCAACAACAGATATCAATTAAGTTTTTTGAGCAATTAGGTAATCAGGATTTCAACATTTTTTATAACGCTGGCACGCTCATTCTAATTTGCAGCAACACTAAATTAACGCACTCTGAAGCAGATTGCTGGTTAGCGGCTGAAAATCTGATTTTGGCAGCATGCGCGATGGGGTTAGGCACCTGCATTATTGGCTGCGCGGCGCCTATTTTGAATTTAGCGGAGACCAAAACCAAACTAGGCATTGCGAGTGAGTTTAACGTGGTCGCACCTATTATCGTTGGCTACCCAAACAACATGCCAGCGCGCACCTCACGTAAACACCCTAATATTTTGGCAAATATTCAAGTGAACTGAATGCATAAGAAAGACCAAGAACAACTCAAGCCATAAGCAACGCCGATGGAGAGGATGTGAATAAAAATGTACAAACAAATTCTCTGCCCGATAGACGGAAGCAATACTTCAAACTACGGCATGGTAGAAGCAATCAACCTAGCCAAGGTGCATCATGCCAAGCTTAGGTTTTTGCATGTAGTCGATACTTACTTTCCTATTTTAGATGCCAATGGCGACCTCAACGTACTGTATCTCGCCGATATTCAACGCAGCCAAGGTGAAAAGATAGTTAAAGCCGCTGAAGATATCGCACGTCAATCTGAAGTGTCTGCCGACAGCGTCATCGTAGAAAGCATAGGTGAGCGCGTATCCTCACTGATTATTAAACAGGCAGAAGAATGGCCAGCAGATTTAGTGGTGATGGGGACGCACGGTCTGCGCGGGTTTGCACGTTTTATGATGGGTAGCGATGCCGATGCCGTAGTGAAACAAAGTCATGTGCCAGTGCTTTTGGTTAAAACACATAGTTGAAATGGTATTAACAATAAAAGGAAACCATCATGTCAATTAGCTCAATTTGTAATCACGAAGTGGTGACTGTTAAAGCAGATGCGACTGTTTTAGAAGCGGCTCAACTGATGCGAAGCCAGCATGTTGGCGATGTCGTAGTCATCAAGGAAAATCAAGACCAAACCATACCATTAGGTATCATCACAGACCGTGATTTAGTCATAGAAGTTGTAGCAACCGAGTTGGATTGCCGAGTCATTACGGTGAGTGACATCATGGTCAGGCATTTATCGGTAGTCAAACAAAGTGCTGGCGTGTTTGAAACGATTAAAATGATGACCTCAAAAGGCGTTAGAAGGCTGCCTGTGGTTGACGAACATGGCTCGCTGACTGGGATTGTAACGTTGGATGATTTATTAATCCTGCTCTCGAATGAGATTGGCTCATTAACAAAACTGGTGACACGTGAACTTAAAAATGAGGCCTTATCTAGGCGCTAACTAGCACTTCACTCATACTAAGAGTGCAGCATTAGCAGCCATCAAAGCTGACAGTGCGTCATACCCGTTTTACCAGCATCCATTTAACGAGTGCATGCATATTTCAGGTAAAATAGCGCTTTTAAATCAAATCTATCTAAACATGTCATTGCTTCAAGACGAAATCTCTCGCCGCCGTACCTTTGCTATTATTTCTCACCCCGATGCTGGTAAAACTACCCTAACCGAAAAATTACTTTGGTTCGGTGGTGCTATTCAGGTAGCTGGTGAGGTACGCGGCCGTAAGGCAGCACGTCATGCAACGTCAGACTGGATGGAGCTTGAGAAGCAACGTGGTATTTCTGTGACCTCATCTGTGATGCAGTTCCCTTACCGTGAGCACATGGTGAACCTGCTAGACACCCCAGGCCATGATGACTTCTCTGAAGATACCTATCGCACCCTAACCGCAGTGGACTCTGCGGTGATGGTGATTGACTCGGTAAACGGTGTAGAAGCGCAAACCATTAAACTATTGAACGTGTGTCGCATGCGAGATACACCTATCGTCACATTCATCAACAAACTAGACCGTGAAAGCCGCCCGCCAATTGAGCTGCTGGATGAAATTGAAACCACGCTAGGCATGGAATGTGCGCCCATGACATGGCCAATCGGCATGGGTAAAACTTTCCGCGGTGTTTACCATTTATATAACGATGAAATCTCGTTCTTTGACCCGCGTGCAGAAAAAGGTACCTCTGAAACTATCAAAGGCCTGGATAACCCGCGCGTTGATGAGTTATTAGGCATGCAAGCTGAAGAGTTACGCATTGATATTGAGCTGGTACGCGGTGCTTCACATGAGTTTAATAAAGAGCGCTACCTGGACGGCAAACAAACGCCTGTGTTTTTTGGCTCAGCCATCAACAACTTTGGCGTGCAATCATTGTTGGATGCCGTGGTAGATTTATCACCGGCACCACAATCACGTAATACAGCTAGCCGCCCGGTTGAAGCCAATGAAGCTAAGTTTTCAGGCTTTGTGTTCAAGATTCAGGCCAATATGGACCCGAAACACCGTGACCGTATCGCGTTCCTGCGCGTATGTTCAGGCCGTTTTGAGCGTGGCATGAAGGTAAAACAAGTTGCCACCGGCAAAACCTTAAGCGTGAACAACGCTATTACGTTTATGGCGCAAGACCGTACCACCATGGATGAAGCTTACTCTGGCGATATTATCGGGATTCCTAACCACGGCACAGTCAAATTGGGCGATACTTTTACCGAAGGCGAAAACCTTAAATTCACCGGTATTCCATCATTTGCGCCTGAGTTCTTCCGCCGTGCACGCATCAAGAACCCAATGAAAATGAAGCAACTGCAAATCGGCCTTAAGCAGCTTGCAGAAGAAGGTGCCGCACAGTTATTCCGCCCACTACTTTCCAACGACCTGATTTTAGGTGCGGTTGGTATGCTGCAGTTTGAAGTGGTGGCGCATCGTTTAGAGCATGAATACAGCGTAGATATGGTGTTTGAACCGTACGACTGTTATACCGCACGCTGGTTACGTGGCTCTGACGCAGATTTAAAAGCGATTGCCGATAAATATGGCTTTAACGTGGCATTAGATGGCGCAGACGATTATGTGTACTTGGCACCTAACCGTGTTAACCTGCAAATGGCACAAGAACGCTACCCGGATATTCAATTTTTAGAAACACGTGAGATTGCTTAATCTTTAGTTTCAATCAGCCTGTAAGTGATGAGGTGATATGTATAACACCACCTCATCAGCCAAGCTGAGGCTATATTGGAAAGCGTAACATCATGACACTGTGCCCATGCGAGAGCGGTAAGCCTTACCAACGCTGCTGTGAGGTGTATCATCTTGGCACCACCGCCCCTACTGCCGAGGCACTCATGCGCTCGCGCTACAGCGCTTATGCATTGGCTGACCACAACGCGCAACTAAAAGACTACCTGCTACGCACCTGGCACCCGGATACACGACCACAACAGCTAAATCTAAAAGGCGACGAGGCCATCAAGTGGCTGGGCTTGCAAGTAAAAAGCCATCAAAACATAGACGCAGACAATGCTGTGGTCAGCTTTGTTGCACGTTATAAATATGCCAACAACCTAGGTGGCAAAGCTGAGCGCTTGCAGGAAACTAGCCGCTTTAAGCGGATTGATGGCCACTGGCTTTATTTAGACGGTGATTATCAGTAAGTAACCAACACATATTCACACAACCGTCATCCACCTGACATAAAAGCGTCACCCCAGCTTCATATTCCCACACTAAGATGCACCACATTAGCTCTTAGCCCATTTAAAGCAATGGCAGAGCACACATGAGATCAACATCATGGTGTATGAAAAATCCACGCGTGGTTTAAATGAGTTTGCCAGCAACCAACGCACATTGAGTGTGCGCGAACGTCAGGTATTGCTACTAGTGAATGGTGTGCGCAACCTGGACGATCTGAACAAGTTTTTTAAGCAAGAGCAACTGCTGGATACGATTAAAAAGCTGGAAACCGAGGGTTATATCCAACGCCAGCAGAGACTACAAGAGCAGCAAATATCCCCTGTTGGCACACATGTAGCTCCGGTAACAATCTCTTTACTGGAAGTAACAGACCAGACAGCACCAATCTGCCCGGTGAAACTAGCCACGGTAAAAAACATACTGATAGAAGCAACCGATGACTATCTAGGTATGATGGGTCGCAGCATTAAAACTAAAATCGAAAACTGCGAGAATGAAACCAGCTTAAGACAGTGCATCTCAAGCTGGCATATGGCAATGCGAGAATCTAAACTTGGGCGCGAATCTGCCAGTTTTTTAATGGAGCAGATACACCAAACCCTAGAGGGAAACATCATAGAGACTACAGACAGCGTGCAACCCCAGCATTAAGCGCTGCGGTAACACACTGTGTATCAGACTTAGACTTAATTAGGCGCTTTCAAACGCTTCACACAATTGGCTGAGTAACTGACCAAAAATTGGCAATACGTCTTCCACGCCATGCGGGCTATCATCATCGGTACCAGCCACGACCAAGGCAATCACCAATTTATCAACATTCTCTCTAAATTGTGTCCAGTGCTCAGCTTCTGCATCCGCTATTAGCTGAAACTTATTAAAACCAGACTCCACGATCTCAATCAACTCAGCATCAGGCAACCCTGCGAACAGTGTTTTGGCAATGGTAATCTGTGCAGTTTGGAAATCCGGTTTAATCTCTTCTTGCACCAGCGGCGCAGTAAAGAAAGCATAGCTCAACAAGGCAAAGGTTTGGTACACGCTCAGCATGTCAAAATTGTCACTACGCTCAGCTAACGGTGAGCGATCAGCTGCTTGTATTGCCTTAAATGTCACGTAACAGCTCAGGTAATCAGCTGCATTCAATGCATCGTATTCATCTAAATTGGTATTAGGTGCTTCGTCATCGCGATGCGTTGCCGCCAGGCATAGTGCATGCATGAGTTTTAAGCGTTGTGAATACGTCATTTCCATGTGGTGTCCTTAATCATCTTAAACAAAATAAACTGCCATTATTGCTGAATACTTATAGCCTTATACTTGCAGCCTTTAATCTAGCGCTGGTATTGCCTCTAGCATTTCATGCAACTCCAACCAGCGCTCTTCTGCTGTTTCTAACTGCTGGGTTAAAGTCGCCTGCGTTTTCAACAGGGTTTGCAACGCGGATTTATCCGCATTGGTATAGAGCTCAGTATCATTCAACTGCTCGTCACAAACTTTTTTATCGGTTTGCCACTGTGCCATATTGCGCTCAATTTGCTCAAGCTCTTTCAGCAACGGGCGGCGCTCCGCGATTCTGGCCTGTCTATCGGCCTTGTTCTGCGCACGGTCATTTTTAGTAGGCTTATCTGCGGCAACCGCTTGCGTCGCTTGCTTTTCTTTTAAGCGCTGCTCATTCAGCCACTGGCTGTAATCCTCTAAATCGCCATCAAATGGCGCTGCCTTACCATCTGCCACCAACACAAACTCATCGCATGTTGCACGCAACAAGGCGCGGTCATGCGATACCAGTATCACGCCGCCTTCAAAGTCCTGCAAAGCCAGCGTCAGCGCATGGCGCATTTCCAAATCTAAATGGTTGGTCGGTTCATCCAGCAATAGCAGATTCGGGCGAGTCCAAATCAACAATGCTAATGCCAGGCGCGATTTCTCCCCGCCGGAAAAATTAGCGCAAGGCGACCTTGCCATATCGCCTTTAAAGTCAAAGCCACCTAAATAATTCAGGTGTTCCTGCTCACGTGTGAGCGGGTCTAGCTTCATCATGTGCTGCAATGGTGACTCGTCCGGGCGCAACTGCTCCAGTTGGTGCTGTGCAAAATAGCCAATATTGAGGTCTTTTCCCTCTACGCGTTTACCGCTTAATGGCGCCAGTTCATGCGCCAATAATTTAATCAGCGTGGTTTTACCTGCACCATTTTTACCAAGCAAGCCAATACGCTCGCCCGGCCTGATGGCTAATTCAATGTTTCTAATCAAAGACTTATCGTGATAACCCACGCTCATACCGTCCAACACCAGTAGCGGGTCTGGGGCGGCGATAGGCGCTCTAAACTCAAAGCCAAACTGTGAGTCCACATGCGCAGCAGAAATCATCTCCATGCGTTCCAGTGCCTTAATGCGGCTTTGTGCCTGGCGTGCTTTGGTGGCCTGTACCCGGAAGCGGTCAATGTAGCTTTGCAAGTGGGCCACTTTACGCTGCTGCTTTTCAAACATGGCTTGCTGCAATGCCAGTTTCTCAGCACGTTGTCGCTCAAAATCAGAGTAGCCGCCACGGTACAAGGTTAGCGTTTGCTGCTCAATATGCGCAATGTGGTTCACAATCGCGTCTAAAAAGTCCCTATCGTGCGAAATCAGCAACAAAGTACCGCGGTAACTCTGCAGCCAGCCTTCCAGCCAAATCACAGCATCCAGATCCAAATGGTTGGTCGGTTCATCCAGTAATAACAAATCTGAACGACACATCAAAGCGCGCGCTAAATTTAAACGTACGCGCCAACCACCAGAAAATGTAGAAACAGCCTGCTGCAAAGCAGCTTGGCTAAAACCTAAGCCGTTGAGTAGCTCCGCAGCACGTGCTTTTGCGCTGTAGCCCTCAATATCGGTAAGGCGTTGGTGCAGTTCGGCAATCAGTTCGCCTTGATGGTTAGCCTCGGCCGCAACCAAAGCCGCTTCAATTTCACGCAATTCGACATCGCCATCCAGCACAAACTCAATCGCCGGCATGGCTAGTGCTGGGGTTTCCTGCGCCACATGCGCCACTACCCAGCTTGCAGGCATTTCCAAATCGCCCTGCTCAGGATGCACCTCGCCACGCAGCATGGCAAATAAAGAGGATTTACCGGCACCATTGGCACCGGTTAAACCCACTTTATGCCCAGGATGCAACTGCATGGATGCGCCCTGCACTAAAATTTTAAGGCCGCGTGTTAATGTAAGTTGTTTAAATTGAATCAAGTGATAACCGTATTGAATTAAATTGGGCCAAGCTGGTCAACGTGCAGTTGGCGTGTTGCCAATGGGCCGCAAAACATGCACACGCATGGTAGCTAACCCACTAAATCCGTTATTCTAAATGATTAACGCACATAGTCTTAAATACTCTTTTACTTTTAGGCCGTATTTATAAAAATTTACTTAGTTTTACCAATGCATGACTCTGAATATCCACCAATATTCTAGTAAAATGCTTGGTCTGAATAATTCACAATAAAACCCACATAATCAATGGTTAAAAAATCTCTACTTTGGGTTTATCGCGCGCTACTCTGGCTGCTTGGCATTTCAGCGATTATCGTGCTGGTCATCGCGCTCGCCATTCATTTCTGGCTGATGCCAAACATTGGCGACCACAAAGACCAAATCGCCAATTTCGCTAGCCAATCTGCCAAGCAAAAAATCACCATTGGCGATATTCAAGCCAACTGGCAAGGCATCAACCCACATCTGCAGCTCAGCAATGTTGACCTATTCGACGCACAAGACCGTATTGCCCTGCAGTTAAAAACCATTGACGTACACCTCTCATGGCTAAGCGTGCCTTTACTCGAGCCACATTTGGCAGAACTAGTGATTCGCGACCCCGCGCTCACCGTACGCCGCACCACCAATGGTGAAATCTTTGTGGCAGGTATCAGCATGGCTGGCGAGTCCAACCCGGATTTGGCCAACTGGCTACTCAGGCAGAATAAATTAGCCATTACCAATGCAAAAGTGCTGTGGCTGGACGAGTTACGTCACGCACCAGAACTTAGCATAAACCGACTGAATGTAGAGGTACTAAGCCCACCGTGGAGAAGCTTAGTCAGAAACCACAGTTTTACAGTAAGCGCACTCCCCTCCACTGGCAGCCGTTACCCGCTGCTAATCACCGGCAGCTTATATGGCAACGATGTACGCCAAACGCAAAACTGGCATGGCACTCTGCACGTACAGCTTAAAAATGCTGACTTAGCTGCCTACAAAACCTGGGTAGACTACCCAGCCGACCTGAAATCTGGCATCGGCAGTACCAATGTAGTGATTGATTTCTCACACCATCAGGTGCAATCCATCAACAGCCATGTGGCTTTAGCCAACATTCAGCTACAAACCAAACCTCACCTTGCACCACTGGTACTAGACAAACTATCTGGCAATTTTGTTTGGAAAAACCTCAGCAAAAACTCACTGTTAGGCGCATTATCCATGTCTGGCACTAGCCAGCCTGAAGCCCAATTTGGCCAATCCATCAGTGTAACTGAGCTTAATGCCAGCGCACTTAACGGCCTCAACCTGAAAGACGTAAAAGCCAATTACACACAAACTGTAGATGGCAAACAAGACCTTAGCTTAGCCATGCCCAACTTAAGCCTGGCTAATATTCAAGCCAGCCTGTCGCAATTACCGTTACCTGAGCAACTCGTTACACCAATCAGCGCGATAAATCCGCAGGGTGAGTTAAAAGACCTGAATGTGGTGTGGCAGGCACAAAACAACAAGACCTCAAGCTATCAGGTGACAACCAAATTTAGTCATCTAACCACCAGCGCGTACCAGCATATCCCAGGCTTTAGTAATTTGTCCGGCGAGCTTAAGGCTAATCAAAAATCAGGTTCGTTATTACTCGACAGTCAACAAGCGCACGTGGATGCAAAAGACACATTACGCTGGCCTATCCCTTTTGATACGTTAGAGGGGAAAATCTCATGGGATATCAACCCTAATAACACCAAAATCAATGTGAATGCATTGACCATGAGCAGCCCCCATTTGTCTGGCACATTGAATGCCAGCTATCTCATGGATGGCAAAAAAGGCGGCTATTTAGACTTAAACGGTAAATTCGATAACGGCAATGCTAAATTCGCCAAGTTTTACTACCCGACCATGCTGGGTGAGACCACCATCAACTGGCTGGATACTTCTATCTTAGAAGGTAAAGCTAACGATATTAACGTCATGGTAAAAGGCAGATTGGCAGACTTCCCGTTTGTGGACAATAAAAACCACCTAGACCCCAAACTAGGCATATTCCGCGTCACAGCGAAGGTGAGCGACGCACTGTTAGAGTACGGTACAGATTGGCCGGTGATTGAAAAGCTAGGCCTAGATTTGCTGTTTGAAGGCAACCGCATGGAGCTTAACGCGCATAGCGGGCATATATTCGGCAATCAAATCATTAAGAACAAAACCACTATCGCACAACTGGATGCTGACTACCCTATTCTCAATGTGCAATCCGAGCTGCAGGGCCCAGTGAGTGAAGGCATTGTGTTTGTAAACAAAAGCCCGGTACACACGCTGACCGAAGGCTTTACCGACACGCTTAAAACCGGCGGTATCGGCAAACTTGGTTTAGGCTTAAGCATCCCGCTAGCTGACGTAGATGCATCCAAATACAAAGGCATTTACCAAATCACCAACGGCAAGATGGAAAGCGAAGATATTCCAACCTTGACACAAATTAACGGCAACTTGGAGTTCACAGAAGCCAGCCTGAGCGCTAAAAACATTAAAGCCTATGCATTCGGCTCCCCTGTTGCCTTTAACTTAAGCTCAGGCAAGGACAAATCCGTACGGGTACAGGTAAAAGGCAAGCTCAGTGACAGCAGCGTCAAACAGATGCTAAAAGACCAGTCGCTGGCAAAAGCGAGCGACTACATCAGCGGTGGCGCGGAGTGGCTTGGCGACATACTGATTCAAAAACCACGCATCAGCATTGCCATACGCTCTGACTTAGTTGGCATTGCCTCAGCCTTGCCAGTACCGTTCGATAAAAATGCAGAGCAGCCGCTCAGCTTACGTGTCGACAAAAAGATTGACGCAAACAGCAGCAATCTTTTCATCAATATTGGCAATAAAGCTGGCGCAAAAATCACGAGTATTTTAAAAGATGGCAAATTCGAGATTAATAATGCCAATATCCAGCTCGGCGGAGACATTAAGGTAGAGCCTGCAGCAAGCAATGATTCTGCTAGATCAAGCGGCATTGCGATCAATGGCAATTTAGACTACCTGAACGCAGATGCATGGCGTTTTGTTGCGAAGAACCTGACAGATCCGTCTAATCAATCGGTAAAGTTACCTATTCAAAAAGTAGCCGTCACCATTAAAGCGCTCGATATTTTCAACCGACGCATCAACCAGGTAAATATTACTGAACTCAATACCGAGGATAACTTACGCCTCACACTGCAAAGTAAAGAGATTACAGGCAACTTGCAGTGGATAGACCATAAAAATGGCAAGCTGATTGCACGCTTGAGTAACTTTACCATCCCGGAAAACGCGCCTGATCAAATCTCAGCAGCGCCCAGCACAACGGATAATAAAGCCTTAAAACAATTTACCAAGTTAGCACAAGACTACCCTGCGCTCGATATTACTGCGGATAACTTTGTGTTTCAGAAGAAAAATCTGGGTAGTCTGGAGTTGATTGCCTACCCTGAGAATGACAACTGGGATATCCAGAAAATCAAATTCAGTACGCCAGAAGGCACTATCAATGCAGAAGGGCAATGGAACAACTGGGTAAGAAACGCCAACACCTCTCTAAATGTTCGCTGGGACATTAAGGACCTAGGGCAAACGCTGGCGCGACTAGGCTATGCAGATACAATCATGGAGGGCGAAGGCAAGCTTACCGGGCAACTACGCTGGCCTGGCAGCCCACACCAGTTTGATACCACGCGCTTGAGCGGTGAGCTCAAATTTGATGTTCGTAAAGGCCAGATTCTGCAAGTGCAGCCTGGCGTAGGACGCTTGCTAGGCTTACTCAGCTTGCAAAGTTTACCAAGACGCCTGACCCTGGATTTTAGAGACTTATTCAGCAATGGCTTTGCTTTTGACAAAATCAATGCAACCGTTAAAATTGACCAGGGCACCATGCGCAGCGACAACTTTAAAATGGCTGGCCCAGCGGCAGATGTGCGCATTAAAGGTGAAATCAGCATTCCTAAAGAAACGCAGCATCTTTTTGTTAACGTTTCGCCGAGGATTAGTGATAGCATTTCGCTTGCTGCATTGGCTGGCGGGCCATTAGTCGGGGCCGTAGCATTTTTGGCCCAGAAGGTGTTAAAAGACCCTTTAAATAAAATTGCATCAACTGATTACGAAATCATCGGGAATTGGGATAACCCGCAGGAAGTAAAACCTGAAGATGACTCGAAAAAGAATCAGAGCAATCCGCTTATTAATTAGTGAATAAAAAACAGGCCAAGATATTGGCTTTAAGAATAATTTAAAACTACTTGGATATTACATGGCTATCACCTCTCGCGTTACCACAACCAAAGCAAAACTCAGCAGCCAAAATACAGCCAAAGGCATTATCAAAATGGCAGCGATTCAGATGGCATCTGGCCCCCATGTCAGCGCCAACCTGAGTGAAGCCGAGCGCCTGATTGAAATTGCCGCCAACCAAGGTGCCAAATTAATTGTACTGCCTGAGTACTTTGCCATCATGGGCTTAAAAGAGTCTGACAAAGTGACCGCACGCGAAGAGGAAGGCAAAGGCCCGATTCAAGACTTTTTAAGTAAAACTGCTAAAAAACATAAAATCTGGTTGATTGGCGGCTCTGTACCTTTGGTCTGTAACGTGCCAAATAAAGTACGTAATAGTTGCTTGGTGTATGACGATAAAGGCAAGCAAGTTGCGCGCTACGATAAAATCCATCTGTTTGGCTTAAAGCTGGGCAACGAGCATTACACTGAAGAAAAAACCATAGAGGCTGGCGATACGGTCAAAGTGATAGACAGCCCATTTGGCAAAATTGGCTTATCCATCTGCTACGACTTGCGCTTCCCTGAACTATATAGAGCTATGGGTGAAGTAAACATTATTGTGGTGCCCTCTGCGTTTACCGACACCACAGGTAAAGCCCACTGGGAAAGCCTGATCCGCGCACGTGCAATTGAAAACTTAAGCTACGTGATTGCGCCGGCACAAGGTGGCTACCATATTTCAGGGCGTGAAACCCACGGTAACAGTATGATTGTAGACCCTTGGGGCGTAGTGCTAGATCGCTTACCGCGTGGTTCAGGTGTAGTGATGGCAACCATGAACCCAACCTATCAGGAAAGCTTAAGAAAAAGTTTACCTGCATTGAAACATCGCACCATTAAGGTTGTCGGACAAGCATAACGCTAACGCAGCTGAACTGACCGCTGCATTGGTAAGCGGTACACAGGCAAGCTAGACTGCAATAATTAAGCACCACACAGCACCTGCCCTGCTCGGGGTAGAGGTTGTGTGGTGTATACGCATTAGCGGTATAATTCTAAGACGTTGATTTAACCTGAAACGCTCACTGCCATCAGTGCCCAGTTTGCAATAAGATCCAAGCACTTACCCGAATTCTTTTTGAAAAGTAACCCATGAAAACGCAAGAACCAAACACTAACGCCCAGCCTATTAAAGGTTCGCATTTTGATGCCGCAACAGAGGCGTTGCTTGCACCAGCCAACCTGGATGTAGCGAAGCTGCAAAACGTGCTCGCCGATATGATGTCGCATCAAATCGACTATGCCGACCTGTACTTTCAATATAGCCGCAGCGAAAGCTGGGGGCTGGAAGAAGGCCAGGTTAAATCGGGCAACTTTTCCATAGATCAAGGCGTGGGTGTGCGTGCGGTGAGTGGTGAAAAAACCGCTTTTGCCTACTCGGATGATATTAATCTGAAAGCGCTGCTGGAAGCCGCCAAAGCCACTAAATCCATCTCCAGTTTAGGTAATGAGCAAACTGCCAGCGCCATTATTAAGCCGCAAGCGCCACAGTTATATTTACCGCACGACCCGATTGCATCACTCTCTGCCGATGCGAAAGTAAAATTATTAGAGCATTTAGAATCCATCGCAAGAAAACTAGACCCGCGTATTACACAAGTGACAGCATCTATTGCCGGTGAATATGAGGTAGTGATGGTCGCGCGCCATGATGGCGTGATGGCCGCAGATATTCGCCCTTTAGTACGCGTAGGCATTAACGTGATTGCGGAAAGCAATGGCCGTCGCGAGCAAGGCTCTGCAGGGGGCGGCGGCCGTTTTGATTACAGCTATTTCACTGATGAAGTGTTGCATGAATACGCCAAAAAAGCTGTGCATCAAGCCATTGTAAACTTAGATGCACGCCCGGCTCCGGCTGGCAGTATGACTGTAGTGTTAGGTGCAGGCTGGCCTGGTATTTTGCTGCATGAGGCGATTGGTCACGGTTTGGAAGGCGACTTTAACCGCAAAGGCAGTTCTGCATTCAGCAATATGATAGGGCAGCAGGTAGCGGCAAAAGGTATCACTATTGTGGATGATGGCACCATTGCCGACCGCCGCGGTTCGCTTAGTGTGGACGATGAAGGCAACCCAACCAACAAAACCGTTTTGATTGAAGACGGCATACTACGTGGCTATATCCAAGATACACTGAACGCGCGCCTGATGAATATGCCGCTAACCGGCAATGCACGCCGCGAAAGCTATGCTCATGTGCCTATGCCACGCATGACCAACACCTACATGCTCAATGGCACCATGCCACCGGAAGAAATCATCAAGTCCGTGAAAAAAGGCTTGTATGCGGCCAATTTCGGCGGCGGCCAGGTGGACATCACCAGCGGCAAGTTTGTATTTAGTGCCGCAGAAGCCTATATGATTGAAGACGGTAAGATCACCTACCCGGTGAAAGGTGCAACCCTGATAGGCAATGGCCCAGAAGTGCTCAAAAGAGTATCCATGATAGGCAACGACATGGCGCTGGATTCAGGCGTAGGCACTTGCGGCAAAGAGGGGCAAAGTGTACCGGTTGGTGTTGGGCAGCCAACCCTAAAAATTGATGGTTTGACAGTAGGCGGCACAGCTTAAATTAACGCCGCTAAATTAACGCAGAATTTATAACGGCGAGTACCTAACAGCCGTTATAATCTGCCTTTTTTCATCGCAATACAATCATAAGCACATGACGCAGAACACCCTGCCAATCCCCAAAAAAGGCCAAGCAAATCGGCTAACTCTCACCAGTAATGGCGAAGATGCCTTTGCGCTGGCGATGCTAGCCAAGCAATCCCAAGCACAAAAGCCACATCAGCCATTAGTGATTATCACCGCTGGCGGCTTTGATGCGCAAAGGCTGTTAGAAGAGATTCCGTATTTTGCGCCTGAGTTATCTGTGCATTTATTGCCGGATTGGGAAACCCTGCCTTATGACCAATTTTCACCGCACCCGGACTTAATTTCAGACCGTCTCACTACGCTCTACCATATTGCGCAAAACGCTTTTGATGTTGTGATTGTGCCGTTAGCCACAGCATTGATACGCTTGAGCCCCAAGGCTTATTTAAGCGCCAATACCTTTATGCTCAAAAAAGGGCAGACACTGGATATTGAAGCACTGCGTCTGCAATGTGCAGAAGCTGGCTATCACCATGTTACACAGGTCATCTCGCACGGTGAGTTCAGTGTGCGTGGCGGCCTAGTCGATTTATTCCCGATGGGTTCTGCCCTGCCATACCGTATTGATTTGTTTGATGATGAAATTGAAACAATACGCACTTTTGATGTAGATACACAGCGTAGCCTATACCCGGTACCAGAAATCAGATTGCTGCCCGCGCGCGAGTTTCCGCTGGATGAAGCCGGTATTGCCTTGTTCCGCAGCCAGTTCCGCGAGGCATTTGAAGGTGACCCGCAACGTGCGAAGATCTATAAAGATGTGAGCAAAGGCATCGCCTCTGGCGGTATTGAATGGTATTTACCACTGTTCTTTGAACAAACAGCCACCTTGCTAGACTATTTGGCAGCAGACAGTTTATTGTGCCTGCATGGCGATCTCGATTTCAGCGCCCAACAGTTCTGGCGTGAAGCACAATCGCGCTATCGCACCTTGGCGCATGATGCTGAGCGCCCGTTACTGCCACCGGAAAAGCTACTGATTAAAACTGAAGATTTCTTCAGTGCTACGCATACTTTTACCAGAGTAGTGCTCACCATAAATAGCTCAGGCGACACTAAAGCTGCAAACACCCTGCCTGCACTCGACATTGAGCGCCGCGCCGAGCAGCCGCTGCATAAGCTAACTGCTTTCATCCATGAGTTTAAGGGCCGCATCCTGATTGTGGCAGAAAGCCTGGGCCGCCGCGAAACCATGGCACAATTATTTGCCGAACATGGTTTAAAGGTCGCCATCTGTGAAACTTGGGCGGAATTTCAAGCCAGCGACGCACACGTAATGCTAGGCGTCAGCACGCTGCATCGTGGCGTAGTACTTAGCGATCACCGCGCACAGCCGATTGCTGTCATCACCGAAGCAGAGTTGTACGCCGCCACTGTACGCCAGCAGCGTCGCCGTGAAAAAGAAAAAGCGCGCAGTACCGAGGGCATGCTCAAAGATTTATCCGAGCTGCGCATCAACGACCCGGTAGTACACGAACAGCACGGTGTAGGCCGTTATAAAGGCCTGATTAACCTAGACTTAGGTGAAGGTGAAACCGAATTCCTGCTCTTGGAATATTACGGTGACGATAAGCTATACGTACCAGTTTCACAGTTATTCCTAATCTCGCGCTACTCAGGCGGCCCACCGGAATCTGCCCCATTGCACCGCTTAGGTAGCGGCAGCTGGGAAAAAGCCAAGAAAAAAGCGCTTAAGCAAATCCGCGATACAGCGGCAGAGCTGCTTAACCTGTATGCACAGCGCGCAGCTAGACGCGGTCATGCCTTTACCTTAAGCCTGCAAGATTACGAAGCATTCTGCGAAGGCTTCCCGTTTGAGGAAACGGCAGACCAGCTGGAAGCTATTGAGAATGTGATTAAAGACATGCAATCCGGCCGCCCGATGGATAGGCTGGTATGTGGCGATGTGGGCTTTGGTAAAACCGAGGTTGCACTGCGCGCAGCATTTGTGGCGGTGATGGGCGGACGTCAGGTTGCCGTATTGGTGCCAACCACCCTGCTTGCCGAGCAGCACTTTAATAACTTTAGCGACCGCTTTGCCGAGTGGCCAATCAAAATCGCTGAAATCTCACGTTTTAGAACCGCAAAAGAGCAAGCTGAAGCCTTGCGTGGTCTGGAAGCAGGCGAAATTGACATTATCATCGGCACCCATCGTTTAATTCAAAAAGATGTGCGCTTTAAAAATTTAGGTCTAGTGATACTGGATGAAGAGCACCGCTTTGGCGTGCGCCAGAAAGAACAGCTCAAAGCACTGCGCGCAGAGGTAGATGTACTGACGCTGACCGCAACCCCGATTCCACGTACCTTAAGCATGGCGATGGAAGGCTTGCGTGAATTTAGCGTGATTGCCACCCCTCCGCAAAAACGCTTGAGTATTAAAACCTTCCATACCGAATACTCTGAAGGCATTATCCGTGAAGCGGTAACCCGCGAGTTTAAGCGCGGTGGGCAAGTGTATTTTCTACACAATGAAGTCGACACCATACACTCCATGCGCGAAAAACTAGAGCGCATCTTGCCTGACGCCCGCATCGCGGTGGCGCATGGTCAGTTGCGTGAGCGCGAGCTGGAACATGTGATGCGCGACTTTTATCACCAGCGCTTCAACTTATTGCTATGCACCACCATTATTGAAACCGGTATCGACGTACCGACCGCCAACACCATCATCATGAACAAAGCCGACATGTTTGGCCTGGCGCAAATGCACCAACTGCGCGGCCGTGTTGGGCGCTCGCACCATCAAGCTTATGCTTATCTACTGACTGAAGCTGGCCGTAAAATCACGGTACAGGCGCAAAAACGCCTGGATGCGATTCAACTGATGGAAGACCTGGGCGCTGGCTTCCACTTAGCGATGCACGACTTGGAGATTCGTGGTGCCGGTGAGCTGTTAGGTGACTCACAAAGCGGCGAAATGCAGGAAATCGGCTTTAATCTATACGCCGATATGCTGAATCATGCAGTGAAACAATTGAAGGCTGGTAAGGAGCCGGACCTCAACGCACCGCTAGGCGTCACTACTGAAATCAACCTGCACACTCCTGCACTATTAACTAACGACTACTGCCCGGACGTGCACGAGCGCTTGGTGATTTATAAACGCCTGGCTAACTGCAACGATGACGACAGCCTAGACAACCTGCAGGAAGAGCTGATTGACCGCTTTGGCCTGCTGCCGGAGCAAGGCGAGGCACTCATGGCATGCCACCGCTTGCGTATTGCCGCCAAACCGCTAGGCATTATCAAAATTGATGCCTCCGATGCCGCGATTCAATTACAGTTTAACCCTAGGGCAGATATCGACCCGTTAAAACTGATTAACTTGCTGCAACGCGATAAACGCTGCCGCATGAACGGGCCGGATAAACTGCGAGTTTCCATCGGGCTGGAAGCCATCAACCTACGCGCCGACTTTGTGAAAAGCCTGCTTAAGGAATTTGTGTAAAACACCTAGCGTGCTTATGTTGCAATACATAAGCACGCTATTGCTTAGTCTCGAACTTAGTCAGCCTCACTCCCACAGCGTCAACTACCACTGCTCAATACCGGCTGAAACTGTCATATAAACTTCATTTAGCCATCGCTTAATGTGATTATGATAGCGGCTCGAAATCGCCATGCAGATATAAAACTAAACCTTGTATCTATATGAAATCGCTTTACAATGCTTGTACATGTAGGCAAAGGCTTAGTGCAGTGAATCAGTTTTTCCGAAAAAAATTCTCCAGAGTAGATTTAATCGTATTACGCATTGTCGGCATTTACCTTGCATTCGGCCTAGTGTGGATATTGACTTCTGACTCTGTGCTATCGAGCCTGATTACTAGTCACGAAGAGTTCTCCATCTTGAGTACCTACAAAGGCGTAGCCTTTGTTTTTATCACTGCAGTGTTGCTTTATTCACTCGTCCGCAAAACCTTAAAACAGCAGCAACGCATAGAACAATCACTACAAGCCAGTGAAGAACGCTGGAAATTTGCGCTGGAAGGTTCTGGTGACGGCGTATGGGACTGGGACTTGCCTAGCGACCATGTGTACCGCTCCGCCCGCTGGAGCCAAATCTACGGCTACGCTGAAAATGAAATCGTCGCTACCGCCGCCGCAGGCAGGGAGTTGGTTCATCCTGATGACTTGGCAATACTGATTAGTGATGTGCAAAACTATTTCGCAGGAAATAGTGACGTGTACATTTCCGAGTTTCGCCTACGCTGCAAAGACGGCTCTTGGAAATGGACACTGGCGCGCGGTATGACAGTGAGCAGGTCTGCAGATGGTAAACCATTAAGAATGATTGGTACCCACACCGATATTACCAACCGCAAAAACTCGGAAGCGCAAGTCACGCATTTAGCGCACTATGATCAACTCACCGGTTTACCTAATCGCGTGCTGTTTCTTGATAGATTTAAGCAAGATATTAAAAAGGCGCAGCGTACTGGCAATATTGTGACCCTCATGTTTCTAGATTTGGATAAGTTCAAAGAGGTGAACGACTCGCTGGGACATGACATTGGCGACATGCTGCTCAAAGATGTAGCCCGGCGCCTAGGAAGCTGCGTGCGGGATTCTGACACCGTAGCGCGCATGGGTGGCGATGAGTTCACTATTATCCTTAACGATATTAACAGTCAGGTGAATATCGAGCGCATCGCGCAGGATATTTTAAATAAGCTGACCACGCCGTTTCATCTGGGCGATGAAGTCATCCATGTCAGCACCAGTATTGGTATCAGCAACTACCCAAAAGATGGTACCGAAGTAGAGCTACTGCTTAAAAACGCAGACCAAGCCATGTACGTGGCAAAAGAGCAAGGTCGTAATCGCTATCAGTACTTCACACCGGTGATGCAGGAAGAAGCATTAAAACGCATGCGTCTGATTAGTGATTTATGGGGCGCATTAAATGACAACCAGTTCCGCGTGTACTACCAGCCGATTGTGGAACTGGCAACCGGTGCGATTTTTAAAGCCGAGGCGCTTATCCGCTGGCAACACCCGACACGCGGCCTGGTCAGCCCTAATGAGTTTATCCCAGTAGCTGAAGATACAGGCTTGATTGTAGATATTGGTGATTGGCTGTTTAATGAAGTAGCTAGCCAGATGGCAAAATGGAAAAGAGACTACCCTAACCTGCAAGTGAGCGTAAATAAATCACCAGTGCAGTTTAGAAGCGTACACGACAACTGCTCCAACTGGATAGAACGCCTAGAGCAGCTCGGCTTATCTGGTGAGAACTTTATTGTAGAGATTACCGAAGGCTTGCTGCTGGATGCTAGAGATTCGGTGGTGAATCAGCTCAATGCGTTTAGAGAAGCCGGCATAAAAATCGCGATTGATGATTTTGGCACTGGCTATTCATCACTGGCTTACCTGCGTAAGTTCGATATTGATTTTGTGAAGATCGACCGCTCGTTCACCTCCAATATCATCCCTAGCTCCAGTGATATGGTGCTATGTGAAGCCATAATCGAAATGTCGCACAAGCTGGGCATGAAAGTGATTGCCGAAGGGGTAGAAACCCATGAGCAACGCGACTTATTACGCAATGCCGACTGCGATTTTGCACAAGGCTACTTGTATTCAAAACCAGTTTCTGTCGACCAATTTGAACAACTGCTCAACGCTACGCAATCTAACTTCAGCCTAAACTAGCTTAGTGCTCTCAACCAATCAAGTGCTCTCAACCAATCTAGTGCTTTCACCCAACTTAGTGCTTTCAATTAGTTTATTCACCGCGCTAAGTTCACCCCGCACTTTAAAATACGCCCCCACATGGTCAGAGGTTTCTGCCAACACTTGGCAAGTTGCATAGATCTCTTTACGCAATTGCTGCGCGTCCCACGGTAAGAATAACTCCGCTTCAATTTGATCCTGCTGGTAAAACGCAACAATCTTTTTATGTAACTGCGCTACATCGTCAGGCCGTCTCGCACTCATCACCACACAATCTGGGTAGCGGTTCTGCAAGGTAAGCGTTAACTCTGCCTGTGCTGCCTCATCACCAACAAAATCAATTTTATTAAACACACGGATACGTGGCACATCATCTGCACCAATCTCGGTAAGCACCTCGTTAGTAACTTCAAGTTGGCGTTCAAACCCTGGGTCGCTGGCATCAATCACGTGCAGTAGCAGCGATGCATCCAACGCCTCGTCCAAGGTTGATTTAAATGAAGCAACCAAGCCATGCGGCAGGTTTTTAATAAAGCCTACCGTGTCACTCACCAGAATACGCGGTATGCTCTCCGGGTACAGCGCTCGCACTGTGGTGTCTAGTGTTGCAAATAGTTTATTCGCGACCAGCACTTCACTGCCGGTTAGCGCTCGCATCAAGGTAGATTTACCCGCATTGGTATAGCCAACCAGCGCAACACCTGCCAAACCTTGGCGCTCTTGCCGACGCGCACGCTGAGTTTTACGCTCTGCATCCATTGCAATAATATCTTGCTGCAACTCTGCAATGCGGTCGCGAATTTTACGCCTATCCAGTTCAGTATGTGACTCACCAGCACCGCGCCCACCTTCACCACTACGCTGCCTGCCCTGCGGGCCTGCCAGTTTTGCCGCCTCACGCAGACGTGGCGCCATATAACCCAAGCGGGCGATTTCAACTTGCGCTCGCGCCGCACGCGAGCGTGCATTACGATGAAAAATCTCCAGAATCACCATGGTGCGGTCCATCACCTCGCAGCCGACTTCTTTTTCAAGATTACGTGCCTGCGATGGCGATATTTCGTGGTCAACCAATACCGTGTCAATTTCCCAATCATTGATATTGGGTGGTGCTTTATCAAACTCCACCTCATATGACTCATGATTGACGAAAGCGCGTATCTCTTCGCGCTTACCTTCGCCAAGATAAGCTTTGATATCAAATCCGGCGCGCTTCTGCACAAAGGTTTTAACTACGTCATAGCCTAGGGTTTTGGCAAGCTCGCGCAGCTCGGTTAATGATGCTTCAAACTCAGCGTCACTCACGTTAGGTAATTGAACTGCAGCGACCAGCGCGAGATTTGAGCGCTCTTTAACTTCTTTTTGCATTAGAGGACAGGTGTGTTAATTTATTGAGGGCAGATAGTACCTGAAAAGTACCATTTGTCCTTGTTGAGTTTACAGTTAAGCGCTATAAATCGTAATTAAAACAAAATAGTTAGATACTTTAGGTTCATACATTTAGGCACCCATCTATTTAGCGCATACCTAGCACTAACGCCGGCTCATGGAAGGCAAAGCCCAAAGCGTTGGCCACAGGCAAGTTAGTTACTTTGCCTTGATGGATATTTAAGCCGTTACGCAAATCTGCATCATCACGTAACGCCTGCAAGCCATTGTCTGCCAGCGCAATCACATATGGCAAAGTGGCGTTATTCAGCGCGTAAGCTGAGGTACGCGGTACCGAGCCCGGCATATTGGCCACACAGTAATGAATCACCCCATCGACCACATAAGTCGGTGCATCATGCGTGGTGGGATGCGCAGTTTCGCAACAACCGCCTTGGTCAATCGCCACATCCACAATCACACTACCAGGCTTCATGCGCGCTACGATTTCATGCGTAATCAGCTTAGGGGCTGATGCGCCTGGAATCAACACTGCGCCAATTACCAGGTCTGCTATCACACAGTGCTGCTCAATCGCCGCCGCGGTAGAGCATACCGTGTGCAGGCGTTGGCCGAATTGCTTTTGCAGTTTACGCAGCACTTCTATGTTGCGGTCTAGCACCGTTACATTAGCGCCCATGCCTAGCGCCACATCAATCGCGTGCAACCCAACCACACCGCCACCGATTACTGTGACTTGCGCTGGCGCCACTCCGGGAATACCACCTAACAATACACCCAAGCCGCCATGTGTTTTTTCCAGAAAGTAAGCACCGGCCTGTACGGCAAGCCTGCCCGCCACTTCAGACATCGGTGCCAATAACGGTAAGCCGCCTTTGCCAGTCACTGTTTCATAAGCAATGCAGGTTGCACCAGAATCAATCAGGTCAGTTGCCTGCTGCGGATCAGGTGCAAGATGCAAATAAGTAAAAAGCATCTGTCCGGCTTGCAGCCATTGCCGCTCTATGGCTTGCGGCTCTTTGACTTTAACAATGAGTTCAGCGCTTTTAAACAGCTCTTGTGCCGAGCGTATGATCGTTGCACCGGCTGCCACATAATCCGCATCGGAAGCGCTGATGCCGCTGCCAGCGCTGGCCTCTACCACTACTTCATGGCCACGTGCTACCAGTTCGCGTACGTTTTCTGGCACTAGGCCTACGCGGTACTCTTGCGCTTTTATTTCTTTAGGTACACCAATCAGCATAAGCTAGCACCCCTAATTCTGGTTTTTATACTTAAGTATTTATACTAAGTTCTAATCTTGATTTTCGTCATAGATGAAAGTCGTAAATGAAAGCCATAAATGAGAGTCTTGGCTTCTAGCCTTAGTTCGTAAACGTAACGAATTTATAGCACGACTAGTTTGCCTATACTTAAAAACAAAATCGCTTTCTTAATCGGCTGCGCTTCATGTGCAAATAACATGGCGTAATTTTCCAGCTGACTGCGATACGGTGCGGTGGCCGCATTAAGTTCATCCTCTGCTGCATCCACTGCCAAGCGCACTGATTTGTAATCAATAATCCAGCGTATCCCATCTTCTACAAAGGTACGGTCTATCACATAGCTTTTCACAGAGCCTTGATGGGTATGGCTTTGATGGGTATGGCCTTGCTGGCTGCTGGTAATAGCCAACTCAGACGCTGCTCCCGCCCTGGCCTGTAATACCCACTGCCCATCAGCACTATTCAGTGTCTGCTGCAATATGCGCACCACTGTTGCGGCCGCATCAGCGGCTGCCGCAGCGGCATGCCCTTGCTGGCGTAGCCAGTACTGCATTGCAGGCTCTAGCGTAGCAATGCGAGCACCATCCCAGTGTACTAGCCCCTGCTGCGCAATCAACTCCATATAGCGATGCGCCAGCGTACCCATATCTGCCTCTAAACTGCTATGGTAGCTGGGTTTTACATTGGGCTTCGCATAGCTAGGCGTGGCTTTGCTTGATTGCAACAGCACTGGTAGCGCGGGCTGTGCCAGCCGTACTAATTGCGGCGTAAAATCTGCAATATCGGCCTGCGCTTGCTGCTCGGTTGCCATTTGTAAATCCGCCTCGTACACAGGCACAACCTCTTTCCACAGCAGGTCTAAATAAGTATTCTTAGTCGGGCTAATCTCGCCGTTGGCGTTTTGGTTGGCAATGCCAAACAGGTGTAATTTACGCTCTACCCGGGTTGCCGCCACGTAAAGCACGCGCGCGGACTCATTGGCATCACGCGCCTTCTCACGCGATTCTAAATAATCATAGGGACTGACATTGTCTTTATCGCGCGCACCTTTAGGGATATAAGGCGCAGCGAGCAACTCATGGCTATAGGATGTTTTCACCTCTTCCCACAGCACTAAAGGCTTATCCGTATTGTTACCGCCGGTTGGCGCGCCTAACCCAAGCAGCATCACGGTATCGAACTCCAGGCCTTTGGATTTATGTATCGTCATCATTTGCAGATGCTCGCCGTGGCTATCCGGTGCGGCAAAGAGCTTGGTAATCTCACTTTCCATGCGCTCTGGTGAGAATTGATTACTACGATCCAAGCCATCTAAACAGGTGAAAAATGCCTGCACGTCCACCACATCTGCAGCATCCCACAAGCAATCTGTACCATTTAGCATCAACCACACGCTGCGAATCCAGCGGCTCACAGCCATACGACCTTGGCTGGCAAAAGCTTCAGTCAACACTTCACGTAGATGCAGCAAGCGTGTTTGCCCATCCGCTGATAAACGGCTCACCACATCTTCGTCCTGCATCAGTGACCATACCGTGCGGTAATGGTCATGCCCAGCTAGCTCGTATAAATCATTTAACGTTAGCCCGCACCAAGGTGCACGTAAAATAGCCAGCCAATGCACACGGTCTGCCCTATGATGCAGCGCATGCATTAAGGCAAGCAAGTCCTGCACTATCTGCCGCCCTTCCAGTGCTTCAATTTCCACCGCTTGGAACGGAATATCCTGATGCTCACGCCGTAACTGGCTCACCAAAGATGACAAGTGTTTTTTAGACCTGACCAGCACCGCTATTTTTTGCCCAGGATGCGCACTACGTTCCTCTTGAATGGCAGAAATAACTGCCTCCGCCTCGCGCTGCGCGGCATCTTCGTAGCTTTCATCCGCTTGCTTAATCACTGGATGTACTACCACACCAGCCTCTGGCAACTCTTGCTTGGTCGCGATAAATGGCCGGTAGTGAATCGCCCCCTGCGTCACTTCGTCACGCAGGGGAAATATAGGCGCAAAGGTTTGATTGATCCAACTGATAATGGCCGGGCAAGAACGGTTATTACGGTAAAGCTGCAAGCGCTCTAAATAGATATTGCCAATACCGTTATCTGCAGCCTCAATAAACAAGCCCACATTAGCCTTACGGAAGCGGTAGATAGACTGCATAGGGTCGCCCACCGCAAACAAGGTGCGGCCATCATCAAACTGCCAGCCCAACGTTAACTGCTCTATCAATGCCACTTGGCTAGGGCTGGTATCCTGAAACTCATCCACCAGCAAATGCTGAATCTGATAATCCAACTTTAACGCCAGCTCAGTCGGCTCGCCAAAATGGTCCGATAAGGCATGGGTTGCGCGCTGTGCAATCTCGACAAAATCCACTTCGCCTGCACGCTGAAATACCAGCCATAGCTCAGCCACTGCCAGCGTAAGCAATTTAGACAGCGTGGTGATAATTTGCCAGCTGGAGTTCTCATTACTTAAATTCGGCAATGATTTAACGCGATATAGGGCAGCAGGATCTTCCACGGCCTGGATAATTTCAACCAACGCACTCTTCTGAGCACGCCCCTCATCAGTGGCAGGAAAGCCTACCTTCACATTTAAGCCGCCCTCTTTACGTGGCTCACCGCCTGCCGTGAGCAATAGCTCGGCCAAGGCGCACCACATGGGCAAGGCTTCCTGCTTTTGTGCAAGCGGCGTTTCCCAATCCACCAGCAAGGCAATCGGGTGGTCACACGGCAAGTTAGATGCAGCAAAGCGTGCGGTAGGCATGAGTAAATGCTGCAATCTAAACGGTACCGCTTGTGCAGCAACTGCCAGCTCCTGCTCCACCAAGTAACGCAACGTTTGCTGCAACTGCTCTGCATCTACTTCATGCTGGGCATGATGCAGCCATTGGTCGCGTTTTTCCAGCATACTAATCAGTAGGTTTTTAAGCTGATTAGTATCGTTATCGACATACCGTAATGCTGTTTTCACTAAATCGCTATGTTCGGTGCCGTTGATTAAAGCCAGCGCTTGCTCGGCAGCCTGCGCATACAGCACACTGGCATCGGTCGTCACCTGGGGTTGCGCGCCAAAGCGGCTCATCAGCGGCATCTGCCTTGCCAGATGTGCGCACAAGCTATCAATGGTAAAAATGCGTAAGCGCGATGGGTTCTCTATCAGCTGCCAATTCTTCTGCTTGGATTGCTGCAGAGCTTTTAGGCTCAAATCATAAGTAATTTGCTTATGCGCCTGCGTGGGCATTTCTTTGCTGTCTGCTTTCAGCAAGCTATCCAGAATACGTAAGCGCATTTCTGCCGCAGCCTTATTGGTAAAGGTAATGGCGATAATCTCTTCTGGCGCATTAACTGTTTGCAATAGCTTTAAATAGCGCTGGGTGAGCAGCTCGGTTTTACCCGCGCCTGCTGGTGCCTCCACAATGAAAGAAGATAAATCCAGCGCACGTAGACGGTTTTGTGCATCAAGTTCCAGCGTTTCTGCTGCCGTGGTGTTGGTGTGTCCCATCTCCATTAAACACCACCCTGCGCATCCGCACCCTGAAACCGCTCAAACTGCAGCTTACGCTCAGGCAGCCTGAGCAGTGGGGTCACTTCACAATACATCAGTTCAGCGGCATCGCTAAAACGCGTCGCAGCTTCTCCGGCTTTAAGTTCCAGTGCAATGTCTTCAATCGACGTTTTCCAATGCTGTAACAAATGCGGCCAATCTACAAAGTTTTGGGTAAAAGTCGGTTTACGCTTGCTTTGCTCAGCCTCAAAATTCACTTCCCCCACCCCACTAAACGTATGGTCGGCAATCTTCACCATGCCAAAATAAATACCGGTCACGGCTTCTGTATTTTCTGCATAAAAACTTGCATAGATTGGCAGCTGCGGCTCAGTAATGCGGTCTTCACCCCAGTTTTTGGTTTTAGGCGTCTGCCCGGTTTTATAGTCAATAAACTCCAAGCCACCGCTTTCCAGCTGATGCACCCGGTCAATTTTCAATGTCACTTCAATCCCACATATTTGTACGATTTTGCTTACTTCGCAGCCGATCATTTTAAATACCACGCCACGCTCTTTTTCATACTGCAGCCAATCACCAACCAGGTTAAAAAGCCGCTCATGCTCCAACTCAAGTATCGCCGCAGAGGCTACGTCTGTTTCTGCCGCAAACGCCTCTATCGTTAAGCTCACTGCCTGTTTTAACGCTAAGGTGAAGTCATCTGCGCTCATATCGCGTAAATCGGCAAAGTGGCGCTTAGTCCAAAACCGCTCCAGCACATCGTGCACCAGTGAGCCACGCATGATGTTATCTAAACCGCTGGTAGGGATTTTGAATGCCTTCGCGCCTAAGCGATATTGGTAAAACGCCCAAGCCGGGCAAATCGCCTGCGCTTTCAGCAAGCCAGTACCACCGGAAACATGGTCGCCCTCTTGCACAATCGGTGCCATGTGGTCATCCAGATGCACTAGCGTCTCATGCGCGTTAGCACTTAACTGCTCAGCCAGTGTTTGCGCCAAAGCGACATCAGCGTCCAGCATCGAGATATTTTGCATCAATGGTGATGCACGCAGCAGACTCTCGCCTGAGGTGCGGCTACTGGAAAAGGTAAGCTGCCGTGCAGAATGCATTAAACGCTGATGAATGGTTGCCGCAAACGTCGCCTGAATGCTGTCGTCGGCATTGGGTAAGCCTGCCGTGCGCTGAATAAACGCGGGTAACAATGGATTGGGGCGAGCAGGTGGTGGCCAAATATGGTCATTCATATGCATGCACCAAATCGCATCGACTGGCGCGCTTAAGCCTTCCATAATCCCCAAGATCTGAATCGCCGGTGTTTGTTCGGTTTCTGGCTGAAACACCTGGTTGGTACATATCTGCTGCAAATAAGCCACCGCCTGATTCGCAGAAATTCGCCTGCCCAATACGTCTAACTGAGCCAGTTGCTGCAATCCCTTTTGCCAGGCATTAATCGCCTGATACTCCAAACTGCTAATGGTGCGCTCACCTGGCCAGCGCATATGCTCTAGCAGCGTATCTAACACCTCGCCCCATTGTGCTGCATGTGCCAATTTGCTCGGCACCGCTGCCACCACTGCGTTCAGGTCTTGCAGTAGCTGTGTTAATTTCAAGCCATCATCATGCTGCTTCTGTGCAAACGCAATAAAACTGGCCAGCGTAAACTGCGCAGGTAGCTTTTCACGCATCTTCGCGTCCAGCAGCGCACGTGCGTCAGCTTCCTGCTGGCTGGCCGACCAGAATGGAGAAAGCAGCATGGCGGAAACATCAGCGTAAGCCAATTGGTAAGATGTCACCATGCGCAATAAATGTAGCGCCGCCTGCACCACGGGCTGCTGCGCCAATGGCGTGCCTAAAGAGAAATTATAACGACGCGGCATTGCGGCCAAACTAGGGCGCATACTCTCAGGATACAACACATCATCCAGCAGGTTTGCCAGCTGGCTTCTTACCTCGCTCAAGCGTGGTGTCACTATCGCTAACACCGCATCGGGTTCTGCCGCTAAATATTGTGCGGCCCATGCCACTGCGGCGCGACATTCTGCATCATCATTATCCAAGCATACATGCTGCGCATGTGCAGGCTGGTTGGCAATGGTGATGTAATCTTCGACCTGCACGCCACGCTCGATTAAAATTTCACGCAAACGCTTTTCTTGTGGCGCAGTTTGGTCAAAACCGGCAAACGCAATTTTCGATGGCAACACACTGTTCACATTAGCCAACTGAGCAAGCTGCCAATCTAGATAGCGCACACTTTCCAGTGCGTTTAACTCATTGCAGCGTGCCTGAAACGCTTGCTGCCACAATAAAAACTGGCGCGTTTCTTCTGCCTGATGCTCGCGTGGCACATGCAGATGCCAGGCCACCACGTAGCGGTTGGCTTCCATCGCTGCTTTGGCTAATCCTGAAACATCAAACAACTCACCAAACGCATTCTTTTTCAGCGACTGCGTAATCACCTCTTCCCACAGCAATTGCTCATTAAAACCGCTTAACGCATAAGGTGAACGCTGCGCGTCAATCTCGCCAATGAGCAGGCCTTCTTCAATTATGCGCTCCAGCCATTGCGATAAAGTCTGCACCTCTGGGCTATGCCACTGGCTTTGCGCTGCCTGCAAGTGTTGCTGTGCGATGTCGGTTTGAATGCTGCGCGCCAAACGAGCAGATGGGCAAAGGATAAGCGTGTTTAAAGTCATTGCACAATTCTATTGGATTATTTGTAATAGGCAAATAAAATAGCCGCACTCACAACCTAAAGTCTAAAATCCAACCATGCTATCTCGACTAAAAAAAATAATGACTTTTTTCACTTTTTTGGTGCTGCTCCCCCTCGCACTTTTTGCGTTGTACACATGGGCATCATTAAGCTGGGTTTACTCTTCTGGCGAGCGTGCGGGCTACGTACAAAAGCTTTCGCAAAAAGGTTGGGTTTGCAAAACTTATGAAGGTGAACTGATTTTAGTTTCCATGCCAGGCACCCAGGCAGAAAAATTTGCTTTTACCGTCAGGGATGCCAGCGTTGCCCAAAAAATCAACACAACCGTTGGCGAGCGCGTGCGTCTAATCTACGAAGAGCATAAAGGGGTGCCAACTACCTGCTTTGGCGAAACCAGCTTTTATGTCAAAGATGTGCAATTATTAGACGAATCTAAAGCGAGCAACTAGTTACCTCATGGCCGCTACCGACGAAAAGAACTACATCACCCCTGAAGGCTTTGAGGCTCTCAAGGCAGAGTTCCATCAGCTTTATAAAGTGGAACGTCCAGAAATCGTGCGCACCGTGTCGTGGGCTGCCGGTAACGGCGACCGCAGTGAGAATGGCGACTACATTTACGGCAAACGCCGCTTACGCCAAATCGATAGCCGCTGCCGCCATTTAATGCGCCGCATGGATTTAGCTGAAATCGTAGATGCAAGCCTGCAACAGCATCTGGAAAAAGTATATTTTGGCGCCTGGGTCACGCTATACAACTTGGATGATGACACCGAACATACCTATCGCATCGTAGGTAAAGACGAGCTAGAGCCCAGCAAAGGCTATATCAGCTGGGTATCGCCTTTGGCAAAGTCTCTATTGGGCAAGTCTATTGGTGACACGGTACGCGCCAGCACACCCAAAGGCGAAGCCAGTTTTGAAATTATCGAGATTAAATATCAACAGCCATGAGCTACCTCATTATTAAATATCTGCTGACGGCGCTGGCCATTGTGGTCATTACTGAAGCCGCCAAACTTAACGATAAGCTGGGCGGCTTGGTAGCCGCGCTGCCGTTGATTACCATCATTAGCCTGATTTGGCTGTATATCGAACAACAGCCCACCAGTAAAATTGCCAACCATGCTTACTACACGTTTTGGTATGTCATCCCTACCCTGCCTATGTTCCCGGTATTTGCATGGATGCTGCCAAAATTCGGGTTCTGGCCCACACTATTGACCTGCATCGTACTTACGGCAGTGTTGTTCTACGGTTATGCGCAACTGCTCAAACTCTTCAATATTCACTTGCTGTAACTGCGCATGGCAAACCATCAGCATTGGGATATCTTCTGCAAAATCGTCGATAACTTTGGCGACATCGGCGTCTGCTGGCGCTTGGCGAAACAGCTACACAGCGAACACCAGCTAACAATCCGCCTGTATATTGATGACCTGCAAGTTGCCAAGCAGCTGATTCCAACCATTGATACCACACTACAGCAGCAAACCATCCAAAATATCTGCATCATTGCATGGCATGCAGATACCCAGTTCCCGCCTGCTGCCCCTGTGGTGATTGAAAGCTTTGCCTGCGAGTTACCGCAAGCCTACCTCACCACCATGCAGCCGAGCACCGTTTGGATTAACTTGGAGTATCTATCGGCTGAAAATTGGGTGGATGACTTTCACGCCAACAGCTCAAAACGCGGCGCGTTAACCCGTCACTTTTTCTTCCCAGGCTTTACGCCTAGCACCGGCGGCTTGTTGCGAGAACAAGATATTGTTAAGCAACAGCTAACCCTAGCAGCTCCACAGCAACAGGAGTTTTGGACGAGCCTAGGGTTAACACCCAACTCACATTTAAAAGTCTCTTTATTCAGCTACCCGCATGCGCCGATTGCTGGTTTATTATCAGCAATGGCACAATCTAACCAACCCATCAACTGCTACGTGCCAGCCAGCAGCATTTTACCTAAGGTGGCTGATTTCTTTGAGCAAGCCACGCTACACATCGGCGACACACTGACCGAACAAAACCTTACCCTGCATGTGATTCCGTTTTTAAGCCAAGATGGCTACGACCAGCTGCTCGGCAACTGTGACATTAACTTTGTACGCGGTGAAGATAGCTGGATACGTGCCATTTGGGCCGGCAAGCCATTTATCTGGCAGCCATATTTACAAACAGAACAAACCCACATTAAAAAACTGCATGCATTTTTAGATTTATTTTATGCAGAATGCACCTCCGCGACCAAGGCCGCTGCATACAACCTGCATAACGCATGGCAATCCGAACAAGTCACAAACGCAGCATGGCACGATTATCTAAACCAGCTTACAGCGCTGAAAAGCTATCACGCACAGCAAACCAATGCACTGGCACAGCAAACTGACCTAGCCACTAAGTTGGTGATTTTTAGTGAAAAAATCATCAAAAATATCGCAGAAAAATAACATCCAGGATAAATAACATCCAAGAAAAATGAGGTATAATGCGCGATTTTACGCATTTAGAATCGAAGGATCCCCTATGAAAACAGCACAAGAACTCCGCGCCGGTAACGTGATTATGGTGGATAACGTTCCACTAGTCGTAGTAAAAGCAGAATACAACAAGTCAGGCCGTAGCACTGCCGTTGTTAAAATGAAATTCAAAAACTTACTGACAGAAGCACCTAGCGAAAGCATCTACGGCGCTGGCGATAAGTTTGACGTAATCGTACTTGAGAAAAAAGAAGTAACCTACTCATACTTTGCTGACCCAACCTACGTATTCATGGATGCAGAATACAACCAATACGATGTAGACGCAGAGTTCATGGAAGATGCATTACCATACTTGGAAGACGGCATGCCTGCTGACTTGCGTTTCTACGATGGCAAAGCAATCACTGTTGAATTACCAACAACAGTGGTACGTGAAGTGACTTACACTGAGCCAGCTGTTAAAGGCGACACCTCAGGTAAAGTTATGAAACCAGCTAAAATCGCATCAGGTTTTGAGATTTCAGTACCTTTATTCTGTGCACAAGGCGACAAAATTGAGATCGACACACGTACTGGTGAATACCGTAACCGTGTAATGAAATAATTTTTCAGCTATCTCTAGTTAGAAATGAGATAGCAAAAAAATTTGAAAAGGGAGCAACTCGCTCCCTTTTTTTATGACTAAGCTAAAGCAAATAGCGTTAATATAGTCATCACAATAAGTAAAAAAGTCATGGGGATACAAAATGAATGACAAACAATTGGTCGCAGTACGTGCTGCTCAGTACGTACAAAACGGCATGCTGGTTGGCTTAGGCACTGGCTCAACAGCAAATTACTTTATTGAAGAACTCGCCAGACTCACACGTGAGCAAGGTTTACGATGTACCACCATTGCCAGCTCTACCATTAGCGCACAAAAGGCGCAGTCCTTACAGTTACCTATCGTGGCGCTAGATCATGTGTCAAGCATAGACCTCTATGTTGATGGTGCAGATGAGATTACGCCCGACAACACTCTGTTAAAAGGCCGTGGTAGTGATTTGGTCAAAGAGAAGCTATTAGCCAAGGCAGCCTCGCAATTTATTGCAGTAGCCGATGCAAGCAAACTCGTACAGCGTATTGGACAAAACTTCACCATCCCTATCGAAGTCATCCCCTTTGCCTGGCAATTAGCTAAAAAGAACCTGGAAGCACTAGGTGGCGTAGGCGAACTACGTCCCAATGCCGCAAAAGACGGCTTCTGGATTACCTCGCACGGCAGCTATGTGCTGGATATGAAGTTTGATGCCAACATCGATGCCAACACGCTGAATGCTATGCTGAACAATACCCCAGGCGTGGTGGAACATGGCATTTTCTACCAACTCGCCGATACCATACTAATCGCCCAAGATGGCGTGGTGAGTGAGCGCTAAGTTTGCTAGCCCTCGTACAAAATAAGCGCTGGTTACGTTTATTCACACTAGCATTGCTATGTGTGTGCTTTGTTGGCTGTAAACCTAAACAAGAGGGCGAGCGCACGCTCGCCATCGACGCTAAGAAAAAAGAAATTGTCTTTGTTACACACAATGGCCCTACCACCTATTATCTAAACAGTGACAACCAGCCGGCGGGTATTGAATACGACCTAGCCACGCAGTTTGTACAAGACTACTACCCTGAATATAAAATTCGCTTTGTGCTCGTTAACAGCATTAGTGAAGTGATTCCAAGCCTGCTCAAAGGAAAAGCGCACATTGCCGCAGCCAGCCTGAGTGTCACACATCTGCGCGAGCATCTGGTGTTATTTTCAACGCCTTATCAAGAAACGCAGCAGCAGCTCATTTTTAACTCTGAAATCAACAAAGAGCCGGATGGCGTCACCGACATTATTGGCAAAACACTTGCCGTACCGGAAGGCACAAGTTACGAAGAGCACTTGGCTGTTTTACAGAAAAAAAATAACGCTCTCAAATGGCAAAGTGTAAAACGCACCAATACAGAATCGTTAATAGAAGAAGTAGCAGACGGCTTGCTGGACTACACCATTGCAGACAGCCACCTGGCAGCGTTAATGCAGAACTATCACCCAAATCTTGGTATCGCTATGCCGATTGGCCCTGGCGATAAAATTGCATGGGCGATGTCCAAAAACTCTGACCGAAAAATGCTGGCTAATATCAATCAGTTTTTTGAGAAAATCAAAAAAGACGGCACATTACGTAATTTATTAGACCGCTATTACGGTCACAATAACCGCCTGAACTCGTCAGACATCACCACATTTCTTGAGCGTACCGATAGCTTGCTGCCCAAGTACATACACCTATTTAAACAGGCGCAGGACATTACCGGTATAGATTGGCGCTTACTGGCTGCTGTCAGCTATCGAGAATCACACTGGGACACCTACAATACCTCACCTACCAATGTACGCGGGCTGATGATGCTCACAGAAGGTACGGCAGACCTGATGGGCGTGACCGACAGGCTAGATCCCAAACAAAGCATACCAGCAGGTGCTAAATACCTGCTAAAACTCATCGACACCGTGCCAGAGCGCATACCTGAGCCGGACAGAACCTATATGGCGCTTGCCTCTTACAATATCGGCTACGCACACGTAGAAGACGCCCGTGTACTAGCCAAGCGCCTGAAATTGAACCCAGATAGCTGGGCCGATATTAAAAAGACCTTGGTCTTACTTAAAAATCCTGATTACTACACCACCCTAAAATATGGATATGCCAGCGGTGGCGCACCTGTCATTTTTGTGGAATCAGTGCGCAGCTATCAACGCATTCTGGAAAAGCATCAACCTAGCCATAACCCACAATTCGATGCATTTAAGATTGCGCGCAATTAAGTGCTGCAGCGCAGCATAATCACAATTAGTAAAACTGCTAATTAGTAAAATTGCTAGTGCATTAACACCAACAGACTGCCGGCCATCATCACTAAACTTGCCAGCAGCTTTCTGGCGATATCTTTCTCATTAAATACGCGGTAGCCTATCAGCACCTGCAGCACCATACCCAATTGAAACAATGCCAGTGCATAAGCCACCAGCATATTAGCAAGCAACAGCAAGGTAAAGTACTGCATGGCAAACACCATCGCCCCGATCAGGGTAATGCTGTACAGGTGCTGTTTAGTGGTCTTAATTTGCTCAGCTAAGCTACTGGGCAGAAAGAAATAGTTACTCAATAGCACCAATGGCAAGCCAATCAGCGACCAAAACACCATGGTCTCCAGCACACCGCCAGCCACTGATTTTTTAAGGAAAACCGTTCCCACAGAAAATAGGAATATCGATAAGAAACGTGCCTGTACACCTTTATCGCGTAACAAGCCGCCTATTTTATTGGTTTGGTTAGTTACGGTAGGTGGCATCAAAAAGAAGCTGCCGACAATAATCAGCAGTACACCTGACAAACCTTGCGCACTTGGCACTTCATTCAGAAACAACACGGCCAGCAGCATGGAGGCCACGACTTTATATGCATTGAGCGGACCAAACACCGACAAATCGGTTTTGGATAACGACAATACTAAAAACATCCAGCCAGCTACGTCAAATAACGATGCCAGCCATATGTTTGCCCAAAAATCATAACTCAGACTACTAAACTCAATAAAGAGCAGCAAAGGCGCAGCCAATACCCCTAACACTAGGTAAGTTGCTGCAACGATATAAAACGGGTGCAAGCCATGTTGCGCCAATTTCTTTTGATAGACAGTGGACGCCAGCGAAAACATCAGGCGCCCAAATACATAGACCAGTTCCACTAAACTGCAATATCTGCATCACCGAACAATCTAGGCGCTAATCACCGCTAGGTTGTTCATATATGGCCTTAGTACTTCAGGCACGGTCACGCTGCCATCTGCATTTTGATAGTTTTCCAGCACGGCAACCAAGGTACGCCCTACTGCTAGACCAGAGCCATTTAAGGTGTGCACCAACTCAGGCTTGCCACTCTCGTTACGGAAGCGTGCCTGTAATCTACGCGCCTGGAATGCCTCGCAGTTTGATACAGAAGAAATCTCACGGTAAGTATTTTGCGCTGGCAACCAAACTTCTAAGTCATAAGTTTTAGCTGCACCAAAGCCCATGTCACCTGTACATAGCGACACGACACGGTATGGTAAGCCTAATGCCTTCAGAATATTTTCAGCATGCCCCACCATTTCCTCTAGTGCTTGGTAGCTTGTTTCAGGATGCACGATTTGCACCATTTCCACTTTATCAAACTGGTGCTGACGTATCATGCCTTTGGTATCACGCCCATAAGAGCCAGCCTCAGAGCGGAAGCATGGCGTATGCGCAGTTAGCTTAATCGGCAGCGACTCTAAAGGTACTATTTCATCGCGCACGGTATTAGTGAGCGTCACTTCTGAGGTTGGGATTAAATATAACTTACTGTCGTTGTGCGCGAGTGAGAACAGGTCTTCTTCAAACTTAGGCAGTTGGCCGGTACCGGTCAAGGTTTCCGCATTTACCAAGTACGGGGTATAGCACTCTTCGTAACCATGTTGCTCGGTTTGTGTATCCAGCATGAATTGCGCTAAGGCACGATGCATTTTGGCAATCTGGCCACGCATCAACGTAAAACGTGCGCCGGATAATTTAGTACCGGTATCAAAATCCAGACCCAGTGGTGTACCCACATCAGTATGGTCTTTCACCTCAAAATCAAACGTGCGAGGTGTGCCTACTTTGCGCACTTCTACGTTATCTGCTTCAGATTTACCTTGTGGCACGCTGGCATGCGGCAGATTTGGCACATTCAGCAGCAGATTTTGCAAATCAGCTTGCAGCTCGGTCAAACGCGCTTCACCCGCTTTTAACTGTTCACCCAAGCCAGCCACTTCTGCCATGATGGCACTCACATCTTCACCTTTAGACTTGGCAATACCAATTTGCTTAGACGCATTGTTACGCTTTGCCTGCAAATCCTGCGTGTTGGTTTGCACGGTTTTACGCTCTTGCTCTAGTGCGCTGAACTTAGCCGCGTCAAACTCAAAACCGCGCGCTTGTAATTGGCTCACTACGCCATCTAAATCATTTCTTAACGCTTGAATGTCTAACATTTAAATCCCTTAATTTTTATTCTGTTGCATGCTCATCCACCTTATCAATCGCTCTATTTAGGAAGGCAATCTTTAAAGGTTCAACACTGAACGTGTGACGGGCTGCTTATTTTTTTGCTTTTTTATCTACTTCACGTTTATCTAGCTCACGCAGATAGGCTAATTTTTCCGCTATTTTACCCTCAAGACCACGCGGCGTGGGAGAGTAAAATTGTTGCGGTGGCAAATCATCCGGGAAGTAACTCTCACCTGCGGCGTAAGCGTCAGGCTCATTGTGCGCATAGCGATACTCTTTACCATAATCTAACGCTTTCATGAGCTTGGTTGGCGCATTGCGTAAATGTAATGGCACGGTACGTGACTTATCCTGCGCGACAAAGGCTTTCGCTTGGTTGTAAGCCATATAAGCCGCATTGCTCTTAGCGGCTACTGCTAAATAAATCACCGCATTGGATAACGCCAGCTCACCTTCAGGAGAACCTAAACGCTCATAAATCTGGCAGGCTTCTAGCGCCATGGTCTGCGCGCGCGGGTCTGCAATGCCGATATCTTCAACCGCCATGCGTACGATACGACGCCCCAGATAAAGCGGGTCTGCACCGCCATCTATCATGCGTAAAAACCAGTACAAGGCTGCGTCTGGGTTAGAACCGCGCACTGATTTATGTAAAGCCGATATTTGGTCGTAAAAGGCTTCACCGCCTTTATCAAACCGACGCAGCTTGCTCGCCATGGTGGTCTGCAAAAATGTCTCATCAATTTCTGAAATGCCAGCGCCCTGCGCGGCATTAAACAAACCTTCGGAAAAGTTGAGCAAGCGGCGCGCATCGCCATCGGCGTAAGCCAGCACTTGCTCGCGCACCTCTGGCGTCAAGGTTAACTCTGCCGCCACCAGCTGCTGTGCCCTATCCAGCAATAGCGATAACTCAGCTTCTGATAGTGAGTTCAGCACAAATACCTGCGCTCGGCTTAACAGCGCGCTATTCACTTCAAACGATGGGTTTTCAGTAGTGGCGCCAATAAAGGTAATCAAGCCGCTCTCTACAAACGGCAAAAATGCATCCTGTTGGCCTTTATTAAAGCGATGCACCTCATCCACAAACAAGATGGTTTTACGTCCGCGCTGCTGCAAAGTGTGCTCTGCACGCTCTACCGCCTCACGGATGTCTTTAATGCCGGAGAGCACAGCAGAAAGCGGAATAAATTCAGCATCAGCGGTATTGGCTATAAGGCGCGCCAAGGTGGTTTTACCTACACCGGGCGGGCCCCATAAAATCATAGAAGGCAACTTGCCTGACTGAAAGGCCAGGCGTAAGGGTTTACCTACGCCCAACAGATGCGACTGGCCAACAACCTCGTCTAGTGCTTTAGGACGTAATCGTTCGGCGAGTGGTGCTTGTGGGGTATTGGGTTCAAATAGACTGTTCAAAATAAATCGCTATCTCTCGCCACTTTTTACTCACCCACCACATCAACACCTTTAGGCGGCTTAAATAAAAACGACTTTTCATCCAGCACCGGGTTGACCTCTACCTTGCTAAATACAATCTTGGTCTGGTGTCCAAAGCTATCTAGCAACGCCATTTCCTGAATCTGGTTTTCTTTGAAACCGAGTAATATCTTTTCAAAGCCAGACTCTTTATCTTTAGGCTGCGCGCTTACCCAATTTAAGCCATCGCGGTTGCTTGCATTAGCCAGCGTAAAAGTCTCTTCTATCGCCTTACCGCCAGCCAGCAACGCAGCAGGGCTAGAACCTAGTGCCTTGCCGATATCACGCACGGTGACCTGTGCCAACTCGGTGTCATACAGCCACACCTGTTTGCCATCACTAATGATTTGCTGTTCATAGGGTTTGTTGTAATCCCACCTAAACTTATTAGGGCGTTTAAGCTGCATCGTACCCTGCACTTCTTGTACTTTGCGCCCCTGCTTATCGGTGACCACTTGATGAAAGCTGGCTCGTACTGCCTGCGTCTTTTCGTAAAATGCCTTCACGCTATCCATGCCATCAGCATGTGCAACTTGCGCCCCTAAAAATACGGGCAATGCCAGCAAACCGCCGATAAAATGCAATCGGGTGTTTTGCAGTTTTTTAATAATATTCATTCAGTTCGTATGTTTTTCTTTAAAAATTAAGGCTCATGGTGCGGCGCCAAGACTTCTCGGTTACCGTTGCTTTGCATCGCAGAAACCAGTCCAGCGCGCTCCATATCTTCAATCAGTCGTGCTGCGCGGTTATAGCCTATGCGCAACTGACGCTGTACCGATGAAATGCTGGCACGGCGTGATTTAAGCACAATGCCTACTGCTTCATCATAAAGCGGATCAACCTCTGAGCCGCCATTGCTTGAGCTGCCGCCACCCACAAAATCCGCACCGCCAGCTTCTTCGGTTTCGTTGGTTAGAATACCGTCGATGTAATTCGGTTCACCTTGGGCTTTAAGATAATCTACAACCTTATGCACTTCCTGGTCTGACACAAACGCACCGTGGATACGTAGCGGATAACCGGTACCTGGCGGCATATAAAGCATGTCACCCTGCCCCAGCAAGGCTTCTGCACCCATTTGGTCCAAAATGGTACGTGAGTCGATTTTGCTGGAAACCTGGAACGAAATACGTGTTGGCACGTTGGCTTTAATCAAACCGGTAATCACATCCACAGACGGACGCTGCGTTGCCAATACCAAGTGGATACCAGAGGCACGTGCCTTTTGCGCTAAACGAGCAATCAACTCTTCCACTTTTTTACCTACCACCATCATCAAATCGGCCAACTCGTCGATCACCACAACGATTAATGGCATTTCTTCCAACGGTTCTGGTTCATCTGGTGTGATGCTGAATGGATGCGGAATTTTCTCTCCGGCTTTATCTGCGTCTTTAATTTTTTGGTTATAGCCAGCAAGGTTACGCACACCTAACATCGACATCAGTTTATAACGGCGTTCCATCTCCGCGACGCACCAATTCAAGGCGTTTGCTGCCTGGCGCATATCAGTCACCACAGGTGCTAATAGATGTGGAATGCCCTCATACACTGACAGCTCCAGCATTTTCGGGTCTATCAGAATCATACGCACTTGGCTGGCATCTGCTTTATACAGCACACTTAAAATCAGCGCGTTAATCGCCACCGATTTACCAGAACCAGTGGTACCGGCAACCAGTACGTGCGGCATTTTAGCCAAATCAGCAACTGCAGGTTTGCCACCGATATCTTTACCCAAAGAAATAGCCAGTGGCGAATGTATATCGGCATAGGCCTGACTGCCCATGATTTCTGATAAATGTACGATCTGGCGCTTAGGATTAGGAATCTCTAAACCCATGCAGGTTTTTCCAGGTATGGTTTCCACGACACGCACGCTAACCACCGATAAAGCGCGCGCTAAGTCTTTGACTAGATTAGTCACTTGGCTACCTTTAACACCAGCCGCAGGTTCAAGCTCGTAACGTGTAATCACAGGGCCTGGCAATGCCGTTAGCACTTTAACCTCAATACCAAAGTCCATCAGCTTGCGTTCTATCAAGCGCGAGGTGAAGTCCAGAGTTTCAGCAGAAGGCAATTCTACGATGCCTGAAGGCTCATCCAACAAGTGGATAGGCGGTAATGGCGTATCAGGGTGCGTATCAAACAATGGCACTTGTTTTTCTTTTTGCACGCGTACGCTTTGTGCGATTTCAAGCACTGGCGCTTCAATTTGTACCGGCTCACGGTCCACTACGCGCTTACGCTCGCTTTTCACGTATTCGGTACGCTCCTGCTCGACTGCTTTACCGGCTTTTCTATCCTGCCAGTCTTGCCATTTAAGCGTAATAAACGCATAGCTGGCGATCAGAAATGCGCCAAACTTCTCGGTGATCATAATCCATGACCAGCCAGTAAATAAGCTAAAACCTACCACAAACATCAGTAGCAGCAGCATACTGGAGCCAGTGTAACCAAATAGGCTGCGCAAACCTGCATCCACAGCACTGCCTAACATACCACCCGCGCTATCCGGCAGCATGGCTGGCAAGCTAATCAAGTGCCCCGCTTCCAATGCGCTGGATGCCACCAGCAGCAATGCAAAGCCAAAAAAGTTAAACAATAAGAATGGTTTTTCGCTCTGATTAACCGCTTCTAAGGTTAAATATACAAACCACATGGCATAGAAAGCCAATACCGCCCACCACCAGGCAGAAAAGCCAAATACATACAGCAACAAGTCAGAAATCCAGGCGCCGACACTACCGCCACCGTTCTGGATAATTGCGCTATCAGGGGCAATGTGTGACCAAGAGGAGTCGTTAGGATTATAAGTAAAAAGAATGACGGTGATATACAACCCGATTAGCACTAAACCTAGCCACCAAGCTTCTTTAATGAGCGTAGTAGCGAGGGCATTAGATTTAATTACTTCAGCTTCACGGCGAGCATTAACTGGTTTAGATTTTTTGAAAAACAAGATAAACCTTTAACGTATTTTAAATGTCGGATTTCATTATAGCAGTATCAAAGTCGCTGCGTAGCGATTAGAATATCATTCTCAATTCTAATCATAAAACGTTGTAATCTCTTAACCTAGAGTCTTATGAGGAGTGCAAATGGATATTGGCATTAAAGAAGAAGATAGAAAAAATATTGCTCAGGGACTTTCCCATTTATTGGCGGATACCTACACTTTATATTTGAAAACACACTACTTTCATTGGAACGTCACCGGGCCAATGTTCAACACCCTGCACTTGATGTTCGAAACACAATATAACGAACTAGCACTAGCGGTTGATTTAGTGGCTGAGCGTATTCGTGCTTTGGATGTGTATGCACCTGGCACTTACCGCGACTTTGCCAAATTAAGCTCAATCAAAGAGTCTGAATCCGTACCTAAAGCACAAGACATGATTGCCGAACTAGTGGCTGGTCATGAAGCCGTATGCCGCACAGCACGCAGTGTGTTTCCTAGTGCAGATGCTGCCTCGGATGAAGCAACAGCAGACTTACTCACGCAGCGCTTACAAATCCATGAAAAGACAGCCTGGATGCTACGAAGCTTGCTAGAGAAATAACTCCACGGTTTTCCATGCAAGTGGCGGCAACACTACTGTTATGCTGCCGCTTACTTGAAAAACCCATCGACACACCCAACGTACAAGAAACAACCTTAATTTAAGAAAGCAATTCACTATGGCAACACGTCACGCCAAACTACTCATTTTGGGCTCAGGCCCTGCTGGTTACTCAGCGGCAGTTTACGCTGCACGCGCCAACCTCAAGCCAGTATTAATCACTGGTATTGCACAAGGTGGCCAGCTGATGACCACCACCGAGGTGGATAACTGGCCAGCAGATGCAGATGGCGTGCAAGGCCCAGAGTTGATGGCACGTTTTCAGAAACATGCTGAGCGTTTTAACACTGAAATGATTTTTGACCATATTCACACTACGCACCTCACGGAGAAACCGATCCGTTTGGTGGGTGATAGCGGCGAATACACTTGTGATGCCTTAATCATTGCCACAGGCGCATCTGCTAAATATCTAGGTCTGCCAAGTGAAGAGGCATTCTCAGGTAAAGGCGTATCGGCCTGTGCTACCTGCGATGGTTTCTTCTATAGAAATCAAGAAGTTGCTGTAATTGGTGGCGGTAATACTGCGGTTGAAGAGGCTTTATACTTGGCTAACATTGCAAGCAAAGTGACACTGGTACATCGCCGCGACAAATTTAAAGCAGAAGCCATTTTGGTGGACAAACTAATGGCGCGCGTGGCTGAAGGCAAAATCGTACTGGAAACCTTCTCTACACTAGATGAGGTATTAGGCGACAATTCTGGCGTTACCGGCATGCGCATTAAAAACGTGAACGACGGCTCAACCAAAGACATTGCGTTGCAAGGTGTGTTTATCGCGATTGGTCACAAACCAAACACTGACATTTTTGCAGGCCAACTGGAAATGGAAGGCGGCTACATCGTAACGCAAATGGGTCGTGCAGGTAATGCCACCGCTACTAGCGTCCCCGGCGTATTTGCAGCCGGTGATGTGCAAGACCACATTTACCGCCAAGCGGTCACCAGCGCAGGTACAGGTTGCATGGCGGCACTGGATGCAGAGCGTTACTTAGATCACTTGAAATAAGTAAGAACGAGGGCAATGTCCGCATTGCCCTCACTTACCCGACTGAAAACTCAGGTATTAACATTGTGGAAGACGCTGACGACAACGGAGCAGAACTGTTTTTAGAAGCAGTGAAAGATGCGCGCCCACTTAAAACCAAACGCGAAACTAAGCGCGTGCATCACGCACCGCTGCGCCCCAAACCTATCCCCAAGCAATTCATTCGCGATGAGCAGCAGGCGCTAGCTGACTCATTAAGCGATCACTACATACCCGCACATGAATTAGAAACTGGCGAAGAGCTACTGTATTTGCGTGAAGGTCACTCCCCGGATATTTTGAGCAAGCTACGTCGGGGTAACTGGGTGATACAAGCGGCAATAGACCTGCATGGATTAGTCAGTGACGAAGCTAGGCTTTACGTTGCCACTTTTTTAAACGACTGCAAAAAACGCGGCATACGCTGCGTGCGCATAGTGCATGGCAAGGGCTTAGGCTCACGCAACCGTGAGCCGGTACTCAAACACAAACTACGTGGCTGGTTAATGCAGCGTGATGAAGTGATTGCCTATGCAGAAGCACGCCGGCAAGATGGCGGCAGCGGCGCGGTGATTGTGTTGCTAAAAGCCTAATCACAGCAATTATCAAACGGGGCTAAACAAACCCTATCAACATAAAAAAGGGCACCCAAGGTGCCCTTAACTTCATACATCCACTATCTAGACATATAAAAGATAGATTTTTGCGTGATACGCTCCTTACTCCCCAATGCCTCTACTTCAAACATAATCGGATGCGTACCGCTGCGAATAGCTCCATCAGCAATCTGCAGGCTCACCGCCACTAATCTTTCATTAGCAGGTTCTACCGTAAACTCGGTTTGCGAAGCCATAGACAAGCCATCAATACCTGTTACTGACACACGATAAGTTTCTTTCGCTTCGGTCACATTGGTAATTTGCAGTTGGTAGACATTCTCTACCTTACCGCCAGATACCAATCTGGACATCACACCGCGGTCACGATTTACATCCACTTTAAATGCTGGACGTATTGCCAAAGAAACAACCAAACCAGCAGAGAGCAGCAATAGCAGCGCACTATAAATCAGCACACGCGGACGCAATATTTTTTGAATCACCTGATGCTTAGTCCAATGCTGGGCTAAACCATTTTGCGTGGTAAACCTAATTAAACCGCGCGCATAGTTCATTTTGTCCATGATGCTGTTACATGCATCCACACATAAGCCGCAGCTGATACATTCATATTGCAATCCATTGCGGATATCAATGCCGACTGGGCAAACCTGCACGCAGAAATTACAATCAATACAGTCGCCTAGACCTTCTTGTTTTGCATCCACTTTTCTGGAGCGGCCACTGCGAGGCTCACCGCGCTCTTGATCGTAAGTCACAATCAATGTGTCGCTATCAAACATGGCACTTTGGAAGCGCGCATAAGGACACATGTGCTTGCATACCTGCTCACGCAGGAACCCGGCGTTACCATAAGTGGCTAAACCATAAAAACAAATCCAGAAAGTTTCCCAAGGGCTGAGTCTAATCTCAATAATGCTATGCAATAAATCACGTATCGGTGAAAAATAGCCCAGGAAAGTGAAACCGGTAATAATAGAGAAACTAATCCACGCTAGATGCTTCAACGATTTGATGTAAAGCTTTTTAATGCCAAACTTGCTTTCATCCAAGCGGATACGCGCCGCCCTATCCCCCTCAATTTTACGTTCCATCCATAAAAATATTTCGGTATAGACCGATTGCGGACAGGAGAAACCACACCACAGCCTGCCAGCAACCGCGGTAAATAGAAACAAGGCTAAGGCCGAAATAATCAGGATTATCACCAAGTAAATCAGGTCTTGGGGGTATAGCACCAGACCAAAGATATAAAAGCGATGAGTGCTGATATCCAGCAGCATGGCCTGACGCTCACCCCACTGCAGCCAAGGCACACCATAAAACACAATTTGCGTAATCCAAATCATCACCCAGCGCCAGTTTTTAAAAAAACCGGCGGTATTACGCGGGTATATCTTGGCCTGCGCTTCATACATTGGCATAAAGCCGCCTGGTGCAGGCGCGATAGGAATTATTTTCTTAGATGTGGTTTTAGCATCTTTCATTTGCAATCCTTAATTACCATAAAACAACTTAAGTTAGACTGATGTAAATCTATAGCTCTAATCGCTATTAATTTTTAGGGCGTATTACTTTTAACCGGCTGTCGATAAGATTTCTGATAAGTTTCGCTAAACGTATGTAAGGCTGCTAATGCCAATTGCGCATCGTGTCCAGCTTTAATCAAAAAGCTATCAAACCCGCACCTGGCTTGGTAATACACCGTATCAATCATCACATCACCCACCGCCCTTAGCTCACCAGACCAGTGGTAGTAATTTCTTAGTAACTGCGCCAATGAATAACCACGCCCATCGGTATAACTTGGAAAATCAATTGCAATCAATGCAATGTCAGCCTGACATAATGCTTGCACTTGGTGGCTAATGCCGTTATCAAAATCCACATCAGAGGCAATCAATACAGCGACCGGAAACTGCCTGCCAATCAATAACGCTTGGTGCTCTACCCAAGTATCAAAAGTCACCATCCAATCTGCGTCATCTGGCGGCACTTGCAGTGACTGCTCATTATTCAGGTCAAAATAGCGCACTGTATTCACCGTAAGCTGACCATCAATAATTAAGTTTTTGTTCAATTCAGACATGGGACTCCCTCACTAAGTTTGACGTCTTTGCTGGGTTTTGCGTCTTTGCTAGCAACGGGTCTGCATAAACATCTTGTTTGAACGGCTCTATGCCTACACGATCAACTACATCGATAAACCGCTCTACATCACTCTCGCGGATTGATAAATAAGTCTGGATTAGTCTTGCGATGACATCAGGCACTTGCTCACGTGCGAATGACGGCCCTATCACTCGACCAATCGCAGCACTCGCATTGCTGTCTGGATTGTTTTTCACATCAGGCTTGAGTGCGCCAGACTGCCTGCCGCCCAATGTGATTTGGTACCACTCTTCACCGGCTTTATCCACGCCTAGAATCCCAATATGGCCTACATGGTGATGTCCGCATGAGTTCATACAGCCAGATAGGTTAAGATCAAGCTCACCAATCTCGTGCACATAATCAAGGTCATCAAACTTTTGCTGGATAGCCTCTGCCACGGGGATAGAAACCGCATTGGCTAAGCTGCAATAATCTCCGCCTGGGCAAGCAATGATATTGGTAATTAGCCCAACATTAGGGGTAGCCAGATTCAGCACACTTAGCTCTTGCCATAAACTAAAGAGTGATTTGATCTTCACATCAGGCAAAATGATATTCTGCTCATGTGAAACACGTAGCTCGCCAAAACCATAGTTGTCAGCCATTTCTGCAAGTACATCCATCTGGTCTGCAGTAATATCACCAGGGGGAGAGCCTGTTGCTTTTAGTGACACCGTCACCGATGAATAACCAGGAATTTTGTGCTTGTGAATATTGGTACGATACCATCGTGCAAAAGCTGGGTTGGCTTCTAAGTGATGTGCAATACTGGTGCCATCATCATCTTGCAGTTGTTTATAGCTGGGCCAGGTAAATTTATCGGCAATCGCGCTGACAAACTCCGCAGTCACCGTATCGGCACCACCTTTAATCAGCGCCCATTGCTCATTTACCTGCTGCGCGAACACTTCTGGCGTGAGGTCTTTTACCAGAATCTTAATACGAGCCTTGTATTTGTTGTCGCGTCTGCCATGCAGGTTGTAAACACGCAGCGTTGCCTGTAAATAAGTCAGCAGGTCATACCAGGCCACAAACGGGTTAATCAACTTGCCCACCAGCGGTGTTCTACCCAACCCGCCTCCCACAAACACGCGGAAGCCGAACACGCCGTTACTCTCAACTGCCTGCAAGCCAATATCGTGTACGCCGATGGCAGCTCTGTCAGTGACCGAGCCACTCACTGCGATTTTGAATTTGCGAGGCAAAAATGCAAACTCCGGATGTAGCATAGACCACTGACGGATAATTTCGCACCAAACCAGAGGATTAATGATTTCATCATGCGCCACCCCGGCAAAGTGGTCAGTAGTGGTATTACGAATACAATTGCCGCTGGTTTGAATCGCGTGCATTTGCACGGTGGCTAACTTAGCCAGAATATCAGGTGCATCTTCCAGACGCGGCCAGTTAAACTGAATATTCTGCCTAGTAGTAAAATGGGCATAGCCTTTATCCCAGCGGCGAGCCACATAAGCCAAGGTATGCAGCTGAGTAGAGGTCAGCATTCCATAAGGGATAGCTACGCGAAGCATGGGCGCATGGCGCTGGATATACAATCCATTTTGCAAACGCAGTACGCGAAAATCATCTTCAGAAAGCTGCCCATTCAAAAAGCGCTGCGTCTGCCCCCTGAACTGGGCAACACGCTGCTCTACCAGTTTCTGATCTACTTCATCATAGATATACATTTAATCACCTTACAAACTGGCGTTACTACAATCGCCAAGTTATTTGTTAACAGTGACTAAAGCTTAAGGCTTGAGGTAAATTAATAACAGAGACAGATGCTTACAAAAAAAGCATAACAGATGACAAAAATCTTACGATAAAGGCTGCGGCATTAACCCCAACACTAGCTCGCCCAGCGTTGACAGCGCAGCTTCGATACGTGCATCCCAGATATGCCCGTAATTCAAGCGCACGTAGCTGGTAAAGTGACGCTGCGCAGAAAATATCGGGCCAGGTGCGATGCTGATGCCATTATTGAGCGCTAGCTTGTGCAGCTCTAGTGCGTTCACACCATCCGGCAATTTCACCCATAAAAAGTAGCCGCCCTGCGGTAAGGTTAAACAGGTGCCGGCAGGGAAATAACGCTCAATCGCTTCTACGAATTTGATTTGATTCACCAGCAAGGCATGGCGCAAGTTACGCAAATGCTTGTCATAGCCACCCTTTTGCAAATACTTGGCAATCGCCACCTGTGCCGGCACCGATGCGGAAATTGTAGTAGTTAATTTAAGCCGTGCCACCGCTTTGGCATATCGCCCCGGTGCAACCCAGCCCACGCGGTAGCCAGGCGCCAGACATTTAGAAAATGAGGAACAATGCATCACCAAACCTTCGGTATCAAAAGCTTTGGCTGGCATGGGCCGTTTGTCACCAAAGTACAACTCGCCATAAACATCATCTTCAATCAATGGCAGCTGGTATTTGGTAATAAGCGCCACTAAGGCCTGTTTCTTTTCGTTGGAAAGCAAGCTACCCAATGGGTTTTGAAAGTTAGTCATCAGCCAACAAGCTTTAGGCTGGTGCTGCACAATGGCACGTTCCATCGCCGCTAAATCAATACCGTCTTTGGGGTGACTAGGGATCTCCACCGCACGCAGGCCTATACGCTCTATAGATTGTAACGCCGCATAAAAAGTGGGCGACTCGATAAGCACGGTATCGCCAGGGCGTGCCACCGCCATCAGGCATAGGTTCAATGCTTCCAAGGCACCATTGGTCACCACAATTTCATCTGCCGTCACATGCAAACCATCTATCATGTAACGTAAGGCAATTTGGCGCCTGAGGTTCATATCGCCGGCGCTTAGGTTATCCACGCTGGCCCAGGGGTCCATAATCTGTACGCTGGAAGCCATGGTCTTGGCAAGGTTAGCCCGCGGAAACAGTAGCGGGCTGGGAAATGCCGAGCCTAAAGGCACCACGCTTTTTAGCCGAATCGACTCTAGCACCTCAAACACCAGTTCACTCACATCTACCTCGGTAGATTCTAATTGCCCCGGTGTAACCGGCTCTGGCGAGGATGGAATGCTCAGCGCACCGCTCGTCACAAAATAACCTGAACGCTCACGTGCGCTAATCAGGCCGCGTGCCTCCAGCAGATAATATGCTTCCAATACCGTCGCGGCGCTCACATCACGGCTAACACTGGCCTGGCGTACAGAAGGCAGCTTGTCTCCACGGCACAACACCCCTTCTTGAATAGATTGGGCAATCGAATTAGCAAGCTGCTCGTAAAGCTTCATGGCGCTCCTGTGATATTAACGGTATACAAATGGCATGCTACCTGATGTGCGGTAAATTACCAGCCAAACCCGGCCGATTACTGATGCAACAACCATGCGTAACTAAGTAGTTTTATGCATTAAATCTCAGGAAAAATATTAAAGCAGCCATAAATAGAAAAATAATTAAACTTATAACATACTGAATATATTGATAATTAAATAAATATTGAAATTATTTTAAATATTTTTCAGTTTTACCCTAAAGTATCCAAATTAGCTGCCGTTAAAGGGGTGTGGGATACGGCAAAATTTAACTTATTTTTTTAACCAATAACAATTTAAGACGCGATTTTAAAGGGCTAATATGTTTAATTCTTCAATAGATGGTTACGGCGGCATCAAAATGCCAATCAGCACGCAACAAACTACGGATACGAAAGCGACGGCTCAAACTAGCAACGCTAACCGCGCTGCCTTAAAATCGGTGGACTCGTCTGATAACAGAACCTCAACCGAGGCGAATAAAGACATGTTGACGGCTGCGGTCAATAAATTGAATGAGTTGGTGGCGCCAGCCTTGCAAACAGTTCAATTCTCGATGGATGAAGAAGCTGGCCGCATGATTGTTAAAGTCATCGACACAGCGACGCAAAAAACCATCAGACAAATCCCCAATGAAGAGGTCTTAGCCTTCTCAAAAACCTTGGGTAGACTGCAAGGCCTAGTAGTGAGAGAACGCGCTTAATCAGGCTGCGCTTTACCTGTAAAATCAGCGCTTGCTGCATTAACCATGAAATAAGCATTTGCGGTAATCATTAACCGCAAATGCTCTATCCCAAATACTGTTTTAACCCAACTCCGCTATAAACCCAATTCGCTCAGACTGGCATAATCGTCTGGTCTACGCCCGATTGGCCACAAAAACTTACGCTCAGTTTCTTTAATAGGTAAGTCGTTAATGCTGGCATAACGTAACTCCATTAAGCCGTTGCCATCAAACTGCCAGTTCTCATTACCATAAGAACGGTACCACTGCCCTGAATCATCATGCCACTCATACGCAAAGCGTACCGCGATGCGGTTGTGATCATGCGCCCACAATTCCTTAATCAGGCGATAATCTAATTCACGCGCCCATTTACGGGTTAAGAACGCAACAATCTGCTCACGTCCGGTAATAAATTCGGCTCGATTACGCCACTGGCTATCTGGCGTATATACAAGCGATACCCGCTGCGGGTCACGGCTATTCCAGCCATCTTCTGCCAAACGCACTTTCTGCGCTGCGGTTTCACGTGTAAAAGGTGGCAACGGTGGCTTTACTTCATTGGCTGCAGACATCTCTTCACTCCTAAAATATAAACATATTTAACATTAATGAAACGAGAAAAATGCGTAAGTACTACTCCCCCAAAAAGCCGCCGCTTTGGTGCGCCCATAGGGTTGCGTATATGCCGCCTTGCTTAATCAGGGTTTGATGGTCGCCCGCTTCAACAATCCTGCCTTCATCTAACACAATGAGGCGATCCATCGCGGCAATGGTAGAAAGCCGATGCGCAATAGCGACTACCGTTTTACCTTGCATCAGGTCATATAGGCTGGCCTGTATTGCTTGCTCCACTTCTGAATCCAGCGCACTGGTAGCTTCATCTAACAGTAAGATTGGTGCGTCTTTTAAAATCACACGCGCAATCGCAATACGCTGACGTTGGCCGCCAGACAACTTTACACCACGCTCCCCCACATGCGCATCATAACCGGTGCGACCTTTAGCGTCACGCAAGCTCAGGATAAAGTCATGTGCCTCTGCCCGCTTTGCAGCATCAATCATTTCTTGCTCAGTAGCGGTTGGGCGCCCGTACAGAATATTGTCCCGCACACTGCGGTGCAGCAATGAAGTATCTTGCGTCACCATTGCAATCTGGCTGCGCAGGCTGTTTTGTGTCACGTCACGCACATCCTGGCCGTCAATCAAGACGCGGCCGCTTTCTACATCGTAAAAACGTAACAACAAATTCACGATAGTAGATTTGCCTGCGCCAGAGCGCCCTACCAGACCTACTTTTTCACCGGGCTTAATATTCAAACTCAAGGCACGTAATACCGAGGTCTGCATTCCGTAAGCAAAATCAACCTGATCGAAGATAATTTCACCAGTACTGATTTTCAATGCCGGAGCGTCTTGTTTGTCAATAATCTGCTGCGATAAAGAAAGGGTATTGACGCCATCTTGTGCGGTGCCGATATGCTCATAAAGTGAGGTAAGCTCCCACATCACCCAATGCGAAATACCATTCAGACGTAACGCCATGGCGGTAGCCGCAGCCACCCCGCCTACACTCACTTCGTTATGCGTCCACAGCCACAGTGCAACACCGGAGGTTGCAATCACCAGCAGCATGTTCAAAATATGGTTGGTAAACTCCACACCTGATACATAACGCATTTGTTTATGCACCGTGCCTAAGAACTCGCTCATCGCAGACTTTGCATAATAGGACTCACGCCCCGCATGTGAGAACAATTTAACCGTACTGATATTGGTATAGGCATCCGTAATGCGCCCGGTCATTAACGAGCGGGCATCGGCCTGATTTTGTGAAACCTTAGCCAGCCTTGGCACAAAGTAGCTGAGTGAAATCACATAACAAACCACCCACACCAAAAACGGCGCGACCACCATCGCATTAAAGTGTCCAACCACTGCCACCATGGTCACGAAGTAAATCACTACGAACACCAGGATATCGGCCACGATAAACCACACATCGCGCACGGCTAGTGCAGTTTGCATCACCTTTGCAGAAACGCGCCCGGCAAACTCGTCCTGATAAAAACTCATGCTTTGGCCTAGCATTAAGCGGTGAAAGTTCCAGCGTAAACGCATAGGGAAATTACCCGCTAGAGTTTGGTGTTTAATCAGGGTTTGCACTGCAATCAAAACACCGCTGAAAATCAGTAAACCGGCCAACATCAGCAAATGATTTTTTTCTGTTTGCCACAGCAGTGCTGGTGAGGTCTTGCTCAGCCAATCCACCACCTTGCCCATCACGGCAAACAACATCGCTTCAAAACCACCAATCATGGCGGTGAACAATGTCATCACTAAAATAAATGAGCGCGAACCTTTGGTGCACGACCATAAGAATGGCCATAGTGCATTGGGAGGAGGTGAGATTTCTTTTGCAGGAAAAGGATTTAACAGGTTTTCAAACCAGCGCAGCATAATGACCTTAGACAGATGTGATTAGAGAGGCTGTAGCAGGCAAACAGCTTCTGCTGCGATACCTTCACCTCGGCCAGTAAAGCCAAGCTTCTCGGTCGTAGTTGCTTTCACGTTGATTTGAGTGACTTCAACGCCGCAGTCTGCCGCGATATGCACGCACATAGCAGCCGTGTGTGGCCCTAACCTAGGCGCCTCACACATCACCGTGGCATCAATATTGCCGACCTCATAGCCACGCTCTCGCACCAGATTCACAACATGTCTTAGCAACTGACGCGAATCAATACCCTTGTAGCGCATATCGCTAGGAGGAAAATGCTTACCAATATCACCTAGCGCTACCGCGCCCAGCAATGCATCGCAAATCGCATGCAGCAATACATCCGCATCAGAATGGCCATCTAACCCTTTGTCATGTGGGATATCCACGCCGCCGATAATGCATTTGCGGCCAACTACTAAAGCATGCACATCAAAGCCATGACCAATTCTCATTATGCGATTTCCTTTTGTATTAACACTTCCATCAGTGCCATATCTTGTGGGTAGGTAATTTTCATGTTTCTTAGTGAGCCCACCACCAGTTTTGGTTCCAACCCCAGCGCTTCTATAGCCTGCGCCTCATCGGTGGGCGCACCATCAAAGTTTTCTAAAGCACGCTTCAGTAAGCTATAGCGGAACATTTGCGGGGTTTGCGCCTGCCATAAACCATCGCGTGGAATCGTATTTTTGACGCGAGCATCCGCGCTGGATTGCTTTAAGGTATCGGCCAGCGGTAGCGCCAGTAGCCCACCCACCGCATCTTGCTCTAGGCTATCCAGTAAGGTATTGAGTAAGGCCAACGTTAGCCCTGGTCTTGCAGCATCGTGCACCAAAATCCAGTCGTTCTCGTCTATCTGCGGCTGTAAGGCAATTAAAGTATTTAACACGGTTTGCGCGCGCGTTTCTCCACCGGTGTAATGCAACTGCAGCCTGCTATTGGCATCCAGCTCCAAATTACGCCAGAAATAATCCTCTGGGCTTAATGCCACGTTAATGCTGGCAATACGTGGAGAGGCAAAAAATGTCTGTATGCTGTAAGAAATCATCGGCTTGCCAGACAAAGGCAAGTACTGCTTGGGAATAGCGGTTTCCATCCGGTTACCAATACCTGCTGCGGGGATAACAATGTGAAAACGCGCCATACTAAGCCATCAATAAATTAAAAATCATGCTTGGATTCTAACATAGCCATCTTGCTGATTTAAAAATAACGCTCCACGCCCCTGTGGGCGTGGCGCCAACACCATAGCTAACTAGGCGTGATTGCATCTATCTGCCGCTTTAGGAAATCAAAAATCCTATCATCATCGCAATGTGCCACATTAAAACGCAGCCACGAAGATGGCTCTTGATACGGGCGAAATAAATTACCTGGTGCCAGCATGATATTTTCCCGCGTGGCTAGGGTGGCAAGCTCCGCCGCATTTTTGCCAGCCGGCAACTCCGCCCATACAAACATGCCGCCAACTGGGTCTGCATACAGGGTGAGGCCGCTTTGTTCCAATTGCGCAATCACTTGCCCGCGCTTTTCCTGCAGGCGTGAACGTACACGCTCTACATGTTTACGGTAGCGCCCTTCTATCAGAATCTGGTACATGACTCGCTGATTAATTTCGGAAGTAGTCAATCCAGACAACAGCTTTAAATCCAGCAGCCTGGTAGCCAACTCTGGTGCGCAGGCGATAAAACCTACGCGCAGACTGGCGGAGATAGTCTTAGAGAAACTGCTAATATAGATCACGCGTTTAAGCTGGTCTAAAGTGGCCAGACGTGGCGCGTTACTTGGATGCAAATCCCCGTAGATATCATCCTCTACAATGTACAGTTGATGTTTTTCTGCCAGTTGTAGAATCTTATGTGCCACAGCCAGACTGGTGCTGGTACCGGTTGGATTATGCAACACCGTGTTGGTGAAAAATAATTTAGGCTTAAACTCCTGAATCAATTGCTCCATGCGCACCACATCTGGCCCATCCAGATTACGCGGCACACCAATTAACTTGGCACCCAGCGTTTTTAGATAGCCAAACAAAGTGTAATAACCAGGGTCATCTATCAACACAGCATCGCCGGGGCGAATCAAAAGGCGTGCGGCCAAGTCTAGCCCATGCGTAGCTCCGTTGGTCATAATGACCTGACCCACCTCAGCACTAATGCCTATATCAGACAGATGCTTTTGTACTAGATGCTGGCGTAACGGCAGGTAGCCGCTCACATCACCATAGCGCGTTAGAAACTCACCCGGCTTGCGTGACAACTCATGCAAACTTTTCTGTATCACGCCCGCATTTAACCAATCACTCGGTAACCAGCCACATCCGGGCCTAACCGCGCCCGATATATCCTGAAAGGTATTATGCAGTAGCCACAGTACATCATCGGCCTGCTCCAGGCGGCAAGTGCTGGCTGCGGCAATCTCCACCTGCTGCCGTGGTGCCACATAAAAACCGGAGCCGCGGCGCGAAGCCAAGTACCCTAATGCCACTAACCGGTCATAAGCATCCACCACAGTAAAGCGGCTGACATGATGCATGCTAGCAAAATCACGTATAGAAGGCAGGCGCGCACCAGTGCGTAGCACACGCTCCTCTGTTAAGCGCTTGATGCCTACAACAATCTGCTCGACCAAGGGCACAGAATCTAACGGGTTTAATGTAAGCAAGGGCTGGGTATCTGGCATGGCATATCGACCTGTACAGTTATATCTAGTGAATAACAAATTGTACATGTAGTGTAATGGTATAGAAAGCTATAGTGACATTGGTCAATATACGGAACGACGCCCCTATGAGATGCACCATATTAACGGCGAGCTTAATTTTGTTAGCAGTAGCAGGCTGTACGAAAGAAGTAAAAGCATTAAGCGAAGTGCAAGTAGAGAACGAGATGAAAGTACAGAGCGAAATGAAAGTACAAAGCCACCCTTCTACAACTTACACAGCCACACTTCCAAAATATACAGATGAGAAACCGTGCCTGAGCAATCTTGCTGGCGGCTTGGCTGAATGCACGCCTGACTCAACCAAGCAAAAGCGTTTTGTTTTGGTACGCTCGGTCGCCATTCCAGAAAACTAAGCAGACGCTGCATACCAGCCAGTACTTTCAAAATACGTAAAGTTGAGTGATGTATATACCACCGCATTTTGCAGAAAACCTCCCGCAAGCGCTTTTAGATATTATTGCGACCCACCCACTTGGTACATTGGTAACGCATGGCACCAATGGCCTTGAAGCCAACCACTTACCTTTTGACATTAAGACCAACAAAAGTGGTTACGCCACACTGCTAGCACATGTGGCAAAAGCCAACCCAATTTGGCGGGAAACCACCAGCAACGATGAGGTATTGGTGATTTTTCGTGGGTTAGATGCATATGTATCACCTAACTGGTACCCCAGCAAACATGAAACTCACCGACAAGTGCCCACTTGGAACTACCAAGCGGTGCACGTATATGGAAAGATCAAGTTTATAGAAGATGAAAACAGCCTGCGCGCAATGCTTGAACACCTCACACATACACACGAGCATAAAGTACAGCCAGAGTCCCCCTGGAGCATGTCAGATGCTCCACCAGATTACATAGCCGCCATGCTAAAGGCTATTGTAGGCATTGAAATTACCATCACCAACATCATAGGCAAATCAAAGCTTAGCCAAAACAAGCATGCTCAAGACAGAACCAACCTCGCAGCAGAACTAGAGCACCGCGGGCACACAGCAATCGCCGAAGCCATGCGCAAAAGCTAAGTGAATCTAGGCTGTTTTTAACGCACGTAGATTATGTTCTGGCTTGCCCATAACTTATTAATGCATAACTTGGAATTATGAATTCCTGACTATTCCATATGATGAATGTTGTCACTATTAGATAATGCATTTTTCCACATGTAAGTGACTTAACTCTGGCAACTCATTTTTAAAACCTAACTTCTTATCTTTAAGAATGTTAAGTCTTTTGATGAATCAATACTGGCCAAATCACTCAAGAAAAAGAATTCATCATTTAATTAGGAGTAGTAAATGACCAAAGCTATTAGCTACGCAGCACACTCAGCCAAAGAGCCACTCGCACCGTTCAAATTTGAACGTCGTGAAGTTGGCCCTAAAGATGTACAAATTGATATTCTCTTTTGCGGTGTTTGTCACTCAGATCTACATACAGCTAGAAATGAATGGCAAAACTCGGCTTACCCAGTGGTGCCTGGCCATGAAATCGTAGGGCGTGTAACAAGCGTAGGCGCAGAAGTGACTACATTTAAAGTAGGTGACTTAGCTGGTGTAGGCTGCCTGGTTGATTCATGCAGAGTGTGCCCAGATTGCGCAGACGGTTTAGAGCAATATTGTGATCATGAAGTCTTCACTTACAACAGCCCTGACAAACACACAGGGAAAATGACCTATGGCGGCTATTCAAGCCAAATAGTTGTAGATGAGCACTTTGTGCTGCATATTTCAGAAAAGTTAGACTTGGCCGCAGTAGCCCCGCTTTTGTGCGCAGGGATTACCACCTACTCCCCATTAAGACATTGGAAGGTAGGAAAAGGTAGCAAGGTTGGTATTGTAGGTCTAGGTGGCCTAGGGCATATGGCAGTTAAATTAGCGCATGCCATGGGTGCGCATGTTGTCCTCTTTACTACATCGCCGGACAAAGTGGCAGATGCCAAACGCCTGGGTGCAGATGAAGTAGTCATCTCCAAAAATCCAGATGAGATGAAAAAGCATCTGAAAAGTTTTGATTTCATTTTAAACACGGTAGCCGCAGCGCATAACCTAGATGCGTTTGTTGAGCTATTAAAACGTGACGGTACTATGTGTTTGAATGGCGTTCCAGAACATGCTCACCCTTCACCAAATATCGGAAATTTAATCTTCAAGCGCAGACAAATTGCCGGTTCATTGATAGGTGGCATTAAAGAGACTCAAGAAATGCTGGATTTTTGCGCTGAGCACAACATTACGTCTGACATTGAACTCATTGCAATTCAGGATATTAACGAGGCTTATGAACGTATGCTTAAAGCAGATGTGAAATATCGTTTCGTAATTGATATGGCAACATTGAAAGATTAACTAATAGCTTTACCCACAGTGTATTGTTAAATGCGCAGTGGGTAAACACTGTTAATTGCCGATCGACGCCACCATTTTAAAATGGCACTATTTAGAAATCCCCATATAAAGCAATTACCGCGAAATTTCCTGGTCGCAAACTAAAAAGGCTCTTACTAAGAGCCTTTTTAGTTTGCGACAGACTTTAACTTCAATGAGCAGAATCTTTAAAAACTCAACTCTAATGACTCAATTCGGCCCAAAGCAGTCATTGGACATATTTTACAACACAACCTGTGCCCCAAGTTCTACCACGCGATTAGGCGGCAATTTGAAGTAAGCAGCTGCGCTACCAGCATTTCTAAACATAGTCACAAATAACTTTCCTCTCCAAGAAGTCATAGCTGACCCAATTCTAGGAATAAGTGTTTCTCGACCAAGGAAAAAGGTAGTGCTCATTAAGTCTAATTCCATGCCTTGTAAATGGCATAGTTCTAAAGCTTTGGGTAAATCCGGCTGATCCATGAATCCATACTTAACTTTCATGCGATAAAACCTTTGATCTATTGTTTGAATCGCAATGTGTTGATCGTGTTCAACATACGGGACATCTAATGTTTCAACTGTCAGAATAATTACTCGTTCGTGAAGGCACTTGTAATGCTTCAAGCTATGCAATAGGGCATGAGGGATAACATTCGCATCCTGTGTCAGGAAAATAGCAGTGCCAGGTATCGTCACCATATCCAAATGCTCCAGACTTTTGACGAACGGATCAACAGAAATCGCCTCGGCAGATATACGGACGTGTAATAATTCGCGACCTTTCTTCCAAGTAGTCATCAACACAAAAATAGCAATACCAAATAACAGTGGGAACCAGCCACCTTCGTGAATTTTTAAGGCATTGGCAGCAAAGTAAAGCAGGTCTACAGCAAGAAATCCACCCACAACAATAAGGCTGAATGGAAGACTCCATTTCCAAATTTTGCGTACTACAATAAATGAAAGGAGAGTCGTGATGACCATTGTGCCAGTAACCGCAATACCATATGCTGCAGCTAGATTAGAGGATGAGCCAAACCCGATAATAAGCAAGGCAACGGCAATCATTAAACACCAGTTAATGACCGGAAGATAAATCTGTCCGATTTCTGCATGTGAAGTATGCTGGATCTCCATGCGAGGTGAATAACCAAGTTGCATCGCTTGCCGAGTAATTGAATATGTTCCGGATATGACTGCCTGTGAGGCAATAATGGTTGCTAAAGTAGCTAGGCCGACCATGGGCAACAGCATCCAGTCAGGTGCTAAGTGATAAAACGGATTTACGATAGCCTCAGGGTTCTTTAACAATAATGCACCTTGTCCATAATAATTAAGCACTAGTGCTGGAAGCACCAAGCCAAACCATGCTAGTTGTACAGGTTTGCGTCCAAAATGTCCCATATCGGCATAAAGCGCTTCGCCACCGGTTAATGCCAATACAGCAGCGCCTAGTGAAAAGAATCCAAGCACGGGGTCTATCAGGAAATAATGAAAGGCATGCGAAGGATTCAATGCCGACAGAACGCTAAGGTTTTGGCTGATACTCAAAATGCCAAGAGCGCCGAGGGTAATAAACCACAGCACCATAATAGGTCCGAATAGACTGCCAATTCTGGATGTGCCATGCTTTTGTACTACGAACAATCCAACAATCACGGCTAATGAGATTGGAAGGATATAGGGCTTGAATGCAGGAGTGACTATTTCAAGACCTTCTACGGCAGACAGCACTGAAATTGCTGGCGTGATTACACTGTCACCATAAAAAAGTGCTGCGCCGAATAAGCCTAGAAGCATTACTCCATTGGCATATGGCTTATCAGCAATGCCTCTAAGTACTAGCGCCATGAGTGCCATGATACCTCCTTCGCCACGGTTATCTGCACGCATTACAAAAACGACGTATTTTAGTGCCACAACAATTACCAGTGACCAAAAGATGACTGAGAGTACGCCTAGAATATGCTCTGGCGTAATGGGCACAGCATGATGCGCACCATTGAATACCTCTTTCATGGTATATAAAGGACTAGTGCCAATATCTCCGTAAACTACCCCCAGAGCTGCAAGCGCTAGAGTTGAAGTCTTGGTTTTTATTTTTTCTGACATGTTAATTCCTAAGGCTCGAAACGGTAACCAACGCCTATTTCGGTGAGTAAATGTTCTGGTTGTGCAGGATCGTTTTCAAGTTTCCGTCTGAGATGGCTCATATATATACGCAGATAATGGCTGCTCTCGGTGTGATTGGGTCCCCAAACCTCTTTCATCAAGCGACTTTGGCTGAGAATTTTGCTAGGGTTGGAAAGTAGAATAACTAGTAAACGATATTCGATTGGAGTGAGGTGTACAACTTGCCCTTCGCGATGCACTGAATGTTGAGATAAATCAATTTCTACGCTGCCAAAACTAACAATTGCAGGCATGTCTGCTGCTTGAAACCTTCTTCTGGTGACAGCACGTACACGGGCCAAGAGCTCACCAATACCAAATGGCTTGGTAAGATAATCGTCGGCGCCTGCATCTAAAGCTATTATTTTCGTTGCTTCTTCAGTTCTAGCAGACAGAATTAGTATCGGAACTGTAGACCAATTACGGAACTCTTGGATTACGTTGACGCCATCTATATCCGGTAACCCCAAATCTACTATAAGTAAATCTGGCTTGCGACATCCAGACTCAATGAGCCCTCGTTTTCCATTCTCTGCTTCAAATACAACCCAACCCTCAGCCTCCAATGCCTCTTTCACGAAATGTCGAATCTGAGGCTCATCTTCAACGATGACGACATTTTTGCTATTCATTCTTCGCTCTCTGTCTCTGGCTTGAATTCAGGCGGGGTACCAATCGGAAAGGTAATGGTGACAATAGCACCATCATCCTTTGATGAGTTTATTTCAACGGTCCCTTGGTGTGCATCCATGATGGCCTTACATATAGCCAACCCCATGCCAACGCCAGGCAAATTCGACTCTGTATCGCCCCGAGTGAACATCTGTAACAATGTATTTTGGTCGTCTGGGAAGCCTGCTCCGTGGTCACTTACTGAAATACAAGCGGCTCCAGAATCTACAAAACAACGAATTTCAATGATTGTTCCTGCAGGTGAGTATTTGGACGCATTTTCTATTAAGTTACACAATACGCGCTCAATTAAAACCGCATCAAAATTAACTAATGGTAAATTTGGCTCTAGCTGAACAGCAATACGATGATTTGTTAATGCCGGTTTTAATAATTGAATGGATGCACCAATAACGTCTTCGAACAACTGCCATTCTTTTTGTAGCTCTATTTTCCCTGCATGTAGCCTTGCCATATCTAGTAAATTACTAAGCAAGTTATTCATCGTTCGCGCCTGATCACATATTGCAGAAGCCGCGTCATGGATTTTTATATCTTTTGCTTTTGTTAGTATTGCGAGCGAATCAGACATGCCCACCAGTCCAGTCAATGGAGTTCTGAGATCATGTGATAACGCTGAGAGAATGGAGCCTCTTAGCCTTTCTGAGGCTGCTTCAAGTTGAGTTTCTTGGACCAGTTCAACATAGTGGAGACGTTCCATCGTAATTGAAACCAGATCGGATATGGCTACTAACAGTCGAATATTCACTTGCTCACTGTTTTCAGACATATCGCCTTGTACCATTAATACCCCAAATGCTTTTTGCGTAGATTTGATAGGCACAATAAAACCTTGGGTGTTATTGCTGGATAGCTGGCTGATATTAACGGTTGAGGATTGCTGAATGGCAGATAGCGCCAGATCATGCACCAAAACTTCATATTTCAATGATGGGAAGTTGCCGTGAATATCTATTGCATGCAAGGCAGACTGAAATCCTATGCCTGATAAGTATTTTTTTACCGCTTCAGATATAAATTTATGTGTAGTTGCACCTGCTAATTCTCTGGCCAATTTGTATAGGCTATTTGTATCGTGTTCTCTTTTGATAGCCTCTTCAGATTTCTGTTGCAGCATCGCAGTAAGATGGGCGGTGATCAAGCTTACGCAGAGCATTACCAGAAATGTCACTACGTATTGCAGATCATGAACTTGAAAGGAGAATCTTGGCGGTACAAAGAAAAAGTCAAACAAAGCTACAGCAAATATTGCTGACAGAATTGCTGGGCCGCGACCAAGCTTAAAGGCAATCAGAAAAACTGCCAGCAAGAAGATCATCACTATGTTCGCAAGATCCAGAAGCTGATATAGAGGCGCGGAGCCCAACGCTATTAGCGTAAGTATCAGTATTGCTAAAATATAAGAGCCGAATTTATTATTGTTTTGCATCACATCAACAATTTGGATTACCGGAATTAATTAATGACAATAATGCGCTTTTTGATGTAAAAAAAGTGTAAAAACTTCGAATGGCTGCTATGGGCCGTATATCGACCTTTCATATAAATCGAGGTATGAATACCTCGACCTATATTTTCATTAAACCTCCGTTTGCTCAGCAATTTCCAAAGCATCATCCACTTCAATACCAAGGTAACGCACTGTGCTTTCCAGTTTAGTATGTCCAAGTAATAACTGAACTGCTCGTAGGTTTTTTGTTCGTCGGTAGATTAATGATGCTTTAGTTCTTCGCATTGTATGAGTGCCATAATTGCTTGGATCTAGCCCAATCAGTTTTACCCATTTATGAACTATCCGAGCATATTGTCTGGTCGATAAATGTAGCGAATCATGAATTCGACTTGAGAATAAATAGCTATCACTACTAAGATGCGCATGATCAATCCACCGAGCTATTGAGTTACGAGTTTGCTCTGTGATTTCAAACTGTACTGGACGACTCGTTTTCTGCTGCATGACAATGGCTCTTGTATAGATGCGGTCGCCATGTGATATGTCACGGACCTTAAGTTTTAACAAATCACAACCTCGTAGCTTACTATCCAAAGCTAGATTGAAAAGTGCTAAGTCTCGTGTGCATTGAGATAACTCTAAACGAATTCTGATTGCCCAAATCTCCTTTAGCTTCAAAGGAGCCTTTTGTCCTACTAATTTACCTTTATTCCAGGACTGGGTTTTATGATTTCCCAAGAAGGATTCCATGATGATCTCCTATATGTATCAGGGATCAATAGTGTGCGCTTTATTGGATGAGCAGTTGTCGGCCCTAACCGGTCATTCGTATCCTCAATCGAGGATTCAACGTAGGTAAAATAGAAAGCGCAATCTCAGTCAGGACATGCACTTTGCGACAGCGTATAGTTTCGTCTCATTCATGGATGCACGGATAAAATATGTCGAAGGCAAACGCTTACGAGACAAGGTTCAACAGGGTTTTCGATTACATCGACAAACACCTTAGTGAAGTACTGACCTTGGAATTGCTGAGCCAAGTGGCGAGTTTCTCAAAATATCACTTTCACAGGCAGTTTTCCGAATACACCGGAATAAGCGTCTTTAGATATATCCAGTTGATGCGGCTCAAACGGGCATCCTATCGACTTGCTTTTAACAAGATAGAGATGATTACCGACATTGCATTGGATGCCGGTTTTGAAAATCCAGAATCGTTTTCCCGCGCGTTCAAGAATGCTTTTGGGCAAACACCTTCAGGATTTCGACGAAGCCCTGCATGGGAACCATGGAACGAACGATATCAATTACCCAATAGAGAAAGGAAACAAAGCATGGAAGTAAATATCATCGAGTTTGAAGAAACTAAGGTGGCTGTTCTGGAGCATCGAGGCACTCCCGCATTGATCAATGACTCGGTCGGAATATTCATAGAGTGGCGCAAGGCAAGCGGTTTGTCTCCAGTCAAGTCCAGCGAAAGTTTCGGAATTGCTTATGACAACCCCGACACGACGGATCCGGAACAGTTTCGCTTCGATATCTGTGGTTCGGTATCGGAAGATGTGCCTAACAACCCACAAGGGGTGGTCAACAAGATAATCCCGCGTGGCCGATGCGCGGTTATACGCTACCATGGCTCACACGACAGGATAGGAACCTGCGCCTATTACTTGTATCGGGACTGGTTGCCAGAGAGTGGAGAGGAGTTACGCGATTTCCCGCTATATTTCCACTATCTGAACTTGCTACCAGATACCTCTGAACACGAGTTGATTACGGATATATATTTACCGTTGAAATAAAG
>NZ_CAMLGS010000003.1 GCF_946479685.1 uncultured Methylotenera sp.
CACCTTCTTGCAATTCCCATACTACTTTTTAAGCTGTTACATAATTGTTACATTTGCGAACTTACGCTTACCTACTTGCGCCACTACACTGCTCGCTTTATTTAACATTAAAGTCTTGTCCGTTACTTTCTCACCATCCAACTTAACGCCACCCTGCTCAATCGCACGGAACGCTTCTGAAGTGCTCGCAACCAAACCAGCTAATTTAAGCAACTGCGCCACACCCACTTGCTCGGCATCAATCGTCACCGCCACTTCAGGCACATCATCAGGGATACCACCTTTTGAGCGCGTTTGGAAATCAGCCAATGCTTTCTCTGCGTCAGCCTGCGAATGGAAGCGCGCCACAATCTCTTGTGCGAAACGCACTTTAATATCACGCGGGTTGCTACCGGCAGCTACATCTGCTTTCCATTGTGCAATGGTTTCCAGCGACTCAAATGAAAGCAGCTCTACATAACGCCACATTAATTCATCTGATACTGACATGATTTTAGCGAAGATGGTTTCCGGCGCTTCAGCGATACCTATATAGTTACCTAAAGATTTAGACATTTTATTTACACCATCTAAACCCTCCAGCAATGGCATAGTCAGCACACATTGTGGACTTTGCCCCGCCTGCTTCTGCAACTCACGCCCCATCAGCAAGTTAAATTTCTGGTCGGTACCGCCAATCTCAACATCAGCATTTAATGCGACGGAGTCGTAGCCTTGTAATAAAGGATAGAGAAACTCATGAATAGCAATTGGCTGATTTCCTTTAAATCGCTTAGAGAAATCATCACGCTCCAGCATACGCGCTACGGTGTGACTGGCTGCCAGCTTAAGCATGCCAGCAGCACCAAGCTCGGTCAGCCACTTAGAGTTGAACACCACTTCGGTTAGCTCAGGCTTCAATATCTTAAACACTTGCGCGGTATAGGTCTTAGCGTTCTCCTGCACCTGCTCCGCAGTCAACGGCGGACGTGTCGCACTTTTGCCGGTTGGATCACCGATCATGCCAGTGAAGTCACCAATCAGGAATAACACCTTATGCCCAAGCTCTTGAAATTGACGCAACTTATTAATAAGCACCGTGTGCCCCAGATGCAAATCTGGCGCAGTAGGGTCAAAACCTGCCTTAATCTTAAGGGGCTGGCCATTTTTTAGCTTTTCGACCAATTCGGCTTCGATTAGCAGCTCGTCTGCACCGCGTTTAATCACTGCAAGCTGTTGACTGATTTCAATATTCACGTTGTAACGTCCTTAAACTCTATGTATTTTTTACCACTGTTTATTTATACATAGTTTATTTGTATAAACTCAATTTTCTGTTAGTATCAAGAGCTGAAATTATTAAGTAAAGGTTAGCCCGTGGATATTAACGAGCCCAATCATCACCAATCACCCCAAAACTCTATTTTAACGCAAAACGCCAATAAAGCTGAACGCAAGCGACAACGCTTATCAGAGCGCAAATTTAAGCTGCGTTGGGTGCTGGCAATTTCCTGCTTACCATTGTTTGGCATTTACACCGCTTTTGGTATTGCACCACAAACCCTAACCTCTAATATTCCGACCTCCATGGTCGTTGAAGAAGTAAGCCTACCGACACTTGAGCAAGCATCAAACGATGATGCTAATTTAACCGAGAAATTTTGGTATAAAGATTACGTACGCAGGGACGACACACTACAAAGCGTATTAGCCAGAGTTAATATCCGCAATCGCGAAGCATTGGAGTTTATCCGCACCGATAGCGTAGCCAGCGAAATTGCGCGCTCTATCATCCCAGGTCGCCAAGTAAAGGCCGAAACCGATGCGGATGGCAATTTGTTTCATTTTGAATATCAAATCAACGCCGATGCGTTTTTGACCATTACAAAAACTGCTGATGGCTACAGCGCGAAGCAAGATGACCGCGTGTTAGAAGTACGCCCGATCTTAAAATCGGCGAAGATTACCAGCTCACTCTTTGGCGCTACAGATGCGGCCAATATTCCAGACAATATCGCGATTCAACTCGCAGATATTTTTGAAAGCGAAATCAACTTTCATACCGATTTGCGTCGCGGCGACCACTTCAATGTGATTTATGAGGGCAGCTACGACCAAGGTGAACTGGTTAAAGTAGGTGAAGTATTGGCAGCAGAGTTTGTGAATGACGGCAAAACTTACCGTGCAGTAGGCTTCCGCGACAGCAACAATCAAATGCAATACTACACCCCTGAAGGCAAGAGCACACACAAGTCGTTCTTACGCTCACCTTTAGAGTTCAGCCGCGTCAGCTCAGGCTTTAGCGTGGCAAGATTCCACCCTGTACTACAAAGAATGCGCGCGCATAAAGGCGTAGACTTTGCGGCACCTACCGGTACACGCATTAAAGCCTCTGCCGATGCAGTGGTGGATTTTGTAGGGCAAAAAGGTGGTTACGGCAACGTGATTGTGTTGAAACACGCAAATGGCGTCAGCACTTTATACGGCCATCTATCACGCTTTGCGCCGGAACTACACCGCGGCGCAAAAATTACTCAAGGCCAGATGATAGGCTTTGTGGGGATGTCAGGCGTGGCCACTGGTCCACATTTGCACTATGAGTTCTTAATCAACGGTCAGCACCAAGACCCGATGAAAGTGGCTCTGCCTAAAACCAATATTCTGCAAGGCAGCAGCAAAGCCAAGTTTGAGTCTATCAGCAGCCAAATGACTGCGCAGCTCAGATTGCTAGGCACCAGTAATATCGCAGCTTTAGAATAACTCAGTAACACCAACCCTCCATCATGGCTAGCGCGTTTTTTATCGGCTTAATGTCGGGCACTAGCCTAGATGGGGTGGACGCTGCCTTGGTAACGTTCAACCAAGCACAGCAGCCACAACTGCTGAAAACACATTTTGTGACTTACCCTGCAGAGCTGCGCACGCAAATTCTCGCATTACAGCACCCCACCGCAAACGAACTGGAAACAACTGCACTCATGGACAATACCCTTGCCATGCTATATGCAGATGCAGTAAACGCCTTACTTGCCAGTGCGCAATTAGCACCCAGCGCCATTACGGCAATAGGCTGCCACGGTCAAACCATCAGACACCGCCCCGAACTCGGCTTTACCATGCAAATTGGTAATGCCGCGCTACTCAGTGAACTCACCGGTATAACGGTAGTAAGCGACTTTAGAAGCAGAGATATTGCTGCCGGTGGCCAAGGCGCACCTTTAGTCCCGGCGTTTCATCGGGATGTGTTTGGCAGCAACACTCATAATCGCGCCATTATCAATATCGGCGGCATCGCTAATATTACTTATTTGAGCACGGATGGCGATGTGTTTGGCTTTGATTCGGGCCCAGGCAACATGCTGCTAGACGCCTGGATTAAACAACATTTAGATTTAGACTATGACGCAGACGGACAATGGGCCAGCACCGGCAACACGATTGAGCCCTTGCTCGCAGCCATGCTAAATGAGCCTTACTTCACAATGGCGCCACCGAAGAGCACTGGTCGTGATTTATTCAACACAACTTGGCTCAATCAACATCTAAACCATGTCCACTATGCAGCCCACGATGTTGCACGCACACTAGTAGCCTTAAGCGCACACTCTATCGTCGATGCCGTGCATCGATATTGCGGCCAGGTAGATGAAATATATTTATGTGGTGGCGGCGCTAAAAACAAACTACTGCAAAGCGAATTACAAACGTTGATGAGCAGCACTCCTATCGCCACCACAGAACAACTAGGCATGGGCGTAGATTGGGTAGAAGCGATTGCTTTTGCTTGGTTAGCCAAGCAATGCATAAGCAAGCAAACAGCAAACCTACCAGAAGTCACCGGCGCTCAAGGCCTACGCATTTTAGGCGCCATTTACCAAGCTTAGTAAGTTATTAACATTCATCTGCTCGCCTTGATAAAGTATAATCACAGTAAATGATGATTAGAACTGCAAAAACACCATGAAAAACAACACTAGTACCGCAACCCTCAGCTTTGAAAATGGTAAGTCACCGATTGAATTACCAATGCTTTCCGGATCATTGGGCAATGATGTGATTGACATCCGCAGCTTAGGCAAACACGGCGTATACACCTACGACCCTGGCTTTATGTCTACCGCAGCGTGTAATTCCAACATTACTTATATTGATGGCGAACAAGGCTTACTGTACCACCGTGGCTACCCAATTGAAGAATTGGCTGAGCACTGTGACTACTTAGAAGTTGCTTACTTGCTGATGCACGGCGAGTTGCCGAACGCGGCTGAGAAACAGCAGTTTACCGACACCATCACCGGCAGCACCATGCTGCATGATCAGCTTAGCAATATTTTCCGTGGTTTTAGACGTGACGCACACCCGATGGCGGTAATGGTAGGTGTAGTGGGTTCACTGTCAGCGTTCTACTTTGACTCCATGGATATTCTTAACCCTAAACATCGTGAGATATCTGCACACCGCCTACTGGCTAAAGTGCCGACCATTGCGGCCTGGAGCTACAAGTACAATATAGGCCAGCCATTTATGTACCCGCAGAATCATTTGAATTATGCGGAAAACTTTATGTACATGATGTTTGCCACCCCATGTGAGCAATATGTACCTAACCCGGTACTGGCTAAAGCATTCGAGCGCATTTTAATCTTGCACGCAGACCATGAGCAAAACGCATCAACATCGACTGTGCGCCTAGTTGGCTCTAGCGGCGCCAACCCGTTCGCATGTATCTCTGCAGGTATTGCGTCACTATGGGGCCCTGCACACGGCGGCGCTAACGAAGCCACGTTGAATATGCTGGAAGAAATTGGCGACGTTTCACGTATCGGCGAATTTATTAACCGCGCAAAAGATAAGACAGACAGCTTCCGACTGATGGGCTTTGGTCACCGCGTTTACCGCAACATGGATCCAAGAGCAGCCATCATGAGAAAGACCTGTCATGAAGTGCTAGATGTATTGGGCCTTAATAATGACCCTATGTTCAAACTGGCACTAGCACTAGAGAAAATCGCTCTGGAAGACGAATACTTTGTGTCTCGTAAACTTTACCCTAACGTAGACTTCTACAGCGGTATCGTTATGCGTGCGATGGGCATCCCTAACAGCATGTTTACCGCTATCTTTGCGCTGGCCAGAACCGCAGGCTGGATTGCTCAGTGGTCTGAAATGCATTCTGACCCAGAAGCTAAAATTGGCAGACCTCGCCAGCTTTACACCGGCTCGGCAAAACGCCCATTTGTGGAATTGAATAAGAGATAGTCAGTGGCTCTAGGTGAGCTTAGAGTCATCCAGCTCCATTTAGTCAATGCGCGCACATTGACGCGACAATAAAAAACACGCTTGGTTATCAGATGCTCAGCACCTGACAACACAAGCGTGTTTTTGTAAGTTTAGTTAAGGCTAAGCTAAATCTTAAACTGAGGCCAAACCCTAAACTGAGAAAGATGAACCACAACCACAAGTTGTTTGTGCATTTGGGTTACGAATCACAAATTGTGAACCCTGCAAGCTGTCTTGGTAATCAATCTCAGCGCCCATCAAGTATTGCAAGCTCATAGGATCAATCAATAAAGTCACGGTGTCTTTTTGCACTTGCGTGTCGTCATCGTTCACTTCTTCTTCAAACGTAAAGCCGTATTGGAAGCCTGAACAACCGCCGCCGCTTACAAAAACACGTAACTTAAGATCTGGCGAACCCTCTTCTTCAATTAACTCTTTTACCTTTTTAGCCGCATTATCGGTAAAAACTAAAGGTGAAGGAATGTCTAATTCCTGAACTTCTGCAACTGTACTCATGGTGTACTCCTAAAATTTCAATTAAATATTCTTTACTAATATGCGACCTAACGCACTGAATTTCAATAGCAAAAGCCTACAAATACCAGCTTAATCTGCACTATCATCCAAATAAACTAACTTTCCCTCGATTACCGCACCGGTGTGCATCTCCAAGGTGTTGTAATAAACATCACCAGTCACACGCGCTTTAGTTTGCAGCTCGATAAACTGCGCAGCTTTCACCGGACCAACCACAGTACCGTTCACCACCATCTTAGATGCAGTAATTGCACCTTCAATACGGCCTAACTCACTAAGTATTAGTGTGCTTGGCTGGTCATTAGGTTCAGTCACAGCACCAATGACTGTGCCATCGATACGCAAACCACCTGCAAAATGGATATTACCTTCAATCCTAGTGCCCACGCCTATCAAGGTGTCTATGGTATTCTGCACGCGGTTACTTTTTTTAAAAAACATCGTAAATCCTCTAAACTTTGATAGCTAACTCATTCATAGACTACTACGCATGGTACTGCCATAAAAAGTAAGTACGATTACCTTTTACTATTGGTCATATTCTTATAAAAAGCTAAATCCTCTTTAATATGAATATTCTCATCCTGCACTTCGCGCAGCTCTTTAGTTAAAACGCTCTGTGCGGCCTGTTCTATCTGTAACTGCCGCTCTACCTGTATCACTTTAGTATTCAAGGCCTGGTTATCCAGCATCGTCTGGCGCAAGCTTTCGTTGCCAGTAGCATATTGCCAATAGGCAGCAGCATAGCCCAAACCCACAAACACAAAGGCAGCACTGGTCTGAAAATACCAGGGGCGCTTAGAACGCACCGCCACCTGCTTGGCAGTTAACCCAAAATGACGGCGAATTCTACGGCGTACTGGCTTCATTTAACGCTTCATTTAACTATGGCAGCAACGGCAACACTTCTAAACCGCTACGCTCATCAAAGCCAAACATGATATTCATATTTTGCACAGCTTGGCCAGCCGCCCCTTTTACCAAGTTATCTTGCACCACCACCAAGGTTAAATAACCCGCAGCCGGCTGCTTATGCAAGGCGATACGCAACTGATTAGAGCCGCGTACTGAACGCGTTTCTGGCAATGCGCCGGCTGGCATTACATCCACAAAGCGCTCATGCTGATAGCGCTCCTCGTATAAGGCCTGTAAGTCTACAGTTTTAGCAGCATCAGTAAGCTTAACGTAAATGGTAGACAACATACCGCGTATCATCGGGATCAGATGCGGTACAAAAATAAACTGCATATCGACATTAGCCAACTGCGTAAGCTGCGCATGAATCTCCGGATGATGGCGATGTCCCGCTACCCCATAGGCCTTCATGCTATCGCTAGACTCTGCAAACAAGGTTGCAACTTCAGCTTTTCTACCTGCACCAGATACGCCAGACTTAGCATCGGCCACAATTGGTGCAGAATAATCAATATAACCCTTTTCCAGCAAAGGTGCTAAACCTAACAACACAGTGGTTGGGTAACAACCTGGGTTACCAATTACCTTGGCTGATTTAATCTGTTCGCGATTAAGCTCAGGGATTCCATACACGGCATCGCGCAATATATCAGGGCAGCTATGCGGCATTTTGTACCATTTTTCAAACACCGCGGTATCTTGCAAACGGAAGTCTGCCGCCAGGTCGATCACCTTAACATCGGCATCCAGCAGTGCCTGTGCCTGACTCATGGCCACACCATGTGGCGTAGCAAAGAACACCACATCGCACGCTGTTAAATTAGCCGTAGCCGGATCAGAGAATGCCAAATCAATATAGCCACGTAAGTTAGGGAACATATCAGCAACGCGCAAACCTGCATCACCGCGCGAGGTAATCGCCGTTAACTCCACATTAGGGTGCAGCGCCAACAGACGCAACAACTCAACACCGGTATAGCCAGTGCCGCCAACAATCCCTACTTTAATCTTTTTCGATGCCATGTTGTTTATATGCAATTACCATTAATTTATTTATTAAGTGTTCTGATTATAAGCGCACTATTTATAAGCGCCTATGATTTTCATTCAATAAAGGTTTTTCACCCAATAAAGATTTTCATCCAATAAAAAAGGCCGCCAAAGCGACCTTTTTCATATCCAACCGCTGAATAGCGTTTAACGTATTAGCGTTTAGAGAATTGTTTACGGCGACGTGCTTTGCGTAGACCAACTTTTTTACGCTCAACTTCACGTGCATCACGTGTTACATAACCAGCATTTGACAATGCACTTTTCAGTGTCGCATCAAAGTCGATCAAAGCACGTGTGATACCGTGACGAACTGCACCAGCTTGGCCAGACTCACCGCCACCGATCACGTTAACCATGATGTCGAAGCTAGCTGTGTTGTTTGTTAACTCTAAAGGTTGACGCAAAATCATGCGTGATGTCACGCGTGAGAAATACTCATCAACTGGCTTGTCATTAACAATGATGTTGCCTTTACCTGATTTCAAGAATACGCGCGCTACAGAGCTTTTGCGGCGGCCCGTACCATAGTTATATTTACCGATCATTTTTTATCCTTAGATGGTCAATGGTTGCGGTTGTTGTGCCGCATGGTCATGCTCGCTACCTGCATAAACCTTCATTTTTTTGATCATTGCATAGCCTAAAGGACCTTTAGGCAACATGCCTTTAACCGCTTTTTCTAAAGCGCGACCTGGGAAACGATCTTGCATTTTAGAGAATGTAGTTGTTGTGATACCGCCTGGATAGCCAGAGTGACGGTGATAAAGTTTATCATCCGCTTTGTTACCAGTTACGATTAATTTGTCGGCATTAATAACAACTATATAATCACCTGTATCAACATGAGGCGTATAAATTGTTTTATGTTTGCCGCGTAAACGGTGTGCAACTGCGCTAGCTAAACGGCCTAGCACTAGGTCTGTGGCATCAACCACAAACCAATCGCGCTTCACTTCGTGTGATTTTGCTGAAAAGGTTTTCATCGTGTTACCAATACTGTGAGCTAAAAAAATTAAGAGGCGGATTTTATGCTAAATAAATATGTCTTGTCAAACAGTATTATACTGTTCGCTCAATATTTTTAAGTTTATTGTCGACTGACAATAATATGTTTAGCGCTATATCAAACAACTCGCGTCCATATATTGCTTGATATTCATACCTAACACTTAAGTTGGCATGAGTTGTGCTTTTTGCTATGGTAGTGTTACATTGCTTTATAAGCGTGTCACCATAGGTAGGTCAGCACAAACGAGATTCTAACAGACCGGCTTAACAATGCAATAAAAATTAGCATAACAATTTGAAAACAAACATATTTTGAGACTATTCATATCCATTATTTTCGCTCTCTACGCCAACACGGGCTTTGCACTAAGCCTAGGTGAAGCTACGCTTAAATCGTACCTGGGTGAATCACTCACTGTTAAATTAAGCGTCACTGACGTCGAAAAGTCGCCAGATCCCAGCTGCTTCACCATCACAGACACCAACGACACGCCGGCCTTTAAGAAAGCCTTTTCGACAGTAAGCTCGCAGAAAGAAGGTTATTTACTCACCATCACCACGCAATCGGTGATTAGCGAGCCGATTCTGAATTTACGCGCTTCCTACCATTGCGAACCGCAGTTGCATCGTGACTATGTTTTACTATTGGACCCTGCCGCCATCCAAGATGAATCTGCCAGCAGCAACACTGCTACCAGCCCGCCAACGGCTGCAACAAAACGCTCTAACAAAAAAAGCAAACCTACAAGCAGTGCAGACACCAGCGGCCTAGACAAGACTGCAGCCAGCTACGCGGCTGACGACGCCAGCGACTATGCGCAGCCAGCCAAGGCCAAACGCAAATCGAAAAAACGCCATGCCAGTGCCGCATCTAGCGCTGATGACAAAATCATGGAAGCCTATGTAGGCAAGCAGCAAAACAGTACCAAGCAAACACCGGTTACTAGTGAACCTAGCGCAGCGGTGAAACCGGACACAACCAGCAAACCATATTTGAGCATTTCTGGCGGCAGCATGACAACGGATGCGTCTGGCGCACAACACAATCTTAGCCTGCAGTTTGAAACGCAGCTGGATTTGAACCGCGCACCACCAACTACCACACCTAGCAATACAGACTTACAGGACGAGGCGACCATGATGTCGAATCGGTTAGCACACCTGGAAAAGCAGATTATCAACCTGCAAGCGCAAAACACATTATTAAAGAATGAAGCCGAGCAAGCCAAAAATGCGCTCGCTGAGCAGCAATCTGGCTGGCTTAACTACGCCTGGATGATTGCAGCAGCGGTGCTGGCATTGGCCGCACTTGAGTGGCTACGCCGCACCATTATTACCAGACGCCTGATTAAGCAAGAGCAGAACTGGTTTGACGCAAACGAAGACGCAGATAGCGAATCAACCTCGCTCACGGCCGCTATGCAGCCAACAACTGATTACAAAGCGAGCAACCAGAGCAGCCCTGCAGACAGCTTTTTTGACGACGATACTGACGATGAATACACGCCAGTGGCATCAACCAAAAGCGGCATATTGACGCCTGCAGAAAATGTGAATGATGAGCACGATAGCATTATCGACAATGCTGATGTGTTTATCGAGCATGACCGCCCACAACTGGCAATACAGTTACTGCAAAATCATTTAAATGACTTCCCAACCGAGTCTCCCAAAGTTTGGCTGAAACTGCTATCACTGCTCGCCAAAGAAGGGCCAGAAGCTGAGTACACGGAAACTGTAGTAGAAGCCAACAAATACTTTAACATCAAAGCCCCCGACTTTGGCGACGCCAACAATGAGGATACTTCATCCATAGAGGACTTTTCCAATATCGTGGCTAGACTTGAAGGCGCTTGGGGCTCGCCATTTGCGGTTAAGTTCTTAAATGATTTGATTTACGACCAATACGCACAGCCAGCAGAGGGCTTCTCAGCCAGCAATTTCGAAGAACTATTCTTCTTAAAACGGATTGCCGAACTGCTCAACACGGGTATTGCTGCCAACCAACATACGCCGCATCGAAACACCACCGTCACAAAAGCTGAGCGCAGCAGCACAGCACATAGCGCTTTAGATAACTCAGCATTTAATAGCGCTGCGTTTAATAGCGACGCTTTTGATGATGACAACCCTTTTGACAACGCGACAACTAGTGAATACGCGAAAAAACCAAGAGCCAGCACAATTAGTGATGCAGATTTCACGGTTGCATCTCTGCCTGAGATGCCGGAGCAAGCAGCATGGAGCAAGCCTACACAGGAGGAAATGAATACGCAGTTCGCGAACTCACCTTTCCAAAAAGTGCCATCTTACGAAGTGGACATGCTAGCAGACTTTGATGACCACATTGCAGCTACGGCGCCTACCTTTGGCCATGCGGCAGAAGAACCAACCATGCCAACCGAGGTAAAAACTGCGCCTGCGGAAATGGCAGAAGAGTTTCTGTTCCCTTTAGATATTTACGCAGACGAAACAGTGCCAGCAGAAGTTGCAACAGATGAGACAGACAATCAAGCTGTGAGCAAAAAAGGTAAAGACTCCAATATTATTGAATGGGATTTACCCAACTCTAATAATAACTCCAAACACTGAGGCCACATGCTTAAGCGCATATAGCCACATTCAGACCACTTAGGCATCAAGTTAGCTATCAAGCGACTAGGCATAACTAAGTAGCAATTTACTAAGTGGCTGATATCCAGTAATGCGTAAGTAATCCAGCGAATACAAAGAAGCCAAACCAGTTATTACCTAAAAATGCCTGAAAGCATTTTGCTCTGATGCGCGCTCGAATCAGGTAATAGTGATATACCGCAACGCCTGCCGCCAAGCCCAAACCAGCATAATACGGGCACGACAGATTAAGCAGGTAACCAGCAACACCCAACAGCAACAAGGTTAAGCCATAACACAGCATAATGGCTACAACATCAAAGCGACCGAAAGTAATGGCAGAGGATTTAATGCCTATTTTTAAGTCATCCTCCCTATCCACCATCGCATACTCAGTATCGTAGGCAATCGCCCATAACACATTAGCACACAGCAACAGCCATGCCACAGCAGGCACCGCGCCTGTCACTGCGGCGAATGCCATGGGAATACCAAAACCAAAAGCCACACCCAAATACGCCTGCGGCATCACAAAAAAGCGCTTAGTTAGCGGGTAAGTCATGGCTAAAAATAAGGCCAGCACAGATAGCTTGATGGTTAATCCATTCAGCAAACAAACCAGTCCGAAGGCAATGACACTGAGCACTAACGCCAGCAAGTAGGCCTCTTTTTTAGTTACCTCGTTATTGGGTAAGGGGCGAAACTTGGTGCGCTCCACCAATCCATCGTACTGACTGTCGGCAATATCATTCATTACACAGCCGGCACTGCGCATCAACACTGTGCCGGTCACGAAGATCAGTACGACTATCCAATCCGGCTTACCAGCTGCGGCTATCCATAACGCCCATAGCGTAGGCCAAAGCAGCAGTAAAATGCCAATCGGCTTATCTAAACGCATCAGGCGTTCATAGCTGTTAATCTTTTTAAATAAATCTTGTATTTTCATGGGCTAACGATACTCGGCAAGAAAACTTCAGTGACCATAATACTAGCGCAATTCAGGCTGAACACAGAACGGCGCGCCCACAGGTAGCTGGGCTTATCGGTTAAATGCTTACTCGCGTGCTGATACAGCACGTGATTGGCGGATAGCTTTTTATAACTTAAGGCAGTGCGCTTTACTTTAGGATTGGCAAACAAGGTTGCCCCCAGTGGCTTGTTACCCAGTTTACCCAAGCCATGCCATACACCGCGCAAACCCTTGGTGGGTAATACGCTGTGTGCAAACACCACAGGCTCAGCCCCGCCGCATAGCAGCACATCACGGATCAAGGCCACTCTATCTGCAGATAAATTGAGCAATGCAACTTCATCACGGTTAGGTTTATGTAGCGCTACAGTAAGCGGCTCCACATAAAAATCTACATAAGTTTGCTGTAACTTGGCGGTTAAGGATTGGGCATGGGTCAGCCACCGGCGGTAGCCACGGCTGTGCAACGGTTTGATTAACCAGCGATAGCGCGCTTGAGGGGTGCTTTTACGTATCTTCACAGCAGAATTATCGCATGTAGTGAATAAAATCCAGAGCCATGTCGCTACACCTTCACCAATTCGCCCGCTGTACTCATCCAGCGGTCTAAATGCCGCTCAACTTCTGCGGGGTAGCTTTGCAGCAACTTATCCGCTGCGGCTTTGGCTGCTTCCAGCAAATCCACATCGCGTTCTAAATCGGCAATTTTCAGCATAGGCACGCCGCTTTGGCGCACGCCCAGCAACTCACCTGGACCGCGGATTTGCAAGTCAGCTTGGGCGATAGCAAAACCGTCATTGCTTTCATAAATCACTTTTAATCTGGCACGTGCGGTTTCTGACAGTTTGTTCTGATAGAGCAAAATACAAGTGCTTTTTGCCGCACCCCTGCCCACTCGCCCACGCAGCTGATGTAATTGCGACAGCCCCATGCGCTCCGCATGCTCAATCACCATTAGGCTGGCATTAGGTACATCCACCCCCACCTCAATCACGGTAGTAGCTACCAAAAGCTGCGTTTGCCCGGCGCTAAACTCGGCCATCACCGCCTGTTTCTCTGCCGGCTTCATGCGGCCATGCACCAGGCCAACTTTTAATTCTGGAAACTCTTCTAGCATCAGCGCATAGGTATCATTGGCGGTTGCCAGCTGCAGCGCCTCTGACTCTTCAATCAGCGGGCATACCCAGTACGCCTGATTACCCTGCAAGCAGGCTTCACGCACGCGCTGCAAGATCTCGTCACGCCGCACATCCGATACGATTTTAGTCACAATAGGTGAGCGCCCGGGTGGCAACTCGTCGATCACAGACACATCTAGGTCAGCGTAATAACTCATGGAGAGCGTGCGTGGAATTGGTGTAGCCGACATCATCAACTGATGCGGCTCAGGTTGGCCTTTTTGGCGCAGCGCCAAGCGCTGATGCACACCAAAGCGGTGCTGCTCATCAATAATAGCTAAGCCTAGGCTTTTAAACTGCACCGCTTCTTGAAATAAGGCATGCGTACCCACTACCAACTTTGCTTCACCGTTGGCAATAGACGCCAAGGCAGCGTCACGGTCTTTCTTGTTTTGGCTGCCAGTAAGCCAAGCTATGGTGATATTTAACGGCTGCAGCCAGCTTAGCATTTTACGGTAATGCTGCTCTGCCAGGATTTCGGTAGGCGCCATCAGGGCAACCTGCCAGCCACTTTCCACGCATTGCAGTGCAGCCATACAGGCCACGATAGTTTTACCGCTGCCCACATCCCCTTGCAACAAGCGCTGCATAGGGTGTGGCTGTGTTAAATCGCGCTCGATTTCCAACGCAACCTTTTGCTGTGCGCCGGTTAACGCAAACGGTAAACTTTTCAGCAGCGCAGAAACCAGCTGCTTGGAGCGCTTGAATTGCGGAGCACTCACGCTGCGGCGCCGTGCATAATGTTTACGCATAGAGAGTTGCTGTGCCAGCAGCTCATCAAACGCTAAACGCCGCCAGTGCGCGGTGCTTTTATTTTCCAAGGCACGCAGGCTCACCTCAGGATTGGGGTGGTGCAACGCAACCAGACTTGATGCAAAACCAGGTAGGTTCAAATCTGCATACAATTGCGCAGGCAGGGTTTCATGCATCTCGCTTTGCTGCTGCAAGGCAATGCCAATTGCTTTACGCAAACTGGCCTGGCTCAGGCCAGCCACTGTCGGGTAAACCGGTGTCAGCGTTTCGGCCACCACGGTTTTCTCTCCTACCGCTTTGCAGGTGGGATGCACCATCTCATAACCAAAAAAGCCGCTACGCACTTCGCCATATACACGTAACTTATTGCCGACTTTAAGTGTGTTAATCTGGCTGGGGTAGAAATGTAGAAAACGCAGCGTGAGCTGGCCGCTAGCATCTTCCAATCTGGCAATCAGCGCCTTACGTGGCTTGTAGCTGACTTCGGCGTGGACAATTTCGCCTTCCACCTGCGCCGACTCGCCCATGCGCAAATCACGCACTGCGGTCACGTGGGTTTCATCAATATAACGTAGCGGTAAATGGAGTAATAAGCCTTGCAGATTACTAATGCCCAGCTTTGCCAGATTGGCAATCATGGGTTTAGTGTAGGCTTTAATTTGAGTGAGTTGCGTCACATTGAATTGGCTGAATTGACTGGCTCAAGGTCGCGATTTACTTAATCACGCAACAACCCTCGTCAACAAAACGAGGTAAATAGCGTCGCGACAATAACGCGCGCCCTAAGCCAGCAGATGGTTTTCTTAAATCACCATCACGGCATCAGCTTCAACCAGCGCGTTGCGTGGCAATGAAGCAACACCTACCGCAGCACGTGCTGGGTATGGTTGGCTAAAGTACTCAGCCATAATGGTATTCACCAAAGTGAAGTGGGATAAATCTGTCAGGAAAATATTCAGTTTAGCCACATCCGCCAAGCTGCCACCTGCCGCATCAGCTACCGCTCTGAGGTTAGTAAATACGCGGTGTACTTGCGCTTCAATGCCATCTACCATTTGCATGGTCACTGGGTCTAGCCCGATTTGACCTGATAGATACACGGTATTACCTACTTTAACCGCTTGTGAGTAAGTACCAATAGCTGCTGGTGCGCCTTCTGTCTGAATAATTTGTTTTGTATTAGTTGTCATTTAGTTAAACCACGGTTTGTTAAAGAAATTTTGCTTTGCTACTGCTGCTTATTTTACTTATTCTATTTCTACTGGGAGTATAGTTTTACATTCGCATTTTTACCATTGCCGGCAGCGCTGCCTTTGGTACGGTTAATACGCACCACATCTGGAATCTTGCGCAGACCACGCATTAGCTCAGCCAAATGCACGCGATTCTTCACCTGCACGGTAAAGTACAAATTAGCATAGGCGCTACCATCGGCCTCTTCCACGCTGACGTTATCGATATTAGAGCCCGCATCAGCAATGCCTGCGGCGATTTGTGCCAACATACCAGGCTGGTTGGCCACGGTAAGATTCAAATTAGTTTTGAATAGACGCGAACTTTCTGGCTCCCACTCTACATCCAGCCATTTATCCGGGTCTAATTTAAATTTGCGCACACTTGGGCAATCATGAGTATGAATCACCAAACCTTTATCTTTGTTGATAAAGCCTAAAATCGGGTCACCTGGAATCGGTCGGCAGCAAGGCGCAAACTGTACCGCCATGCCCTCAGTACCACGAATGGTAATGGTATCCAGCGAGGCCGCCGGGAGCTTGGTATGCCGTTCAGCATGGTCATCGGTCATTGCCACCAGCTGATGCGCCACCATTACATTTTGACGTTTACCTAAGCCAATATCGGCGAGGATTTCAGATTTTTTCTTCACGCCATAATCGCGGATCAGCTTTTGCCAATGCTCTTCGGAAATATGGGTAGGGTCTACATGCAAGGCGCGTAGTGCTTTATTTAATAAGCGCTCACCCAAGTGTGCAGACTCTGTGGATTGCTGCGATTTTAGGAAATGGCGGATATGCGCACGGGCGCGACCAGTTACCACGTAATTGAGCCAGGCCGGGTTAGGCTTAGCCAAGGAGCCAGTAATAATCTCCACGTGGTCACCATTATGCATCTCGGTACGCAGTGGCGCCAGGTCGTGATTAATACGTACTGCCACGCAGCTATTACCAATATCAGAGTGCACCGCGTAGGCAAAATCCACGGCGGTAGCGCCCTTAGGCAACGCCATGATAGAGCCCTTAGGCGTGAACACATAGACCTCATCCGGGAACAAATCGATTTTCAAATGTTCCAGGAAGTCGAGTGAGTCTACGCTTTCGTTCTGAATATCCAGCAAGCGCTGTAACCATTGGTGCGTTTGCTGCTGCAATGCGGTCAACTGTGCGTCGCTGGCCTTGTACAACCAGTGCGCGGCCACACCCGCATCGGCAATATTATGCATATCGGCACTGCGAATCTGCACCTCAATCGGCGTACCAAATGGACCAAACAAGGTAGTATGCAGCGACTGGTAACCATTCGCTTTAGGAATAGCGATATAGTCTTTAAATTTGCTAGGGATAGGCTTATACAGCCCGTGTAGCGCACCTAAGGCTAAATAGCAGTTGGGTAAATCTTTTACCACAATTCTAAAACCGTAAATATCATATACCTGCGAGAACGGCGTGGCCTTACTCGTCATCTTTTTATACACGCTGTAAAGATGCTTTTCACGGCCGGATACTTCCGCCTCGATACCAAAGTCGGCCAACTGTTTTTTGATCGACTCTAATATCTTGCTAATGACTTCTTTACGGTTGCCACGCGCGGCCATAATCGCTTTAGAAATGGCGTTATAGCGCATTGGGTAAAGATATTTAAAGCTGAGGTCTTCTAACGCCTGATACACATCGTTTAAACCCAAGCGGTTGGCAATGGGTGCATAAATATCCAGTGTTTCTTTGGCAATGATGCGCTGCTTTTCCGGGCGCATGGCTTCCAGTGTCTGCATATTATGCAAACGGTCGGCCAGCTTCACCAGAATCACACGCACGTCTTGCGACATGGCCAATAGCATCTTACGGAAGTTCTCTGCCTGTGCCTGGCTCGCGCTTTGGAATTCGATTTTATCCAGCTTGGTCACGCCATCTACTAAATCAGCGACCTGTGGACCAAACTTTTGTTTGATATCGAGGGTAGTAATGTCGGTATCTTCCACCACATCGTGCAGCAGTGCGGCAAGGATAGTGGGCACATCCATGTGTAAATCGGCCAGAATGCAGGCCACAGAAACCGGATGCGTGATATATGGCTCACCGGTTTTACGCACCACACCATCATGGGCGGCATAGGCATAGCGATAGCCATCCCATACTAGTTCTATATCTTGAGGTTTTAAATACGAGTTTAAGCGTATGCTTAAGGCTGAGCCCTCGCTGTCCGCAGGCAGCAAGGGAGCCGATGTTATTTTTGATAATTCCGCTTTAAGATTGTTTGCGGTTTTTGGCATGCCGGTGTCACTTGTACGAAAAAATTAATAAATGACAATGCGCGGCAGATTACGCATGCCCGCGCGCTAAGATTTCCACACCAACTTTACCTGCTGCAATTTCACGCAGTGCAATCACGGTTGATTTATCGCGTGTGTTTTGCACGTTAACTTGCGGCTCTGAACCATTGTGCAACTGACGTGCACGATAAGCAGCCACTAAAGTTAATTGGAAGCGGTTTGGGATTTTTTCTAAACAGTCATCTACCGTGATACGTGCCATGATGATATTTCCTAATGATAAACAAAATTAATAACTTAAAGACCAGCAAGCGCCTAAATAATTACAGCCAGGCTATACAGATAAGCTGGATAAAACTAAACAAGTTAAGTAAGCGCTTGAATTAAACTGTCATAACGTTGCAGTTGTGCAGTGCCGACTAGGCGTTGAGCGCGGATGATAGCGCGAATGTCTTGCAACGCTATGTCAAAATAGTTGTTAATTGTAACATAATCGAACTCGCTCACATGGCGCATTTCAGCGCGCGCAGCGGCAACGCGCTTTGAGATAGTCTCCTGGCTATCCTGACCGCGGCTATTCAAGCGCTGCTCCAGCGTTTCAATAGAAGGCGGCAACACAAAGATACTGATGGCATTTGGAAATAAACGGCGCACCTGCGCCGCACCTTGCCAATCAATCTCCAGAATCACATCATGACCAGCCTGCAATGGCGCATCCACAGCTGACTGCGAAGTACCATAACGCGCACCATGCACCTCGGCACTCTCCAAAAAGCGTGCTTCACCTAGCATTTGCAAAAACTCAGCATCATTCACAAAGTGATAATCCACGCCGTTTTCTTCACCCGGGCGCGGCTTGCGCGTGGTGTGCGAGATGGATAATTTTAAATGCGCGTCTTCAGCCAGCAATGCCTTAATAAGGCTGGTTTTTCCCGCGCCTGACGCGGCGGTGATGATAAAAAGATTACCTGGAACCATTCTAATGACAACTCTCTATAGCGATATGTTCTAATGAATAAAAAATATGGTGATAAAAATCAGGTTTAAAAATAATCTAATGAGCTAGATTAACACCAATCCGGACTTGGCAACGCGCTAAATACGGAACGCAAGCCATCGGCCCAGCCTTGGCGGATTTGTACGTAATACGGGTCGGCCTCGGTAATGCGCTGCTGACAGTCCGCATGCAGGCTATCCGTGCGATAAATCAGCAAATCAATCGGTGTGGCTACCGAAACATTGCTGCGTATGGTGGAATCAAACGAAATCAGCACGCATTTCACGGTGTCCATGATGTCGCTGTTTTGCTCCACCACACGGTCGATAATGGGCTTGCCGTATTTGGTTTCACCTATCTGAAAATACGGCGTCTCCTGCGTGGATTCTATAAAGTTACCCGCCGCATAAACATTGAACAAACGTGGACGCTCTCCCTTAATTTGACCGCCCACCAGGATGCTGGCATTAAAATCAATCTGATGATTTTTAAGGTGTTCACCATCGCGCTCAAACGTCGCCCGTAATTCAGCTCCCACCAATTCTGCCGCATCAAACAAGCTATCTACATTATGTAAGTGTTTACTATCAGGCGCATTTTTCGCCACGCGCGCGCGTAGTGCATTCACCACTGACTGCGTAATCGCCAGATTACCTGCCGTCAGTAGCACGATCACGCGCTCGTTCTTCAGCTCAAAAACATGCATTTTTGGCGTAGAAGCCACCTGATCCACGCCTGCATTGGTGCGCGTGTCAGAAGCCAATACCAATCCTTGTTTCAGTAATAAACCGACACAATAAGTCATAATTTTTGTTTAATTTGGAAGAATCGCCATCATACCATTTTGCGTCATTGCTCGCTAAAAAACTACGGCATAGTGCCGCCTGCATTTCTGGCAAAAATCAACGCATTGCCTACGGTAAACTGCTACATAAAACCTGCAGCTTCCGTCAGCTTGGCCACATTGTCTTTGGTGAAAAAACCGTTAAATCGGCCATAACGCTGCACGTACTCGATAATCAACGACGAGTGTTCGGACGCATTGGAGAAAATCTGTTTCAACCCCTGCTCTTTTGAACCAATCACATCCAGCAAGAAGCCATTGCCATTTTGTGAAATCGCATCCACCACAATATCAATATGCTCTTTGCCGTCACGCTCACCGTCTTTGACGGCAACCGCCATATGGTGCAAACGCGGCCCGTAGTTACGTACAAACACCTCGGTAGGCGATGGAAAATGCTCTAAATGGCTGATGAAATAAGGCGTGTTATTGGCAGTAAACACTTTGGCTGGCGACTTGGACTCGGGCAGATGATGTGCACTTTTGGTGATATTGGTCGATGAATTCTGGTCTTTAATGTTATACGCACCCCAGAAGTAATAACTAGACCATGATAGATATTCCAAAATGGCGACTTCGCGGTTCTGGCTATAAACACGGGTGGCCAGATGGTCTAACGGCAACAGTAAATCGCTAATACCCAGTTTTTTCTGCAAAGCCTTGGCATTTTCGTAAGCAAGCTGCGCCTCAGGCCGTATTGTACTCAAGCCCAGTGCATACACCCGCGCCTCATCAGGCAATCGCTCCAAGTACGCCACTACGTTGTGGGTATAGGGTGAAGGTTTGCTTACCGCCAGATTACCTGGAAGCTCCAGTTTGCGCACATCATCCTGACTAAAAAACCGAAAATCGCGCGCCTGCTGCAAATCCACCACACTATGCAAATTGCTGACGCGCAACACCTCGCCGATATAGCGACTATTCGGCTTTTTCGCGCCTACCGGATAAACCTCATTCAGGCTGCGGAAAATATCGCGCACATTAGGGTCTTTGACCTCACGCAACAGAATATCCGGCGAGTTAAGGTCTATGCGCAAAATATGCGTTAAATGCTGCTCGCTCTCTAGCGTAACCAGGTAATGATAGGGAGTCATTAACGCCAGCTCTGCGATGTACTGAATGGCATGGCCAGGATCCACCGAAATCATTAGCGCATCAATTTCATGAATCATTGCAGTCAACCCCAGAGCATCGCGCTCTTCCAGCAGGCGAATCAGGTTTTCTTCAAAGAAGCTGGAGTTTATTTTGTCGCCGTGGCGCTCAAATGCAAGTGAGCTAACTGGTTCATTCATTAGTAGATCGCTTTCACGTGTGGCTTCTGCATAGTAGGCTTTCGTGGCCAGCTTTCATAATTGGCCTGCATGCAAGCCTAAGGTTCAAAAACTACTGCTGCTGCGCATACTGCGCCTGCCGCTCCAACGCAGCCTCGGTACGCGCTACGCGGTTTAATTGTGCCTGCTCCAACAATTGTACCGCGTTAATTTTACTAGGTGGCGTTTGTGCCAGGCCGGCCTGATTCACGATTACACTAGACGCCATGCCCTCGATGCCGCCACCTGAACGCATGCCGCTAATCGGGCTGGCACTGCGGTAATCCAGACCAGTGGCTAGGCGCACATGGGTTTCACCCGCACGGCAGCCATTAGATACATCAAAGCTCTGCCAGCCAACACCGGCAACAAACACATCTGCCCATGCATGAGTCTGCATTAAACTACCATCTGCTGTAAACAAATATCCACTCACATAACGTGCCGGCAATGCAATGGCACGACAGCAGGCAATAAACACATGGGCATGGTCTTGACACACGCCCTGCCCCAACGCAAATGCCTCAACGGCTGAAGTAGTAACCTGCGTTGCGCCTTTAAGATATTGCACACGCGCTCGCAACGCATGCATCATATCCTCCAACGCAGCATTCTGGCGCTGCGGTTGCAAGTATGCCTGAGCAAACGCGAGCATCTCTTCGCTGTACTGCGTAAGCTGCGTATCGCGCAAATAAATAGGCAACGGCAGAGCCAGATGCTGCGACACCGCGTCCAGCCCAGTCTCCACCTGTCCACATGCCATAATCAGCAATTCGCTATGTGGCGCATCCACGACTAAAGTATGCGTCATATTGCCATAGGCATCCTGCGAGGGCTGCAGCTCACCATTCACTTTAATATCCCAATGCCGCACATGCTGACCAAAGCCATGCTGCGGCGTGAGGCGCAGTTCCTGTATGGTGTAGTTCACATCCTCACTATAAGCGTAGCGCGTGTGATGTTCTATATTAAGTAACATAATAGTCCTGCCTGAATTGAGTTTAAGAAATGCTTAAAAAGGTTTTATGCACTTCCACACCCAATTTGTTATTGGCGGAAATAAAGTCACTTAAGAACTCATGCAAGCCGCGCTGGAAAATGTCGCGCATTTTGCCAAAGCGTAATTTTGAATGCAGTTCACCCGCCATGCGCCTGCACTCACCGGCACGTGAGCTGGACAACTGTTCCAGTATCGAAGTAATTTCATCAAAGCAGGCATGTAGTGACCTAGGCATATCGCGCCTGAGTACCAGCAGCTCTGCCACTCGCCACGGCTCTATGGTGTCGCTGAATATCTTTTGGTAGGCCTGAAACGCAGACACCGAGCGCAGCACTGCACTCCACTCGTAATAGTCCACCGCACCACCCACCTCTTCTTGCTCTGGCAGCAATAAGTGATACTTCACATCCAGCAGACGCGCTGTGTTGTCGGCACGCTCGATAAACGTACCTAAGCGTACAAAGCTAAAGGCATCATCGCGCAGCATAGTGCCAAAACACACGCCACGGAATAAGTGCGAGCGCGCTTTCACCCAATCACAAAACTCACTCAAACCACTTTGTGATAAATCCTGCCCAAAAAACTGCCCAAACTCCAGCCACAGCGAGTTGATGTTCTCCCAGGTTTCCGAGGTCATGGCCACGCGCACCGCACGTGCATTCTCCCTAGCGCTGCGTAGCGAGCTATAAATACTGGACGGGTTATTCATGTCCATCGCGAGATAATGAATCACGCCGGCTGCGGTATATTCCTGCTGGGTTTCATTAAAGTAATCACGCTCATAGGCTTCTACATTGCCAGAAATCTCTAGTGCCGGCAGCCATAGCGCTGCCTCGCTTTCCGCCGCGTTTGGCACTAAAGACATGTTGTAGGTCACATCCAGCACACGCGCCATGTTTTCTGCACGCTCAATGTAGCGTGCCATCCAATACAGATGATCTGCCGTTCTGCTTAACATAGCACTGCCTCCGCTTGATTGATATTAGCCTTGCTAGGCACGGGCATGTCTTCCTCTAGCACCCAGGTATCTTTGGTGCCGCCGCCTTGAGATGAATTCACCACCAACGAACCCTCTTTCATCGCCACGCGGCACAACGCACCTGGCACCAAGCTGCAGGTTTTGCCTGATAATACAAATGGACGCAAATCCACATGGCGCGGCGCAATGCCTTCTGCCACCAAGGTTGGGCAGGTAGAGAGCGCCAGCGTAGGCTGCGCAATGTAGCTGGCTGGGCTAGAGATGATGCGTAAGCGGAACTCCTCTAGCTCCTGCTTGCTAGCGGCAGTCCCAACCAGCATGCCATAGCCACCGGAGCCTTGTACTTCTTTCACCACCAATTCATCCAGGTGTGCCAAGGTATAGGCTAAATCATCCTCTTTGCTTAGCTCATAGGTAGGCACGTTTTCCAACAGCGGCTCTTCACCCAAGTAAAAACGGATCATGGCCGGCACATGAATATAAGTCGCCTTGTCGTCTGCCACACCGGTGCCTACCGCATTAGCCAAGGTCACACCGCCATTGCGGTATACCGATAGCAAGCCTGGAACCCCCAGCATGGAGTTGGCGTTAAACACCAGTGGATCGATATAGTCATCATCTATGCGGCGGTAAATCACATCCACACGCTGTGGCCCTTCTGTGGTGCGCATATATACCGCATTATTACGTACAAACAAATCCTGCCCTTCCACCAGCTCGACACCCATTTGCTGCGCCAAAAACGCATGTTCAAAATAGGCACTGTTGTAGGCACCGGGCGACAGCACAACTACCGTAGGTTCTTGTACGTTGGTTTGCGCCACCGCACGCAGGTTGTTGAGCAACACTTGCGGGTAGTGCTCCACCGGGGCGATCGGATACTGACGGAATAGCTCAGGAAATAATCGCATCATCATTTTGCGGTCTTCCAGCATATAAGACACACCAGACGGCGTACGTAAATTATCTTCCAGCACGTAAAACTGTGATTCGCTAGTGCGCACTAGATCCACACCCGCAATATGCGCATAAATCTGGTTAGGCACATCCACACCAAACATCTCCGGGCGGTATTGGCTATTGGCCAAAATGGTCGCCGGCATGATGCCAGCCTTGATAATGTCCTGGTCATGGTAGATATCATGCAAAAACATATTCAACGCTTTTACCCGCTGAATTGAGCCTGCAGACAAATGCCGCCACTCGCTTGCCGACAAAATACGCGGCAGCACATCAAACGGAATCAAACGCTCTGCGCCATCATTCTCGCCATACACATTAAAAGTAATACCAACTCGGCGAAACAACAGCTCGGCCTCCATGCGCTTGCTGTTGAGCTGATGCTGCGGCACATTCTTGAGCCACTGGTGATAGGCTTTATAAATCTCACGCACGCCCTCAGGGCTGCTTGCGGCTAAATCCAGTTGCATCTCATTAAAAAATTGCGGTTGTGATTTTTTCATGATGTAAGCCTTCCCTTGATACATTAAGCATAAGCAAAGGGCATACCAGATAATTAACTCAATAAAATCATCAAGTTAATAATAGGAAAAATGTTTTATGCAACCTAGCGCCCACTATAGGTGCATAAACGAACAGATGCCATCAATTACGCAAGATTAGTGTGCAGGTTGGCGGCGATAGATTCGCCATAGATTAAGCGCTGGATGAATAGCTAGGCTTAAGCTGAGGAATATAGGGGCGACATGAACTACGTCATGCAAGTAAGGTGCGAAGCATGCAGGTGCAACGCAACAGCACACCCGCATGCTTAAAGAATTATCTGAATTTACTCAATACTTTTTAGATTTATTCAATATTTTGAATCTGCTCACGCATTTGTTCAATCAGCACTTTCAGTTCCATCGACACCTGCGTGGTGTGTACGGACACAGACTTAGAACCTAAGGTATTTGCTTCGCGGTTCAGTTCCTGCATCAAAAAGTCTAGGCGCTTACCTGCTGGCGCGTCGCTGCTTAAAATACGCTTCACTTCGGACACGTGTGCGGTTAAACGACCCAGCTCCTCATCCACATCAATACGCTGTGCAAACAGCACCAGCTCTTGCGCGATACGCTCTTGGTCTATGGTTTTTAAAGTTTCATGCAGTTTATGCTCAAGCTTTAACTGATATTCTTTATTTAAAGCTGGCAGTAATGGCTTCACCTTGGCCACCAAAGCTTCAATCTGCTGAATGCGGTCTAAAATAATCGCTTTCAGCTTTTCACCTTCGCGCTGGCGTGAGGCGTTGAGGTCTTGCAGGCCACGCTCTACCAATTGTTTTACATCTTCAATCAAAGACTCCTGGCTAAGCTCATTCTGCATCACCACACCAGGCCAGCGCAGGATATCCGCCACACTGAGCTGACGACTTTCTGGAAACAAGGTAAGCGTCTTTGCCTGCAATGCCGCCAACTGCTGCATTAGCTGCTCATCCAACTGCGGCGCTTGGCTAGATTGTGCGCGCTGAATCAGATTAACCTTACACTCGACCTTGCCACGGCTCAGGCGCGCGGCAATCAGCTCACGTATCGCGGGCTCTAAGCTGCGTATGCTTTCATCCAACTTGAAATGTAGATCTAAATAGCGGCTGTTAACTGCGCGCAACTCTAATACCAGCGTGGCATTTTCTATCGGCTGCTCTAATGCCGCAAAACCCGTCATGCTAAAAATCATCTTCAGATTTTCCAATGAATAAAATAAATTGGCATCATGTTATCAAATACTAGGCATTAAGCACTAAAAATAGCATTGAGCGCTTAGCTTAAATCCAAACATTGCATCAAAAAACTTTAACTTCAGTCCATTACGCGCTATATTGCTGTAGTAAATATAGACAAAAGTAGCCCACTCTGAAAATGCAAGCTTGTGTGCACCATGCATACAGCCTTAATGGTAAATATCATCAAAGAAATCAATTTAAAGTGACCTCTACCAAGAACTTAACATCCGCGAACTTAGCATTAACCGCAGGCTACAAGTTACAAGATTATGAAATCACCAAAGTGCTAAGCTCTGGCGGTTTCAGCTTTGTCTATTTGGCGCGCGATAAAGACCAAAACATCGTCGCCATTAAAGAATACTTGCCCACGTCTATCGCCACCCGTGCCGATAGTGCCACCGTACTGCCCAACACGGAAGATGTCGCGCTATTCCGCCACGGCCTAAAATGCTTTTTTGATGAAGGTTTGGCACTCGCGAAAATTGAGCATAAAAACATCGTGCGCGTGGTCAATTTCTTCCGCGCTAACGAAACGGTATACATGGTGATGCAGTACGAGCGCGGCAAATCACTGCAAGAATATATCCTAAGCCAATCAGAGCCGGTGTCAGAAAAGTTTATACGGCGCGTGTTTAGCGAGCTATCTAACGGCCTGCGCGAGGTACATACACAAAAACTGCTGCATTTGGATATCAAGCCCGCCAATATTTATATTCGCCTAGATGGCTCACCGGTATTGCTGGATTTTGGCTCATCCCGCCAAGCGCTCACCGAGAATCAGGCCAAGGTCTCCCCTAGCTACACGCCGGGCTTTGCCCCGCCAGAGCAGTATTACGACAGAAATTTGCTAGGGCCGTGGAGCGACATTTACAGCATAGGCGCCACCATGTACTCCTGTTTAACGCGCACCTCGCCATTGGCGGCAAACCAGCGCATTAAAAATGATTTACTGGTGCCAGCAGTTAAAATAGGCAAAGACCATTATTCGCAAGACTTGCTGCAAACCATCGACAAGTGCCTGAGCTTAGATTATCTTAAGCGCCCGCAGAGCGTATTCTCACTGCAAAAGTCATTGCTAGAAAACATGCCCAAGACCGACAAAAAGGCTGGCTTGGTGCATAGAGTGATGAATGTTCTAAATAAATCGATCTCGCTTAGCAGCAATAAATCACAATGAAATTTACCATTTTTCAAAATAGCCGTCAGGGCCCACGCCCCTATAATCAAGACCGGCTAGCTTACTCCTATAGTAAAGATGCACTGCTGCTGGTAGTAGCAGACGGCATGGGCGGTTATCGCCACGGTGAGGTTGCCGCGCAACTGGCCGTGACAACCATGACTGATGCGTTTCAGCGCTTAGCCTTACCGTCACTCGCCAACCCGGCCAAGTTCTTAACTGATCACATCCAGCAAGTGCACGACATGATAGACCAGATTACGCAGGAGCGAGAGATGCTGGAAGCACCGCGCACCACCATCGTGGCAGCGATTGTGCAACGCGGCATATTGTATTGCGCGCATGCTGGAGACTCACGCCTCTACCATTTCCGCGATGGGCATTTGCTGTACCGTACCGAAGACCATTCGGTAGTACAGTCGCTATACAATCGCGGCATGATAGATAAAAGCGATATGTCCACCCACCCCTATCGCCATAAAGTGTATAGCTGCCTGGGTGGTGACGTACCGCCTAAAATCACGCTTTCAGATCGGCAGGAGCTATTAGAGGGCGATACAGTGCTGCTGTGTACCGACGGGGTATGGGGCGCCATTACCGACGACCAAATCAAACACATGCTGAATGGCCCGTCTATTTCAGACAACGTGACCATGCTGCTGGATGAAGCGGAAGCAGTCAGCCAAGAGCGCGGCGACAATATGAGCGCGATTGGATTACAATGGGGCGATAAACTGCATAGCCAGTTGGCGGTTTCCACCATCACCATGCCACTGGGCGCCACCACTACCATCATGAACCCGATCACGCGCCCAGACAATCCGGCCAACCTTGATCTATCCGATGATGATATCGAGCGCACCATCGCCGAGATTCAACAGGCGCTGCGCAAAAGCAAGCGCGTTTAAACATTTATACTTTTTAACACTCATATAGTGACTAGCAATTTCAAGATTTAACATTTCAGGATTTAACTCATGCAACAAAATATCAGACCTAGCCAACGCGCCTGCAACCAATTGAGACCAGTGGAGATTATTCGTCACTATACCAAGCATGCAGAAGGCTCAGTATTAGTGAAGTTTGGCGACACGCACGTACTGTGCACCGCGAGTGTGGATGAAAAAGTACCAGGCTTCCTCAAAGGCAAAGGCCAAGGTTGGGTCACCGCAGAATATGGCATGCTGCCACGCTCTACCGGCAGCCGTATGGATAGAGAGGCTGCACGTGGCAAACAGTCTGGCCGCACTCAGGAAATTCAACGATTAATTGGCCGCTCACTACGCGCCATTATCGATTTAGAAAAACTGGGCGAGCGCAGCATACAGATAGACTGTGACGTAATCCAAGCCGATGGCGGCACCCGCACCGCCAGCATTACCGGCGCTTACGTTGCCTTGCACGACGCAATTTCATTTTTGTTGAAAAACGGTAAAATCAGCGAATCACCATTAAAAGATTCTGTCGCGGCGATTTCGGTTGGCGTATATCAAGGCACGCCAGTGTTAGACCTAGACTATATTGAAGACTCTGACTGCGACACCGATATGAACGTAGTGATGACCGGCAAAGGCGGTTTTGTGGAGATTCAAGGTACCGCCGAAGGCGAACCGTTTGAGCGTGACGCCATGAATGCCATGCTGGATTTAGCAGCCCACGGCATACAGCAACTTATTATTGAACAGAACAAAGCACTCGGTTAAGCATATGGCACTCCCATTCAATCAACTGGTCATCGCCACTGGCAACAAAGGCAAGCTGCGTGAAATTCAGCACCTACTCAGCCCGTTAGCACTGACCATCACCCCGCAATCTGAGCTCAATGTGCCAGAGTGCGAAGAACCATACTGCACGTTTATTGAAAACGCCTTAGCCAAAGCGCGCCACGCCAGCAAGCATACCGGCCTGCCTGCGCTGGCGGATGATTCCGGTCTATGTGTAGATGCATTGTTGGGCGCGCCTGGTGTGCGCTCAGCGCGCTATGCTGAAGCAGACCCAAGCACCAACCTTAGCCAAGATGCGCGCAACAACCAGAAACTGCTGAACGCCTTGCAAGGTGAAACTAATCGCCATGCGCATTTTTACTGCGTGATGGTACTGGTGCGCCACGAGCATGACCCTGAGCCTATCATTGCAGAAGGCCAATGGGTAGGTGAGATACTCAATGAACTGCGTGGTACGGATGGTTTTGGTTATGACCCGCTGTTTTTGGATGCAAAAACCGAAAAAACCGTGGCCGAACTACCACTAGAGATTAAAAGCCGCATTAGTCACCGTGGCCACGCCATGGTCAAACTACTGCAAAAGCTAGAAAGGCTGAGCCATGACTAAGCCAGAACAAGCATGGCCTAAATGGTTACGTGATGACGGCAGCGTCGTTTCCTGCACGGAAAAAGTAAAAGTGATGACAGAAAACTTTGATGAACTGAAACAGATTGCACAAGATGCACTGGAAGACGGTTTATTGATGGAAGTATCCGAGCAGCAAATGCGTGAAGCGCTACACCAATTGGTAGATGCGCTGATCAATCCCTACCAAAGGTAAGTACCATTAAAAAGATTATTGAAATCAAGGCTGCAGCTGAATTTAAGCCGCAGCCGATTAACACCGTAGCACCACTGACCGGTGAGGCAACGCTGTCCGGCCTGAGCAATCCACCGCCGCTGTCTTTATACATCCACATTCCGTGGTGCGTGCAGAAATGTCCGTATTGTGACTTTAACTCCCACGAAAGTCGCTACAAAAACGGTGAACTTCCAGAAAAAACCTATGTAGAAGCACTGGTTAAAGATTTAGAGCTAGCCACACCCAAAGTGTGGGGCAGAAAAATCAAAAGTATCTTCTTTGGCGGCGGCACCCCCAGCTTATTTTCACCTGAGTCCATCGATACTATCTTAAGCCAGGTGCGCGCACTCACACCCTTGGAGTACGACGCAGAAATCACACTGGAAGCCAACCCTGGCACCGTGGATATCGCCAACTTTGCCGGCTATAAACAGGCAGGGGTAAACCGCCTGTCACTAGGTATACAAAGCTTTAATGCTGGCTACTTAAAAGCATTAGGCCGTATTCACGACGACAAACAGGCCATTAAAGCTGCCGAACTAGCGCTCGCCACCTTTGACCGCGTAAATCTGGATGTAATGTACGGCTTGCCGCAGCAATCACTGGCCGATGCGCTGGCTGATGCAAAACAAGCGGTGACGCTCAACCCTGACCATCTGTCGTTTTATCATTTGACGCTAGAGCCGAATACGCCGTTTTACCACACGCCACCCAGCTTGCCGGACGACGACACCAGCGCTGAGATGCAGGTGGAGATTGAAAACTTCCTAGCGCAGCACGGCTACGAACATTACGAAACCTCAGCCTTTGCCAAAAAAGGCAGCCAGGCGCGGCATAACCTCAATTACTGGCAGTTCGGGGACTACCTAGGCATAGGCGCAGGTGCGCATAGTAAATTAAGCTATCACGACAAAATCACCCGCGAAACCCGCCCTAAGCACCCCAAAGCTTATATGGAGCAGGCACTGCAAGGCAATGCTGTAGAGCGCGCATCCATCGTGGAGCAAGATGCACTGGGCTTTGAGTTTATGATGAACGCGTTGCGACTGATAGACGGTGTACCGCTCAACTTATTCCAACAGCACACCGGGCTTAACCTGATTACGCTGGAGCCTGCCATCAAAGCCGCGCAGCAGAAAAAACTACTCGCGATTGAAAATGGCTACATTAAACCTACACTGCTCGGCCAACGCTACTTGAACGAGCTGCTCCAATTCTTTTTAGACTAGCTACACGCTAAATCAACTCAGCCGCCCCGCCGGGCAGCTGAATATTCAAAGCATATGGCACTGCATCGCCCATCCGTGCGCTGCAGTTGCCCTACCCCTACACTCGACTCACACCTCGATTATCCCACCCAACACCACCGCTCGCGTGGCACATATATTGCTTTTGTATAACGACAAAATAATCATGCCTCTATATAGAACAGGTCTTTTATGCAGAAAAATACTCGTTTATTGCTAGCCAGCATCTCCTTAGCATTGCTGCTACCCTCTGCAGCTTTAGCCGGTGCTGTAGGCGGTGCGACTACCCAGCCTGCAGCATCTACCGTTGCCATCAATAGCGTATGGGTAGTACTGGCAGGCGCCTTGGTATTCTTGATGCAAGCCGGCTTTGCCATGCTGGAAACCGGCATGTCACGCTCTAAAAACGCGGTGAACATTATGATGAAAAACTACATGGACCTATGCGTAGGTTCTGTGCTGTTCTGGCTGGTAGGTTACGGCCTGATGTTTGGCCTCAACCCAACCGGCTGGCTGGGCACCGACCATTTTGCGCCTGATTATGGCGGAGATTGGGAGTTCACGCTGCTGTTCTTTCATATCATGTTTGCCTCTACCGCCGCCACCATTGTAAGTGGCGCCATGGCGGAGCGCACCAATTACTTATCTTATCTGCTAGGCGCGGTGGGCATTACCGCGGTAATCTACCCGGTATTAGGCAGCTGGATCTGGAACAGCAACGGCTGGCTGAAACAGATGGGTTTTATTGACTTTGCCGGCTCTACCGTTGTTCATTCACTGGGCGGCTGGTGCGCACTAGCGGGTGTTATCTTGCTAGGACCGCGCCTAGGGCGCTTCAGTGCCACTGGTACCATCCACCACATCCCTGGCCATAATATCGGCATGATGGGCTTAGGCGGTTTTATTTTATGGTTTGGCTGGTTTGGTTTTAATGCTGGCAGCACGCTAGAAGCAAGCACCAACATTGGGCTAATTACGCTTAACACGCAACTATCTGGGGCAGCAGGTGCCATTAGCGCACTGCTGACCAGCGTCATTTTACGCAAGCCAATTTTAATCAGCAGCACGGTGAATGGTAGCATTGCCGGACTGGTAGCGGTTACCGCCGGCTGCGCCACCATGGATGCACCTTATGCGGCATTGACCGGCTGTATCGGCGGCATTATTTCAGTACTGGGCGTGTTACTGCTGGAAAAAGTGCGGATTGATGATGTAGTGGGCGCCGTGTCGGTTCATGGCCTAGCTGGCGCCTGGGGCACGCTGGCTGCAGGCATGTTCTTAAAAGGCAATATGTACAACGGCGACCAAATCATCGTACAGCTGATAGGCATTAGCGCGACCTTTATTTGGGTGTTTTTCGCGGCACTGGTGATGTACGGTTTAATCAAGCTCACTTTTGGTTTACGCGTGAGCACTATGCATGAGCAGCGCGGGTTGGACATTACCGAGCATGGCGAGATAGCCTACCCGGAGTTCACGCACCATGCCGCGTACAAGGCTGAACACCTGCCTCACCTACAGAAACTATAAACAGAAGCGATAAGAGTCATCATGGATTTAGTATTAAAACGCCGAGCCGTATACACTGGCCTCAAGCCATTTTTAAGCTCTAATGAAATGGCACCTGCGCTAAGCCTATGGGAAACCGAGTTTTCATCAAAACCCACTTATGCCTTAGCTAGCTTTGTCACCCGCTGCTGCACCACAGATGAATTAAGAAGAATACGTACGCAGATTTTAAGTGCAATCATTGCCGCACTAGAATCTCCCGAATCACTATTATTAAGCGACCCTGGCTCACAAGTGGGCAGGCTGACCATGTCCCATGCTGACAGTTACCAAGTTGTGCTGGATGCAAAAAACTCTATATTTATCGCACTTTCTAGCAGACTGTGGGCGGCCGTTGATGAAATCACCGAGAAAAGCATTATCGACTTCATTTTAAGAAACCTGGCGCACCTGAAACTAAGCAGTGAGCATGCTGGCAACCTCAAAGACTGGTTTATTAACCGCAACGCAGCGTTTCCATGTAACTTTGAGTTGGCAACCTTGCAAAAGCTAATTAACCTTAACTACATAGCGCTGTGCGAATATTACGGCCCAGTCAAGGCAGACAGGCTGTTATCGCAAGCCACGCATGCGGTTGAACCAGAGGCTATGCAGCTGCAATTTAACCTGCATGATTTATTGTAGATGGCGATAACGCCCAGATTTAAAAATTAAGAGATAAAGATTAAGAAAAGTCGGAATTAAGAATAAAACCAAGACAACGCCAAGCAACACGATTAGCGCGGCAAACCAGCACCAAGCCAGACACTTTACTGCCTAGTGCCTAACGGTTTGGTGCCAGCTAATACCTATTACTTTTCCAGTAGTTTTCTTGCGCGGGCAATAGCAGCCTTTACCTGTGCCGGCGCAGTGCCGCCAATATGGTTACGGCTATTCAGTGAGCCATCCAAGGTCAGCACAGCATACACATCATCACCAATTTCTTGCGCAAATTCTTGCAGCTTGGCTAATGGCAAGTCACTTAAATCCACATTTTGGTCTACTGCGTAACGTACAGCCAAAGCAACGGCTTCATGCGCATCCCTGAACGGCATGCCCTTTTTCACCAGATAATCGGCCAAATCCGTCGCGGTAGCAAAGCCTTCGCTCGCTGCCTGACGCATATTGTCTTTATTCACGGTAAAGCCGGCTTTCACCACCACGCCATTTTCCACCACTGGCAAGCGCAGCATGTCTGCATAAATCTCCAGTGTTACCAGCAGCGTATCCGCGGTATCAAACAAAGGCTCTTTATCTTCCTGGTTGTCTTTGTTGTAGGCCAGCGGCTGACCTTTCATCAACGTCAGCAATGAAGTCAAATGACCGTACACACGGCCAGTTTTGCCGCGTACCAACTCTGGCACGTCTGGGTTCTTTTTCTGCGGCATAATAGATGAGCCGGTACAGAAACGATCAGCAATATCAATAAATGCGAATCGTGGTGAGCTCCATAAAATCAGCTCTTCTGATAGTCGTGACAAGTGCATCATCACGGTAGATGCGGCAAAGGTAAACTCAATCGCAAAATCGCGGTCAGACACCGCATCCAGTGAGTTCTCACACACGCCGGCAAAGCTCAAGCTTGCCGCTACGTTTTCGCGGTCAATTGGGTAACTAGTGCCAGCCAATGCCGCTGCGCCTAATGGCAGCATATTCATGCGTTTTTTACAGTCTTCAAAACGTGAAATGTCACGCTTAAGCATTTCGTAATACGCCATTAAGTGGTGACCAAATGTCACCGGCTGCGCTACTTGCAGATGAGTAAAGCCTGGCATTACCGTATCAAAATTAGCTTCTGCCAAATCCAACAGGCTGGTCTGCAGGTTAAATAAACCAGCAATCACTTGCTGGCAAGTCGCACGCAGCCACAAGCGCACATCGGTAGTTACCTGGTCGTTACGGCTTCTGCCGGTATGTAAACGCTTACCTGCATCACCTATCTTGTCGGTTAAGCGTTTTTCAATATTGAGATGCACATCTTCCAAATCTAGCGACCATTCAAATTGGCCCGCCTCGATTTCTGCCAGAATCTCCAGCAAACCGGTTTCAATCGCGCTGAAGTCTGCCGCTGAAATAATGCCCTGCCCGCTCAGCATGCGTGCATGCGCGATAGAGCCCTCGATATCGTAAGGAGCCAAGCGGTAATCAAAACCTATCGATGCCGTATATTTCTTTACCAGTTCTGCCACTGGCTCGTTAAAACGCCCAGACCAACTGGTATCTTTTTTATTGAGCGCGCTAATTTTCTCTGTCACTTTATTTGCCTATCTAGTATTAACTGGTCGTATCCTCTCCATGATAAAAATGCTTAAAAGCACACGCTGCCGCGTTAAGCCTACGCTAGACTTAGTTGAGCGCGTCTTTTCATTTTCACGTCTGAGGAAATTAAATTGCGATTGTTGTACAAATTTTATTCAACATTAAAAAAATGCTTAATAACAATATACTTATATGCATTAGTATAATGCAAAATAAAGTCATTTAAGATAAAGCTATAGTACTAGGCGACATAAATGCAGATAAAAAGCCGATGAAAAATACCAGCCGCTTGCCCAATCTACGTAATTTAGGCGTTGCTTTACGCATACTCATCATCGCTAATTTAGCCCTGATATTAGCGGCTTTCATGCTGAGTGATGGCACTAATGCGTTTATGTATCAGCTCACCGGCATCTCCACCTTCGCCCAGCCCATCCTGCTGCTCTGCCTGTTTTTGCTGTACGGCGGCTATCATGCTCTGAGCAAAATATCTTATCGCCACGCCATTATCGCTGTATTCGTGCTGGTCGCACTCAGCGCGGTGGCAGTCCATGCGCTATTCGCACAACTCTGGATTTTTAGCGAGCAGCCTTCACTCACGCGCATGGTGATATATGCATGGCTAATCAGCGCACTGACTTTGTACTATTTCGACCTGCATCATCGCGCCTACTCACCCGCCGTCACCGAGGCCAGATTGCAGGCCTTACAAGCGCGTATACGCCCACACTTTTTGTTCAATAGCTTAAATGCCGTACTGTCACTGATTCGCGACCAGCCCAAACAGGCTGAAACCGCGCTGGAGGATATGGCAGATCTATTCCGGGTATTGATGGCTGAAAATCGCGACTTAGTGCCTATCGCGCAGGAAATCGCGCTCTGTCGCCAATACTTGGCGCTTGAAAAACTGCGCCTGGACGAACGGCTACATGTGGAATGGCTGATTGATGATGTGCCGCCAGATATTTTAATCCCACCGCTGCTCTTACAACCACTGATTGAAAATGCGGTATATCATGGTATAGAGCCATCTGCCAGCGGCGGTACCATTACCATTCAGATTTACACCAAGCAAAATGAGGTGCATTTGCTGTTAAAAAACCCATACACCACGCAAGGCAAGCACCACAACGGTAATAATATGGCCCTTAAAAATATCAAAGAGCGGCTGACGCTGCACTTTGATTTAGAAGCATCACTGAAAAGCAAACAACTAGGCGACACTTACGAAGTGCACATTACTTTGCCAAGCCAACAAAAGACCTATGCTTAATCACACTAATCTCAATATTTTAATTGCGGATGATGAAGCCCCGGCGCGGAATCGCCTGCGCACGTTATTGGGAGACATTCCCAACACGCAGGTACTGGCAGAAGCCAAAAACGGCAAAGAACTGCTAGAGATGATTAATCAGGCGTCAAATACACAAACCGTCAACATCGTGTTGCTGGATATCCGCATGCCGGAAATGGACGGCATAGAAACTGCCCAACATTTACAAAAACTACCGCAGCCACCTGCCATCATCTTCACCACAGCCTATGACAACTACGCCATACAGGCTTTTGATATCAGCGCGGTGGATTACCTATTAAAGCCGATTCGTTTGGAGCGCCTGCAAACCGCACTGCACAAAGCACGTGCACTTTTACCTAGCCAGCTGGAAACACTGACGCCACTCAGCCCCAAACGCAGCCATCTCAGCATTAACGAGCGCGGCCGTATTTTATTGGTTCCTATCAGCGACATCATTTACCTACGCGCAGAACTGAAATACATCACGGTACGCACAGCCGAGCGTGAATATTTGATAGAAGAATCGCTCTCGCACCTAGAGCAGGAATTCAGCCACATCTTCACGCGCCTGCACCGCAACTGCCTGGCCGCCAACGCCTATATTCTGGGGTATGAGAAGCGTCACCACGATGACCACGCTGAAAAACAGTGGGTGGCATTACTCAAGCATGTGCCTGAAACCATCAGCGTTAGCCGCAGGCAGCAGCATTTGATTCGCCAGACTACGCTGTAGAATAAAACCGCACCGCCAGAAAAAAAAGCGCGTGCGGCATTAATCCACACGCGCCTAAGCCAAACTCGAAGCTCCTAGCTCTTAACTTATTTATTTCTCGGTTTATTTTTCAGCTATTTATTTTTTAAACGGTTCGCATCTAGTTCGGCGATGGTTTTGGCTGCCCAATCTTTACCGCCTAAACCAAATGCTAGCGCCAAGGCCAAGAAAATAGCGCCAAATACAATTACAAACAGTGAATGTATCAACTGCATGCCGATGCCTAACTGCTCTAACGCCACAAATATCGCCAGGATTTGAATGCCATATTCTGCCGAAGTGCTCACAGTAAGTGCTGCAAAGAACTTAATGCTATGCAGCCAGGCAAACACCAGCTTATTCACAAAGCGCGCTAGTAAGGTACCGAAAATAATCACTAAAATCGCCAGGATAATGCGTGGCAGGTAACCAGCCAGCTGCTGCAACAAACTAGCCACTTCGCTGAGACCCAGCATGCTGGCGCCAGTGGTAATAAATAAAATAATCACCAGCCAATACACTACCTGGCTAATAATGCCGCTCATGGTGACATGCATATTGCCACTGTTCATAAAAGCCTCAAGACCAGAGCGCTGTGCAAATCGATCAAACTGCATCAGCACCAACAAACGCTTCACTACTAATCGCACCACTTTTGCAACGATCCAGCCAAAAAACAGTATCACCACGACCGCTAATAATTTAGGTACAAATTGCACAAGCTGTAACCAGAACTGGTTGAGGGATTCAATAAAAACTTCAAATTGATATTGCATGCTTACCTCCTTAACGCGGTTAAAAGTGTACTTTCCTTTTCGATTTAATCTGAACTAAGTCATCAACTTAGCGCATAGCCTAACATCATTTAAACACGAAACGGAAACTTTCGTCGCCTAATGCTTGCCTGCAACGGCTGTGTTAAAATCACCGAATGCAAAATTCAAACCTACACACCCCGCCTAAAAAATTAGTGATTGCTTCACGCGAGAGCGCACTTGCCATGTGGCAGGCGCGCCATATTCAAAGCCGCTTGCAAGCACTGTACCCTGAAACAGAAGTCACGATTTTGGGCATGACCACCACCGGCGACCAAATTCTGGATACGCCCTTAGCCAAAGTAGGCGGTAAAGGTTTATTTGTAAAAGAATTAGAAACCGCACTAGCTGATGGCCGTGCCGATTTGGCAGTACACAGCATGAAAGATGTGCCGATGAACCTGCCAGAGGGTTTTATCTTGGCCGCAACCGGCGAGCGTGAAGACCCTCGCGATGCATTTGTATCAAATGACTATGCATCACTGGAAGACCTGCCAGCTAACAGCATCGTGGGCACCTCCAGCCTGCGCCGCCAAAGCCAGCTACAGGCACGTTTCCCGCATCTTAAAATTGAATCACTGCGCGGCAACTTGCAAACCCGTCTGCGTAAGCTGGACGAAGGCCAATATGCTGCCATCATTCTGGCAGCTGCGGGTTTAATTCGTCTGGAACTAGGTAGCAGAATTCGCCAATTTATCGCTCCTGAGCATAGTATTCCTGCGGTAGGCCAAGGCGCATTAGGCATAGAAATCAGCGCAGATCGCCCGGACCTCATTGCCACACTCGCACCACTTAACCACCCGGACACGCAAGTGTGCGTAGAGGCCGAGCGCGGCATGAGCCGCACCTTGGCTGGCAGCTGCACCGTACCACTAGGCGCCTACGCCGTATGTGAGGCAGATAACATTCGCATCACAGGCTTTGTGGCTAGTGTGGATGGCAAACAAATGCTGGTAGAAACCGCAGTTGGCAGCAGAGCCAATGCTGAAGCACTAGGCAAAACCCTGGCCAAGCAATTAGTCGCCAAAGGCGCAGACAAGATTCTCGCGGCGCTATAGTCAGACCAGACCGTCACATTAGACCGGCTTACCCATGCGTACCGACCATCTATTGAGCAACTTACATATTGCGGTAACCCGGCCGCTAGACCAAGCCGCGAGTCTGAACCTTGCGATTGCCCAGCACGGCGGCACCGCAATTTCTTTCCCTTTGCTGGCGATTGCCGCCTTGGATGACTATCAAGCGTTTGAGCAACAGCTCGATCGCATCCACAGCACAGACTGGGCGATTTTTATCAGCTCCAATGCGGTGGATTACGCCATGCCGCATTTAATCAAAAAATTTGGCAAGATTCCTGAGCATTTAAAATTTGCCGCAATAGGCCACCAAACCGCAAAAGCGCTGGCACAGTATGGCGCGCATGAGGTGCTGGTTCCACACACCCGCTTTGACAGCGAAACCTTGCTGGCGCTGCCGGAGCTGCAAGACGTATCAGCACAAACTATCGCCATCTTTCGTGGCGTAGGCGGCCGTGAGCTGATGGCAGACACCCTGAAAGCCAGAGGTGCCGACGTTTACTTTGCAGAAAGTTACCGCCGTATCAATCCGCAGCAGAATGCAGACCTGCTCGATGCACAATGGCGTCAAAACAAACTGGATGCGGTCATTGTCACCAGCAGTGAAGCCATGCGTTACCTGTTACAGCTGGCTCCACACGCAGAATGGTTGACGCATGTCACATTATGCGTAAATCATGAGAGAATCGCAGAACAGCCTAGGCAGTTAGGCTTAAAAGTACTGGTCGCCAGCGCACCCGGAGATGAAGCCATGCTGCAATGCTTAGCACAACTTGTAAAACACCATGACTAACACCAGCGACGCCCCATTTGTAGAAAGACCCAGACCATCCATGCTTGCCGTCGGCACCATGGCCTTGGTCATCATCGCCATTTTGACCTTGGCTTGGCAATGGCTGAACACGCGCCACCGCTTCAACGAGATTGAAAAATCACTCAGCATCAAACTAGAGACATATCAAGCACTGAACCAGCAAAGCCTAGCACTGGCCAAACAGGCAGAGGAGCGCAGCACGCAGGCCAATGCACGCACGGTGATTTTAGAGCAGAAGCTAGCCGAGTCGCGCGACCAACAAGAGGCACTGCAAACCCTGTACACGCAGCTTGCGGAGAATCGCGAAGCTACCGCCGTGGCTGAAGTTGAACAACTGTTAAACATTGCCAAACAACAATTGCAGCTTGCCAGCAATGTTAAATCCGCCTTGCTGGCACTAGAAGCAGCAGACCACAGGCTAGAACCACTGGACCTACCAAGGGCAGCCCAATTGCGCCAAACCCTGCAGCTGGAAATCGAAACCCTGCGCGACTTACCGCAAATCGACATGATTGCGCTCAGTGCACAGCTCACCTACCTGACCGAGCTTTGCAACACCATTCCACTGATTAGCGAGCGCCAGCCTACCTTGAACAGTAATGCAGGCAAAAACTCGGCAACGGCGCAACCACTACATGGCGTACAGAAATTCTGGTCAGCAATTTGGGACGACATTAGAAACCTAGTCACGGTTGAGCGCATCGACAAGCCGGAGCCTCCACTGCTATCACCAGATCACGCTTTATACCTGCGCGAAAACGTAAAGTTGCGCTTACTCACAGCGCGTATTGCGCTGCTGCAGCACGATGAAAGCACCTACAAAGCAGACCTTGGCATGGTGAAAACCTGGCTAAACCAATATTTTGATACCAAACACCCGGACACCATCAAGGCGCTGGTACTGCTGAATAAGCTTTCCAGCAATAACATCAGTCTGGAACTGCCGCAATTAAGCGACAGCTTGGCCGCCGTTAACAGCTACAAGCTCATGCTCGAGAAAAGCGAGTAGGCCTAAATGAGCAACTCAAGAGTGGGTAAACCAGCATGCTGAAAAACAGATTCTTCTGGTGGGCGTTCACATTATTCGCCATCCTGCTTATCGTATGGCTGGCCAGCAACAACCAAGGTTATGTGCTGATCATACGTTCACCGTATCGCATCCAGATCTCGTTTAACTTCTTTTTACTGGTGTTTGTACTCAGCGTGTTTGGCCTGCACCACTGCCTAAGATTTTTACGCTTTTTGCGACACTTGCCCGCAATCAGGCAAAGCAAAAAAGATGCACTGCGCTTGAAAGCAGGCAATACTGCACTGTTAGAAGGGATGCACGCACTGGCCGCAGGTGACTTTGAAGCGGCAGAGACATCGGCTAAATTAGCGCAGGAATTGATACAGAACTCCGACCTGGAAACGCTAATCCAAAAACTTGCCGCAGAGAAAAATAAACGCCAAACTCTCTAATTAAAAGCCAAGCTCAAATTAGACGCGAAACTAAAACAACGTTTAATTTAGAGCTTAGCCACCCGCTTTACTACAAACGAGTTTACGACAGACAACCTTAGCTAAACAGTTGGCGCCGCACTCGGTACAGGTTTCGCGTAGTTAAACGCATCGGAATAGAACGCGCCTTCCGGCAAACCAGCTTGCGCGAAGCTGGCATGCGCCACTTCCACCATAGCTGGCGCACCGCAACAATACACTTCCACACCGCTTAAATCACTAAAGTCGTCTAACACGGCCTGATGTACCAGTCCGCTACGGCCTTGCCAGTTGTCTTGCGGCAAGGCGTCAGACAATACCGGAATAAACTCGATATTAGGATGAGCCTCCGCCCATGCCTGCGCTAGCGCTGGCATGTACAAGTCTTCCAACGCACGTGCGCCCCAATACAAAGTCACTTTGCGCTTAATGTCGTTGTGTATCATGTGCTCGATAATCGCCTTAATGGGTGCAAAGCCAGTTCCGCCAGCCACCATCACCATCGGCTTTTCCGAGTCACTTCTGTAATAAAAGCTACCAAATGGCGCCTCTATGCGCAAAATCGCCTTGTCAGGCATCTCATTAAACACGTACTCGGTAAATTGCCCGCCTGGAATCAAGCGCAAATGCAGCTCTAGCAAGTTATCGGCATGTGGCGCATTGGCCAATGAAAAAGCGCGGCGCTTGCCGTCTTTCAGCAAGAATTCCACATATTGCCCAGCCATAAACTGTAAGCGCTCGCTGCTTGGCAATTTTAAGAACAAAGCCATCACATCGTGTGATAGCTGCTCTTTGCGCTCCACACGAGCCGGCAGAATGCGTGGTGGAATCACCCCGGAGTTGATTTCCCTGCATTCAATGGTTAAATCCGTCAGTGGTCGTGCACAGCAAAATAAAGCTTTACCGGCAGCTCTATCCGCATCCGTCAGCGCACTGCTGGCATAATCGCCATGATCCACCTCGCCGCTTAACACCGTACCCTTGCAGCTACCGCAAGCGCCATTACGACACCCGTATGGGATATTAAAACCGGCTTCGATGGCTGATTCAAGCACGGTCTCATAAGCTTTTGCCTGATAGCTATGGCCACTTGGCTGAATAGTAATTTGATATGTCATGTCGTAGGTTTCTATTTATTTAAATATGTCTAATTAGTCTTCGCGGCGGAACTCGCCTTCAATCACGTCATCATTTGCGGCCTGGCCAGCTTGGTATGGTGACTGCGCATTGGGTGCTGCGCTATGTTTAATCGGCACCAGCAGTAGAATCACTGCAATCATATCAGTAATCACGCCCGGTATTATTAACAACACACCGGCAATAATATTGCGCGCACTGCCAAAAATCGCCTTCACCGGATGGTTACCGGCACTTAAAGTTTGCATCATACGCCCGGTAAACAATGCCTTTTCTTCTCTAATCAAGCGTAAACCTAACACAGCAATACCCACCAGATACACAAGCAGCCACCAACCATATTGTTGACCCAGCTCAACCAACAGCCATATCTCAGCCACTGGAAAAGCGAGTAAAATCAAACCTATTAACAAACGCATATGTTGTTATCCTAATAATATCGAAGCCAGAATAATGTCAAACCCAGAGAATATTCTATTAGTGCTCACCAACGTACCCGATGCAGCCACAGCTAACCGTATCGCTGAAACGCTGGTAACGCAAAAGCTCGCAGCGTGCGTCAATGTATTAAGTCCATGCCAATCCACCTACATGTGGGAAGGCAAACTAACGCACGACAGTGAAATACCGATGCTTATTAAAACCACCCAATTACAGTATCATGCACTGCAAGAAGCGATTATAAAAGCACACCCGTATGAACTTCCTGAAATAATCTCTATCAACGTAGATGGTGGCTTACCTCAATATTTACAATGGGTAAGCACGCAATTATCTGCGTAAGGAACAAAATGTTTAAAAGATTCTCGTATTTTTTGCTAGTTAGCTTTTTTATACTTTCAGCGTCCATCGGCCACGCAGGTAATGCAAGCAGCAGCCTGAAAAACTTATTCACCGGAGAATCTACAGAAGACGAGTTCTTATCTCCAGATGCGGCATTTGGCGTGAGCATTAAACAAGACGGGCAAAACGTACGCACCAACTTTACCGTTGCCCCTAATTACTACCTGTATAAAACACGCACTAAATTTGAGTTCACACCCGCGCAAACGTTCGATGTTGATTTACCTAAAGCGGATATTAAAAATGACCCCAACTTTGGGCAAATGGAAGTCTACCATCAGGATTTTTCTGCCAACTTGCGCATAAAAGAGCAGATTAACGCACCAATTAATCTCAAAATCAGCTATCAGGGCTGTAGTGAAAAAGGCTTGTGCTACGCACCACAGCACAAAAGTTTTACCATCACACCCGCTGGCGCCAGCTCAGCATCTGACGCCACATCCACCCCTGCATTAGCCTCAGACGACGCTTCCGTTAGCGATAGCCAAGCTGCCAACTTGCTCAAAAGTGGCAAATGGTGGCTGATTATTCTTGGCTTCTTCACCGCTGGCCTATTACTCGCGTTCACCCCCTGCGTATTTCCGATGATACCTATCCTCTCTTCTATCATCATCGGCAAAAATGCACATGTGTCACGCCTGCATGCGTTTAACCTATCACTAGCCTATACCTTGGGCATGTGCCTCACCTACACCCTTGCTGGCATTGCTGCCGGCCTTTCCGGGCAAATGCTCAGTAGCGCCCTGCAAACACCGTGGGCATTAGGATTCGGCGCACTCATCTTTGTATTGCTGGCGCTTTCCATGTTTGGTTTTTACGAGCTCAAACTCCCCAGCGGCATGGAAAATGGCCTGATGAACCTCAGCCGCCGCATCAAGGGCGGACGCTTTTTCAGCGACTTCCTGATGGGGGTACTGTCCGCGCTGATTATCAGCCCATGCGTGGCAGCGCCGCTCGCTGGCGCATTACTCTATATCAGCAAGACCAATGACGTAGTACTGGGCGGCGTTGCACTATTTTCACTCTCTGTCGGCATGGGCACACCGCTACTGCTGATAGGCGCATCGGCTGGCACGCTGCTACCTAAAGTCGGCAGCTGGATGAACGCAGTACGTAATTTATTTGGCGTGCTGATGCTGGGCGTTGCCATCTGGCTCATCTCCCCAGTGATTCCTATGCAAGTACAGCTGGCATTATGGGCGGCAATATTGATAGTACCTGCCATTTTTATGCATGCGCTGGATAGCCTGCCTACCGGCGCCAAAGCCGCGCTCAAGTTTTGGAAAGGCATAGGCGTGATGATGGTAGTCACCGGTTTAGCACTGCTGATTGGCGCGCTATCCAATGCCAAGTCACCGTTACAGCCGTTAAGCGGTTTGGTAGCCAGCAGCGCCAAGGTACAGCCGCATAACAACCTTAACTTTCAGCAGATTAAAAGCATTGCGGATTTGGAAAATGCACTCAAGCAGGCCGGCGGCAAGCCCGTGATGCTGGATTTTTATGCTGATTGGTGTGTAGCATGTAAAGAGCTGGAGCAATTTACCTTTAGTGATGCACGCGTGCAATCAGCATTAAAAGACACCGTGCTACTACAAGCAGATGTCACTAACAATACCGAAGACGATAAAGCCTTAATGCAGAAATTCAACGTCTTTGGCCCGCCGGGTATCGTGTTCTTCGATGCCCATGCCAAGGAAGAAAGCCAATTAAAAGTGGTCGGTTATAAAGATGCGGATACCTTTTTGCAAATTCTGAATCAGCGCGGCAGTTGCCTGCCAGAAACCATTGCATGCTAAAAAAAACACTAAAAGCAATTTTCTTTATCGCCCTAGCATTCTGTCTAGCGCTAACCCTCGCCATCCTGCTACGCTACTTTGCAGAGCAGAACGCCAGCAACAAACCAGATAGTGCAGCCCTGTATGCGGCCAACCTACCCGATATTTCCGGAAAAATACAAAACCTTGGGCAATACCAGCACAAAATCATTGTAGTTAACTTCTGGGCAACCTGGTGCCCACCGTGCAGAGAGGAAATGCCAGAACTGGTTGCGCTGCAGCAAGCCTACAAGGATAAAAATGTCGTGGTACTAGGCATTGCGTTAGATGAGCCGGCACAAGTGGCCCAGTATTTAAAAAATACCCCGGTCAATTACCCTATCGTGGCCGATGATATGGCAGGCAGTTTGCTCGGTGAGCAATTGGGCAATGACAAAGGCGTTTTGCCCTACACAGTCATTATTGATGCTGATGGCAAAATTGCACGCGCCCACTTTGGACGCATTACTAAAGCCATGATTGAAGCAAGTCTGCAGCCTTTGGTGTCAGCTTCCGCACATTAGCCGCAAGCACAATCCATGCATTTTCGCAGAAATTAAGCTACCCGCTTAGCATAGAGAATACCCGAAATCAACTCAGGCAAATTCGCTTATATTCTCTAAAGTTGCTGGACAAAACCCTTTAACTTCGGCAAACTCGCGTTTATGAATTATAGTAATTTATGCATAAATTGTTTAAAACAGGTGAGTCGTCATGGCAGCTAAGAGTATTCTGGTATTACATGGCCCTAATCTGAACCTATTGGGTTTGCGCGAACCACAACATTACGGCAACGCTACACTGGATAGCATCAACCAAACCCTAAGCAATAAAGCAAAATTAGCTAACATCACGCTAGAGAGCTTCCAAAGCAATTCCGAAGCAGATCTTGTCGATAAAATTCAGTCTATTGCAACCAAAAGCGTAGATTTCGTCATCATCAACCCCGCAGCATTCACACATACATCCGTTGCTATGCGTGATGCATTAAGTGCGGTTAAGGTTCCATTTATAGAAGTACATCTGTCAAATGTGTTTGCGCGCGAAGCATTTCGTCATCACTCATATTTTACAGATATCGCTGTAGGCATTATTAGCGGGCTAGGTGCAAAGGGTTACGAACTTGCACTGGATTTCGCTATTGAAAAAATCAATCATTCTTAAAATAATAATTTATATCGAATTAGTTAGGGGTCATCATGGATTTACGTAAACTAAAAAAGCTTATTGATCTGGTAGAAGAATCAGGCATTTCAGAACTAGAACTGACAGAAGATGGCGAAAAAGTACGCATTAGCCGTAACTTTACCGCCAGCATGCCAGCACCAAGCTACAACCATTACATTCCTCAGCAGCAACAAGCACCTGCACCACAAGCAGCAGCGCCTGCGGCAGCAGCTGAAGCTGCACCAGCAGTAGACGAAGGCCATGCGGTTAAATCACCAATGGTAGGTACCTTCTACCGTTCACCATCTCCAGATGCTAAAGCGTTTGTTGAGGTAGGCGATACCGTGGCAGTAGGCGACACACTATGCATTATCGAAGCGATGAAGCTATTAAACGAGATTGAAGCAGACAAAGCTGGCGTCATCAAAAAAATCTTGGTGGATAACGGCCAAGCCATTGAATACGGCGAGCCACTATTTATCATTGGCTAATTACAGTTAGCCTTACTCAATTACTGCTTAAATTCATTAGGTCTTACCTCAAGGCTAAGACCTAAATACTAGGATTCACTTTCATGGCAATGTTTGACAAAATTTTAATCGCCAATCGCGGCGAAATCGCATTGCGCGTACAGCGTGCATGTCGCGAACTCGGCATCAGAACGGTAGCGGTACACTCCGAAGCCGACCGTGAAGCTAAATATGTAAAATTAGCGGACGAGTCAGTTTGTATCGGCCCAGCGCCTTCTGGCCAAAGCTATTTAAATGTTCCTGCGGTGATCAGTGCTGCTGAAGTGACTGATGCACAGGCGATTCACCCAGGTTATGGCTTCTTATCAGAAAACGCGGACTTTGCAGAACGCGTAGAACAAAGCGGCTTTGTATTCATTGGCCCACGTGCTGAAACCATCCGCCTGATGGGCGACAAAGTATCAGCGAAAGATGCAATGCGTAAAGCCGGCGTGCCTTGCGTACCAGGCTCAGATGGCGCACTGCCGGATGACCCAAGCGAAATCATCAAAATCGCTAAACAAATTGGCTACCCAGTGATTATTAAAGCGGCTGGCGGTGGCGGTGGTCGTGGTATGCGTGTAGTGCATACCGAAGCAGCGTTACTGACTTCAGTAAACATGACCAAAGCCGAAGCACAAGCGGCCTTTGGCAACCCGATGGTTTACATGGAGAAATACCTGGAGAAACCACGCCACATCGAAATCCAAGTATTGGCTGACCAGCACGGCAATGCGGTATTCTTGGGCGAGCGTGATTGCTCTATGCAACGTCGTCACCAGAAAATTCTGGAAGAAGCACCAGCACCGTTACTGAACGCACGTTTACGCGACAAAATCGGTGAACGTTGTGCGGAAGCTTGCCGTAAGATCAAATACCGCGGCGCGGGTACTTTTGAGTTCTTATATGAGAACGGCGAGTTCTACTTCATTGAAATGAACACACGTTTGCAAGTAGAACATACCGTGACTGAAATGATTACCGGTATTGACCTAGTGCAACAACAGATTTTCGTTGCTGCCGGCGAGAAGCTACAGTTCCGTCAAAAAGATATTCAGTTACGCGGCCACGCGATTGAATGCCGTTTGAATGCAGAAGATCCTTACAATTTTGTGCCGTCACCGGGCAAAATCAGCAAGTTCCATATGCCTGGCGGCCCTGGTGTGCGTATTGATACGCATGCATATGCTGGCTATACCGTGCCACCGCACTACGACTCTATGATTGGCAAGCTAATCACTTACGGCGACACGCGCGATCAAGCGATTGCACGTATGCGCATTGCATTGTCAGAAATGATGATCGAGGGCATTAGCACCAACATCCCGTTACATGCTGACCTGATGGCAGATGCAGCGTTCCACTTAGGTGGCACCAGCATCCACTACCTAGAGCAAAAACTAGGCATTTATAACAAGTAATTGTTATTAAGCAGCACCTAAAATACGCGTATACCGCAGTTGTGGTATACGCGTATTTGCATATATATGGTTAAACTATATATAGTTAGAAAACATCATACAGAATTAAAATTTAAGTATTAGATAGGTTGAAGCATGGCGTGGGTATCATTAAAGATTGAAGCACAAGACAATAATGCTGATTTAATTAGCGATACGCTGATGGAGCTAGGCGCGCTGTCCGCCATTATTGAAGATGCCAATGCTGAAACCATTGATGAGCAGCCTATTTTTGGTGAGCCAGGCGACCCGCCACCAGGCATCTGGCAGCAGAACCTAGTCAGCGCCTTGTTTGATGAAGGTGTGGATATCCCTGCTGTGCTTGAAGCACTGCTGCTGCAGGCCAAACTAGGCAAGCTCAACTACACTACCGAAACCATAGAAGAACAAGATTGGGTACGCGCCACACAATCGCAGTTTGACCCAATCAGAATCACCGATACACTGTGGATAGTACCAACCTGGCATGAATCACCTAACCCAGACGCCATCAATATCGTATTAGACCCAGGCTTGGCCTTTGGTACCGGCAGCCACCCAACCACCCACTTATGCCTAGCTTGGCTGACGCAAACCGTGACAGCTGGTAGCTCAGTGCTGGATTACGGCTGCGGCTCAGGTATTTTAGCGATTGCCGCAAAGAAACTAGGCGCAGCTGAAGTCGTAGGGACCGATATTGATACGCAGGCGATACAATCCAGCTTATATAACGCAGAACAGAACCAGGTGGAAGCTAAGTTCTACGATGCAAATGAATATCAATCCAAAGAGTTTGATATTGTGGTTGCCAATATCTTATCCAGTGCCTTGAGCGTACTGGCACCAGCATTGGCAAAATCATGCAAGGCTGGCGGCAAGATTGCGCTTTCAGGAATTTTACGCGAACAAGAAGCCGCTGTTTCTGCCATTTATGCTGAATGGTTTGATATGGGCGCACCACAGTACATGGATGCATGGGTGTTGCTCACAGGCACGAAAAAATGCGCGACATAACCCATTGCCCCAATTGCCAAACCCAATTCTTTGTTAGTGAAGACCAACTCCGGCAGCATGGCGGCTTGGTGCGCTGTGGGCAATGTCTGCATGTATTCAATGCCAAAGAGCAATTCGTCCCCACCAGCACCCCTAGCCCCGACAACACTACTTCAGACAGTGTTAACCCTGTAGAACCTAGCCCTGCGCCAGCAGCCGTAACGACAACAGCCGGTAACGCGACCCATTCTGGCTGGCCTAAAATTGATTTAGACCTTGAAGAAGCTATGCCAACTAGTCATAGCCCAGAGGCTAATCCGGCACCACAGGCAACCACGCAACCAAGTTTTCCACCTACTCCGAGCACAGCGGCTAACGCCACGCCAGTGAGTGAGCAGCACTCCCCTGCGACACATACCGGTGCATTGGCTGAACTGCCGCATGACACCAGCAGCATCGCGGAACATCCGCCCCACGACACTGGCAAACTACACATTTCTCATCATCAAGCCAACGATTTTAATGAGCTAGCCAAACACGCAAAAAGGGATGGTAAGAAGAGTAGCAACCGTCGATGGCCTTGGATGCTGGGTACACTGCTATTAGTGTTAGCCGTCGTAGGACAAAGCGCCTATTTTCTGCGCAACAGCATAGCCATTTACTACCCCAAACTTAAACCACAGCTTGTGCAGGCATGCGAGCATCTAAAATGCAGCATAGAGCTACCCAAGCAGATAGAATGGATAGTGATTGATGACTCTGACATGCAGGAAGACCTGGCGCATAGCGGTGTGATGCACCTGAGCAGTAGCCTCTTTAACAAAGCCGGCTTTGTGCAAGCCTACCCTAACCTAGAGTTAACTTTGACCAATACGGACGACAGTCCGGTATTAAGACGCGTATTCAAACCTACAGAATACCTAGCGCCGAATACCGACATTGCCGCTGGCTTTAGTGCTGGCAATGAAATCAAGGTGAAGCTGGCCATCACCACGCAGGACGTCAGCGTTGCAGGCTACCGTCTGTACGTTACTTACTGATAGCCTGCATCTATTAGCTTAATCCAAGTGTAAACCGGCGCTAAAGCTATGCCGACAGCGCCTGCCAGCAAAATGTCTGCAAGCTAGTTAAGCATCTGCAAGCAATCTGAATTAATAGCCTGTATCGCATCCGCCACGCACATCACCGCCAAATCCCGAGCATAGCTTTTACGCCAGGCCAATGCCACCCTGCGTACAGGCACTGGGTCGGTAAAAGGGATGACTCGCACTAATGGATTTAAGTAGCGCTCGGTAGCTGCGCTGCATGGCAATACGGTAATCCCTAGGTTTGAAGCCACCATATTACGTATGGTTTCTAAGGAGTTACCCTGCAACACCTGCCCTTTGCGCGATAAGTCTGGGCATGCCTGCAACACTTGATGGCTGTAACAGTGGCCGCTATTGAGCAGCAGTACATTTTCATCCGCCAGCTCATCAGCGCTCACCGAGGCACGGCCAGCCCAAGGGTGGTTGACCGGCACCATGACCAGATACTGTTCATCGTAAAGCGGCAGGGTATTGATACCAGCCACATCAAACGGCAGCGCTACCACCGCTGCATCAATCACGCCATTTTTCAGCTGCGCCTCTAATTGCAGCGTCAGGTTCTCTTCAATATCCAGCGGCATGTCCGGTGCGCTCTGCCGCAAAACAGGGATAAGTTCAGGTAGCAAATATGGCCCCACAGAATAAATTAAACCCAGGCGAAACACGCCGCCCAGCTGGTTATTGCCTTGCTGCGCAATCTCGCGGATATAGTTCACTTCCTCTATCGCTTTAATCGCCTGTTCAATAATCTTTTCACCGATCGGGGTCGGACTAATGTCGGTACGGCTGCGCTCAAAGATCTGCACGCCTAAATCCTCTTCCAGCTTTTTAATCGCTAAACTCAGCGCGGGCTGGCTGACGTAACACTTTTCGGCGGCGCGCCGAAAGTTGCGCTCTTTAGCCACTGCCACAACAAAACGTAATTCACTTAGGGTCATTCACTGCATCCGAATTTTTTGACTATTGATAAGTTTAGCATATCAATCAGATTGAAACATTCAATTATACAAATCAATCTTCGACCTATACACTGGTCTCACTTGCTGCTCAACACTGCTTTCCAAACCATAGAGATAGCAATATAAATGGAGAAAAAAATGAACAACTATTTATACGAGTTACAAGAGATTTTTACTGAAATGTTTGCGCAATACGCCTTAAGCCAATAACCAACAACACGTGCCACCTGCGCCTGAATTTACACAGCCTAGAACTTTACGTAGCTAAATGTAATTGCCATGTAACTTCTAAGTGTAATTTTAAGATTAAAATACCTTTGCTTGATGCTCAGCACAGATATTGAAACAGGTTCATCACGTTCTAAACAACAGGAGAACACAATGACAGCCGAATCAAAATGCCCTTTCTCTGGCGGCGCACCTAAGCCGACAACCTCTGCAGGCTCTGCCAACGCCACATGGTGGCCGGAGCAATTAAACCTCAGCATATTGCACCAACACTCATCTAAATCTGACCCTATGGGCCAGGATTACGATTATGCGGCAGAATTTAACAGCCTAGACCTTACTGCCGTGACCAAAGATTTGCACGCGTTAATGACAGACTCGCAAGAGTGGTGGCCTGCTGACTATGGGCATTATGGCCCATTCTTTGTGCGCATGGCGTGGCATGGCGCTGGTACTTACCGCATTTACGATGGCCGCGGCGGCGCCGGTTCAGGTTCGCAGCGCTTTGCACCACTCAATAGCTGGCCAGACAATGGCAACCTGGATAAAGCACGCCGCTTGCTTTGGCCAATTAAGCAAAAGTATGGCCGCAAAATCTCATGGGCAGATTTAATGATACTAGCCGGCAATGTCGCGCTAGACTCCATGGGCTTGAAAACCTTTGGCTTTGCCGGCGGCCGTAAGGATATCTGGGAACCAGAGCAGGATATTTACTGGGGGCCAGAAACCACATGGCTAGGCGACAAACGCTACCAAGGTGACCGTAAGCTGGATAACCCGCTAGGCGCAGTACAGATGGGCTTGATCTATGTGAACCCAGAAGGCCCCAACGGCAACCCAGACCCGCTCGCCTCTGCCCGCGATATTCGTGAAACATTTGCCCGCATGGCCATGAACGATGAAGAAACCGTAGCATTGGTAGCTGGCGGCCACACCTTTGGTAAATGCCACGGTGCAGGCGATGCCAGCCATGTCGGCGCAGAACCAGAAGCCGCAGCGATTGAAGAGCAAGGCCTGGGCTGGCACAACAGCTTTGGCAGCGGCAAAGGTGTACACACCATTACCAGCGGCATAGAGGGCGCATGGACCAGCAACCCTATCCAGTGGGACAACAACTATTTTGAAAACCTGTTCGGCTATGAATGGCAGCTCACCAAGAGCCCGGCTGGTGCACACCAATGGACGCCTAAAGAAGCGAGCGCGCTCAATACCGTACCGGATGCACATGACGCATCCAAGCGTCATGCCCCAATCATGACCACAGCGGATTTAGCTATGCGCATGGATCCGGCGTATGAAAAAATATCACGCCATTTCTTTGCCAATCCACAGGCATTTGCCGACGCGTTTGCCAGAGCCTGGTTCAAACTCACCCACCGCGACATGGGCCCGGTAGCACGCTATTTAGGCCCGTTGGTGCCGAAAGAAACGCTGATCTGGCAAGACCCTATTCCGGCGGTGAATCACGCGCTGATTGATGCGCAAGATATCGCGAGCTTAAAAGAAAAAGTGCTGGCATCAGGCTTATCCATTTCACAATTGGTGAATACGGCATGGGCATCGGCTTCTACATACCGCGGCTCAGATAAACGTGGTGGCGCGAACGGTGCACGTATTCGCCTCGCTCCGCAAAAAGACTGGGCAGTTAATCAGCCGGCCGAGTTATCGATAGTGTTGCAAAAGCTAGAGGCGATACAGCAAGCGTTTAATAGCGCTCAACGCGGTGGTAAGCAGGTTTCTATTGCTGACATAATTGTGTTAGCGGGTGGCGCGGCGATTGAAGCTGCGGCCAAAAATGCAGGACATACGCTACAAGTGCCGTTCACGCCGGGCCGCAGCGATGCCAGCCAAGCACAAACCGATGTTGATTCATTTACGGTACTGGAGCCGATTGCAGATGGCTTCCGCAACTACACAGCACATCACGTAGAAGGCAACATCGCGGAGCTATTACTGGATAAAGCACAGTTGCTCACATTAAGCGCACCGGAGATGACCGTGCTAATTGGTGGCCTACGTGTATTGAACGCAAATTATGCTAAATCTCAGCACGGCGTGTTCACACACCAGGCTGAAACCTTAAGCAATGACTTCTTTGTGAACCTGTTGGATATGAACACCACATGGCAGAAGTCTAAGACATCCAAACATGTGCTTGAAGGCTATGACCGTGCCAGCAACAAGCTTAAATGGACAGGTACAGTAGTGGACTTGGTGTTTGGCTCTAACTCACAGCTGCGTGCAATTGCCGAAGTTTATGCCACGAATGATGCACAAGCCAAATTCTTAGGCGACTTTGTGCAAGCATGGACTAAAGTAATGAACCTTGACCGTTTCGACTTAGCTTGATTGCCTTGGTCTGCTTGATGATTTAGGTCTGCTTAACTATCTGGGTTTAGCGCTAAGGCCGTAAGATATTAAGAGCGCACGATAAAATAGCCTCAACCTAATCCAGGTTGAGGCTCTTTATCTATTATTAAACACCTACTATTTATAAACAGTATGCACTGCTACATGCTCATATAAGTCGGGCCGCTGCCACCTTCAGGCGGTACCCACACGATATTCTGCGTAGGGTCTTTAATATCGCAGGTTTTGCAATGGATGCAGTTTTGCGCATTAATGTGCAGGTAGCTCGCATCGTGTGACTTCACGATTTCATACACGCCAGCTGGGCAGTAACGTTGCTCAGGCGCATCATAATTGGCCAAGTTAATACGGATAGGTACGTCTTTATCCCGCAACGTCAAATGGCAAGGCTGGTTGGCATCATGTGCAAGATTACTTAAGCTGATAGAGCTTAAGCGGTCAAAACTATATACACCATCGTGTTTGCCATAGTGAATCACCGGCATTTCAGACGCTGGCTTGGTGCATTCATGGTCGGCTTTCTTATGCAGCAATGTCCACGGCAAACGCACATGCAGCGCATGCAGCCACATCTCAAGGCCACCCAGCATCGTACCGCCCCAGCTGCCAAACCTTGATAACAGCGGTTTTACATTACGCACCGCGTCTAAATCTTTCCACACCCATGAGGCTTTAAGGGCTTGTGGATATGCGGTCAGCAAGCGGCCGACAGGCTGCTCAGCCTGCGTTAACGCATCAAATACCGCTTCAGCTGCCAACATGCCAGACTTCATGGCATTGTGGCTGCCTTTGATGCGCGGCACATTAACCATGCCAGCGCTACAACCAATCAGTGCGCCGCCTGGGAAAATCATTTCTGGCCACGACTGCACGCCGCCTTCACTAATCGCGCGCGCACCATAGCTAAAGCGCTCACCATCTTTTAACAAGGCTTTAATTTCAGGATGGGTCTTAAAGCGCTGGAACTCTTCGAATGGAGACAGATGCGGATTTGCGTAGTCTAAATGCACTACAAAACCGATAGACACCAACTGCTCACCGTAATGGTAGATAAACGAGCCGCCGCCAGTATCTGCTTGCAATGGCCAGCCTATGCTATGCTGCACCAGCCCTGGACGGTGCTGTGCCGCAGGTACGCGCCAGACCTCTTTGAAGCCCAAGCCATATTTCTGTGGCGAAGTACGTAACGCATACTTACTCTCTAGCTCACGCGTTAACGAGCCACGTGTACCTTCTGCAATCAAGGTATATTGCGCCCTGATTTCTATACCCAGCGTGAATTGGGCGGTTTCCTTACCGTGTGCATCACGCCCCATATCGCCGGTAATCACACCAACAACTTGCTGATTTTCGTCGTACAACATAGATTGCGCAGCAAAACCAGCATAAATTTCCACGCCCAAGGCATCCGCCTGCTCACCCAGCCAACGGCTTACATCACCCAGGCTCACAATATAATTGCCCTGATTACTCATCAACGGCGGCATCAGCCAATGTGGCACCGACCAGGACTTAGTTTGCCCTAATAGCAGGAACTCATCTTCATTCACGCTGGTATGCAGTGGCGCGCCTTTTTCACGCCAATCCGGAATCAGCTCATTCAATGCAATCGGGTCGATTACCGCACCGGATAAAATATGCGTGCCCACCTCGGCCGCTTTTTCCAGCACACATACGCTGAGCTCTTGCCCAGCTGCATTCGCCAGCTGTTTCAGCCGAATCGCTGCCGCTAAGCCCGACGGCCCAGCCCCTACAATTAACACATCGTAATTCATTACATCGCGTTGCACATCTGTCATTTAAAGACCGTCCTTTAAGCTATTTCTGGCAAATTCACTTGGTCGCTGCGCTCGGCGCCCACCACCATTTTTTTGCACAACATGATAAATTCACGCATACCTGTTGTTTGATATTTCTGCTTATGCCAAAGAAAGTAAAAATATCTTCCTAAATTTAGTTCTGGTGTCGATAACGGCACCAAGCTACCACGGCGAAAAGCGTCTTTCAACGCCAAACGCGAGATACAGCCTATTCCCAGCCCAGATTCTACTGCGCGTTTAATTGCCTCGGTGTGCTCTAGCTCCAGGCGTATATGCAGCCCGGCATTGTTATTATGAAAAGCACGATCAAAAGTGGCGCGAGTACCAGAGCCCTGCTCTCTTAAAATCCATTGCTCTTGCAGTAGCTGTTCTACAGAAATTGCTTTTAACTGCGCCAATGGGTGATTAGGTGCGGCAAACACCACCAGCTCATCCGCCACCCAGCGCTGCACCTCGATATCCGGGTGGTTGCAATCGCCTTCAATCAAGCCCAGATCCAGCTCATGATTGGCTACCTGCTGCACAATGGTACTGGTATTATGTACTTGTAATTGGATGCGGCTTTCTGAATGATCCTGCAAGAACTTTGCCACCAGCATCGTAGCTAGATAATTGCCCACCGTTAAGGTAGCGCCTATTTTCATATAGCCAAAGCCTACATGGCCGCGCAGCAGATTTTCTATCTCACTAGCACGGTCTAATAGTTCTACCGCCTTGGGTAGCAGTTGCAGCCCGGTTTCATTGATACGTAGTGTTTTACCCACACGATCGAACAGCTGCAGGTCGAATTGTCGTTCCAGCTCACTCAGCGCGGTACTGGTTGCCGATTGCGAGAGAGCCAAAGCATCGGCGGCGCGCGAAACGCTTTCGGTGCGACTGATGACAACAAAGATCTCCAGTTGTCTTAGGGTATATTTCATACACTCCTATATCTATTTCGCAGATATATAATATCTTTACAATCTAATTTATATATATTATACGCTGATGTAAAATACGCAGCAATTACTGAGGAAATTGCCATGAAAATACTGGTCGCAATAAAACGTGTAGTAGATTACAACGTCAAAGTACATATCAAGCCTGATGGCTCAAATGTAGAGATTGATGGCGTAAAGATGAGTGTAAACCCATTTGATGAAAATGCAATCGAAGAAGCCTTAAAACTAAAAGAAAAAGGCGTTGCAACTGAGATCGTTGCCGTGTCACTAGGCACTGCCGCGAATCAAGACGTATTAAGACACGGTCTAGCCATGGGTGCAGACCGCGCTGTGCTGATTGAGAGCGATGAAGAACTACAGCCATTGGCCGTTGCCAAATTACTGAAAGCTTTGGTAGAGCGTGAGCAACCAGGATTGGTGATGCTGGGCAAACAAGCCGTGGATGATGACGCAGGGCAAACTGGACAGATGCTAGCTGCATTGCTCAATTACCCACAAGCCACTTACGTTTCTGCACTGACTGTTAACGGTAACGAAGTAGTCGCTACCCGTGAAGTAGATGGCGGTACCGAAACGATAGGTTTGAACCTGCCGGCAGTAATTACCGCAGACTTGCGTTTAAACCAACCACGCTTTGTAAAACTGCCTAACTTGATGATGGCGAGAAAGAAACCGATTGAAACCATCAAGGCTGCTGACTTGGGTGTAGATACCAAGCCACGCCTGCAGTTATTAAAAGTATCAGAGCCGCCAGCCAGAAAAGCTGGTATTAAAGTAAGCAGCGTACAAGAGTTGCTGACTAAGTTGCGCGAGCATGAAGGAATACAACTATGAAAACCCTAATTCTAGCCGAACATAACGGCAGCACACTGAGCGCATCAGTTTACCAAGCGGTAACCGCAGCTCAAGCATGGAGCACGCCTATTGAAATCCTGGTCACTGGCAGCAACGTCAGCAATATCGCACAACAAGCTGCTTTGATTGACGGCGTAGCACGCGTGATCCAAATCAACGCTGAGCATTTAGCACACCAATTGGCTGAAGATGTTGCTCCGCTAATTGCCAATACAGCCAATGAATACAGCGTAGTATTAGCGGCACATTCATCATTCAGCCGCAATATTCTGGCTCGCGCTGCGGCGTTGCTGGATGTAGCCATGATTTCTGATGTGTTAGAGATTAAAGGTGACAACACCTACGTGCGTGCAGTGTATGCAGGCAATATCCTCACCACCGTACAAAGTGCAGACCGCATACAACTATTGACCGTACACGGCAGCAACTTTGGCGCGGCCAATGCCCGCACACAAAGCGCGGAAATCAGCACAGTTGCAGCGCCAGCAGCACAGCAGCAAACGCGCTGGTTGTCTGAAACACGCACCACATCAGACCGCCCAGCCTTGAGCACCGCAAAAATCGTGATTTCTGGCGGCAGGTCATTAGGTAGCGCAGAAACTTTTGAACAAGTACTAGCGCCACTCGCAGCTAGACTGGGCGCTGCACTTGGCGCCACCAGAGCGGCTGTGGACGCAGGCTACGCCCCTAACGATATTCAGGTAGGCCAAACCGGCGTGACCGTGGCCCCTGATTTATATATCGCGGTAGGCGTTTCCGGCGCGGTACAGCATACTTACGGCATGAAAGACAGCAAAGTGGTAGTGGCAATTAACCAAGACCCAGATGCACCGATCTTCCAAGTGGCAGACTACGGGCTAGTGGCCGACTTGTTTGAAGTGATCCCAGAACTCACTGCAGCAATTTAAAAAATTTAAACTAAAAATCTGAACTAAAGAAAAATCAACTATGAGTAAATATTCGACCGAGCGCATTTTAAGTGTCCACCACTGGAACGACACCCTTTTCAGCTTTAAAACCACACGTGACCCAGGCTTACGCTTTGAAAATGGTCAGTTTGTAATGATTGGACTTGAAGTCGACGGTCGCCCGCTGACACGCGCTTACAGTATCGCCAGCCCTAACTATGAAGAGCATTTAGAGTTTTTCAGTATTAAAGTGCCAAATGGCCCATTAACATCAAGACTACAACACTTGAAAGTAGGCGATGACTTGCTGGTAAGTAAAAAACCGACCGGCACTTTGGTTACACACGATTTGAAACCAGGTAAAAATCTGTATTTCCTTTCTACCGGTACTGGTTTAGCGCCATTCATGAGCCTGATCCAAGACGTAGAAGTATATGACCGCTTTGAAAAAGTAGTGTTAATCCACGGTGTACGCCATGTGAACGAGCTGGCTTATGCTGACTTTATTGAAAAAGAACTACCAAACAACGAGTTCTTTGGTGAAGAAGTGCGTAAGAAACTGATTTACTACCCAACAGTGACTAGAGACCCATTCCGCAATCAAGGCCGTTTAACCGACCTGATCAACTCTGGCAAACTGTTTGAAGACATCGGCCTGCCACCGCTGGACCCAGCGCACGACAAAGCCATGATTTGCGGCAGCCCGCAAATGCTGAAAGACACCGAAGAACTACTGGATTCAAGAGGCTTTATCGTGTCACCGCGCGTAGGTACACCAGGTGACTACGTGATTGAACGCGCTTTCGTCGAAAAATAAGGCGAAATAAGACAGTAGCAACCCCTATCTCAAGCACGTGAACGTGATGTAATCATGTGCTTGAGAAACACCCAAACCGCAGGCAAGCTAGGAATCACAATCAGCGCCAGCGCCACCAAAGAGAAGTTAGCCTGTACCCAAGGGTGATTTCCCACCAAGAAACCGATACCGGTTAAACCACACACCCAAAGCAAGCCACCCATCACATTATAAAATGCAAATTTGGCATAGGTCATTTGCGCCACACCGGCCACAAATGGGGTAAAGGTACGGATAAACGGCAAGAACCTGCCGACTACGATCGTAATCGCGCCATGTTCTTCATAAAACGCATGCGTCTTGTTAAACGCATCTTTATTAAACCAACGTGAATTTTCCCAGGCAAATACCTTATGCCCTACCCACTTACCAACCGCGTAATTAACGGCATCACCGGCAATCGCCGCCACGGATAGCAACGCCATTAGCGCTGGCAAGCTCATACCACCCACGGCTGCAATCGCACCGGCGACAAACAATAAAGAGTCACCTGGCAAGAAAGGCATGGCCACCAAACCGGTTTCTATAAAGATAATCAGGAACAGCAGCACATAAATCCACAGCCCCCAGGTACTGGCAACTACCGCTAAATGTTTATCCAGGTGTAAAAATAAATCCATCATATTTTGTATATCCGTTGGTTAAAGCTAATCTTATTCAGTCCGCCACATTATAGCGTTCAGGCAATAAAAAACCCGCCGTGAAGCGGGTTTTTTATTAGTAACAGCTAATTACACTTCTAACTGTGGACGACCAGCTTCTGGCCAATCCAAGTGGAAGAATTCGCCACGTGGCTGATCTTTACGCTCATAAGTATGTGCGCCGAAGTAGTCACGTTGACCTTGTAACAAGTTTGCTGGCAAGTCTGCACTGCGGTAGCCATCGTAGTAAGCCATTGCAGAAGCAAAACCTTGTGCTGGAATGCCGTTAGTCACTGCCAAGGCAATCACTTTACGCCAGCCTGCTTGACCTTCGTTCATCGCATTGGTGAAGTATGGGTCTAACATCAAGTTTTTCAGACGTGAGTTCAATGCATAAGCATCAGTGATTTTTTGCAAGAAACGTGCACGAATGATACAACCACCGCGCCAGATTTGTGCGATCTCACCGAAGTTCAATTTCCAGTTGTAAGCCACTTGTGCTTTGTCGATCAATTGGAAGCCTTGTGCGTATGCGCAGATTTTTGAGCAATACAAAGCGTTTTTAATCGCTTCGATGATTGCTTTCTTGTCTGACTCAACTTTAATTGCTGGGCCTTTCAAGATTTTGCTTGCTTCAACACGCTCTTCTTTTAAGCTTGAAAGTGCACGTGCGTACACTGCAGCTGCAATCGCGTTAGCTGGTGCGCCAAGCTCTAAAGCGTTAGCAGCAGTCCATTGACCTGTACCTTTTTGACCAGCAGTATCCAGGATTTGATCAACCAAGAAACCTTTACCCATTGGGTCTTTTTGTTGCAAGATATCAGCAGTAATTTCAATCAAGAAGCTTGATAGTTCACCTTTGTTCCACTCTGCAAATACTTTACCGATTTCGTCCGCTTGCATACCAAGCAGGTTCTTCATCAACCAGTAAGCTTCACAGATCAATTGCATATCGATGTATTCGATACCGTTGTGCACCATTTTTACGTAGTGACCAGCACCGTCTGGACCGATGTATTCAGCACATGAGAAGCCGCCTTCTACTGGCTTACCTGGTTTGCCGCCTTCTAATGGCTCACCAGTCACTGGATCAACCTTAGCTGCGATATCACGCCAGATTGGCTCTAAGCTAGCCCAAGCTTTACGTGTACCTGATGGCATCAATGATGGACCGAAACGTGCGCCAGTCTCACCGCCTGAAACGCCAGAACCGATGAAATCGATACCTTTAGCCGCTAATTCTTTTTCGCGACGGATAGTATCTGTCCACAATGCGTTACCACCATCAATGATGATGTCGCCTTGCTCTAAGAACGGTAATAGTGCGTTGATAGTTACATCAGTTGCGCTACCAGCTTTAACTAGCAAGATGATTTTACGTGGGCGTTTGATGCTTAAAACAAAAGAAGCCAAGTCAGCATGACCAACAACGTTGGCATGTGAAGGTTCGTTTTTTTTGCAATCTTCAATGAAATTCACCATTTTTTTTGGGTCACGGTTATAAACCGCAATGGTGTAGCCATGATCGGCAATATTTAGAGCCAGGTTCTGGCCCATAACAGCTAGGCCAACTAGGCCAATATCAGCATTCTTCGTAGTCATTTATCTTCTCTTTTGGAGTTGTTTAATGGAAAGGTTTTTTGGTAGGCAAGATTATAGAACTTTTTTCTTAATTCATTAACTGAAAATTGACATAGATCAGAGAATTATTTTCGATTTATGACAATATCCGTCATAAAGACCTGAAGCCACCTATAAAGTTTGGTTTTATAGCCAAAATAAAGTCAGCGCCGCACGGATAAACCCCGGCGGTGATTGAGATGTAGACGCTGTGAATACAGCATTGAGAGGATAGATGCTACGTTATTTTTTAACGACGTAGCAATAAAAATGTGACTTAATAATCGCTGCTTCTGCCAGTGGAATAGCCGGCCGGCACATCATGCTGCCATGCGCCGCAATCAGCACAGCAATGATCGTGCATACTGGGGCTTAACACCAGATGTATGCTGTTACACACCTTACAGTGGGGGACGTTTTCTGCGGCCACCTTATGATGCAAGTAATGATGCTGAGTCGCTACTTTACTGCTACCTAATCCGTACTTATTATCCATGGCAAACTCCATGTTCAGATTTCAGTTCACGGTAATAAAGTTACGCTTCTTTTATCATTGCCGCAAGTCATTTAACACTAGATGATTAAGCCATCATACCAGCGCTAGCTAAGTGCAAGACGCACTTAAGCTGCCAACCACGCTACCGACTAAACCAGCCCTAGCGTCCAGCCCGGGGCCTGCTGATAAGACTCCACCCACTGCTGCACTTCATCTGCGCGCATCGGGCGCGCCACGCCATAACCCTGCACCACAGAACAACCCATACGCAACAGCCACAAGCCCTGCTCGGAGTTTTCCACACCTTCGGCCACCACTTTACGCTTAAAGTCACGGCTCAAGCTAATCACGCCTGCCACCACGGCCAAGTCATCCACGTCTTGCAGCATATCGCGCACAAACGATTGGTCAATCTTAATGGTTTCTACCGGCAGTCGGCGCAGATAAGTCAGTGAAGAGTAGCCCACACCGAAGTCATCCAACGCAAAACTGATGCCTAACTGTTTGCAAGTGTTAATGGTATTAGCGACACCAGATACATCCTCAATCGCGGCAGTTTCGGTAATTTCCAGCTCAATTTTATGCGGGGCGATCTCCGGGAACTCTGCCAGCAACAAGATGAGGCGCTCGGTAAAGTTAGATTGCACGATATGCCGTGCCGCAATGTTCACACTGACCTGGAAATCCAACCCAGCAGCCTGCCACACGCGGATTTGCCCTAAAGCCTCGCGAATCACCCACTCACCCAATGAAATAGATAAGTCAGTATTTTCTACAATAGGCAGGAAAGTTGCAGGTGAACGCAAACCTAACTCTGGATGCTCCCAACGAATCAAAGCTTCCATGCCCACCACTTTACCTTGGCGCAAATCAACCTTAGGCTGGTAGAACAGGCGGAACTCTTGATTAGCCAACGCTGCCTCTACGCGCTCGCGATCTTGACGCAAACCTCGGAATTGGCGGTCATGGTGCGAATCAAACTGCTGAACACGGCTGCCGCCATTCAGCTTAGCCTGATACATGGCGTGGTCAGCGTGTCTGAGCAAGGTATCCGGCTCGCAACCATCATCAGGGAATATGGTATAGCCTATGCTAGAGGATACCGTCACCGATTTGTCGCCTATGCTATATGGCGTTTTAATCACGCTCAGCAAGCGCTCTAGTGTCTGCACGCATTCATCTACATTTTGCAGGCCACATAACAGCACCGCAAACTCGTCACCGCCCAAACGTGCAACCGTATCGCTATCACGTAAACAGGCACTCATGCGTACCGCCAGCTGTACCAACAAATAGTCGCCGGCTTCGTGCCCCAGAGTATCGTTGACCGGTTTAAATCCATCCAAATCCAGACAGCAAACTGCCAATAGTTCGCCTGAGCGCTCCGCTCGCGCCAATGCTTGCTGCAAGCGATCCGACAGTAAAGCGCGGTTAGGTAATTGCGTGAGCGGGTCATGGTAAGCCATGCGCTCCAGGTTCTGCTGCTGCTCTTTGGCCTGAGTAATATCCGAGAACAAGCCAACAAAGTTGCGAATCTGATTCGCTTCATCGCGCACGCAAAATATATCGAGCCATGTAGCGTACACGTCACCGTTTTTACGGCGGCACCAGGTTTCACCGCGCCACTCGCTGTTACTTTCTGCCTGTAGCCACAGCATATCCAGCATGCTGTCGTCATAAGTAACGAAACCCAACGCTTGTGGCGCGTAGCCTATCGCATCATCACGTGAATAGCCGGTAATTTGGGTAAAGGCATAGTTGACCTCCACAATATTGGCATCGGCATCGGTAATAAAAATACCGTCATGCGCATGGTCAAACACACTGGCAGACAAGCGCATACGCTCCGCATTCTGACGCAAGGTATCGATAGACTCACGCAGCTTTTGGCGCATCTCCAGCACGCTCGCCATTAGGGTATCGGGCTTGGCATCCAGGCCGTCCTGCGCTAAATCACCCGCTGCAATACGTTTTACCACATCAATCGCTAATGCAGGGTCCCCGCCGATAGGGTTCAGAATCAAGCGCCGTAATTGCCACAGGATAATCACTATCAATAAAGTGCCGAGCAAGATGCCGGCAAACACGACAAACCATGCATTAGCCAAGCTCACTGCACGCGCTTCACCAAGCGGGTAGGCCACGATTACATTAAAGCCCCATGTGGGCACGCGCTCAGTGACAAACTCCCAGTTATCTGGCCTGGTCTCCAGCAAGTTCGTGGCTTTAGCCGCGGTGACATGTGAGGAAAGGAAGCGAATGTTATTGGTTTCATCCAAGATCATGGCAAAACCGGTGGTGAGTTGGCGCATGTTTTGTACGGTGTCGCGCAGCACTTTAATGTCAACTTTATAGCCGATATAGTAAGCACCAATCACCTGCCCACTGGCATCAACCAATGGGTCGTAGCGAGTGATGTAAGGCTGACCCAGAATATCCACTACACCGCTATATGCTTTGCCCGCCAGCAGAGAGCGAATCACCTTGCCTTTGGGGTTAAGCAAGGTGCCGACAGCGCGGCTACCATTATCGTGCTTGACGTTAGTGGCAACGCGCACGAAGCTGTCGCCAGAGCGGACAAACATGGTGGCAGTACCACCAAACAAGTCACTGACACCATCCACCAGATCAAAATACCCGGTGATTTCGGTACTGCCCATTTTGAGGTTAGGTAAAGATTGGGCTTGCAGTTGCACGCTGCCATCTACGCTAACCTCACCCAGCTCCTGGCTGCGTTGCTTGAGTAAGCGCATGGCGGCATTTGCCTGCTCACTGACCAGCTCCTCGGTAACATCCAGCAGACGGACTAAGGTATGCGCCTGCTCGGTGGCACCAGCATGAATATGCGCCAGCTGTTGCGAAGCCTGCTGCCCTGTCAGTACAAAAGGCGCCACCGCCAGCAGCACCAGCACGGGCAGTAGGAAACGCCAAATTGTGGAAATCTTCTTTTGCATAAAGGACTAGAAGCCTAGGTTGAAATTATCCTATCATAATTTAATGGGGTTGCAGGCTGCTATTAGACTGAATCACCAATAAAATTAAGGTTGCCAGCTACAAAACAATTAAAAAAACATCGTCATAGTTGATGCTGACGATGTTTTCTTGGACATACTATTTTTTCAACTGCGGCTTGCAATTAACGTAAGCTATTTTTTCGCCATCATTGAGCGTGGTGGCGTCATTATTGATGGTCAAGGTAATCACGCCACTGGCATAACGGTTACTGTCGGTACTTGATTTGGGTAAATTGACTTCATGATCGGGGTAGATAAGCCAGGCATCGTTGCCATTATTCAGCATGCGCACGTAAAAGTGTTTGTTACTGTCGCATACGTATTCGGTCGCATCTTTCGGCGTACCGGGTAAGGCCGTGCTTTTAGTGCCAAAAGGATTGCTCAAACCGATAGAGCTACAGGCGGGAATCAACACCACCAACAAACATGCGAGAGCGAACTGTTGTAATTTAATCATCATTTTAAAACCTAAATTATGCGAACAAATCGCTTAAACCCGGTTATGTTAAGCCAGAACTCAAGTTAAGCAATCCGTAATATACAACAAATTAGCGATAGCCCGCGCGACTTAATCTATCCAGCACCGCCATCCACATGGGTAGATTAGGTGGTAGCTCTACCAGCAAGCGGTCTACCTTCATCGCATCTAAGTGATGCAAGGTGCTATACAGCAACTCTGCGACTTTCTCCGGTGAGTTTGCTAACTGCACATGAGGACAGCTAGGCAGCTCGCCATCGCCTATCAGCATCGCAGCACTGGATAAACCGGCCAGCTTCAGCAACTCACACTCTTGCAGCAATTCGACCCTATCTTTAAACAACAGTAACGGCGTACGTGGCGAGTAATGCAAAGCATGCTGGCCTGGGACTTTAGGCAGTGGCGCATCCGTATTTACCACTGCCGGTGCAGGCTGGTGAGCGGCACGTGTGGCAACATCCGCAATCGCCTGCTCACTAATCATGCCCGGGCGCAGTAATTGCCATTGGCCATCGCTGGTAACACTCACGATGGTGGACTCTATGCCGACCTGACAGGCACCACCATCCAACACCGGGATAGCCTCACCTAAACCAGCCTCGACATGGGCGGCGGTAGTCGGGCTCAACTGGGTAAATAAATTGGCTGAAGGTGCCGCCACACTCAAGCCGCCTTGGGTCAGCAAGGCCAGCGCCACCGGATGGTTAGGTACGCGCAGCGCCACCGTAGGCTCATCTCCACGCACTACGCGTGACACATGGGGTTGCGCCGGTAGCACTAAAGTAAGTGGGCCCGGCCAAAATGCAGTTGCCAAGGCACGTGCCACTTCAGGAAAAGAGGTAGCCCAATCCGATACCTGGCTCATGGCGCCAATATGCACGATTAAAGGGTGGTCTGCAGGGCGTTGTTTAATCGCGAAAATTTGCTTGAGCGCGCTATCATTAGTCGCGTCTGCGGCCAAGCCATAGACGGTTTCGGTGGGAATCGCAACGACCCCGCCTTGTTTAAGCTTGGCAATTGCCTGTTCTAAACTAACGCGCATAATATTGAACAATAACTAAAAAGTGCATTTTACTACTTTACGCGCATCAGTACCTAAATTAGAACATTTCAGCTTTATGGCCTGATGGGATAAAATGGATTTTTTAAAAGGAATACTCATGACCCAAATCACCGTTGAAAAGAACCCTAGCCAACAACGTTTAGATGCGTTGAACGTAAGCAAATGGCCAACATGGGAGAAAGAAGTTTCCGTGTTCCCGTGGACATTTCCTGAACAGGAAATTGCATACATTCTAGAGGGTGAATGTGTGATTACGCCAACAGGTGGCACACCAGTGACTTTTGGCAAAGGTGATTTAGTGACTTTTCCAGCAGGCATGACCGCAAGCTGGGAAGTTAAAAAACCGCTGCATAAACACTACCAATTAGATGGCTCTAAACTCTGCCAAATCTATCGCCGTATCAAACTAGCCCTGAAACTGTAACCGCAGCGCAAATTTTACCCAGCTTTACGAAAAGTGAGATTGATACGACTTTCGCCTAAAGCTGGGTGCATGCCCGCCTTTAGCGGCAACACGCCATGATAGCGTAAACGCGCGGCACCACCCCACACCACCACATCGCCATGATAGAGCGGCAGGCTCAGTGCTTTGTCACTACGCTTTAATCCACCGAACTGAAACGTTGCCGTCAGCCCTAGCGATACCGACACGATAGGCTGGCTAAAATCTAGCTCATTCTTATCCTGATGCAGCCCCATACGCGCACCAACTTGGTAGCTATTGATTAAACAGGCATCAGCAATAAAATCCGGATAGCCTGCCAGCGCAGCTGCCTGCTGCGATAATGCCGCAAAACTAGCCGGCATAGTTGGCCACGGCTGTTGCGTGAGCGGATCCACAGCATCGTAGCGATAGCCGTGACGGTCGGTCACCCAACCCAGCGTACCGCAGTTACTCATGGCCACCGACATGGCAAAGCCACTGGGCGTCATCATATGACGCAATGGCGCGGTGACAAGCACCCGCTCCACATCGGCCAGCAAGGCAGCTTCTTGCGGCAAAGCCAGCGCCCTGAACAAGCTCACGCCGTCTAGCGTGGTCTCGATTGGCATTAGATGACTGAATAAGTCCAAACCAAACTCTCCATCACAACACTATGCTTTAGTTATTCAATTATTCTGGCAATTGCACGTATTAACCAATCTTGGCTATAGATGCTTATAATCAGGGTATGAATAACCCATACCAAGCGGCCCAGGATTTTTTACGTACGATTGACGACGATTGGGCGCAATTGATAGACCTAGTAGGGACATGTAAGTTTACAACAAAAAGTGAGCGCGACCCTTACCAGGCCTTGGTACGCGCGGTGGCGTATCAGCAGCTCAGCACCAAGGCCGGCGACGCCACCCTCAAAAAACTGATCAATCACTACGGGCAATTCCCACTGCCGCCGCAACTGCTATCCACGCCATTTGACGAGCTGCGTGCAGTAGGCTTTTCTGGCAGAAAAGTAGAAACACTACACGGTATCGCCGACGCCGCTTTAACTGGGTTAATCCCCACACAAGCAGTGGCCGACAGCATGAGCAATGAAACCTTAATTGCTCAAATCACCACCATTAAAGGCATAGGCCAATGGACGGTGGAAATGATGCTGATGTTTACTTTGGCACGTATGGATATACTGCCCGCAGATGACTTTGGCATTGTAGAAGGCTACAAGCGGCTTAAAAAACTGGAAACTGCGCCTAAACGCAAACAAATGGCGGCAATTGGTCAGGCATGGAGCCCTCACCGCACGGTAGCAAGCTGGTATTTGTGGCAAGTGCCTAAGTAGCAGTATTTAAGCGGCATTTCAGCAAATACGGCAATCCGAGCTGAGGGTATAAAAATCTGGAAGTTAGTGCGCCTAATCTATATCGGCAGAATCACACTAGGTCAATGATGACTCATCGGCGTGCACCTTAAGGCTCACGCTTACTACCTTATTCACTGCACTAACCAGCATATTCTATCTGTTTCGCCATTTGCTTGATATGCTTTTTATATAAGAGAAACTCTCTCAATAAAGGATTAGTCGCCAATTAAGCGCCATTAGCGGTAAAGCTGCTGCTGTTTGCACTTATAATATCGGCCATGGATTTATTTAAATATCATCAATTTGCATTCGCCAAACTTTTAGCATTTCGGATTCAACTGGTACTGGCTTACCAGATATTAGCGGTGGTAGTAGGCTGGCATATTTATCAGATTACTCACAACCCATTGTCTTTAGGATTAATAGGCTTAGCCGAAGTGATTCCTTACTTTGCCTCTGCGTTATTTGCCGGCCATGCAGTCGATCATTACTATTCACGCCGTTTGTTTGCCGGCTTGGCTGCAGTACTGCTCACCATCAATGCATTCACGCTTACCTTGGTCGCGCTAGGCTGGCTGCAAGGCAATATCACCTATTGGATTTACGGCTCCATTGCGTTTACTGGGGTAGCACGTGCTTTTATTGCACCTAGCTACAATACTTTATTCGCTATCATCTTGCCCCGCGAGCAGTATGCCCGCGCTGCCGGCATCGGCACCTCTACGTTTCAGATAGGCTTGGTCTTAGGCCCGGCCATCGGCGGCATGCTGGTAGGCTTTGGCAGTAAAACCCTGGCGTATAGCGTTGCTACCGCGCTATGTGTAGGCGCCGCCACCTCCATTGCCTTAATCAAATTGAAAGAGCCAAAAAAGGCAGAAAGCATTCCGGTATTCACCAGCATTGCGCAAGGTCTGCGCTTTGTATTTAGCAACCAAATCGTACTTGGCGCATTATCACTCGATATGTTTGCCGTATTATTTGGCGGCGCGGTGGCCATGCTGCCGGCATTTATTCATGACATTTACCAAATGGGACCGGAGAGTTTAGGCATTCTGCGTGCAGCACCTGCACTAGGCGCCATTGGCACTGGGCTTTGGCTCACGCGTCACCCGATTAACCTCAATGCCGGGCGCTGGTTATTAGGCACGGTGGCCGGCTTTGGCTTATGCATTATTGGCTTTGGCCTCAGCACCAGCTTCTGGATGGCCGCAGCATTGCTACTACTATCAGGCTTATTTGACGGGGTTTCCGTGATTATGCGGCAAACCATTATGCAGCTGGCTACACCAGATGCCATGCGTGGGCGTGTGTCGGCCATCAATGGTATTTTTATCGGTTCATCTAATGAGTTGGGCGCGTTTGAATCAGGGGTAGCGGCACGCGTACTGGGCTTGGTGCCCTCTGTGGTGTTTGGCGGCTTTATGACCTTAAGCGTGGTCGGCATCACCGCCAAGTTGGCGCCTAAACTGCGTAAATTAGAACTACACCAGCTACACTAAGATAGAAAACTTAGGCCAGACCAGTAACGTGAGAGACCTAGACCAGCTATTTACCGCACTAGCGCAATCCACGTTCAGAACCAGCTTTGAGTTACGTGCTAAAGACTTGGCGTATTTACGGCAAAAGGGCTTATCTAGCGTGCTCGAGCATGCAGAAGATTTTGTCGCCAAACGGCTGGCACCCGCCGTTATCGACAATGATGGGAAACAGACACCGATGCGTGGCCACCCGGTTTTTGTGGCGCAACATGCCACCGCCTGCTGCTGCCGTGGCTGCCTGCAAAAGTGGCACCACATCCCCATAGGGCGGGCGCTCACTTTAGCGGAACAGGCCTATATTGTAGTGGTACTCGAGCGCTGGCTACAAAGCCGGGCTTAAGCTGAGTTTAAACAGGATTCTTTAAATTCAGGTAAAACCTAACCTGGGTTGCCATCCACCCTAGGCTGATACAGGATAGGGGTATAAATCCATACAAATATTGCAAACCCTAATATCCAGCACACTGCGGCAGCCACAATCCAACTTGAGTAAAACTGCATTGCCAGCATCGGCGCAAACACGCGCAATAACAAACTTAACAGTACAGCAACAAAGCTGGGGATTAGCCACGCTGATGATGCCCGAATATCTCGCCCGGTATGGCCCAAGGCTACCCGCGCCATCATGGCTAAACTCATTAAGCCGATGCCGCCTATGGTGAACAAATGCAGCACCAACACCAATGGAATGGCACACACGATATGCACGCCATACAGTAAAAAACCTAAGTTAATCATCCACGCTGACAAATACAGGCTCCACAGCAATGGCACGCGCCAGATACCTGCCACATGCCAACGCAACAACCTGTAGCCATTCATCAGAAACAACGCTATCGCCAGATAAGGCGTTAACACAGCATGCCGGTAAAAAATCTCATTGATAAACAGTGCCAAGAACGCCACTAAAATGCTGATATCCAGCCATTTTTGATGCTGAATCTTAACCGCTTGCGCCACACCGCGCTCTATGAAAAACGGGATAACGCGGCGCCCTATCATTAGAATTAAGCCGATGAGCAACAGCACTGCACCGTTGATTGCGTACAGCATGCCATCTTGCAACACTTGGTAATAGCCCAAATAAAATACGAGATTACCCAGCCAAAGCATGGCCACCTTCACAATCACCGCCAACTGCGGCCACTGCTTAGCACGGAGTATCGGAATACTGATAGAGACAATCAACAGCAAGCCAAACAGCAAGTCGGCAATCGCCGCCCATAGCATCAGGCTGGTGCCAAACAAGAACAGCACGCGCGCACTCACCCACAATGCAAACAGCCCTAGCAAGGGTTTACCATGCGGCGTGGGAATACCAGTCCAATTGCGCACCGCGGTCAGCAAAAAGCCCGCAACCACGGCTAAACCATAGCCGTACAGCATTTCGTGGGCATGCCACTGCGCGTTGGTGATGGATTGAATCTGCACAAAGTTGTGGCCGCTATACAACAGCACCCACCAAGCGATAGACAGCATGGCAAAAAGGCCTGCGCCTAAAAAGAAAGGACGGAAGCCAAGATTGAAGAGTGCACACCCTGTAGCAGGAGTCGACTTACGCATCTGAATTTGCACAACGGCCATAGTGATCATGCCTTTAATTGAATACAGGTATTAATCTTAGCCCAGCTTAAATCGGATTAAATTGATTTAGGACAGGTTTTTTAACTTAACTTATATTAATAACCTGCATGAATTAACTAAGCTGATTTTTCTGGTGCGCCAGCAGGAACTGCATGAAATCAGCAAGCGATTTTGGCTGAGAGATGAAATAGCCCTGACCATAATCACATTCAAAGCCGCTTAAAAGCTGATGTTGTGCTTCAGTCTCTATCCCTTCAGCTACTACCTGCATCCCTAGCTTATGCGCCATACTGGTGATGGCCTCGCACAAAATCGCATCATGATTATGAGCATGAAGGTTGTGCGTAAAGGAGCGATCAATTTTTACATATTCGATATCGAACTTGTTTAAATAGGCCAAAGCTGAATAGCCGGTTCCAAAATCATCAATAGAAAACTGAATGCCAAAATCGCGCAAGGCAGAAATAGTATTAACCACCGACAGGCTAGGTTGCAGCAACAAACCCTCGGTGATTTCAATACAAATATGATGTCCAGCCACTCCGGCATTGGTGAGCTCAGTTTTCCAAGCCAGCAAACGCTCGGGACGGATAAACTGCTTGGGGGATACGTTCACACTCAGTTGAAAATCTGCTGAATATTGCGCGTGTATCTGCTTAATATCGCGCAGTGTCTGGCTAAATACCCATGCCCCGATTTCTTCTATCATGCCGGTTTCTTCGGCAAGCGCAATAAACTCTGCGGGGCTCACCAGCCCTTTCTGCGGATGATGCCATCGAATCAAGGCCTCGGCTTTGGTAATCTGCTGCGTCGCCAAACTGATGATGGGCTGGTAATAAAGCTCAAACTGCTGCTGGACGATAGCTTGTCGCAAGTCGTTCATCAACGCCAGCCGCTTCGTGGTATCAAGTTGCATGGAGGCTTTAAAGAACTGAAAGCGGTTACGACCCAGTTTCTTGGCTTCATACATAGCTTGGTCGGCATAGCTCAGCAACGCCTCGGGGTTTGAGGTGTCATTCGGGTAAATCGTCAGGCCTATGCTCGCGGAGATATAAAACAGCTCATCCTCAATCTGAAACGGCTGCTGCAGCACTGCCAGTATTTTCTTCGAGGTTTTCTCCAGTGCCTGCGCGTTATCAAAGTCTGGCATCACCACCATAAACTCATCACCGCCAAAGCGTGCGGTTGTGTCATGCGCCCTTACGCAGTGCGTGATTCGGCTGGCGGCCTCTTGAATCAACTTATCCCCGATAGAATGACCTGCGGTATCGTTCACATGCTTGAAGTTGTCTAAATCAATAAACAGTATGCCGACTGGCGACATAGACTCGTCGGCCTGCTCCATGGCCTGCCTTAAGCGGCTATCCAGCAAGTGGCGATTGGGTAAATTGGTTAAATAATCATAATTGGCCTGATGCCAAATCGTTTTTTGCGCTTCTACATTTTGCCGCCGTATGGTTTGCTGTAGCTTGAAAATCCTCATCAGCCCGATAATGAGGAGTAAACCCGCAATCACCGCTGTCGGCAGCAGCCAGCGATTGTATTGACTGTCTGAGATTTCCCATTTGCCGAGTATTTCTTGATTGTTCTTACCGATTGCCTGCAAGCCTTTATGCAATATCGACGCTAGTTCAGGCAGGTCGCCGCGTACCGCCATGGAGACTTCGGTGCTAAAAGGCGTCATCGCTGCTTTTTCTACAAAACTTAAACGGTGCACCACGATATGGTAGTCAGCAATGATTTGATTGCCGATATAAGCATCCACCCGCCCCCGCTTCAACTCCTCAAACGCTTCGTCGGCAATATCCACATACAGCAGCTGAATTTGCGGGTAGTTTTCCGCCACCTGCTTTGCAACCGGCCCGTTTTTAAATACGGCAACGCGCTTGTATTTAAGGTCATCCATCGAGGCGATGCCCAGGCGCTTATTTAATTTCTTATTCACATAAATAGCAAACGGGAAAGTTAAGAACGGAACAGGCTGCTTGTTAAATTCTGGATGTTTGAGATTAGCGCCAACCATCCCTGAGATCACCTCTACATCCGATGCACTCATGCTTTCTGAATAGTCAGTAGGGGTAAAGCGAATATTAAAAATGCTGCTGAGCGCTTGCAGATAATCCACACTAATGCCGCTGTGCTGGTTATTTTCCAAAGTAAACTCTATTGGCATCCAGCCATGCTTCACTGCCACACGCACTTCTGCATGTTTTTTCAGCCAAGCGGCTTCGTTCGGCGTTAGCTGAATATCGCCATACTTGGAAGCCACCTGCAGGCTGTCTTCGCTTTTGATCACCACAGGAATAGCAAGCGCAGCCAACACTATGAGCAATAGCAAAACTCTCAACTGCATAGCGCTAAGGCGATTAAGATAGCGCTGATAGATTTTTGACTTTTTTATCATACTCAGGTGCTGCTTTTCGCAGCGGCTCTAACAGTGGAGATAAGCCGTTATGGTCTATTTCCTGCATTAACTGCAATAAACGCCCAACCTCGCCAGCAGGAAAGCCGGTGCGTGCAAACCAGTTTAAATAGTCGCCCGGCAAATCAGCCAGCAGCCTGCCCTTATACTTGCCGTATGGCATGGCGAACGTCACTAGCTTATGTAAATCATCTGGATTCATATGGTGGAGAAATTCTATCGCAATTCTTCATTGCAAAACGATTGGATTGCGAAACTATATAGATGGCGGAATGATCAGTTTACATGATGGCGTTCAGTGCACGAGTTTAAGGAGTTAAGCCTTACGCTACTCCGATAGCTTGCTGCCATTTAACAGCAAGTCTAACTCATTTACTGGCAGGGGTTTACTGAATAAGAAACCCTGGAAGTAATCACAACGTCGCTCGCGTAAGAAACTAGCTTGCTGGTCGTTCTCCACACCCTCGGCAATACTGGTGAAATTCATCGCCTGTGCCAAGCCCAGCACTGCACTGGCAATCGCACTGTCGTCGTTATTATGTGGCAAGTTCAACACGAACGACTGGCAAATCTTAAGCGTATCTACCGGAAACTCTTTCAAGTACGCCAGCGATGAGGCGCCACTACCAAAGTCATCAATCGCCAGCGACACACCCAAAGCCTTCAGTTGCGTCAGTTTATTCACATCGCCGGCTGCACTGTCCATAAACATACTTTCGGTCAACTCCAGCTCTAACAGCTCTGGCGGCAAGCCGCTCTCAGCCAGAATCTCGGCCACATCTGCGACCAGTCCTGGGTGCTTGAATTGACGTACTGACAGGTTAACCGCTACCCGCACTGGCGTGCCTGCGTCATACCAAATGCGCCCCTGCTGGCATGCGGTTTTTAACACCCATTTTCCTACCGGCACAATTAAGCCGCTTTCTTCCAGCAGTGAAATAAATTCGCCCGGTGCCACCAAGCCTCGCTCCGGATGCTGCCAGCGCAGCAGGGTTTCTACCGCGGTGACGCGGCCACCTTCTACCGCGATTTGTGGCTGGTAATACAAAATAAACTCATTGCGATCCAAAGCATGGCGCAAATGATTTTCCATCACCAGGCGCTCATAGGCCACGGCATCCATCTCTGAAGAATAGAACTGGAAGTTATTACGCCCGCGCTCTTTTGCGTGATACATCGCCACATCGGCTTTTTCTAACAGCACGTCGCGATTATCGTGGCCGGGGCGATACAGCGTAATACCGATACTGGCGCCCACAAACACCTCATGCTCGCCGACAATAAATGGCAAGCGCAGCGCATCTATGATTTTTTCTGCCACTACCGCCGCGTCGCTCTCTTCCCGCACGTTGACCAACACCACCGCAAATTCGTCACCACCCATACGTGCCACAGTATCAGACTCACGGATGCACAAGCTAATGCGATTACCTACCTGCTGCAATAGCTTATCGCCTATACCATGGCCTAGTGTGTCATTGATGTTTTTAAAGCGGTCGAGGTCGATAAACATCACAGCGATGGTATCGCTGGTGCGATTAGCGTGCGTTTGTGCGCTCTGCAAGCTTTCATTAAACAGCAGGCGGTTAGGCAAACCAGTGAGCGTGTCGTAGTGTGCAAGGAAGTGCAACTGCTGCTGCGTACGTTTACTTTCGCTAATATCGCGCACGATGCACAGCACCTGCTCTTCACTGGCGCGAATAAAGCGTGACTCGTAATTGGAAGTGCCTTGTGGCAGCGTCATTTGGTATTCAAACGAGGCAATACCATGCCCTTCCACCGCTTTTTTCAAGCAGCCCATCGCCTGCTCGGCAATCGCCTCAGGCAAAGCTTCGTGTATGGTTTTCCCTAAAAAATGCTCAGGCTCAATATGCGGCTGAAAGTCTTTTGCCGGCTTGCACTCTAAAAAGCGCCCGTCTAAATCCAGAAACAGCAATAAATCTGGCACTGCTTCGTATAAAGCGCGCACTTTGGCTTCGCTTTGGCGCAGCTCTAGCTCGGCACGTTTACGCTCGATCGCATAACGCATCACGCGCAACAGCCAGCGCCCGTCTACGCTACCTTTCACCAGGTAATCTTGCGCACCGGCTTGCGCCAGCTCGGTCGCCAGCGCCTCATCGTCGTGCCCGGTCATCACCACAATCGGCACGTTAGGCACAACTTCATGCAGGCGCCAGAAGGTGCTGCTACCTTGCGAGTCAGGTAGGGATAAATCCAACAAAATAATATCAAACTGCACTAAACATGCATGGGAGATAGCTTTGCTTAACGTATCGGCGTGCGTCAGCGTGCAGGCGGTGAGCACCTCGCGCAGCATAATCTCCAGCAGCCGTGCGTCGCCTTGATTATCTTCTACCAGTAGTATTTTCATATTATGCCGCCACCATTGGACCTAGGTGCTGCCCACGTTCCAGCAGCTCAGTCGCTGCGTCAGTAGGTAGCGGATGGCAATACAAATAGCCCTGCGCATCATCGTAAGCAAGGTTGCGCAAAGTATCGAGCTGCGCAGTGGTTTCCACACCGCCAGCCAGGCCTTTCATACGGAACACATGCGCCACTTGAATCACGGCACGCGCCATATCAGCACCATCCGCACTGGCAGATGCCGCCTGCGTCAGCCTGCGGTCCAGCTTAATCGCGTGGAACGGGAATTTGCGCAGATAATAGAAAGAAGCACGGCCATTGCCAAAATTATCCAATGCCAAACGCACGCCCAGCTGGTTCAGCTTGGTCACTTGCTTGTAAGCGCACTCTTCGTCTTCCCATAAGGCATGCTCCGAGATATCCAGCTCTAAACAGTGTGGCGGTAACCCGGTCTCCTCCAGCACCGCAGATACCTGCTCGGCAAAGTCTTCTTGCAGCAGCTGGCGTGGCGATAAATTGACTGACAGCACTAAAGGCGCACCAGCCGATACACGCCAGGCGCGCCCTTGCTGGCACACACTGCGCAACACCCACAAACCAACATCTAAAATCAGCGGTGAGCTCTCCAGCACATTCATAAACGTAGCTGGCAACAGCAGGCCACGTGTTGGATGCTGCCAGCGCAGCAAGGACTCCATGCCATTGATATGGCCGGTTTTCACATCCACCTGCGGCTGATAATTAATCACAAATTGATTTTGTGCCACTGCGGTAGATAGCTCATTGAGCAACTCACGGTCTTCAATGGCTCTGTCATTCATATTCGCCGAGAAGAAGCGATAAGTATTCTGCACACCAACCTCGGCTTTAGCCTGATACATGGCCACGTCGGCATTGCGCACCAAGGATTCCAGGTTATCGGCATCGGTAGGATAAATGCCGATACCGATGCTGACGCCCACATCCAGTACACGGCCATCTACCACGAATGGGCGGCCGATAGCTTCAATAATCTTGGTAGTGGCGGCTGCGGCGTCTTCCTCATCATAAATGTCGCTCAGAATCATGGTGAATTCATCACCGCCGATTCTGGCCACACAATCGGTTTCGCGCATGCATTCACGCAAGCGTTGCGCAACGCACTGCAACAGTACGTCGCCTACATGGTGGCCCAACGTGTCATTAATCGCCTTGAAGCCGTTTAAATCCAGCAGCAATAGCGCAAGCTTGGTTTCATGCCGGCGCGCTAAAGCTATCGAGTTTTTCAGAGTATCGTAAAAGTGTTTACGGTTGGACAAACCGGTCAAACTATCGTGATGCGCCAGATGGTTTAAGCGCTCTTCGGTGCGCTTGCGTTCAATGGCGTAGCGTAAAGAGCGTGTCAACTGGTGCGCATCCACATAACCTTTCACCAGGAAGTCCTGTGCGCCCTGCTGCACCGAGCGTACCGCCAAGCCTTCATCCGCAATACTGCTCAGCACCACAATCGGGATGCCGGGCGCGTTGGCATGTATTTTAAGCAGCGTATTCAGCCCGCTGCTGTCCGGTAGCTCTATATCCAGCAAAATAGCGGTAATGTCCTGACTATCCAATATCGCTAGCGCGGCTTCTTGACGATCAGCCGTGACTAAAGTGAAGCTTTCACTCTGGTCTGCGGCCAATAGCTCGCGTACCAGACGAATATCTCCCGGATTATCTTCAACCAGTAAAATGGTCAGTGACTTGCTACTCATAGAGCCCCCATAACGCGTTTAATCTTTAACGTCCGATGGTAATTTAACGATGGTGAGCCAGAAACTTTCAATGGCTTGAATCACCTTGATAAACTGGTCTAAATCTACAGGCTTGCTCACGTAGCAATTGGCATGTAAATCGTAAGTGCGCAGGATATCTTTTTCCGCTTCCGAAGAGGTCACAATCACCACAGGAATACGTTTCAGCACAGGGTCAGATTTAATCTCGGCCAGCACTTCACGTCCGTCTTTTTTCGGCAGGTTCAGATCCAGCAGTACCACATCAGGTGTTGGTGCGTTGGCGTATTGGCCTTCTCTGCGTAAAAAGGCTAGCGCTTCCACGCCATCTTTAACCACATTCAGGTTATTGCTGATCTTACTTTCGCGTAATGCTTCTTGCGTTAATCTAACGTCGCCGGGGTTGTCCTCGGCTAATAAAAACTCAACCTGCCTACTCACTTCATTCTCCATGATGTTTCCTTTCCCCATGATGTATAGGCAAAGTAAAATAAAAAACGGTACCCTTACCGACTTCGGATTCTATCCAAATCTTCCCACCGTGTCGCTCCACGATTTTCTTGCACACAGACAGGCCAATACCCGTACCCGGGTACTCATGCTTACCATGCAAGCGTTGAAAGATAATGAAAATACGCTCAAAGAAATCTGGGGCGATACCGATGCCGTTGTCGCGTACGGAAAATAGCCATTCACCCTCTTTTTTCTCGGCACCCACATGAATAATGGGCGATGTATCTCCACGAAACTTGATACCGTTGCCTATCAAGTTCTGGAATAGTTGCGTGAGCTGGGAAACATCGGCATCCAGCCTAGGCATAGGGTCACGCGTGACTACCGCGCCAGACTCTTCTATCGCCAGGCGTAAGTTGGATACCGCGCGCTCTAATCCTGCCGAGGTTTCGCAGGTTTCCATTTGCTTACCATGGGTGCCAATGCGCGACATGGTCAGCAAATCAATAATAAGTGCCTGCATGCGTGTAGCGCCATCTACCGCATAGCCGATAAACTCGTTCGCGTCCTGATCCAGCTTGTCTTTATAGCGCCGCGCCAGGAGCTGGGTATAGCTAGCGACCATGCGCAGTGGCTCTTGCAAATCGTGTGAGGCTACATAGGCAAACTGCTCCAGCTCACGGTTAGAATTGGCCAGCTCTTCGGTACGTTGCGCCAAGGCTTCCTGCGTTTGTTTAAACGCCGTAATGTCAGAAAACTCGGCAATCACCTGCGTTACTTTACCGGCTTCATCCTTCACGGCATTCATATTCATCCATGCCAAGTAATCTTCATCCTGTGCATTTCTGAGCCAGATTTCACCTTGCCACTGGCCGCCACCGATGACGGTGGTCCAAACATCTTGATATAAAGTGGGTTCCAGCTCTGCCAGCAGGTTCTGTAGTGGCTTGCCAACCAACGCATCAGAAGCACGGCCGGTAATGTTAGCGACCGATTTATTAACATGCAGTACACGGCCTTTCACATCGGCAATAATCACCGCCTCTAAATTGCTTTCAAACACTTGTGCCAGCAGGCGCAGCATTTCATGGTCAGCATGGAAATAAGCCGAGAGCGAAAGTTCGGAGTCGAACATCGAGACTTTAGTAATCGCTTGTGAATATGCGAGAAAACGCTCCGCATCGTTAGCCACCAAACGCATCACTTGTGGCAGCACCCAAGATAGATATTTGCTATAAGCACCTAAGAACCAGCGCGGCTCCAAGCCTATTTGCTGATAGGTAACACCAACGCACAGACGGCTTTTGACGTACTCAGGGCCATAATCGCCGGCAAAGGCCTGTTTAAAATATTCGCGTAGCTTTTGTTTTAGCAACGGCAGTTGCTCAGGATTACTCAGACTAGCCCCCATCTCTGGATGGGCCTCTAGATGCTGGTATAACAAGTCGGCAAAAGCGTCTTCCAGTGGCGCAAGCAAAGGCCCCAGCTCTTTGAGCAACTGCGCATCGCGCTCGCTGAACTCAAGAACATCCTTGCGCGATTGAACCTCATCGGCGCTTGGGGTCATGCTGTCAATCAAAGCATCAACGGTAGGCTGGTGCAATAACATGTTGTCTCCCACAAAAGTACTAATCTCGTTCCTAATTACTAAGGAGAGCAGACGACATAATGGGAGTTGTGTGTAGAGATACGGGGAATCCGCACATCTGGTACTCCCGCTATCGTAGAACTTACGCCCCTTAGACCGGTGATTTTGCGCCCTCGCTTTTCAGCCGAGTTTGCCTTTTTCAAATGTAGTGCTGCGTGAGTATCAGCAGATTTGAAAAAACCGTCAACTACCCATAATGGTGAATGACCCGTAAGCCCGGATACACATTTATCACAAACATAGATTCGGCCGTAAATCCTAGTGCTATGATGTAACCATCATCACTACATTAAAAATGACACGAAGTGATTAGACGTGACTTTCTCTTAAGTGACATCTTCTTAAGAAATTTTAGCGCACGATTTCAGCGCACGATTAAAGTCACGTTTACTCAGGAATAATCTATGCTCAACAAAATAGACCGCTTTGAGATACTGCGTAAGCTTGATGAGAGCAAGCAAAATACGATTTATGTAGCCCATGATACACACATGGGGCGTGACGTCATGATCAAGCTGCTGCCACACGGTGAGCTAGGTTTAGACACGCTATTATCGCGCGTGCGTACCCTCAGCAAACTACAGCACAAACATATCGTGACTTTGCTGGATGCTGGTGAGCATGATGGTGCGCCTTATTTGGTCTACACCGCGGTTAACGGCAGCACACTTACTCAGCAATTAAAATCATCTCCGTTATGCTCAGCCACACAAGCTGCGCAAATGATTGCAGACCTGCTGGAGGCAGTGAGCTACGCACATGCACAAGGTGTACTGCCGTTAGTCCTGCAAGCCGAGCATGTGATGATTGCTGAGGATCTCAGCCCGATGTTAATCGGCATCGGTTTAACGGGCATTACCAACGCCACAACAACGACAGAACCGCAAGCTACGCCCTACACCGCACCTGAGATTAGCGCAGGCAGCAAGGCAACAGTAGCTACGGATATATTTGCATTAGGTGTGCTATTACACGAGCTGGTGACAGGTCTACCCTTTATCGAAAAAACAAAAAAGCCCACGGCACTGACTACCAGCGCACCGTCTCAATCCAAACAGATCCAGCTTGATGAAACGCTGGAGAGCATTATCCTCAAAGCCACCAGCAAAGCAGCTGAAGACAGGTACGCCAATGCCGACAGCATGCGCCAAGCCCTGCATGACTACCTCACGCCAGTACAAGGTGAACATAAAGCGGTAGATGCGCACAGCACTATGGATTTTCTGCTGCGTCGCATGCGCAGCAAAAGCGACTTTCCGGCACTGTCACACACCATTAGCGAAATCAACCGCTTGGCCGATGACGATTCCGCCAGCAACAACGCGCTGGCACAGAGTATTTTGAATGATTTTGCGCTCACCAATAAGCTACTAAAGCTGGTCAACACTGTGACCTATGGGCAATTTGGCGGTCATATCAACACCATTTCCAAGGCCGTGGTCATTCTCGGTTTCGAAACCGTACGCAACGTGGCCATGTCATTGATACTGCTGGATTTCCTGCAGAATAAAGCGCAGGCATCCCAACTCAAGGACGATGTACTGTCATCCTTTTTTGCTGGTATCGTTGCGGCGCAGTTAGCGCCCAGCAGCCACGTCAGAAACACTGAAGAAGCGATTATCTGCTCCATGTTCCGCAACTTAGGCAAGCTACTGGCCAGTTTTTACTTTTTTGAAGAAAGCCAGCAAGTGGCACGCCTAGTGGAGCAAGGCGACAGCGAAGACAAAGCCTCGGTGAAAGTGCTGGGCATGACCTACAACGAGCTGGGCATAGGCGTGGCCAAAAGCTGGAACTTCCCGCCTAGGCTCATCGCCGGTATGCGTAAGATCACCGGAGATAAAGCCATTAAACCAAGTGGCGAGCTGGAAAACCTGGCGCTGACAGTCAACCTTGCCAATGAACTCTGTGCAGTGGCCAGCAATGGCAATATCACGGACAAGGCCAAAGCGCTCAAGCAGCTCACCACCCGTTATGAAGGCGCGCTCAGCGTGTCAGAGCAGCAGCTGCGACTATCTATGGATAGCGCCTTGGACGAGCTGGCGGCACGGGCCAGAGTGGTCGGCATCAACGTTTCACAAAGCCAGCTTATGGCGCGGGTGAACACCTGGATAGGCGCCAGAGCGGAGCCTATCCCACATAGCGAGCCTGCAGATGCAGAGTTGGCAGCATTGGCGATTGCTCCGGAAGAGATTGCCGAGGAGAAAAATAGCGAAGCCGCAAAACCGGATGCAGAGTCTATCCTGACTGAAGGCATTCAGGAAATCACCAACACCTTGGTTGAAGAGCATCAGCTCAACGACATTATGCAGATGGTGCTGGAAACCATGCACCGCGGCATGGGCTTTAACCGCACCCTGCTGTTTATACGCGATGTTAAAAACAACCAGATGGTGGCGCGCTTTGGCTTTAGCCATGATATTGACCTCGCGCTGAAAAAATTCAAGTTTGGCTTGGACTTCACCCCGGATGTATTTCACCTGGCCATCAGCAAAGGCGCGGATTTAATGCTAGAGGATATTACGGCCAATAATGTAGCAGCCAAGATTCCACAGTGGTACAAACAGGCAACATCGTCACAAAGCTTGTTACTGCTGCCCATCATGGTGAATAACAAGGCTTTGGGCATGTTTTATGCCGATATGGAGCAAGCCAATAGCATGCAGATTTCAACTCGGCAGCTGTCTTTGCTGCGCACACTGCGCAACCAGGCCGTACTCGCCATCAAGCAAAAATAGGCAGCAGCGCAGCTCCCAAACCATAATCCAAAACCATAGCTGCTTGACCTGCATCAATACAGTCTTAGGCGTTTAACGCAATCATAGGCAATCTTCCCGACCCGTTTGGTTGCATTATGCTGCATTTCGATATTGTGATTGTGGGCGCAGGCCCATCTGGCTTATGTTTTGCACAGGCACTGGCCGGGTGCGGCCTACGCATTGCCATACTGGAACGCCAGCCAGAATCGGCACTGGCCGAACCGGCGTTTGATGGACGTGAAATCGCGCTGACACAGCACTCGGCACAACTGTTGCAGACATTGGGTGTATGGCAGCACATTGATCACGATGCCATTTCACTATTGCGTGATGCACAGGTGCTGAACGGCCCCTCGCTGTACGCCATGCGTATCGAGCACGATGCGAATAAATCGGCGTCTTTAGGCTATTTAGTGGCTAACCACCTGATCCGCAAGGCGGCTTACCAAGCCGTGAAGGCATCGCCAGATATCAGCCTACTCACCACCACTGATATCAGCGCCATTCGCACCGATAGCGATGCGGCGTATATCAGCCTGACCAATGGCGATCAAATACAGGCGCAGCTACTGGTCGCGGCCGATAGCCGTTTTTCTGAAACCAGACGCGCTCTGGGCATCCCCGCGACCATGCACGATTTTGGCAAAACGATGATGGTTTGCGTGATGCAACACAGCATCCCGCATCACCATGTGGCCTGGGAATGGTTTGATTATGGCCAAACCTTAGCGCTGTTGCCTATGAACGGCATGCGCTCCTCGGTAGTGATCACCTTACCTGCGGCAGAGATTCAACGCCTGATGTTACTAAGTGAGGCAGCATTTAATCAGGATGTGACAACACGATTCAAGCATAGATTAGGCACAATGGAATTGGCATCAACACGCCACGCTTACCCGCTGGTCACGGCCTACGCCAACCAACTAGTGGCAAAACGCTGTGCTTTAATCGGCGATGCTGCGGTAGGCATGCACCCGGTTACGGCGCACGGCTTTAATTTTGGCTTATCTGGCGTGGAAGTATTGGCGAACGAAATCAAAACGGCGCAATCACGCGGCGGCAATATCGCCGCCAGTGCGCTGCTACAGCGTTACCAAAGAAAGCACCGCCTGAAAACGCGGCCGCTTTTTATTGCCACGCATGCGATTGCCAAACTGTACGGCAATGACACAATACCGGCACGCCTGCTCAGAGCCGCCTCTTTACGCATAGGCAACCGTATCTCGCCGTTTAAGCGTGCCGTGGCACATATGCTGACAGCAGCAAACTAGTGCGGTAGCGCTTTGCCTTACAGGAACAAGTACAGAATTTTAAACCAGCTTGGTGATATTGCCGTGCTGCGCATAATCCTGCATTAGGGCATCAAACTGCTCTATCGGCAGCGGCTTGCTGAACAAATAGCCTTGATACGCCATGCATTGGTGCTGCTTCAGGAACGACAGCTGCGCCTCAGTCTCCACCCCTTCTGCAATCACGTTTAAGCTAAAGTTCTGCGCCATATCGATGATGGTTTTTACCATCACCGCATCACTCTTATCAGTGGTGATATCGCGCACAAAGCTCTGGTCAATCTTGATTTGGTCTAGCGGCAGGCGTTTTAAATAAGAGAGTGAGGAGAAGCCGGTACCAAAGTCATCCAATGACAGCGTCACCCCTACTTTTTGCCTTAACAGGTTCTTTTTGGCAATCACGTCGGTGATGTCATCCAATGCCACGCTCTCGGTCAACTCCAGCTTCAGCCGTGATGGGTCTATGCCATGCTTATGAATCGCTGCAATCACTTGGTCCACAAAGTGCGTTTGTTTAAACTGCTGCGCGCTAATATTGACCGCCAGCACCAGATCACACATTTTCTCATTGGTGCTCCACACCGCAATCTGGCGGCAGGCTTCATCCAGTACCCAATGCCCGATATTGAGGATAAGCGCGCTCTCCTCCGCCACCGGAATAAAATGTGCAGGCGAAACCATACCACGCTGCGGATGTAACCAGCGAATCAATGCTTCGGCACCGATGGGTTTATTTTCATGATTCACCTGCAGCTGATAGTGCAATTCAAATTGCTCAGTCTCCAGCGCGTTGTGTAAATCAGACTCCAAGCTCGCGCGCACCTCCACCAGCTCCTGCATTTGCGGGTCAAAAAAGCGGGTGCGGTTACGACCGCCATCTTTTGCCTGATACATCGCCATATCGGCACGCTTAATCAGCTCGTCTACGTCTTTATCCTGGCCACAAAACAGCGAAATACCAATGCTGGATGAGCTATGGATATGCATGTTATTAATCTGGTACGGTTCGGCCAGCGCCAGACGTATAGTTTCGGCAATCTTGGCTACGGTACGTGACGCCTCTTCCAGACTGTCACCCAGCCGTTCCACCAGCACGACAAACTCATCACCGCCCTGGCGGGCAACGGTATCCACCTCACGCACGCAAGCTGAAATTCTTTTGGCGACTTCCACCAATAACAAATCGCCATCGCCGTGACCCTGCGTGTCGTTAATAACCTTGAATTTATCTAAATCCAGAAACAGCAAAGCACCATACTGCATACTACGCGCTGAAGTCGCCAGCGCGATGCGCAGCCTATCCAGCATCAAGCGCCGATTAGACAAGCCGGTCAGCGGGTCTTTGTACGCTAATTTCTGTACTTCTTCTTCCACCCGTTTACGGTCGCTAATATCGCGCCCTACTGATTGGATTTCGGTGAGCTGGCCCTGCTCATTAAATATACCGCGGTTGCTAAACTGCATCCAGCGCACCTCACCGGCGCCAGACAGCACCCGATTTTCAATCATGACTACCGGGTTAGCCACCGACAGCGTAGCCAACTCGTCAGCCACATGCTGCAAATCTTCAGGATACACCACCGGCTTCCATGTCGAGCCTATCATCTCCTGCTCACTCTTGCCAAAGAAGCGGCAATACACATCATTTACAAATAGATAAGTGCCGTCAGCACGCAGCCTTGAAATCACCTCGGTCTGGTCCTGCACCATGGAACGGAAACGCTCTTCACTCCCTCGCAACGCCGCTTCTGCTTCTTTAATCGCACTAATGTCGGTCAGCAGTACAAAGAAACCTTTCACCTCTCCATCTCGCACATCTGGGATGTAATTGGTGAGGGAATGACGGCGACGGCGACCGTCGGTATTGGGAATGACGCGCTCAAACGCTTGTGGCTCGCCCCTTAGGGCAGCTTCAATATGGGGCAGGTTGAGGCGGTATAGATCATCCCCCAGCAACTCCCAAATATATTTACCTCTTAGCTGGCTGGCCTCAATGCCAAACCAGTGCTCATAGGCTTTATTTGCCAGGCGGTTCTTGAGCGATTTGTCCCAATAGCCAATGACCGATGGCAAGCAATCGAGCACCTTCTGAATCACTGCACTGGATAATAATGAATCTGCCTCCTGCGCTGAGGCAGAAGATAAGGTGGCTAACGCTTCCGGCAACACCACGCTTGCAGCATCCCCAGCGGGTACACTTGTTGAGCCAGCAGTTGATGCAGGGTTGTGCGGAAGTTTCATAATGGCATAGTGCCATAACTTATTAAAGTTAAAAAGCTATTCGTCACTACCCGATCATCAGCGAATTACTAGCAGCTGCAAATGACAGCCACAAAAAAAGGAGCCTAAGCTCCTTTTTTAAAATTAAACGCACCACGCTCATCCGCTAGCCTACCCGCTAAGTGGGCCGCCAAGTAAACCATGTGGTGAGCGAAGGGGCGCCTCCATCCTATACTATTTTTTAGGCATGCTAGGCTTGCTTGGCATGACAACGGTAGGGCCTGGCATGACGATGGGTTTCTTACTTTGCTTAGGTTTTTTTGCTTCTTTGTTCTTGTGTAGCTGTCCTTTTGCCATGATGTTTCTCCTAAAATGTTTAACATCAAACTGACTGCGCAACACGGCATGTCATCGCAATCACTGAATTGGACTAAACACGATGCCAATGGTTGCATCTAAGGTTTCATCTACGATTTCATGACGAAGGTTGTATGATGAACGCAGGGCAATACAAACAGCATGCTTATTGTGGGTTGATACTGGCGGGTTTGCCAGTATGCAAACCTAGAGATAAAACTAACTAGAGGTAAAACTAAAGGGGAAATTGGTCGGCGTGGAGAGATTCGAACTCCCGACATCCTGCTCCCAAAGCAGGCGCGCTACCAGGCTACGCTACACGCCGAAGGCCCGCACTATACTGACAACCCTGCTGTTAGTCAATATCAGGCTGATTTAATTCCTATAATTATTAACAGCTGCCGTTCATTTCCAACCATATTTAAGCTATTATTTTTGGCATTATTTTCATCTTGCGAGAAAAATTAGCCCATGTCACATGCGATTAAAGTGCACCAAGTAGGCGGCCCAGAAGTATTGCGCTGGGAGCCAATTAGCGTAGGCGCGCCGGCTGCCGGCCAGGTGAGACTACGGCAAACTGCGGTGGGGCTGAACTTTATTGATGTGTATCACCGTACCGGGCTTTACCCGCTGCCCTTGCCGTTTATTCCAGGCATGGAAGCCGCTGGCGTAGTGGAGTCAGTAGGTGCTGGTGTAACGCATTTACAAGCGGGCGATCGCGTGGCTTACGCCTCAGTGATTGGCGCCTATGCCGAATCCAGGCTGATAGCGGCAGAGCGCCTGATTAAACTGCCAGATAGCATCAGTGATATCAATGCGGCCGCCATGATGCTGCAAGGCATGACCGCGCGATACCTGATTCGCGACATTTATAAAGTGCGAGCTGGCGATACTATACTGGTACATGCAGCGGCTGGCGGTGTAGGTTTGATTGTATGCCAATGGGCAGCCGCACTGGGCGCTACCGTGATTGGCACGGTTTCTACCGAAGAAAAAGCGGCATTAGCCAAAGCCAATGGCTGCCATCACCCCATTATCTATACCCGCGAGAACTTTGCATCACGCGTACTAGAAATTACCGATGGCAAAAAACTGCCGGTGATTTATGACTCTGTAGGCAAAGATACTTTTATGCAATCGCTAGACTGCCTGCAGCCTAGGGGGTTGATGGTGTTGTTCGGTGCATCATCCGGCCCGGTGCCGCCATTGGATTTATCCGTGCTGGCGCAAAAAGGCTCGCTCATGGTGACTAGGCCTGCGCTTGCCACCTTTATTGCCAGCCGCCCACTGCTTGAGGAAAATGCGTCTGATTTATTTGAGGCTGTGGCGAGCGGCAAGGTAAATATACACGTCAACCAGACTTATGCGCTTAAGGATGCCGCCACTGCCCACCGCGACCTAGAGGCGCGCAAAACAACGGGCGCCACGGTGCTCATGATTTAACTGCTAACGGTTTAACTGCGGGTAACTGAGCTTAAACGCGGCGGCGCCCAGCGTGCTTAACCACCGTGTTTTTTGTCTTTAGCGGTGTGCCACTGCGCATGTAGCAGGCGGTCATGCCGCTCATCCGGCAAGCGCCGAATAAACGTGCAGGCTTGGCTGTGTATGGTCACACCACGGTCGCAGGTCACGTAACCCACAATCGCATCGGGATAGGCAGGCTTGCAGCACTGCGCCATATAGGTCTGTAGATTGCCCACACCTTCTACTGTGACTTCTGTCGCCACCGGCTGTGCTGTCGTTTTTCTAGCGATGACAGGATTAACTTTTTCTATCGGTTTCAGGTGCGCAATCTCATGGATAGCACCCGCAATCTGATACTCGCTTACATCGCCACGGCCAATGGCACTTAAACAATCTTCCAGCTTATTAAAGTGCAGCTTCTGTGCGATTTTTTCCTGGTTAATCGCACCTACCCCAGCGCGGTGCAACTCTTTATCTAGCTTGGCGCGGCCTTGCGTCACGTTTTCTTCTGCGTGCTGATGCCTAAACCAATGCCGCACCTTGGCACGTGCACTGGCACTTTTTAAATAGCCTAGCGTCGGGCTTAGCCAGTCGCGGCTAGGCGCACCATGCTTGGTAGTGAGAATCTCGATGCGCTGCGCGTTTTGCAGCTTGTAATTAAGCGGCACGATATTGCCATCTACTTTCGCACCGCGGGTTCTGTGCCCCAAATCGGTATGCAGCGCATAGGCAAAATCTATCGGCGTCGCATCTTTGGGTAAATCGATGACCTTGCCTTGCGGCGTAAATACATACACGTTCTCCTGAAACAACTCGGTCTTGAATTGTTCCAGTAAGTCACCGCTATCGTTAGCGCCTTCTTTCCATGCCAGAATCTGACGCAGCCAAGCGATTTTCTCATCGAGGATATTGTCTGACTTACCGCCTTCTTTGTAGCGCCAGTGCGCAGCCACCCCCAGCTCGGAATATTGGTGCATTTCAAAGGTGCGGATCTGCACCTCTAGTGCCAAGCCCTCAGGGCCGCTCACTGCGGTGTGTAACGAGCGGTAATTATTGCTTTTAGGGCGTGCAATATAATCGTCAAACTCGCCCGCTATCGGCTGCCATAAAGTCTGCACCAAACTCAGTGCGCTATAGCAGTCTTTTACATCCTCTACCAGAATGCGCACCGCGCGCACGTCAAACAGCTGCTCAAAATCCAGATGCTTGCGCCGCATTTTATTGATAATGCTGTAGATATGCTTAGGCCGCCCGGAAACCTCGCCCTTAATCCCAGCCTGTGCTAATTTCTGCTTCAGTAGATTTTCCACATCGGCGATGTACTGCTCGCGGTCAACGCGGCGTGAATCCAGTAACTTGGCGACTTCTTTGTACAACTGCGGCTCTAAATAGCGCAATGAAAGGTCTTCCATCTCCCATTTAAGCTGCCACACGCCCAAGCGATTGGCGAGCGGAGAAAAAATACCCTGCACTTCGCGCGCAATCAGTATTTGCTGCTCACGGCTAGCACCAGCCAGGCTACGCAGTATTTGCGTGCGCTCGGCTAATTTAATCAGCACTACACGAATATCCTGCACCATGGCCAGCAGCATTTTGCGCAGGCTCTCAACCTGCTTGCTGTTATCCGCATCCTCCTGCTCTTGCAGATGCAGGCGCTCCAGTTCGCTAAACTCCTGCACTTGCGCAATGCGCAGCAAGCCTTCAACCAAGCCGGCCACATTGTTGCCAAAACGCAGTTTGAGGGTTTCCTGCCAATTATCGATATGTTCAGGCACCGCATACAATATGGTAGCGATGATGGATTCCGCATCCATATTCAGGCTTACCAATATGGCTGCGGTGCAGGTCGCATGCCGCAACAGCGGCTCACCCGTCAGCTCGGTATGGGCATCATAAGCCAAGGTTGCCAACTGGCAAGCCTGGCGTATCAGCTCCACGTCTGCAGGCGCGTAGTGCTTAGCTAACGAGTCTATCCATGCTTGCGTATCATTATCAGATAAAGCAGGTATTTGTAATGAACTGGAACCATGGATCATTATTATTTAATCTTCTATTCTAAAACCAACCTTGATGGTCACTTGATAGTGCGCCACCTCACCATTCACGATATGCCCTCTGGTCTCAACCACTTCAAACCAGTCCATATGCTTTACGGTGCGTGCGGCCTTGGCAATCGCATTACGGATTGCATCATCAGTGCCAATGCTAGAGCTGCCTACGAGTTCGATAAGTTTATAAGTATGTGCAGACATATCATTTCCCCTTGACTAAAAAATCTCAGAATAATTCCGGATAAATATAATCATCTACCTTTTAGCCAGAGATTACCAATTTTTATTTGCTGCCTATCGCGGAACTTTCAAGCGCTTTCTCAACATGGCAAGCATGCGATTCGATTAGACACATAGATTGCCAGCACGCCATGTAATACAGCCTGTGATAAGATTCCACCATCTTTTAATTTGATTATGCATTGAAAATCCACATGACCAACACACCAGCACAACCATCCACTGAGTTAAAAAGCATTACCGGCCTGAACGACCAAGAATACGAGGCACTAAGTGCCGCGCTGGCTAAAATGCGCACACCACAAGTGGAAACGCCTGCCCCTCATTCAAAAATGCTAGTTGCGGTACGCAATCAATTGCAACAGCGCCTGAATAACCTGCAACTAAGCGAAGAAGAACGCGCCAAGATCAAAAATGACATTGCTGACCTTGACCGTAAAATGCAGACGGCTCAGCCATAAATCATTACTCGGCGAAGAAGCCACGCTAAGCGCTAACCCACATTAGATGTGTTAGCGTGAGCAACAACAAGGCCTACACCTTAAGCCAACCACGATGGAACACAACATGAAACAACTGCTAATCGCGCTCACACTAGCGCTTATCAGCACCAGCACATGGGCGGATTGGACTGAGTTTAGCGGCTCCAGTAGCCAAAGCGGCGTCAAGCTTTATTACAACCTGGCCACAGCGCGCAATCAAGACAGTGTACTGAAAGTTTGGCAAATGCAGGACTACAGCACGCCGCAAACCATACAGCGTCAGTCTTACCTCTCCGCCAAATCTTTGCTTGAAGTCAATTGTAAAACCAAGATGCGTAGAATCATGGCCTCCAGCTACTACCAGCGCAATATGGGTAGCGGTGAAGCCATCTTTAAACACAGCACACCAGCGCAGTGGGAGTTTATCGCCCCGGATGTAACGGGTGAAGCCATGCGTAAGTTTTATTGTGGCCGTGATTAGCAGCAGGCTTAGCCAGCCACAATTGCCGTGCCTATATTGAGAAAACAGGGATGAGGCACCCGCTCATTGCTCTGCCTAGGCTAACAATGAGCGGGGATGCAAGATAGCGACGCAAGATAGCGACGTAAGTATGCTAGATATCGGTAATCGGCAGCAAGCCTAAGGTTTTGGCCTCATCAAACAAACCAGTCATGGTCCAGTTTTGCCTTAACGCACCCGCACCATAGTTTCTGGAGCCGCCCACTGCCTCAGCCAGCAATTGTAAACGCGCAGTTTCTTCCAGCAGGATAATGGTGTCAGTCAGTGCTCGCACACCGCCTTTACCCCATACCGTGCCACCGCCATTGGCCTCAATAATGGCAAAGTTATGCGGGTTTTCATTTACTTTTTCCACGATAAAATCCACTTCCGGCTGACGTCTATCAATATAGATTGGCAGCTCGCGCACCAAGTGATGGCGATTAAACGCGACATAATTGATTGGAAAAGTACGGTGCGTTTGTGCCCAAGCCGCCAGATACAGCGTATGCACGTGTGAAATAATATTCACATCAGGATGTTCAATAAACAGCTTGTTGTAGCGCTTGCCGCCGCTATGGTTGCCCGCATAGACGGTGCCATCAAAGCCGATAATAGCTGGTGTGATTTCTGCGCCTCGATTCCACGGCCCTGGGTCGTTCACCACCACCAGCTTTTCGTGCCCAGGCACGCGCACCACAAAGCCAACGGTACCGTAGGCCGTGGTGGTATCAGTTTCACGCAACACTCTAAAGGCGTGCTCGGCATCTTGCTTAACACTTTGTGCAAATGCCGCCACATCCGCGGCTAATTCTGTATCGATTTTTCCCATGCTAAAACTCCTTTAATAAAAATAAATAAATTACGCAGCTTTGCTCTGCGCTTGGTAATGGTTCTCTAGCCACTGGTATGCAGCAGCCAATGGGGTTGGGTCTATCCATGCGTCCAAATTAAAATCACGGTCTAACACGCCATGAATCAAGCTGGAGTTCTTTTGTATGCTCAGTAGATTCAGCAATTCTTTGGATAAAGTTGGGTGTAATGATTGATGAAAACCATTGCGGTAAGCGGTCGCCACGCCTTCATCGCCGGAACGGGTTTCACTTTTTAAGATTTGATGCACACCTTCCAAGTTGGAGGCAGCCCAATCCGCAGCGCGCAAGGTTTGTGCAAGAAAACGTACCAGTAAATCAAAATGATTTTCGATAAAGTCTTCGTGCACGGTAATCGGCCGCGGTGTACCGTTATTGACGCGGTACTTACGCTCAGAGAGTTGGTCGATATCTATCCCGACCACCACACCATATTGCTTAGCGGCATCCACTGCCGACGCGCCTTTAACGTAAACCGCATCAACTTCTCCACGCGCCAAGTTATCCAACCCCGCCCACAGTCCACCTAGGCTGGCGCTGGTATCCTGCCCTGAGCCCACCTCGACAAAAGTCACGTCATCCAGCGTTAAGCCAGCGTAAGCTAAAACGCCTTTCACCCCTTGTAAGGTCATACCACGCGCAATGCTGCTACCGCGCACATGCGACGCTATTTCACGGTGCACATAGGCAGGTAGCGCCACACGCAAGCCTTTCAGGTCGGCCGGCCTGTGGATATGCGAATCCTGACGTACCAGAATCGCCTGCCACTCGTCTATCCAGGTGAGGCCGATAAGCTTGGTTTTGGCACCCTGTGCCTTGGCCGCTAAGGCCAGCAAACTGCCGCCCTCGCGAATCAAATTGGGAAGCTCATGGTCATAATGATGGCGTGCGAGTGCTTTAGGCGCATCTTGTATGGTTGCAATCGAGATACCATCAGCAGCAAACTCGTCCTGCAGCCAGCCCAGCTTATACGCCAAGCCAGTTGCCGTAGGCACTGGGCAGCGCGTAAACCAGATATCGGTTAACGATGAGTTTGCAGCGGGATTAGCAGATAATGAATTAGCCATACTCTTATCCCACAGCACGCAAAATCGCGGTGTCAGTTTTGCCGCGCAATAACGGCAGCACCTCTTCACCCACGCGGTACGCTTCTTCCAGGTGTGGCGTGCTGGCCAAAATAAAGGCATCGGCACCTAGCGCCACCAATTGATCCAAGCGTTCAGCCACCTGCTCATAGCTACCGACGATGCCATTGGTTTGCCCACCGCGCAGCAGCGCAAAGCCAGACCAAACATTGGGCTCGATAATCAAATCTTTATAGCTGTTGATGGTGGTTGG
>NZ_CAMLGS010000004.1 GCF_946479685.1 uncultured Methylotenera sp.
TGGATACTGTCACGCACACCACAGCTATCGTACCCAATTAAGCAGCATTTAATTGCAGAAGCTAAAGAACTTGGCTTTGCAACAGATAAACTAATTTACGTAAATCAATCACCAGAAGCGGTTAATTACGAGGCTGGGCGCCACGTCACACACCAGTAACGCCTGATCACTTCACCACATGCAAGGTATAACCTGCCTGCTTGAGCGAGGCAATCAGCCCGGTGGGGCCTGCCAAGTGTGAAGCACCCACAACCACAAACAAGCTTTTGTCCTGCGCTTTAGCCAGCACCCGCTGCGTCATCACTGCATTGCGCTCATCCAGCAATTTCACGCGCATTTTCTCCCAAAGTGGCGTAGGCAGCATACTGCCGGTAGTGTGTGCATTGAGCGCTGCGAGTTTATTCGCATCGCCTTTTAAATAGGCCTTGATTAACTGCTCGTAATCACGCTCTTTCGCTTGCTGGCTACGTTTTAACACCTGTCGCAATAAGGCTAGCTGCTCAGCCGAGGTTAAGCTATCCATTACGGCAAAATGTTCAGCAGCAGATTCTATGCCCTGCACTTCTTTGCCATTATCTTCCGCAAGGCGCATCAGCAAGTTATCTTGCGCATATGGGGTCAGTGGTCTGGGGGAATCAAACACCACCGCCAATAACCACGGCTTGGTGCGTAGTGCTATATCTCTATGCATGACATGAAAATCAGCCAGTGCATACAGTTGCTCTAGCTCCTTAGGGCTTAAGCTGGATTTGAGGTCGGTATCGTTGGTCTGCAGCATACGCGGGTCTTGCGGTGCGTCAGACTCCATCATAAACGCATCTACCGACTTTAACGCCGCCAGCACGCTAGGGGCAAAGTCGGTCACCCTATTATCATCAGTATGAATCGAGCCAAATAGATAAATCGTAGGTGCGGTTTTAGACTCAGCCTTCCAAAACAGCCCCCGCTCTGCTAAGGCAGGGGTACTGAGCAAAGCGAATAGCAGCAGCATGAGGGCTTGGTATAAACTCGGTATGAATGACCTTAACATCACATCACCCTCACACAAAACTACTTAGGAGTATTTACGTTTTTTCTCGGTAGTACGTCTAGGCCGTACCGTACGCTCCAACTGCTCACCACGCACCGTAGTCACCGGCTTGGTTGAAAGCGGCTGCCAAGCTGGAATCAAGCAATGCTTGCCGCTACCGATTAAATCGTCACGCCCCATTTTCTTCAGCGCTTCACGCAGCATCGGCCAATTGTTTGGGTCATGGTAACGGATAAAGGCTTTATGTAGCTTACGCACATTACCCGCTTTCGGGATAGGCACTTCATCAGAATCTACCGTCACTTTACGCAACGGGTTTTTACCTGAGTGGTACATCGCCGTTGCCATCGCCATTGGCGTAGGGGTAAACGTTTGTACTTGATCTAATTTAAAATCGTATTTCTTCAACCACAACGCCAAGTTAAGCATGTCGTTATCCGTGGTACCCGGATGTGCCGCAATAAAGTACGGAATCAAATACTGCTTCTTACCCGCCTCGGCGCTGAACTTCTCAAACATGGCTTTAAATTCGTCATAAGCACCCATGCCCGGCTTCATCATTTTGCTCAGCACATTTTCTTCACTATGCTCAGGCGCAATCTTCAAATAGCCGCCTACATGGTGCTGCACCAGCTCTTTCACATATTCAGGTGACTTCACTGCTAAGTCATAGCGCAAACCAGAGCCAATCAGAATTTTCTTCACACCTTTAATCGCCCGTGCTTTACGATACAGCTGAATCAGCGCGCTATGGTCCGTATTCAAGTTCTCGCACACAGCCGGATAAACACAGCTTAACTTACGGCAGTTTTTCTCGATAGATTCAGATTTACATGCAATACGGTACATATTGGCGGTAGGGCCACCCAAATCTGAAATCACGCCAGTAAAGCCATCCACCTTATCGCGGATCTCTTCTACTTCTTTCAAGATAGAAGCCTCAGAACGGCTTTGAATAATGCGGCCTTCATGCTCGGTAATACTGCAGAAGGTACAGCCGCCAAAGCAGCCGCGCATGATGTTTACGCTGAAGCGTATCATTTCCCAAGCTGGGATTTTTGCATCTTTATAAGCTGGGTGTGGCTTACGTGCATACGGCATGTCGTACACATAGTCCATCTCTTTGGTGGTAAGCGGGATTGGCGGCGGATTGAGCCACACTTCTCTATCACCATGCTTTTGTACCAAAGCGCGCGCATTGCCCGGGTTAGCCTCCAAGTGCAATACCCTTGAGGCATGCGCATACAGCACTGGGTCATTCGCCACCTCTTCAAACGCAGGTAAACGCACTACCTGTTTGCTTCTATCAGCCTTGGGTGCTTTCAACCTAAGATTAGGGACGATTTCAATGGCGCTTACACCAGCAGGTAATTCTGTTTTCTTTGCCTCACTGTCTTTCGCATCATTGGTAGCGCAGCTAGCGTCAGACTTACCCATTTTCATTTCATATGGGTCAACTGGCTTATCTACAGCACCAGGACGATCCAGCTTGGTACTTTCTACCTCACTCCAGCCTTCTGGAATCTTTTTACGTAAAAATGCAGTACCGCGGATATCTTGAATATCAGCAACTTTCTCGCCTTTGGCAATTCGGTGGCTAAGCTCTACCAATGCACGCTCTGCGTTGCCATACAATAAAATATCGGCTTTAGAATCCACCAAAATACTACGGCGCACTTTATCTGACCAATAGTCATAATGCGCGATACGGCGCAAGCTCGCCTCAATACTACCCACCACTAACGGCACGTCAGAATATGCCTCACGACAGCGCTGGCTATATACCAGCACCGCACGGTCTGGGCGTTTGTTCGGTTCCGCATTCGGTGTATACGCGTCATCACTACGGATTTTTCTATCCGCAGTATAGCGATTCACCATGCTATCCATATTGCCAGCAGTAACCCCAAAATAAAGGTTAGGTTTGCCTAGCACTTTAAATGCATTAGCATTTTGCCAATCAGGTTGCGCAATAATGCCAACCCTAAAACCCTGCGCCTCCAACAAACGGCCCACCAACGCCATACCAAAACTAGGGTGGTCAATATACGCATCCCCCGTTACCAAAATGATGTCGCAGCTATCCCAGCCAAGGGCGTCCATTTCGGCACGTGACATCGGTAAAATTGGCGCAGGCCCAAACCGCTTCGCCCAATAAGGACGATAGCTAGGAATAGGCTTTGCTAACATTGTTGAGTATTGTTCCAAGGTATCTACTATAAATCGATAAAAGTGCGCGCATTTTACGCGCTAATCATATGATTAAGAAGCTTTTTTATAGTTCAATTACATGAATAGTAAGTGTAAGCCAATTAAATGCGGTTTTTTTGATAACCGTCACCCGCAATATTGCATACAATACAGGCACAAACCACCTATGAGAACCTACTAAAAACTATGTGTGACTACGCAAATTTAGTAAAAACTTTGCATCAATTTGCAGAAAAAGCCAAAGACAAACCACTAACCGTGGGCGAGGCCTTAGACACATTAGACGAAGCTGGCTACGCATTTATCTGCATCATACTGGTTTTACCCTTTTTACAGCCTATCCCGCTAGGCCCATTCACGGTACTGGGCGGAGTCGCCTTTGCCACACTTGGCTGGCAATTACTACATGACCACGAATCACCGATACTACCAAAAAAAATATTGGCGATTGAATTTAACGAGAGCACATGGAAAATGCTAGCCAAGGTCTGCCTGGAGATTTTGGGCTTATGCAGAAAAATCAGCAAACCACGCTACCCCCTTATTGCAGCAGGCATACGCGGCCAAAAAATGGGCGGCTTTATCCTGCTGGCCGCCGGCGGGTTAATGGCCATCCCGTTTGGTGTATTACCATTCAATAATTTTTTACCCGGCCTAGCCATCTTGTTTTACTGCATAGGCGAGCTAGAAGATGACGGCTTAATGTACCTGATTGCGTTATTCTGGCTGGTCGTCACCACCATCTATTTCAGCGCCTTCTTTTTTGCACTTTGGTACTTTGGCGAAAAGGCATTAGCGTTTTTTAAAATATTTTAATGTGCCTAATGCTAATGCGTTAAGACTTACGCCTCTGGCATACACTGAAAATTTGTAGGCTCTTATAGACCTCTATATTTTTCTTAAAAATTCGATTATTTTTGCAGTAATTTATTGATGAGAGACTAATCTTAAAGCCCAAAATTATCACTCAAGAAATCAAAACTTCCCCCATACAAAGCAACTTCGTCTAGAATCATTTTGCAGTGACTCTTTGTCTCTATATTAACTGTTATGCCTCATTGAATTGAAGGTGGATGAATGCCCGTTCGGTTTGAAATAAATGATGGAAGGCTTCTGGTTATTCAGTCTTTCGACTTCCCAGCCATTTATTTGGACCATTGGGCAATTCGTCAATTATCTAGCGACCCAATTCTGGGTAATCGGTTTCTTAGCGCGCTAAAAGCTAGTGGTGGCAGTTTGGTAATTTCCCACGCCAACCTTGCCGAAATTACTGGTGCAACTGACCCAAGACACGCAGATGAAATAGCAAAGTTTCTTGAAGCAGTGCTACCAAATATCTATTTCGCAATGTTTAACGTTGAGAAGGCAATAGATCAAGAAAACGTCACCCGCGACACGAACATCAGACTAAAGGCAGCCCCTGATATTGACCTTCTTTTAGAAGTGGCTCGACAGCGGCAAGATGATTTTCAGCCATTTACGATTGCAGGCGTTATCAACGCAATCGCAGAGAACCGTGAAAAGTTAAACACCACCTGGATGGAAAGCAATCGAGAGTTGGCAGACCAAATCAATAATGTGCGCTCTAACGTAGAAACGGTGAAACAGGCCCAAAATTTCAAAGGCCATCCATCCCACGTCCCAACCCTTGCAGTGATGCAGGAATTACTTCGCGCGATTTTCTTAGATAAGACCTTAACTATTGGTCCGAATGACGCAGGAGATATGCACCATGCAATTACGTCAATTACTTATTGCGACTATGTTCTGCTAGATGGCAAGTGGGAGGATCTATATGGACGAATGGTGCGTAGGTTTGCCAAGCTAGAGTTGCAAATCCGTCTTGCAAAGGTTTTTTCCGAACGGCGTCGGGGTTTGGAATCGTTTCTGAGCGATCTAGAAAATCATGGGACAGTAATTGCAGCATAACCCTTTGGTCAAGAGGGGCCGTCTTCCGGCGTACCACCTCCAGACGGCACCTTACCTCCAACGTTAGGTCTCTATGCATACCCAGTCCGCACCAGACGAATTTGCACAACACCTGACCGACGTTTTTCGACTGTTCGGACCAATCTCTTTGCGCCGAATGTTCTCTGGCTATGGTATTTATCACGATGGAATCATGTTCGGTTTAATATCTCAGGACACACTGTACTTGAAGGCCGATGTAAAGAACTCTGCTGATTTTAAGCATCAAGGGCTTAGTCAGTTCGAGTATGTTCGACAAGGGAAAGTCATTGGACTATCCTACTATCAGGCTCCAGAAATCGTACTGGAGGACGCCAATGAAGCTTCTCTCTGGGCGCGTCGCTCGTTTGAAGCCGCTCTGCGTGCTAACGCATCAAAAGCTAAGACTGTTCGAAGCCGTCATAAACAAGAAATCTAACCCATCATTGAAGCGGAACGCCTAACGGCACCCATTAACTCAAACGTTAGCCAGATTAAATCATGAAAGTCCTACCACTTGAACTAAGTTTCGCTTGCGAAGCTGATGCTAAAGAAATTGCAGCCCTCGTGAACAGGGCTTATCGGCCTTCCGCGCAGGAGACTGGCTGGACACATGAAGCAAACCTCATTGCTGGTGAAAGAATATCTACCGAACAAGTACTTTCCCTATTTCACGAACAATCTACGATTTTGCTCTTGCGTCTTGGGCAAGAGATCGTAGCGTGTGTGCATGTGCAAGGTGGACAGTCCGGCACTTACATTGGCATGCTAGCGACAAACCCAACAATGCAAACGCAAGGTATTGGTAAGCAAATGTTACTACATGCAGAGGCGTATGCCATTGAACACTACAACGCTTCGGTACTCAAAATGTCGGTTCTATCTTTACGGCCAGAACTATTGGCTTTCTATGAACGGCGCGGCTATGTACTTACCGAGCAGGTTACGGAATATCCATTGTCGGCCGGTGTCGGCCAGCCTATGGTCACTGGCATTCTGGTTTTATCTTTGGAAAAAAGCGTCCGCAAACCTAGCATTCAAGCAAGCATCGTAAAAATGTAGCCTAAACAGCTTCATCAATCTGCGTGATTACTTTATATTCAAAACTTACATTTAATTAACGCTTCTAAGATGATAATGCGCAACATGGTGCATTATCAGCAAAATACGGCAAGAGCCAGCAAATCAAGATTAAGTTTATGAGCCAAGGTTATTATCAACTTCCTAATGGTCGGGTTGCCAGTATAGATGGTGAGTGCGACTTTCCACCTTTAACTGAAGCCCTTAACGAGCCTAATGGATTAATCGCGATTGGCGGCGACCTCTCGCTGCCACGCCTATTAGCGGCTTATCATCAAGGTATTTTCCCCTGGTTTAGCGAGGGTGAGCCTATTTTATGGTGGAGCCCTAACCCACGCATGGTGCTTTTTCCTAACGAGTTAAAAATATCCAATTCACTACAAAAAACGCTCAAGAAAAAAACATTTGAGGTAAGGTTCAACACGCAGTTTCGTGCAGTCATTGCGGCTTGCAGCAACACCCCACGCGGCGAGCAAGCCGGCACCTGGATTACACAGGATATTATTGATGCTTACTGCAGGCTGCATGAAGCCGGATTTGCGATTTCTGCAGAGTCTTATTTTGAGGGTGAGTTGGTTGGCGGCTGTTACGGGGTGCGCATAGGCCGTATGTTTTATGGTGAGAGTATGTTTCACCACAAAACCGATGCATCCAAGGTTGCCTTTGTGAGTTTGGTGCAGCACCTAACAGCGCTAGGCATTGGCCTGATTGACTGCCAGATGAAAACAGCGCATCTAGCTAGCCTTGGCGCAAGAGAAATTGACCGTGCGGAATTTGCATCGCAATTATCTACATTAACCCAGAGCAGTCCAAGCAACACAGAGTAAAAATAGGGTTATACTTTTACCATGAGTTTACCTAGCGATACGCCGCTGCACAAACTGCAGTTTTACGTCACCACGGGCTACACCTGCGGCTACCTGCCTAACAGAATGGCACAAAGCCTGATTGCCGCACCGCAGCACCTGGTGGACGCAAACGTATACAGTGGCTTGATTCAGCAAGGCTTCAGACGTAGCGGAAAGTTCTCTTACAGGCCGCATTGTGAGAACTGCCAGGAGTGCGTACCAGTCAGAATTGTATTAGCAAGGTTTAGCCCTAGCCGCAGCCAAAAACGCGCGTTTAAACAGCACCAGAATCTCACCACCACGATATTGCCCATAGGCTTTCATGAAGAGCATTATGCGCTATATGCAAGCTACCAGCGCGCACGCCATAGCGAAGACAAAACGGATGAACAGCTAGCGCAAGATGCAGACGCGCAAGAAAGTGATGTGGAGCAGTATCAGAGCTTTTTATGCCAATCTAACGTAGAAAGCGTACTTGTAGAGTTTAGAGAAAACGGCCAGCTTAAAATGGTGAGTGTGATTGATATCGTGCTTGATGGTGTGTCTGCGGTTTATACCTTTTACGACACTAGCGACAGCTCTACCAGCTATGGTACCTATAACGTGCTCTGGCAGGCGCTATGGGCACAAACCCTGAGCTTACCTTACCTGTATTTAGGCTACTGGATTAAAGACAGCAGGAAAATGGCGTATAAACAGAACTACCAGCCGCTAGAGAAACTGATAGACGGTGAATGGCGTTAGGTGTCTGCCAAATATATAACATAAACAACACGTTAATTATTAGTAGCCACCCCCAGCATTACACAACCTAGACCAATTCATTAGGCGGTTTGACTAGACGGTTTGATTAGACAATTTCATTGGCAGGTTTACCTATGAAGTAGCCTTGCGCATAATCAACACCGTAGCTTCGCAGTAACGTCAAGCAGCGCTGATCACCCACAAACTCCGCCACAGTGTGCTTGCCAAAACCACGCGCCACCTCCGTAAGTGCTCGCACAAATATCTGGTCGTCCGGGCTATCGGCAAGGTTGCGGATAAAAGAGCCGTCAATTTTCACATAGTCCACAGGGAAGTGCTTGACGTAGTAAAAAGAAGAGAAGCCAACGCCAAAATCATCCAATGAGAAAGCGCAGCCTAAAGCACGGATTGTTTCAATAAAGGTTTGTGCTGTTGCAAAATCCGCCACCGCTGCGGTTTCGGTAATTTCAAAAATAATATGCGAAGGCAATTCCGGGTGCTGCAAAAACAGGCTTTGCAGCAAGGTCAGCATGTTTTCATCATTCATACTATGCCCGGAAAGGTTAATCGCTACTTTGCGCTCTTTACCTTCTGCTAACAGCTCAGCCCAACGCTTAATTACAGTACGCACCACGTAATGGTCGATTTGTTTAATCAAGCCTGAACGCTCAGCAAACTCAATAAATTCGCCCGGCGGCACCATCTCGCCATTTTCATCCACCATGCGCACCAGTGCCTCGTAATGGCTAATGACGTTTTGGTGGATATCTAATATAGGCTGATACTGCATGATAAAGCTCTGCTCACGCAGCGCTTGTTTGATGCGGTCTTCCCACAGCACTTTCTGCTCAAGTTTCTGCTGCAAATGCTCCCCTTCAGAAAACACATGCAAGCGTGCGCTACCCGTAAGTTTGGCCTGATACATGGCAATATCAGCATTAGCCAATAAGCGTTTCGCGTCATGATTATTGGCACTAACCGCCACAATGCCAATACTTGCGGTGATGTGGTGGTCGCCCGCCAAACCAGGATATTTAATCTCGCCCAGCTGGCGGTTAATTTCCTCCGCCAGTTTGATTGCTCTTGGCAAATCGCAATCGCGCATCAAAATACCCATCTCGTCACCACCGAGCCGCGCGAGGACATCTTGCGGGCCGCAGATATTAGACAGGATATCCGCCACGGTGCGCAGCACCATATCACCGGCTGTGTGCCCTGAAATATCGTTAATATATTTAAAGCCATCCAAATCCAAGTAGAGCAAGGCATCGCATGCAGTGGTTCCGTCCAGCCGTACCAGTGCCGCTTCAACCTCCTGCATAAAGCGCTGGCGATTGATCAAACCGGTCAGCTGGTCATGCTCAGCCAGATACAGGCTTTTCTCCTCACTTCTTTTACGCAGGGTGATATCTACCCCTACCGATAAAATCTGCACCTGCTCGCCATCCATGCGAGAGTGATGCCATGCAATTTCACGCTTCACATCATGGTTACACAGCACGGCACACTCGTGATAATGATAGTCAATGCTGTTGGAAAGAATGCCTTGATACACCTGATGCAACTGCCCACGTGCTTCGGGCTTATCCAGTGCATTGATTAAAGACTTACCTTGTAAATTACGCTCATCCCAGCCCAATAGCTGTTCACCATAGTGATTAATACTCGTGACCTTACCATCTGCATCCTGCGTCACAATCACTACTTGTGCAGTATCTAAAATACGCTCAGAGAACTCGTTAGCCTGGGTAATACGCCCCAACATCTCCAGAATCTCAGCTTGATGCAAGCTGGCATCCTTTTCAAGCGATTGCAGGCGGTCTGTCAGTTGCAGAGCGGCTTCAGCCAGTTGATCTACTTCATCAATAAGAACGGGGTTCTCACGTATTTTAATTTGAGTGCGTACCGCTTCAAACTGGCGCTGCCCTAAAAATGGAATCGCTTTTACGGCATCGGTAATACGCTTTAACCGCGTATTCAGTAAGAAATAAATAGCCAATAGCGTGAATACCGCAAAAATCAGACCAAACCTGATGCGCTGTAATGTAGCCTCTTTGGTCTCCAGCACTTGCGATGTAACGTTTTCAATCACCACCACCATGCCTGGCACATCCACCAGCTTATGCGCAATAGGAAAGAACACTACATCGTAATACTTGTCAGCAAGAGCCAAGCGTTGCCACGCAGACGCCTCTTTGACCGATGGAATACTTTCAACCTGCTGCAGCAAAGGCAAATTAACATTGGCATTGGATAAGCCAGCAATGCGCAACCCTAGTTTGGGCAAGTCATTTTGATGTTGATTCGCCTCTTTTTTCAACACGAAGCCAACATCTGCGCCAGAAAAGCGATTAAACGATAGAATCAAATCCGCCATTGATGATGCAACCACTACCGCCCCGCTGACCTCACCGTTAGTAAGCATCGGCGTTGCCGCATATTGCAAGCACACTTCAGTACAATCTATCCACGCCAGGCTGGATTCTTGCAAAATCGCTTCAGCAACCTGCTTGTCTTCCAAAGCATTTTTTTGCCGCGGACCAGCCCACTCTGCCAACGTGTGCTGGTATTGATCATAAATGCGGATGGATTCCAAGCCATAATCCAGCTGCAATGAAGCCAAGGCCGAACTGACACGCGGCCCCAACCACTTTAAACTAGAGCCATCCTTGGTTGCCAGCGCGCCATCCACACTGACCATGGTTGCCACCAGAGAAGAGACTTGAGAAGTTTTAAGCGAAAAGTCTGCCAGCATCGCTTTAAACTGCACTAAGTAACGCTCGTGTACCAAATCACGCTCGTGTTTAAGGCGGTTCACCTGACTCAAGTAGGCCCAGCTTATCAGCAGCAAGGTCAGGGTCACAAAAATCAGACCGAGCAAAGCCATGATTTTCCATTTCAGGCTCACAAAAATCTCGGATTTTTTTTGCAGGAATCGCATGTTTTATTTGGTTAGGCGTTTAAAAGCGATAAGAAGCTAGCAAAATCAACATATCCCAGTTTTTTTCCAGGGCTGCTGGGTTTGAGTTTTCCAGTGGAGATAGCCAACCTGCACCATTTATCCGGTGCACCTCGGCGCGCAAGCTAAAGCTTTCGTTCACATCGTAGCGCACCCCGGCAGACCAATCTTTACTGTAAAGCATAAAATTCGGCAGCCCAGTCGTTGCCTGCCACTCTCGGCCATGACGGTCTGAACGGTCTCGATAGAAAGCATCGTAACGGGTAAAGACCTCCCACTTAGACGCTGGGCGGTAGGCGGCCTGTACATAAAAGCCATCTGCACTGGATTTGCCATCGGCGAGTGGGCCAAACCCTTTAAACTCAAGAAACTCGAGTAAATACTCGCCGGTGAGACTCCATTTTTCAGCGTTGTATTGTGCCGATAACAAATAAGGCACTAAGCTGATATCGCCACTAGATAAAAACTCTGTGGGCTTGCTGTCATAGGCTAACTTGACATTGGCTGCGGTAAATCCAAATCGCCATTGCCCATTGTTGCTATCAAATGAGAAGTTCACCAACTGTGTCAATTTAGAGTCTAAACGACCAGGCATATCTTTACCTAAAAAGGTCGCCTCAGTCGATTTACCGTCCGCCTGCGGGTAACCCAAATAGTATTTGACGCCAAAATTACCGTAATCAGAAACTGCATTGTGATAAAGCGACAGACCATCTGCGGATTTTTGCAGGCGACGCGTCACATCAAAATAAATAGGTTGCGGCAAAATAGCGGAGTCACGGGTAAAGGCAACATCTCCGGTTTCTGCATAAAGACCATAAGGCACCCTTACCCTACCCAAACGCACACCTGAGCTGCCCCAATCACCAGAGGCCACGGTCCAGTCAACGAAGGCATGCCCCAAGCGCAGCTCACCATTATCATTTTGACCGGCCTTGCGCGAAATGAGCTGGGTTGAGAACTGTAACTGAGGTAGCGCACGATAAGTAGCGTTTAAGCCAACCTCACGAAAATCATAACTAATATCATCGCGGCTTTTACCTAAGAAGTTGTTACCCGTAGTGTTCACCATCCCCTGTGTAATAAATCCATGAAGCTGCAACTTGCCATCTTGCATATCTACCGCACTAGCCACACTGGGCACCAACACAGCAAACGCCAATACGCATCTTGCGCACCATTGATGCAGGCGAGGATGCAGGCTAGCTTGACGCAAGCTAGGTCTATTGCGATATTTGGAGTATGCGTACATCTTGGTTCACCTCTTGCAACAATAGATATCCAACGCTACCAGGGGTAGACTTCACTTTAGCGAGCATTTCCTGTGACGTAGAAACCTGCTCTGGATACTGGCCTAAACCTGCAAACACCTGCCTATCCCAGGCACGTCTGAGCTGGCGTGGAAAAAACCTTAAAACCTCTTTACTAAAAACTTCATGGGTTGGATTTGAATCTGAGAAAACATAGACCTTTACGGGTGTGCCGTCGCTCCATTTGGTTTGGTTCATCACAAAAATAGCGCGCAACGTATTGGCACTGATGGCACCTGGGTTAAATGAGGTAGAGGCAATGACGGCAACTTTGGAGCCAGCACTAGCATCAGCGCTCGCTGCAAGCGCTGGTGGGTGAAAGAGTACTGCAATTTGAATAAATATTATTAACTGCCAAATTCTCATTATTATTTACTTTGTGCAGAATATTTTTACCAATTATTACCGAGTTATTTAATTAACGCTACAAAAAAATGGTGAGGTCTGTGCAATGACTCTCACGATTTGTTTGCGCGATAAAAAAACAAAAAATTGCACCATGATTCTTGGCAATTACAACAATGTTACAATTGCGGCTATTGATAGTCGTGAAGTCTCTTAAAAAAATTGAAAAAAATCGTTATCTTTGGTGTGGGCCTGATTGGCGGCTCGGTGGCACTCGCTTTAAAAAAAGCCGGAAGTGCTGCACAAATCATAGGGGTGGGTCGCTCCACTGACAGCATGCAATCCGCATTGGATTTGGGCGTGATAGACGCTGCCTGCAGCGATGTTGCGCAAGCGCTACGCCATGCAGACATGGTACTGATTGCCGCCCCGGTTGCGCAAACCGCCAGCATTCTGACCGCCATCAAACCAGTTTTAGCAGCCAACACCGTGATCACTGATGCAGGCAGCACCAAAAGTGATGTCCTTACCTGCGCTCAGGCAATACTAGGCGAACAATTTCATCAGTTTGTGGGCGGCCACCCTATTGCAGGGGCTGAGAAAAGCGGCGTAACAGCTGCCACCACTGACTTATATCGCAATAAAAACGTAGTGCTAACGCCAACCGCTACAACCAACGCCGATGCAGTGCAGCGTGTACGTGAGCTATGGCAGCTTTGCGGTGCCAACGTCACCGAAATGCCGGCAGCCACGCACGACAGTATTTTTGCCGCTGTCAGCCACTTGCCGCACTTGCTTGCCTTTGCACTGGTAGACGATATTGCGTCACGCCAGAATGCAGAGCAATTATTCGGCTTTGCCGCCAGTGGCTTCAGGGATTTTACGCGCATCGCCGGTAGTCACCCTGAAATGTGGCGCGATATCAGCCTAGCCAATAGAGCGGCACTGCTGAATGAAATCACGGCCTATCAGGACGAGCTATCCCGATTAAAACAAATGCTGGAAAACAGTGACGGCGATGCACTGCATGCGCTATTTGAGCGCGCCAGTATTGCACGTAACAACTGGGCAAAACTTAAAGAGCAATAATATACACAATAAAGAATTGGTTATGGAACAACTCACATTGGCCGCAGGCCACCAAGCACAAGGCACACTAACCCTACCTGGGTCAAAAAGCATCTCCAATCGCACCTTGCTATTGGCGGCACTGGCGAACGGCACGACAGAAATACGCGACGTACTGGCATCAGACGATACCTCGCGCATGCTGGAGGCACTGGCAGCCCTAGGCGTGCAGCTAGAAAATTTTGCTGAAAATGCTTGGCGCGTAACAGGCTGCGGTGGCAACTTCCCCAATAAACAAGCTGACTTGTTTTTAGGTAACGCGGGCACAGCTTTCAGGCCGCTCACTGCCGCTTTGGCTTTAGCGGGCGGCAATTACCAGCTATCTGGGGTTGCACGCATGCATGAGCGCCCGATTGGCGATTTGGTAGATGCTTTAAAACAGGCAGGTGCTGATATTCAATATTTAGGCAATGATGGTTTCCCACCGCTAAAAATTGCTGCACCGCAAATAGACTTATCCAAACCAATTAAAATTCGCGGTGATGTTTCCAGCCAGTTCCTAACTGCACTCCTAATGGCATTGCCATTAACCAAACAGCAAGCCACAATTGAAGTGGTTGGCGAGTTAATTTCCAAACCTTACATTGAAATCACGTTGAATTTAATGGCTAAATTTGGCGTACAAGTAGCCCGTAACGGCTGGCAAAGTTTCACCATTGCAGCCAATAGCAACTACATCGCCCCAAAAGAGATTTTTGTAGAAGGCGATGCTTCCAGCGCATCATACTTCTTGGCCGCAGGTGCCATTGCCGGTAATGTCACAGTACAAGGCTTGGGCAAAGACAGCATACAGGGTGACGTGCGCTTTGCGGATGCACTAGCACTGATGGGCGGCAATATCAGTTATGGCGATAACCACATCAACGCCAGCAAGGCAGCGCAGATTCATACCATTGATCTGGATTGCAACCACATTCCAGACGCGGCGATGACCTTGGCAATCCTTGCTTTATTTGCAAAAGGTACCAGCACTCTGCGCAACATCGCTAGCTGGCGCGTAAAAGAGACCGACCGCATTGCCGCCATGGCAACCGAGCTACGCAAGGTAGGCGCAACGGTTGAAGAAGGTGCAGACTACATCACCATTACGCCGCCAGTAGCTCTAACACCTAATGCTGTGATTGACACCTACGACGACCACCGCATGGCCATGTGCTTTTCATTAGTTAGCTTAGGCGGCGTGCCAATTATCATCAATGACCCGAATTGCGTAGCTAAAACATTCCCTAACTATTTTAACGAGTTTAAAAAGCTGGTGTCATAAAACCAGCAGCCATAAGCCCTATGGCTACTAGTTGGTACGGATAGACTTACCCACATTGATTGTTATTAACACTACGATAAGCCTTACAAATGAACAACACGCAAGCTCAGCATATTCCAGTCATTGCCATTGATGGCCCTTCTGCTTCCGGCAAAGGAACCGTGGCACAATTAGTGGCCGAGAAACTAGGATTTGCCTATCTGGACTCCGGTGCACTTTACCGCGTGGTGGCCTTCGCCGCACACCAAAACAATATCGCCTGGGATGATGCCGAAGCCGTGGCCACCTGCGCAAAGTCCTTACAAATCAAATTCATCCATGAGCAAGTCCTATTAAACGGGCAAGATATTTCTAACGAGATTCGTACCGAGTTGATGGGTAAAGGCGCATCGCAAGTTGCGGTGCACGCAGCGGTACGCGCGGCTTTAGTTGATTTGCAGCACAGCTTCTTGCAAGCCCCTGGCTTGGTGGCTGACGGCCGAGATATGGGTACCGTTATTTTCCCAGCTGCGCCCCTTAAAATATTTCTTACCGCATCCACTGAAATAAGAGCAGAACGCCGCTACAAACAGTTGCTAGGCAAGAACCAGCCTGCCAACTATGACAACATCTTGCAAGATCTGCAAGAACGCGATGCCAGAGATAAAGGCCGCGCCAGCGCGCCACTGGTGATGGCCGAGCATGCCATCCTGCTCGAAACTGACAACGTAAGCATAGTAGATGCGGTCAACATCGTGCTTGACGCCTATAACAAAGTGCAGCAGCCAAGCTAACACAATGTCTATGTCGCTCCGTATCGCTATCCATGTTGTTTCCAGCATGGATAGCGATACGGATATATAACATAGCCCTAGCCTGCATAACTGAATGATTAAGCAACGAAATATTTCGAAATTAAATCAAGATTAGATTGCAACACCTTGATTTATCCAAACATAGTGCTTAAAGACAATTTTTCACTGAAAAAATATTAGTAAAAATTCATAAATAGTCTTTTATTTTTCAATGTTTTAGTTATAATTCCAGATTCGGGTTTCTATCACCCACTTTAGTCCTACCCATCATCACCGATGCGTAGCTTTTTAACTACCCCACTGCTAGGTGGGATATTTTAGGTAATTTTAATTAATGGCTTCTACTTCTAATTCTACTGCTTCATCTATGGAATCTTTTGCTGCGCTTTTTGAAGAAAGCTTAGCTCGCCAAGAAATGCGTTCTGGCGAAGTGATCACTGCTGAAGTTGTTTCTGTTGATAATGATCATGTGATCGTTAACGCAGGTCTTAAATCTGAAAGCGTAATCAACGCTGACGAATTCCGTAACGCTCAAGGCGAACTTGAAGTTCAAGTGGGCGACTTTGTTAAAGTAGCAATTGAGAAGCTAGAAGACGGCTTCGGTTCAACCGTACTTTCACGCGAAAAAGCTAAACGCATGGAAACATGGTTAGACTTAGAAGATGCGATGAACGAAGGCCGCATCATCAAAGGTTTCGTAAGTGGTAAAGTTAAAGGCGGTTTACGCGTATCTGTAAACGGCATCATGGCATTCTTGCCAGGTTCATTGGTTGACGTACGTCCAGTTAAAGACACTACTCCATTCGAAAACAAAGAATGTGATTTGAAAGTGATCAAACTAGACCGTAAACGTAACAACATCGTTGTTTCACGCCGTGCTGTAATGGAAGTTTCTGCTGGTGCTGACCGCGAAGCTTTATTAGGTACATTGGCTGAAGGTGCTGTTGTTAAAGGTATCGTTAAAAACATCACCGACTACGGTGCTTTCGTTGATTTGGGCGGCATCGATGGCTTGCTACACATCACTGACTTGGCATGGCGTCGTGTAAAACACCCATCAGAAGTATTAACAGTGGGTGAAGAAGTTGAAGCTAAAGTATTGAAATTCGATCAAGAGAAAAACCGTGTTTCACTAGGTATCAAACAATTAGGCGACGACCCATGGGTTGCATTGACACGCCGTTACCCAGTAAGCACACGCTTGTTCGGTAAAGTGTCTAACTTGACTGACTACGGTGCATTCGTTGAAATCGAACCAGGTATCGAAGGTTTAGTTCACGTTTCAGAAATGGACTGGACAAACAAAAACATTCACCCAGGCAAAATCGCTCAATTAGGCGACGAAGTTGAAGTAATGATTCTTGAAATCGACGAAGCACGTCGTCGTTTATCATTAGGTATGAAACAATGCCAAGCTAACCCTTGGGATGATTTCTCTGCAACACACGCTAAAGGCGATAAAGTTTCAGGCCAAATCAAATCAATCACAGACTTCGGTGTGTTCATTGGTTTGCCAGGCGGCATTGACGGTTTAGTTCACTTATCTGATTTGTCATGGGCACAATCAGGCGAAGAAGCAATCCGCAACTTCAAAAAAGGTGACGAGCTACAAGCTGTGATCTTAGCTATCGACGTTGAAAAAGAGCGCATTTCATTAGGCGTTAAACAACTGACAGCTGATCCTTCAGGTGCTTCTTCTGAAGAAAAATCAGATGCTAAACCTAAAGCTAAATCTGCTAAAGCTAAAGAACCTGCTCAATTGCCAGATGACGGCGCAGCTGCTGGTACTACAAACCTTGGTGCTCTATTGAAAGCCAAGTTAGACAGCAAGAAATAATTAGCCCGTTATTTTAGTATCAAGAAAAAAAGGCATATAAGCATGACAAAATCTGAGCTAATCACACTGCTTGCAGAACGTTTTCCGCAATTAGTGATGAAAGATGCAGAGCTTTCCGTCAAGGCTATATTAGACGCGATGTCTGATAACCTTGCGACAGGCGAACGCATTGAAATAAGAGGCTTTGGCAGCTTTAGCTTGAATTACCGTCCACCGCGTTTGGGTCGCAACCCTAAAACCGGCAGCAAGGTTGAGGTACCTGAAAAACATGTACCTCACTTTAAAGCAGGTAAAGAACTACGTGAACGTGTGGATTTAAGCTAGCATTTGCTTTTAAGTTCCAGGCTAAAACGGCAACCATATGGTTGCCGTTTTTTTTATGATGCTATTTGTTATGATGCCTTTTCTTATGATGCTGTAGTCAAATAAGGTAAAATGATAACAAGCTAGGCCTTTCTATCTTGGCCAGATTAAATCGCGTGTTGCTTTAAGCTTGCACGCCCCAAGTATCTAAACTCATAACCTTAATCAATTAATAAAGTAGAATAAAATGGAATTTGAATTCTGGTGGCTACTAGCATTACCTTTATTCTTCAGCTTAGGCTGGATAGCCGCACGTGTTGACCTGAAACAACTGCTGGCAGAATCTACCGCCCTCCCCGCTGCCTATTTCAAAGGCTTGAATTTCCTGATTACCAACCAGCACGACAAAGCCATCGAGGCTTTCTCCGAAGCAGTACAAGCTAACACCGATTCGCTTGAACTGCACTTTGCATTAGGCAGCCTATTTAGAAGACGTGGTGAAGTAGATCGCGCCATACATTTACACCTAAACTTACTGACCAAAAAAGAACTAGAACCGCAGCAAAAACTTGCAGTAACTGCAGAGCTTGCACAAGACTACCTAAAAGCTGGTCTGTTTGACCGCGCTGAAGAGCTGTTTGAGACATTAGACGATGACCGTTATCGCCAGCCAGCACTGCGTGCACTACTAGAAATTTATGTACGTGAGCGCGAGTGGGAGCGTGCCATTAAAGCCGCAACCGAGCTAGAGCGCCTTTCCGGCGTGCCGTTCCGTGTTGAAATATCCCATTACTATTGTGAAATGGCGGTTAAGTCAAAACTTGCCAACGACACGCATAGCGCACGCTTTGAGCTAGACCTGGCACTCAATGCCAACAAGAACTGCGTGCGCGCCAATGTATTACTGGGTGACCTAGAAGCAGAATCCGGCGAGCATAAAGCAGCAATCTCCACCTGGAAGCGCATTGAGTTTCAGAAGCCTGAATACTTAGGCCTGATTGCGCCCAAACTACTCGCAAGCTTCCGCTCATTAAATGCTACCGCTGAAGGACTAGCTTTACTGAACACGTATTTGCAGACCTACCAGCTAAACTCATTACTCAGCGTATTATATGAAGCCACCTTGGCCGAAGAAGGCGCAGAAAATGCAGCTAAACTCGCGCGCACAGAGCTAATTAAAAAACCTAGCCTCAATACGCTAGACTTATTGCTACAGGCACGCGCCATTGTAGAAACCGGCCAGCCTCAGCATAGCAACCTACAAGACACACAACTAATGCAGCAGGCCGTACGCCATGCCATTGGCAACAAAACTGCCTACCATTGTGAACAATGCGGCTTTAAAGCCAAATATCATCACTGGCAATGCCCTGCCTGCAACGCATGGGAAGCGCTACCATCCGAACCGACTGCAGTTTAATTAAACGAACCATACTATTAAACGAACCATAACTATGACCACTTCATTAAATACCACTCAACAACCAGACCCAAAAATCATTGTTGCGCTCGATTATGCTGATAGCGCCAGCGCACTAAAACTAGTAGAACAGCTAGACCCGTCACTATGCCGCTTAAAAGTAGGCAAAGAGCTATTTACCAGTGCCGGCCCACAGCTTGTTGAAACTCTCACGCGCTCAAATTTTGGCGTGTTTCTGGATTTAAAATTTCATGACATTCCCAACACCGTTGCTAAAGCCTGCTCCGCTGCCAGCAACTTAGGGGTTTGGATGCTCAACGTGCACGCAAGCGGCGGCAGCGAGATGATGCAGGCAGCCAAACAAGCCGTGGATGCTAGCGCTACCAAGCCACTTTTAATTGCCGTAACCGTGCTCACCAGCATGAATCAACAGACCTTGAATCAAATTGGCATTCAAACTGATATCGCCACCCATGTTTTAAATTTAGCAACACTCACGCAGCAAGCTGGCCTAGATGGCGTAGTTTGTTCCGCATTAGAAGCCGAAATCTTGCGTGCAAAATTGGGTAAGGATTTTTGCTTGGTCACCCCAGGAATTCGCCCTGCCAATGTCAACAAAGATGACCAGTCGCGCGTTGTCACTCCTGCAGATGCGCTGAATATGGGGTCTAGCTATCTAGTGATTGGTAGACCTATCACGCAGGCAGCGAATCCGCTCAAAGCATTAGAGACGATTCATGCTGAGTGCGTGTCTTAAACTTAATCTTGTCGAGCTTGTTTGATGTTGACGGTTTAAGCTATGATGAACATCGCATTGTTTAATTGTTAAAACAATATTAATGATTAGTCTGATAACTTAACGGAGAATTAAAATGAAAAAAATGTTACTAGCATTATTTGTTTTCTTAGGCTTTAGTATCAGTGCGCTAGCCGCGGTCAACATCAACACTGCAACTCAGGCTGAACTGGAATCTCTCAACGGCATTGGCCCTGTAAAAGCACAAGCGATTATCGACTACCGCAAAAAGAATGGTAATTTCAAATCAGTCGATGAGCTTGAGAAAGTAGACGGTGTCGGTGCAGCAACGCTACAAAGCGTGCGCAAAGATGTATCTATCAGCGGCAAATCAACAGCAGTAGTTGATGCTAAAGCTAACGATGCCAAACCAGCTAAAGCCCCTAAAGCCGTAGGCTCAGAGAAAGCAGCGACCACAGGTAAAACTGCCGACACTAAAGAGGTGAAAGCAACTACCGAGAAAAAAGCTGCTAAAGCAGACAAACCAGCTAAAGAGACCCAAGCAGTAGGTACAGAAAAAGCTGCAACTTCAGGCAAAACAGCTGACGTAAAAGAAACTAAGCCAGCCAAAGAAGAAAAACCTGCTAAGGCTGACAAGAAAGCAACAGATAAAAAAGATACAAAAGCGACAGATACAAAAACAGAGAGCAAAGCTAAAAAATCAACAAAAGCTGACAAAAAAGCAGCTGCTGATAAAAAAGAATAGTGCTCAAACACCAATAAAAAAGCCGCTAATCGCGGCTTTTTTATTGCCTTAACTTATTAACTTAACGCTTATTAATTTAACGCTTAACCTAACTCGTTGGCTCTGACTTAAATATCTCACAACCTAATGACTTAGTCATCATCATGACCGCGATGTTTATGTTTGTAATGGCCTTTACCATGCTTGTGTTTATGGCCATATCTATAATCACCACCAGCTCTCGGTGCTGGCTCATCGATTACTTTACCTACTACCGCACCACCTGCACCGCCCGCTGCCGCACCAACTACAGCACCAGCTGTGCTACCGCTCACTTGACGACCCACATAAGCACCACCAGCACCACCAGCCGCGCCACCAATTACTGCACCAGCCTGGCCTTTACCTTTGGTTGTAACTGCACCACCAAGGCCGCCACCTACAGCGCCGCCGATTACCTCGCCTGTGCTACCACCAACCACGCTACCAATAGCGGTACCGGCAGCAGCGCCTAAGCCACCACCAATAGCAGTTTTGGCATTACTATCTGCAGCCATAGCCTGCCCTGACAGCAGTAACATTGCTAACAACGTAGCATTAATATATTTCATTTAAAAACCCTTTCTAATTTAGATAAGCCTGTATAACTTTTAGTATACAGGCCTAAGCTTTGTTCACAACTACCAGTTTATTCCAACCTTCCTGTAGATTATCGACAGGAAAATAAGTTTAAAAAATATTTACTTAACACGCATACCAGCTTGCGCACCGCTATCTGGGCTTAAGATATACGGGCCGCCACGCTCATCACTAGCAGCAAGCACCATGCCCTCGCTCATGCCAAATTTCATTTTACGTGGTGCCAAATTCGCCACCATTACCGTCAAACGCCCGACCAAACTAGCAGGATCATAGGCAGACTTAATACCAGCAAATACTTGGCGTGGCTTATCTTCACCAATATCCAGACTAAGCTTCAATAGTTTTTCAGCACCTTCTACATGCTCTGCACTCACGATTTTAGCAATGCGCAAATCTACCTTAGTAAAATCATCGATGCTGATATATTCAGCCTCTGTAGCCTCTGCACTAGCCGCCTGCTGATGCTCTGCATGGCGCTGTTGAGAGTGCTGCGCAGGTATTGCCGTCGCTTGCAAGTTCTCTTTATTAGCCTCGGTCATCGCTTCAACTTGCTTACCATCAACACGTGTAATTAAATGCTCATATGCATTAATTGTATGCTGTGGTAACAGAGAGGTAGCAACAGCATCCCAGCTCAGCGGGGCAATATTTAAGAACTGCTCAATCTCGCCAGCCAGTTTAGGCAACACTGGTTTCAAGTACAGCGTTAATAAACGGAACATTTCCAAAGCATCAGAACACACTTGTTGCAAAGCTGCATCCTGTCCTTCTTGCTTGGCCATCACCCACGGTGCTTTTTCAGCGACAAAGCCATTGGCAACGTCAGCCAAACGCATGATTTCACGTAAAGCTTTACTGTACTCACGCTCCGCATAACTTTCGGCAAGTGCGGCGGCTGAAGCTTTGATTTCAGCAATCACAGAGTTGTCTGCAGATGGATTTAATTGACCAGCGAAACGTTTGTTAATAAAACCAGCGGTTCTGCTGGCGATATTGATGTATTTGCCGACCAAATCACTATTCACACGTGCCACAAAGTCTTCCAGATTAAGGTCGATATCTTCCATCGTGTTGTTTAGTTTAGCCGCATAGTAATAACGCAAATACTCAGGGTTTTTAATATGGTCTAGATAGCTGCGTGCGGTAATAAAGGTACCGCGCGACTTGCTCATTTTCTCGCCATTCACGGTTAAGAAACCATGTGCAAAAATTTGGGTAGGCTTACGATGCTCGGAATACTCTAATGTCGCTGGCCAGAACAAAGCGTGGAAATACAAAATATCCTTACCGATGAAGTGATAAAGCTCAGTCTGGCTATCTTTCTTCCAGTACTCGTCAAAATCCAGCCCTTGGTCTGCGCACAGCTTTTTAAAGCTAGCCATATAGCCGATAGGTGCATCCAGCCATACATAAAAATACTTACCTGGCGCATCTGGGATTTCAAAGCCAAAATATGGCGCATCGCGTGAGATATCCCAATCGTTAAGACCATTTTCAAACCACTCGCCCATCTTATTGGCGGCTTCGCCTTGCAGCGTGCCAGAGCGGGTCCAGTCTTTTAAGAACTGCTCACATTCAGACAGTTTAAAGAAATAGTGCTCGGTTTCCTTGCGCACAGGAGCCGCACCAGACACTGCAGAATAAGCATTAATCAGTTCGGTCGGGTTATAGGTTGCGCCACAAACCTCGCAGCTATCACCGTACTGGTCTTTAGCATGGCACTTAGGGCACTCGCCTTTAATAAAGCGGTCTGGTAAGAACATGTTTTTGACCGGGTCATAAAACTGTTCGATAGTTTTGGTGGAAATTTTGCCTGCTGCTTTTAGCTTTTTATAAATGCTTTGTGAAAGCTCTTTGTTCTCAGGTGCATTCGTAGAGTAATAGTTATCAAACTGTACCAAGAACTCTGAGAAATCTGCTGAATGCTCTTTATGTACATTGGCAATCAATGTTTCTGGTGTAATACCCTCTTTTTCTGCACGCAGCATAATCGGTGTGCCATGTGTGTCATCTGCACATACATAATGCACATGATGGCCTTGCATTTTATGAAAACGCACCCAAATATCAGTTTGGATATATTCGACCAAGTGACCTAAATGGATACTGCCGTTAGCGTAAGGAAGTGCTGAAGTAACAAGAATTTTACGAGGATTATTTGCGGTTGCCATGAGATAAATGAATCTATTGAGCTAAAAGCTACATTCTAACAAATGCGGCATCGTTCACCCAGCAATCATTACTGTTTTTAAGTCCGCGTGTTCAATTAAACAATGCTGGCATGCAGTTTATGCAAAAGTTTGGCTGAAAACTTACAAAGCAACGCTACAAATTAAGTTAATATAACCAATGAATTTACTCAAGTTATAAAACTTGCAGCGTTACCGAATATTAAAATCAGGAATTAACAACATGGCAATTTCAGAACTACTCATTCAAAGCACCCTAAAACTATGTATAGACCCAAACACCGGTAAGGACTTTGTAAGCAGTAAATCAGCAAGAAACATCAAGGTTAATGGCAATGATGTGAGCGTGGATATCGTACTGGGTTACCCAGCCAAATCTGTGATGGCGGCCATACAGAACCATGTAGCACAAGCACTGCTAGCCATTGACGGCATTGGCCGAGTGACGGTGAATGTCAGCAGTAAAATCGTGGCGCATAAAGCACAACAAGGTGTGACGCTACTACCTAACGTAAAAAACATTATCGCAGTGGCTTCAGGTAAAGGCGGCGTGGGTAAATCTACCACTTCAGTTAACCTGGCGTTAGCATTGGCGGCCGAAGGCGCAAGTGTGGGCTTGCTGGATGCAGACATCTATGGCCCAAGCCAGCCACAAATGCTAGGCATTAGCGGCAGACCGGAAAGCCTGGACGGCAAAAGTATGGAGCCAATGGAAGCGCACGGCATACAGGCGATGTCTATCGGCTTTTTAATCGATACTGACACGCCTATGGTATGGCGTGGCCCAATGGTAACCGGCGCATTAGAGCAACTGCTGCGTGATACCAAATGGCGCGACCTAGATTACTTGGTGATTGACTTGCCACCGGGCACCGGCGACATTCAACTGACATTGTCACAAAAAATACCGGTCACTGGCGCCATCATTGTTACCACACCGCAAGACATTGCACTGCTGGACGCGCGCAAAGGCCTCAAAATGTTTGAGAAAGTCAGCATCCCTATTTTAGGTATTGTTGAAAACATGAGTACCCACATCTGCTCTAACTGCGGTCACGAAGAGCACATCTTCGGCGCTGGTGGCGGCGAGTTGATGGCAAAAGACTACAATGTAGATTTATTAGGTTCACTGCCACTGGATATTGATATCCGCCTGCAAGCTGACAGCGGCAAACCAACCGTGGTTGCCAACCCGGATTCTAAAGCTGCCAATATCTATAAGGAAATTGCACGCAAGGCAGCCATTAAGATTGCCAACGCTAGTTTAGACTACAGCGGCAAGTTCCCTAATATTGTGATTCAAAATACCTAAGTAACTATATCTAGCTAACTACTAAGTTAAGGTATTAGAAAAAACTAAACCCCAATTACTCTAGAAAGTAATTGGGGTTTAAAATTTGCAAGCTGACACTTAATGCTGCAGCTTATGAAGTTTTAGTTTATCCCGTTAAATTAAAACTGAACGCCAAAGCTATACACGTCCACACCGCACGCTGGTGCAATCAAGGTTGCCGGAATCGCAACGCCATTTAACCAGTTATTGACTGCATCTTGCTTACCAGCACCTGTCACCAGGAAAATAACATTATGTGTATTATCAAGGCGGTTTTGGCTAATGGTCACGCGCTCAGCTGGTGGTTTAGGTGAGTTAAACACAGGTACGGCATCGGCACTATTGTCCACTGCTTGGTTTGGGAACAAGCTGGCGGTATGACCATCTTCCCCCAAGCCTAAAATCACTAGGTCAAACGTACGTACACCGGCCAAAGTTTGCGCATAGGCTTTAGCGCCCTCTACATTACCCAACTCAGCAGGGATATCATGAATCTGGTTTGCTGGAATCGCCACATGGTTCAACCATGCATCGCGTGCCATTTTGCTATTACGGTCTACATGGTCCACAGGCAAGCAGCGGTCATCATTATGGTATACATGCCAGTTCGCCCAATCTGCATTCTCTTTAGCCAGCAACTGGTAAACGCTTTTTGGCGTACTGCCGCCAGCCAGCACAATTAAAAAACTACCGTATTTTTTAATTGCCTCATCCGCTGTCTGCAAGATGCTTTTTAAGGTTGCTTGATTGATTTCATCCTGCGAATTAAAACGATACCAACGCGTATGCTGATTATTCGCCAAAGTAAGAGATTTAACTTCAAGTGTTTGTGTGGTTTGCATAAAACAGTGCTGCCTTTTTCGGTATAATTACGTTATTCATTATAAAGGCGCTATTTTAACCTGAGTGATTCATAAAGTTGCGAAATTATGAGTCAATCTAGCGAATATGAAATAGCCCACAGTATTTACAAAAACCTATTTAAGAAAGTTTGAAATAATGGCAAAAAAAATAGATCCTTGTACCTTGGTGCTGTTTGGCGCGAGCGGCAACTTATCTCGCATCAAACTAATGCCTGGTTTGTTTCGCCTAGACGCAGCTGGCCGCTTACCTGAAAACATGGTAATTCTTTCAGTGGGCCGCGGTGAAGTATCACGCGAAGACTGGCAAGCCGACGTTAAAGGTATGTTGGATGCCAAATTCAAAAATGGTTACGACCAAAAAGTGTTCGAGCGTTTTATCGCACGTAACCACTACCACTCAAACCCGCCAACCGACCCAGATGCAATGAACAAACTGCGTGAAAGATTGGCCGATGAGTCTGTATACCCACAAAACCTGGCTTACTTCTTATCAGTACGCCCTACTGACTTTGCACCGATTGTTGCACAATTGGCAGAACTTGGCTTAGTGGATGAAAGCAAATACTGGCGCCGTGTATTGATTGAAAAACCATTCGGTACAGACTTGCCAAGCGCACAAGCACTGCAAGCTGAGCTGACTAAATACCTAAAAGAAAGCCAAATCTACCGTATTGACCACTACTTGGGTAAATCTGCATTACAAAACGTAATGCTGACACGCTTTGCTAACGCGATGTTCGAGCCATTGTGGAACAACGAACACATCGACCATGTACAAATCACCAACAATGAAACTTTAGGCGTGGGTGACCGCACTACATTCTACGATGCAACAGGTGCATTGCGCGACATGGTACAAAGCCACTTGCTACAAACCCTGGCATTGGTTGCGATGGAAAAACCGCAAGACCTCAGCCCAGAGAGCATTCGTGCTGAAAAAATCAAACTGTTGGAAGCTATCCGCCCGATTCCAGTGAACGAGTTGAGCAAACACGCTTTCCGTGCCCAATACAAAGCTGGCCGCGTACAAGCTGGCGATGGTCATGGTGAAAACGTCACCGGCTATCTGGAAGAGTTAGCACGTGACGGCGTAACAGAAAGCGTGACAGAAACTTACGCAGCGTTAAAACTGTTTATCGATAACCCACGCTGGAAAGGCGTGCCGTTCTACGTGCGTACTGCTAAACGCATGCACGAAGGCAACACCGCTATTTCTATCCGCTTCAAAAAAGCACCGATGCAATTGGTAGAAGGCCAACATCAAAACTGGCTAACACTAAACATTCAGCCGCGTGAATGTATCAAAATGGAAATCGAATCTAAGATTCCAGGCTTGGACGTTGCAACACGCACATTAAGCATTGATGCACCACAACGCCAACAAGGTGATGAGACTATCGATTCTTACGAATCTTTAATGCTCAACTTGATGGAAGGTGACCCATCACTTTACCTGCACATCAGTGAAGTAGAAGCGCAATGGCGTTTGGTAGACCCTGTGGTAAAAGCTTGGATGGCTGATAAATCACCAGTACATCAGTACCCAGCTGGTAGCCGTGACCCTCAAGAATCTAGCGTGATTTTCGAGTCTGAAGATCAATTCTGGCGTTACAGCATCGAGCTAGGTGGCGACAAGCACTAAGCTGCTTTTCGCTGACAAAAGCGTTTTAAGAAGCCTCACAACTTACTCAATAAGTGTGAGGCTTTTTTTCAATCCAAAACCTACAATTTTTCATTGTAATTCAGCGGTTAGGCCTTATAATTCGATTCACTTTAAACCTCTACCAATTTAAACAATTATGAGCATTAAATCAGACAAATGGATTCGCCGCATGGCAGAACAACACGGCATGATCGAGCCATTTGAGCCTAATCAAGTCAAAATGAATGCTGCAGGCGAACGCATGGTGTCTTACGGCACGTCGAGCTATGGCTACGACATTCGCTGCTCAAGAGAATTTAAGTTATTTACCAACCTCAACAGCACCATTGTGGATCCAAAAAATTTCGATCCAAATTCATTTGTTGAAGTGAACGCAGACTACTGCATCATTCCGCCAAACTCGTTTGCATTGGCTCGCACCGTTGAATACTTCCGTATTCCGCGCAATGTATTGACCGTATGTTTAGGCAAATCTACTTACGCACGCTGCGGCATTATCGTAAACGTGACCCCATTTGAACCAGAGTGGGAAGGTTATGTCACACTGGAGTTCAGCAACACCACGCCACTGCCAGCTAAAATCTACGCAAATGAAGGTTGCGCGCAAGTGCTGTTCTTTGAAGCGGATGCAGACGACGTATGCGAAACCAGCTACAAAGACCGTGGCGGCAAGTACCAAGGTCAAGTTGGTGTAACTTTACCAAAAATCTAACACTGAGCGTCTTGAGGCATTCAGTTTATATAACAGGCCACAAGCTGACGAGAAGCAGCTAACCTAAGCGTATTAAGAGTAAGCGACAGCGCCCAATGCGAAGTCGCTCTCACCATATAATTTAAAGGCATTTGAATGAAATTTCGTTTCCCTGTCATTATTATTGACGAAGACTTCCGCTCAGAAAACTCATCAGGTTTAGGTATCCGCGTACTGGCCAAAGCGATTGAAGAAGAAGGCACAGAAGTGCTGGGGGTTACCAGCTACGGCGACCTTACCTCTTTTGCACAACAGCAAAGTCGCGCATCAGCGTTCATTTTATCGATTGATGATGAAGAGTTTATCGAAGAAAAACCAGAGGCGATTGAGCAACTGCGCAAGTTTGTAACGGAAATTCGTCACCGCAACGAAGAAATCCCAATTTTCCTACATGGTGAAACCCGCACCTCACGCCATATCCCTAACGATGTACTGCGCGAACTACACGGCTTTATTCACATGAATGAAGATACGCCAGAGTTCGTAGCGCGCTTGATTATCCGCGAAGCCAAAGCTTACCTGGACAGCTTGCCACCGCCATTCTTTAAGGCACTGACGCACTATGCAGCGGATGGCTCTTACTCATGGCACTGCCCAGGCCACTCAGGCGGCGTGGCATTCTTAAAATCTCCAGTTGGGCAGATGTTCCACCAATTCTTTGGCGAGAATATGCTGCGTGCCGACGTGTGTAACGCGGTAGATGAACTTGGCCAACTGCTTGACCATACCGGCCCGGTAGCCGCCTCTGAGCGCAATGCGGCACGTATTTACAATTGCGACCACTTGTACTTTGTGACCAACGGCACTTCTACCTCTAACAAAATGGTGTGGAACTCAACCGTAGCGCCAGGTGACGTGGTAGTGGTAGACCGCAACTGCCATAAATCAGTGTTGCACTCTATCATTATGACAGGCGCAATCCCGGTATTCCTGATGCCGACGCGTAACCATTTCGGCATTATTGGCCCTATCCCAAAAAGCGAATTCTCTTGGGAAAACATCCAGAAAAAAATCGAGCGCAACCCGTTTGCAACCGATAAAACAGTGAAGCCTCGCGTACTCACTATTACGCAATCAACCTATGACGGCGTGCTATACAACGTAGAAGAAATCAAAGAGATGTTGGATGGCAAGATTGACACCCTGCACTTTGACGAAGCCTGGCTGCCACACGCCACCTTCCATGACTTCTATGGTGACTACCACGCGATTGGCGCAGATCGTCCGCGCTGTAAAGAGTCTATGGTATTTTCAACGCAATCAACCCACAAACTGCTAGCAGGCTTGTCACAAGCTTCGCAAATTTTGGTGCAAGATGCAGAAAACAACCAGTTGGATCGCGACGTATTTAACGAAGCCTACCTCATGCACACTTCAACCAGCCCACAGTACTCTATCGTAGCGAGTATTGACGTTGCTGCGGCCATGATGGAAGCACCAGGCGGCACTGCATTGGTAGAAGAATCTATCATGGAAGCCTTAGATTTCCGCCGCGCAATGCGCAAAGTGGATGAAGAATGGGGCACCGACTGGTGGTTCAAGGTTTGGGGTCCAAACGACCTATCAGAAGAAGGCATTGAAGAGCGTGACGCATGGATGCTAAAAGCCAACGAAGGCTGGCACGGTTTTGGTAACCTGGCAGAAGGCTTTAACATGCTAGACCCGATCAAAGCCACTATCATTACTCCAGGCTTGGACATTCACGGTGACTTCTCCGATGAGTTCGGCATCCCTGCTGCTATCGTTACCAAATACTTGGCTGAGCACGGTGTGATTGTTGAAAAAACCGGCTTGTATTCATTCTTTATCATGTTCACCATCGGCATTACCAAAGGCCGCTGGAACACCATGGTAGCAGCGTTACAACAGTTTAAAGACGATTACGACAAGAACCAGCCATTATGGAAAGTATTGCCTGAGTTCGTGCAGAAGAACCCACGTTACGAGCGCTTAGGCCTACGCGACTTATGTGCACAGATTCACGGCGTATATAAAGCTAACGACGTGGCACGCTTGACGACAGAAATGTACCTGTCAGACATGGTACCAGCAATGAAACCAACCGATGCGTTTGCAAAAATGGCACATCGCAAGATTGACCGTGTAGCGATTGATGAACTTGAAGGCCGCATTACTGCAGTGTTGCTAACACCTTATCCACCAGGCATTCCGTTATTGATTCCAGGTGAGCGCTTTAACAAAATCATTGTGAATTACCTGAAATTCGCACGTGAGTTTAACGAGCGCTTCCCAGGCTTTGAAACTGACGTACATGGCTTAGTGAAACAAGTGGTTGATGGTAAAGCGACTTACTACGTGGATTGCGTAGCGCAGTAATAAGCTACTATCCAACAACCTGTCTGCCTTTTGAAAGGGTGAGCGCATTTAGCTCACTCACTTCAAACTACTAAACAATTATCTCTGTGCCACAAACAATTGACCGTAGAAGGTAAGCACTTCAGGGTATACCATGGCGCACTTCAACCGAGTGTGCCTTAAGCTGGCTTATTATTCTCCAAATTTAGCCAAATCAATCATGGTTTGGTCATATTGAATACAGTCTTGCTTATACGGTTTTGAATTACCTAAGTTGCAACGTAGTTTTTGGGTTGGGAAGTACTCCTCTACTAATGCAAAAACTTTAGCTATTTTCATAACTAGCTGAGAGTCGTTATATTTGGGCGGAAGATTCTTGTCGTAACCTAAATATACGATCTTATCTTTAGTCTTATTGTGTAGAGTAATTGAATTATCAATACTGCTACATGAATGCCAACTATCACACCAATAACTAGCGTCAACTTTATTGGTATTGGTTAATTGCCAATCTTCGAAACCTAATTTCTGCAATTTTTGAATAAATTGCTGAACTTGGCTTGATGACACTTGCATATATTTATCTGGAAAAACCTGACTATGCAGTTGTAGCCATACAGCCCCATCTGCATAAACGTCCAGTTTGTAATAACTATGTTCCATTAGTAAATAACTAAATACGGGCTTTTTATACCTATCTTGGTTATTTATCTCTATAAGCCATGAAGGTATCTCTTGTAAGTTCTTAGGAAACAGAAATTCGTTTCTTTTTACCTTATCCATCCATACTGTATATAACTTAGGTGAGGCTGCTTTTAGTTCACCAGACTTATACATAGCATCTAATGCATCAATAAAAAGATTGTTGCTAATACCTTGAGAGCGAGTCCCATATAAATCGCCAAAATCAGGACTATTTAAACCATACAAGTACCAAAGATATGCTTGATGATAATCAGGTATTTGTGTATCAAATTTGGTTAGCAAAACATTCCCTACCTGATAAGCAACTTGTCTTACATTCAAAAAGCTTGCATTACTATTTCTTATAGTCTGACGTAGCCAATAAAATCCTTTCTGCTCATCTTTCTTGAGGCATAACAAATGATTATCAGGCGACTGACACTCTTCTTGAGTTGGCGAAAATCCAGAAAGTGGGTAATTCAAATACCCTAACGCTAACAGCAGTGCATAATTTGTGTCGCCTAGTTCTGCTGCCTTGTTAATCCAATACTCTTCTTTTTCTTTTGAATAGTTAAGTTTGTAAGCGTTACTAGCAGAATATGAGTACTTTTCCGCAAGTCGTGCAGCTGCGAAGCTATTTTTACTCGCCAAATACTCCTCTTCTCGAGCCAAGGATTCGGGTTGCTGTTTCTTTGCGCTACTAGAAAGTGAACGAATTAATTTGATGCGGTATTGCACATCTGGCGTACTATATTGAGTCGCCGTATAAAGTAATTTCTTTACTTTTTGTTGCTGAGTTTCAGTCAAAATAGTTTCAAACGTAGTCAGCATTTTTGAACGGTCTATTTTCTCTTTAAAGTTATCTTTAAGCGATGCTTTAATAGATGTCTGCTCATCTATTTGCATTGCGTTCAGAAATAACATCAATCCATCATCACTCTTTATAGCTACGGAGTCTTCCACCTCTTTCAGCATGGTAGCTCCATCACGTGCAATGTAAGCATCCAAAGCCTTACGAAAGTCTGCATGAGCAGAAAAGCTACTTATGATTGCTAAAAATCCAATCCCAAAGATGGCTAACTCTCTAAATGGTCCATCCACTAATCGTTGAGTCATGCATGCTACCAGTTGCTCAATACTGCAATACTTGATTACGCTTATGTTCTAGCTGCCGTAGGGCGCACTCGCTTGCAGTGCGCCGCATCGTTGATTTGATAATTGGTGAGCTATTGCTTGGTGAATTTCGGCGAGCTGGCAATAGAGTGTTTGTTCAGAGCTGAAATAGAGGTAAGTGCTCGGATAGTTGCCAAAGGTTAGTCTAAGCTTTGGTTTCATCGGTAATACCCTCCGTTTCTATGCCTGAAAAATATTCAGTAAGGAAAGCCTGATTAAGCGCGCATAAAGCGGTGCTTAATCAGAGTAAGATGCTATAGCTATGATGCTAAAAATTGATTATTTGCGTATGTAAGTAGCATAACTGAAGTTCAAACCTTTTTCAGAGGTATGTGCTTCGCGTTCAGTTTCTTGCCATTCGGTAGAGGCTAATTTGGGGAAAAACGCATCGCCTGCTACGTCCAGCTCAATTTCAGTGATATACAGCTTATGTGCGAGTTTGAGGCCGGCTTGATACAGCTCTGCACCGCCGATTAAGAACACTTCATCATCGTTTTCACATAAGGCGATAGCGGCTTCTAGTGAATTAGCAACCAGCGCACCTTCTACCTTGTAGTTTTGATTACGCGTCACGATGACGGTTGTGCGGCCTGGTAGCAGGCGCCCAAGCGAATCGTAGGTCTTGCGACCCATAATGATATGATGACCCATGGTTAGGGCTTTAAAACGCTTTAAATCCTCAGGCAGGTGCCAAGGCAAGGTGTTGTTGACGCCGATAACGCCATCATGCGCAACTGCAACAATAATTGATAACTGTGTCATTAAACAGCCACCTGCCCTTTAATTGCCGGGTGCGGGTCATACCCCTCTAAAGTAAAGTCTTCAAATTTAAAGCCGAAGATATCTTTTACTTCAGGGTTGATGCGCATTGTTGGCAATGGGCGCGGATCACGTTTTAGCTGTTCGTGCATTTGCTCAAAATGGTTGGAGTAGATGTGTGCATCACCTAGGGTATGCACAAAGTCACCTAGCCTTAAATTACATACCTGTGCCACCATCATGGTAAGCAATGCGTAGGAGGCAATATTAAAGGGTACGCCAAGGAATATATCAGCACTGCGCTGATAAAGCTGGCAGCTGAGCTTGGAGCGTTGGTCAGCATCTTCTAGTGCAGCCGGTGCTACATAAAACTGGAAGAATGCATGACAAGGCGGCAGTTTCATTTGATCCACATCCGCTACGTTCCATGCTGATACGATTAAACGGCGTGAATCCGGGTTGTTTTTAATCGCATTCACCACCTGTGTAATCTGGTCTATATGCGTACCGTCTGGCTTAGGCCAGTTACGCCATTGGTAACCATATACGGGGCCTAGGTTGCCATTGTCATCGGCCCATTCATCCCAGATGCGTACGCCATTTTCTTTTAAGTATGCAATATTGGTGCTGCCTTGCAAGAACCATAGCAGCTCATGAATGATAGATTTTAAATGTACTTTTTTGGTAGTAAGTAAGGGAAAGCCCTCTGCCAAATTAAAGCGCATCTGGTAGCCAAATACAGAAACCGTACCGGTGCCGGTACGGTCTTCTTTTTTATTGCCATGCTCAAGCACGTGCTGCACTAAGTCTATGTATTGTTTCATTCTTAACTTACCACCCAAGCTATCGTCATGTTTGTCCCAATTTAAAAACCTATTACTTTGATTGCCTGCATCCGCACGGCGATTTAAGGCATTAGCTCATTAAAAAACAGCCACATTCATACATGCTGAATATGGCTGTTTGTTTAAGTGTTATTGGCAATAAACTCTTTAATAGCAGTAGCACTAGCATCCATCACAGTGAATTTTTGCGGTAAAGACTCAATACCATTCAACGCAGCTGGGCGCTGCGGCGCTTGGCCTAAAGCTTCCACGATAGCGTCTTCAAACTTGGCTGGTAATGCAGTCTCTAACACGACCATAGGTGTGTTTGTATCTAAATGCTCCAACGCAACTTTTAAGCCGTCTGCGGTATGCGTATCAATCACCACATCGTATTTAGCTTGAGTGTCGCGTATGGTTTGCATACGATGCGCGTGGTTACTGCTGCCAGATACAAAGCCATAATCTGCAATTTTTGCGAAATAGCCGTCGGCATTCAAATCAAAGCTATTACCAGCATCAACTTTAGCCCACAGTGCGCGAGTTTTATCGCTATCACGTCCTACCAAATCATACACAAAACGCTCGAAGTTTGAGGCCTTGCTGATGTCCATAGATGGGCTAGAAGTGTGGTAAGTTTGTGCAGAGCCGCGTGGGCTATATACGCCGGTTTTAAAGAACTCGTCCAATACATCGTTCTCATTGGTTGCAACCACCAGCTTATCAACTGGCAAACCCATCATACGTGCAATGTGGCCGGCACATACGTTACCAAAGTTACCTGACGGTACTGAGAAGCTAACCTTCTGGCTGTTATTTTGCGTCACGGCAAAGTAGCCTTTAAAGTAGTAAACCACTTGCGCTACGATACGGCCCCAGTTAATGGAGTTTACTGCGCCGATTTTATATTCAGACTTAAACGCCGCATCGTTAGACACAGCTTTTACCATATCCTGGCAATCGTCAAACACGCCGTTCACTGCAATATTGTAGATATTGTCATCTTGCAGGCTAAACATCTGCGCAGTTTGGAAGCGGCTCATTTTCTTATGCGGTGATAGCATAAACACACGAATGCCTTTTTTACCGCGCATCGCATATTCAGCTGCGGAGCCAGTATCACCAGAGGTTGCACCTAGAATATTGGTAGTTTTACCTTCTTTCGTCAGCACGTATTCAAATAAGTTACCCAGTAACTGCATGGCCATGTCTTTAAACGCTAATGTAGGGCCATTAGAAAGGCTGAGCAGGTATAGGTTATCTTGCAGTTTTAGCGTTGGCGTAATATCCGCAGCGTTTTGACCGGCACGGGTAAATGCATATACGTCAGCACGGTAAGTTTTATCAATAATCGCTTTTAAGTCAGCAGCAGGAATATCGTCAACAAAGCGTGACAGGATGGCAAATGCCAGGTCAGCATATGACAAACCACGCATCGCGGTTAAATCAGCATTGGTAAATTGCGGATAGGTTTCTGGCAGATACAAACCACCATCTGGCGCTAGACCGCCCAATAAAATTTGGCTAAAACTTAAAGCAGGCGATTGCCCACGTGTTGATATGTATTTCATTTAATCTCTCATACGTCCGTCATCTCACTTAATGATGAAATGATGGCTTAGTCATTATTTTGCAAGTTCTTCCATACGAATGCGTACCACTTTGCCGGTAATCGCATCCAGCGCTTCGATAGCGGCAATCGCGGCATTGATGTTTTTCTCAACGGTGATATGCGTCAATATCACGATATCCGCTTCTGTTTCATTCTCGTCTGGTTCTTTTTGTAACATGGCATCGATTGAGATGCTGCGGTCACCCAGGATTTTAGTCACATCGGCCAATACGCCTGGTTTATCGCTTGCGCGCAAACGCAGGTAGTAAGCACTCTGCACTTCATCAATCGGTAAAATCGCCAAATCTTGCACTTGCTCTGGCTGGAACGCCAGGTAAGGCACACGCTGTGCGCTGGTTGCATCAATCAAGCGTGCCACATCCATCAAATCAGCTACTACAGCACTTGCGGTAGGCTCTGCACCTGCGCCTGCACCGTAGTATAACGTTGGGCCTACTGCATCACCCTTCACTACCACTGCGTTCATGGCGCCATTGACGTTAGCCACCAAGCGTTTCTCTGGGATTAAGGTCGGATGTACGCGCAACTCAACACCTTTATCGGTACGCTTGGTAATACCTAACAGCTTCACGCGATAGCCCAGCTCTTCAGCGTACTTGATATCGACCTGCTCTAGTTTGGTAATGCCTTCAGTGTAAGCCTGCTCAAACTTCATAGGCATACCAAAAGCGATAGCAGACATAATGGTCAATTTGTGCGCGGCATCAATACCTTCCACGTCAAAGGTCGGATCAGCTTCGGCATAACCTAAACGCTGTGCTTCGCCTAATACATCGGCAAAGTTGAGGCCTTTTTCGCGCATTTCCGTAAGGATAAAGTTGGTAGTGCCATTGATAATACCAGCCACCCACTCCACACGATTAGCGCCTAAACCTTCGCGCAATGATTTAATAATCGGGATACCGCCAGCCACTGCTGCTTCAAACGCGACAATCACGTTGTTCGCTTTAGCTGCAGCAAAAATCTCGTTACCGTGCAATGCAATCAGCGCTTTATTCGCGGTTACTACATGCTTTTTATTGGCAATCGCTTTTAACACTAGCTCACGGCTTAAAGTGTAGCCACCAATCAACTCGACTACGACATCGACCGCAGGGTTATTCACCACAGCAAATGCGTCGTCCGTTACATCTGCTTCAACAGCCAATGCTTTTGCATTAGCTAAGCTTCTATCAGCCACCTGCACCACATTGATTGCCACACCGGTACGGCGTGTAATTTCAGATGCGTTGCGTTTTAATACTGTATATGTACCACCGCCTACTGTGCCTAAGCCCAATATCCCAACATTTAACTGTTTCAAGCTTTTGCTCCATCTAATTTTGATTCATGCTTTTTTCTGTAATTCTCTAAGAACCTAGCAATACGTTTAATCGCCTCGGTCAAATCATCTACGTTCGGTAAGAACACGACGCGGAAATGATCTGGCGTTTTCCAATTAAATCCGGTGCCTTGCACTAATAGCACTTTTTCTTCCAGCAATAAATCGAGGATGAACTTCTGGTCATCTTCAATCGGATACACTTTTGGATCTAACTTCGGAAACAGATACATTGCCGCCTGCGGTTTGGTACAGGTCACACCAGGAATTGCGGTAAGCAGTTCATAGGCAATATCACGCTGTTTGCACAAACGGCCATCTGGTGCCACTAAGTCTTCAATACTTTGGTAGCCACCCAATGCGGTTTGAATCGCTAACTGACCTGGCACGTTGGCACACAAGCGCATAGAAGCCAGCATATTTAGGCCTTCAATGTAATCTAGCGCGTGCTTTTTCTCCCCACTGAGAATCATCCAACCTGCACGGTAACCGCAAGTACGGTAGTTTTTTGATAAACCGTTAAAGGTCACGAACAGCACATCATCTGCTAGTGAAGCAATCGAAGTATGCTCATTGCCATCGTATAAAACTTTATCGTAAATTTCGTCGGCAAAAATCACCAAGCCGTGGCGACGGGCAATATCAACGATGCCTTCCAGAATTTCTTGTGAGTAGAGCGCGCCCGTTGGGTTGTTCGGGTTAATCACTACAATACCGCGTGTATTGGCAGTAATTTTAGATTCGATATCTTTAAGATTTGGCATCCAGCCAGACTCTTCGTCACACAGGTAGTGACGTGCGGTACCGCCAGCCAAGGTAACCGCCGCTGTCCATAAAGGATAATCTGGCATTGGTACCAGCACTTGGTCGCCGTTGTTCAATAAGCCCTGCATCGACATTACAATCAGCTCAGACACGCCGTTGCCGATAAAAATATCGTCCACGGTTACGCCTTTGATATGCTTACTTTGTGTGTAATGCATAATAGATTTGCGTGGCTCGAACAGGCCTTTACTATCTGTGTAGCCACCGGCTTTGGCCATATTGCGAATCACATCCTGCTGGATCTCTTCAGGTACTTCAAACCCGAATGCCGCCGGATTGCCAATATTAAGCTTGATGATATGATGGCCGTCTTCTTCCATCTCGCGTGCACGCTGTAGCACAGGGCCGCGAATGTCGTAACAGACATTGTTAAGTTTATTCGATTTATGTAAAGGCTGCATATTGCGTGAATTCGTGCTTAAAAAGCTTATTAGTGAAAGGCATTAGTTTACATTAGAATGAGGCTTTGATTCAATGAAGCTATAAGAATTAAGCCTCAGAGAATAAAGGCAAAATAGACCATGAAACTACATTTAACTACCGCGGAAAATAACAATCTGATCACGGCCTATGGCGAAAGCTATATTGAGATTAACAAACAACGTTATGCGCAAAACTTAATTGTGATGCCACAGACGATAGTTGCGGACTGGCATGCCGAAAATGTAAGCTCTTTGAGCAATGAGCACTTCCAAGAAATTATCCAATTAAAGCCAGAGGTGGTACTACTAGGCACAGGAAAAACCCATGTGTTTGTGCACCCAAAAAACCACCAAATACTGACAGAACATGGAGTTGCGCTTGAATGCATGACTACCGCGGCAGCCTGCCGCACCTACAATATCTTAATGAGCGAAGGCAGATTAGTCGCTGCCGCGCTTATACTTTAACAGCTTCTGCTTTACCAATCCCTCTACTACAACGCACAGTAGCACCTTCACGCTATCATGAGTGTTTGTAACTAACTCCTGATAGCGGACTTTAATACCGCACTCAAAACGCCCGGATATTTACTTTCCACCTCTTCCAGTCTTAGCGAGTTCATATGCTCGGTTCCCTCAATCAGAGTTTCCACCAGACCGGCACTACGCAAAATTTTGAAATGATGCGACATGCTGGATTTAGGGCGATTCAGATTAATCTCACCACACGTTAGCTTTTTACCTGCTTGCGCAAGCATCAGCACAATCTCGAGGCGAGTCGGGTCGGCCAAGGCATACATAATGTCCGTTAGCTCTACCTGTTCTATCGTGGGATGTTTGATTTGTCGCATACGTTAAATTTAACACAACTCTTTACAATATTCCATAGTTCCATTATATTAGAACTATAGTATTAAACATCACACGTCAACGTAAAGGATTAACATGAACGACTTATTCACCCCCTATCAACTAAAAGATGTCACGTTAAAAAACAGAATCGCCATTCCACCTATGTGCCAATACATGGCCGATAATGGCTTGGCAAACGACTGGCACAAAGTGCATTACACTAGTCTGGCGCGTGGCGGCAGTGGCCTGGTGATAGTAGAAGCAACCGCTGTAGCGCCTGAAGGACGCATCACCCCACACTGCTTAGGCATCTGGAACGATGAACAGACAGAGCAACTGCGTGAAATTGCAGCCGCCATTAAAGCTGCAGGTGCTGTTCCTGGCATTCAAATTGCACATGCCGGCCGCAAAGCCAGTGCCAATGTGCCATGGGAAGGAGATGACCACATCCCTGCTGACCATCCAGACGCGTGGCCAACTATCGCGCCATCCGCGATTGCCTTTGGCGGAGACCTGGCTCGAGTACCGACCGAAATGACTGTTGCCGATATCAAACGTGTGCAAAATGACTTTGTATTAGCAGCACAACGTGCGCTTGATGCGGGCTTTGAATGGCTGGAGCTACACCTGGCACACGGCTATATGGGGCAAAGCTTCTTTTCCCCGCACTCTAACAAGAGAGCGGATGAATATGGCGGCAGCTATGAAAACCGTGCCAGATTCAGCACTGAGATGATTGCCGCAGTACGCAAAATATGGCCAGACAATTTGCCATTAACAGCACGATTTGGTGTTTTAGAATACGATAACAACGATGAGCAAACCTTGAACGAATCTATTCAACTGATTAATGAGTGGAAGCAGATTGGCGTAGACATGCTGAGTGTGAGTGTAGGATTTACCATCCCGGAAACCAATATTCCATGGGGCCCGGCATTCTTAGCACCGATTGCGCAACGCGTACGCAATGAAGCCAATATACCGGTTTCATCCGCATGGGGCTTTGGTGCACCTAAACTAGCCGACCAAGCAGTACGTAATGAACAGCTAGACTTAGTCATGATAGGACGCGCGCATTTGGAGAACCCGAACTGGTCATACCAAGCAGCTAAAGAGTTAGGGATAGATCAACCAGCATGGGTGCTACCGCCACCCTACGCGCATTGGCTATCAAGATATAGAAGCCCAACTGCAGAGTAAAAGCTAAACCAGCAAACAGCTCACGCAGTAAATAAGGAAAACTAGGCTGCATGTAGGTAAAGCTTGCATCAGCCTAGTACTAATTGAATTAGATTAAAACGTGAATACCCACTATCAATCACGCTGTTACTGCTGCGGGCTTAAGGTAACTTCCAGACCACGGCCCGTTACTTTCAGATCTTTTGGGTAATATTGAGTAGAACCTACCTTTAAAGAATCAGGCTTCACCGTATAAAGGTTAAGGCCATTTAACAGCTGACTGCCAACCAATTTTGCGATACCACCCATGGCATCACTGTATTTTGGCTCTACGCCATCAATCAAAAAGTTATCGACGGCCACATCATTCAGAATCACGGAGTTAGTTGTGGAATCCAATTGCAGGTTGCCAGAAATCGCAAGCTTACCCGCCATTTTCTTACCATTAAGCTGATTCAATAATTGCGTGTCGAATTTTGTATGCATCCTGCCAGTTGCATCATCAAACTTCACATTGGCATTGCTTAAGCTTAAATCAAACACTTTAAGCAATGAGATAGGAATCACTAGCTTTTCATTCAGCTTGGATTGGATTTGCTGCTGGGATACATAAACGGTGTGATTGGAGAAACCTGCACAGCCAAACAAAAAGAGGATAGGAAATATGAGTCCTAAGAGTTTAGCTTTGATACCCATACTTCCTCACCTAAATAACAACTAGAAATGCATTACAGATTTTTTGTTGATAGCGTTAACGTTGCGTTAGTTCCGCCAAAACCAAAACTATTTGATAATGCAGTTTCAATCTTCACGTTCTCAATCGCAGTACGTACGATATTCAAACCTTCTGCCGCAGGATCTAGCGTTTCAATATTGGCAGAAGCTGCAATAAAGTTATTTTCCATCATCAGTAAGGTGTAAATCGCTTCATTCACGCCGGCTGCGCCCAAAGCGTGACCAGACAATGACTTAGTAGAAGCAATCGCCGGGTTTTGATTTAAACCGTTTTCACCAAATACTTCACGAATGGCTTCCAATTCTTTGGTATCACCAACCGGGGTGCTTGTACCGTGAGTGTTGATATAGTCAACTGGGCCTTCTACGCCTTCTAACGCCAGCTTCATGCAGCGCACTGCACCCTCGCCAGATGGCGCAACCATATCGTAACCGTCAGACGTTGCACCGTAACCTACAACCTCAGCATAGATTTTAGCGCCGCGTGCTTTAGCATGCTCGTAATCTTCTAACACCAAGATTCCGCCGCCACCAGAGATTACAAAACCATCACGGTTTGCATCGTAAGTTCTTGAAGCTTTTTCTGGAGTCTCGTTGTATTTGCTAGACATAGCACCCATCGCATCGAACAGGTAAGACAATGTCCAATGCTCTTCTTCGCCACCGCCTGCAAAAACAATGTCTTGCTTGCCCAACTGAATTTGCTCAACACCAGCGCCAATACAGTGCGCACTAGTAGAACAGGCAGAACTAATACCGTAATTCACGCCTTTAATTTTAGCGCCTGTTGCCAAGGTTGCCACAATGCCGCTACACATGGCTTTAGTCACCATATAAGGGCCTACGCGACGGATGCCTTTTTCAGCTAAAACAGCATTACTTTGCTCGATACTGTCAGTAGATGGACCACCACCACCGACGATAATGCCGGTACGTACATTAGAAACAAGATCTTCGCCCAAGCTAGCATCAGCAATCGCCTCTTGTAGCGCCAACCATGCATAGGCATGGCCTTTACCCATAAAGCGCAACAACTTGCGGTCAATCAAGGCCTCGATATCAAGATTTTTAATTGAGCCAGCAACATTTGAACGTAAACCACGCTCAGCGTATTCAGGTTGATGGGTGATGCCAGATCTGCCATGACGCAGACTGTCTAAAACTTCGGCTTTATTGTTCCCTAGACTGGAAACAATCCCCATTCCAGTAATAACGACACGACGCATTATCGTGTACTCCTATAAAAATAAAATAGTTACATAAGGAAACAGAAACAAGCGGTTACGCAAGCGAATGCTGCGCCAACTCAATTACTTCGTGCTTCCTAAATTTTAAGTGAATATATTTTAACTGATTGTAACTAAAAGGTTAAAAGTTATCTGTACGCGTAAATAAACCAACGCGTAAATCTGTTGCTACATAAATTTCGCGGCCATCCACCTGCATTGTGGCATCGGCAATACCCATAACCAACTTACGCATAATGACGCGTTTTAAATCAATGGTATAAGTTGCTTTTTTAGCAGTTGGCAGCACTTGGCCTGTAAATTTAACCTCGCCTGCGCCTAGCGCACGGCCGCGGCCAGGACCACCCATCCAACCTAAATAAAAACCAACCAGTTGCCACATCGCATCCAAACCTAAACAGCCTGGCATCACTGGGTCACCAGTAAAGTGGCAGTCAAAAAACCATAAATTAGGTGTGATATCCAGCTCAGCAATGATTTGACCATTGCCATACTTACCACCCTCTTCAGTAATGGAAACAATACGATCAAACATCAACATTGGCGGCAAAGGTAATTGCGCATTGCCTTCACCAAACATTTCACCGCGACCACATTTGAGTAATTCTTCTTTTGTGAAACTATTTTGTCTTTGCATAATTTTGTCTTTGTAAATGAGTTTTTAAACAACTATTTGCACACGACTAAGGAGCCATTAGGTGGCCACTTAATCCAACTTTCGCTATTTTCGCTGGAAAACCATTTTTACGAAAGCAATATTCACCTTTAATTGCTACTTTTATTCACTTTTTAACGTTTTCATTTCATATTTAGGATAAATTTTAACAAAGGGGTATACAGATCTGTTTACCCCTTCAAAAAAAACGTTTACCATGTGTTTTAAGTTCTCACAACCATTTAAAAAATACAGGAATTCTCGATGAGTGATGTTCAACTAGCAGATTGGCGCAACCATGCGCTTACTTTAGAGTCTGAAGTCAATAAAGTTGTGGTTGGCCAACAAACGCCAATTAGACTGATTACCACTTCAATTTTTGCCCGTGGTCATGTATTGCTTGAAGGTGATGTAGGTGTAGGTAAGACCACACTGCTACGTGCGTTTACGCGCGGCATCGGCGGCGGCTACCAACGGATTGAAGGTACCATCGATTTAATGCCTAACGACTTGGTGTACCACACTTATCTGGGTGAAGACGGCAAGCCACATGTGAGCCCTGGCCCACTATTGATGTCTGGTGAGAACCTTTCCGTGTTCTTCTTTAACGAGATTAACCGCGCACGTCCGCAGGTGCATTCTTTACTACTGCGCGTAATGGCGGAGCGCAGCTTGTCTGCCTTTAATACTGAACATTACTTCCCGCACATGATTGTGTTTGCTGACCGCAACCAGGTGGAAAAAGAAGAAACGTTTGAGATTCCATCTGCGGCACGTGACCGCTTTATGATGGAAATCCCAATTGTAGTGCCACAAGATGATGCCATCATGGAAGCCCTGGTATTTGATACTAAATTCCATAACGTAGATGCATTGGTCGACACGGTAAAACCTGATGTATTGCAGTTTGATGAACTGAATGCCTTCTCCAGCGTGATTCAAAATAGCATTGAAGCTAGCGACACGCTGAAACGATATGCCCTAAACCTGTGGAAAGCCACCAAAGCCCCGCTGGATTATGGGGTAAAAGTATCAGGTGTAGATATGAATCGCCTTGTGCTTTCAGGCGCCAGCCCTCGCGGCATGAGCATGATGCTACGTGCAGCCCGTGTGAACGCTTGGTTGAATAACCGTAGCGCGGTATTGCCTGATGACATTCACGCAGTGTTCCACTCTACGATTGCGCATCGCTTAGTGTTTAGCCCAGTGTATGAAATGCGCCGCACTGAAATTGCGCGCGAAATGTTGTCAGGTATTGTGAACGCAGTGGCTGCGCCATAAGTTAAGGTTTATGACCAAGCAGGTGACAGTGACTTACAGTGCACCTGCTGGTTTTTGCAACCGAGTATCAAGGCACGATGTTAAAAGCAACCTAACCTATTGAGTTTCTGTGTTGAATTTTTATGATTGAAAATATTAAATCTTTTGACTATCACATTAGCTGGAGGTCGCGCGGGCGACACCCTGGCCGCCACCCAAGTACGCAGCGCGGCATGGGCATGGAGTTTCGTGGGCATACCACCCTGCTGTCTTATCCGGACCCACGCCGTATCGATATTCGCCAAACCATACGCGACCCGCTGGAGCAAGTGTACGTACGCCTGTTTAACCAAAAGAGTGCTACTCCGGTATATGTTATCTGCGACTTGTCAGGCAGTATGAACTTTGGTGCTAAGAAAAGAAAAATCAAATTAGCGGCAGAAATCGCAGAATCCATTGCACAATCCGCCAGTGAGCATCATGACCCGTTTGGCTTTATCGGTTTTGATGAGAAAGTACGCGAAGACTGGATTAGTACCACTTCTTTCAAATCGCATCATGCAATCTCGATGGCGGAGTCCTTAAAAGACTTTCACCCTGCGCAGGTCAACTGTAATGGCATTACTGAGGTTTACCGCTATTTGCCACGTGAACGCTCACTAGTATTTTTAATTTCAGACTTCCACATGCATAACAGCTTGCTGGAAGGCGCATTATCCAACCTGCTACGCCACCATATCGTACCCATGGTGTTATGGGATTCGGCTGAATATAAAAACCTGCCAGAATTTGGCTTGGTGAATGTTGACGATGCGGAAACCGGGGAAAAACGCACCTTGTTCTTGCGTAAAGAGTTACGTGAAAAAATCGTGCAGTCTTTTGAAAACCGACGCAATGAAATTTATGAGCTATTTATGCGCTTTGACATGCCACCTTTTTATGTAGAAGGCGAGTTTGATGCAGACTCGCTAACAGAATACTTTCACCAATTTGTAGCCGCTTAAACCACTTAAAAAATAATCATGACAAAATATTTTAGAGATCTACTACTCGCCGCCACCTTAAGCATTGCCTCGCTACAGGCAATGGCACTGGATAGCCAAAACCTGCCTGACGTGGATGAAGGTGTGGTAAGCATCAGCACCGTAGACCCATTTAAGCGGGTTGGATATACCGTTGGCGACGTGATTGAAAGAGAAGTCACGCTCGATATTAAAGCGCCTTATCAATTAATAGAGACCTCACTGCCAATTGTAGGCTACGAAAAGCGCTATAAAGGCAAGGTGATCGGTATTGAGTTAAAAGATATCAAGCACAGCAAGGTGGAGCACAAAGACCATACCACACATCAGCTTAAGCTTGTTTATCAGGTATTTACCAACAGCGTAGTGGCGAAAAATGCTGCATTGGGCCCTGAGTATCTGCAGTTAGTGAACACTAAAGACAAGAAACAGTTAGTCAAATACCGTGTGCCTAGCCTGGATATTGCGGTATCTCCTATCGCCATTTTTGGCCAGGTTAAAGTAGAAAACAATATGAGTACGTTTCTTGAGCCATTGCTGCTAAAAAATGAGCAAGAAAAAACCTGGCTAAAACTAGCGATTGCAGTGTTGATATTCAGTCTGCTCGCCCTACTCTACATTTTTGGCAAACACGCATGGCTGCCACGCATGGGCGGCAACTTTGCCAAAACTTATCGTGCCATTAAGAAGTTACCGCATAACGATGAAGGCCTAAAACAAGCAGTTGCGGCAGTGCATCATGCCTTTAACCAAACTGCGCAAGTTAGCGTGTTTAACGGCAATGTCGATGAGTTTCTAGCAAACCACCCCAAATTTTCACCAATTAAAGCTGAAATCGCACAGTTTTTTGGCTTATCACGCCAGGTGTACTTCGAGCCTAGCGCAGTACATAGCGTGGGCAGCAACCCAACGCTATGGCTATTAAAATTTACCAAGCAGTGCCGTGACTGTGAACGCGGCCTGATTCCAACCGCAATCAAGGCTGGAGTCTAAATCATGGCTTTTTCTCACCCATGGGTCTTATGGCTGCTGCCGTTAGCCTTTTTACCCCTGCTGTTACAGCGTGCGCATGCCAAGCATTATTCTTGGGTAGATATGCTGCCTGTGGATCCGCTATCCAACCTGATTAGCCTGATTTTAAAAATACTAGCGGTATTAACCCTGATTTTTATTATCTTAGGTTTAGCTGCTCCACATACCACCGAGCAAAAAGTAGAGCGCATCGGCGTAGGTGCACAAATCGCGTTGGTGTTAGACCGCAGCGCCAGTATGGATGACCCGTTTTCGGGCACTGCAGACCATAACGGCAACTCCACCGTAGGGGAAACCAAATCTGTAGCCGCCGCCAGGTTGATTACTGAATTTGTGAAATCACGCCAGCAGGATATGTTTGGCATGATTACCTTTAGTAACTCTGCGATGTACGTGCTACCACTCAGTGAAAACAAAAAAGCGGTGATTGCGGCAGTGCAGGCAACCGCTGGCAACGCTCTATTCCAGACCAATATTGGCAGCGGCTTAACCAGCAGTGCCGGGCTATTTGATAAAGTCACCGACTCAGGCTCACGCGCAGTGATTCTGCTGTCAGACGGTGCCGGGCGAGTAGATGCCGACACACAACAAAAAATCAGGGACTGGTTTCAACGCTTAAACATCAGCCTGTACTGGATTGTGCTACGTCAGCCTGGCGGCCTTAGTATCTTTGACCCTAACTTTGTACCGGTAGAAGACCAGCCATTACCGGCGCAGATTGAACTGCACGAGTATTTCCAAACCTTTAAAACCCCATTCAAGGCCTATGAGGCAGAAGACCCGAAATCACTGCAATTAGCCATGAATGATATTAACAATCGTGAGAAAAAACCCATTAAATACGTTGAGAAAGTACCGGGTCGTGAGTACACAAACATCTGCTTTATGATTGCCGCAATCATGATTGCATTATTACTGGGCGTTAAAAGAATAGAGGTAACAACATGGCACTAAGCATTAAAACAACTACAGCCAACCTTTTTACACTAAAAAAATTAACAGGTTTTTTTAATGTAAAAGTGCTGTCATGCCTATTTATCAGCACAGCATTGCTGGCAAGCGCCGCGGCTATCTACTACGTTAACCGCATACAGCAGATTGACGCATTTAACACGGCTATCAGCAACGGCAAGCAGCCCAAAACCGACATGCAAAGCTTTGAGGCTAAGTTCGCTACCGCCTACTGGCTGGCAAAGAATGAACGCTATAAAGAGGCAACCCTGCTCTTCAATAAAGCGCTCAATGGCGCCACCATAGAGCAAAAGGCTGCGATTCAATATAACTTGGGCAATATCTTTTTCAGACGCGGTCTGGCTATTGCTGGCACCAACATGACCGTGCATGATGAAGCCGAATATCTGCTCAATCAGGCGAAGAAGGCTTACCAGCTATCATTAAGACAAGACAACAGCAACTGGAGAGCCAGACATAATTTAGACCGCCTGCTTACCATGCTGCCAGAAAACCCAGCGCCAGGGGCTGGTGAAGGTGACTCACCTGGCTTAATCATGGGCAACATTCCGGTAGGCTTACCTTAACGCTAAGACTAAATAACTTTAAGACTGAATAACGTTAAGACTCAATCACTTAGAGACTGCTTGATTCACTATGCATCCAATTTATAACTATTTACGTCACCGCAAAGATGTCAGCCTATTGCTCGCTGCTTTTTTACTGTTGGCAATCGCTCTATTCAACCCTAAGGTGCCAATTAAGCGCAATATCTACAGCTATATCTTTGCCGTGGATATTTCACAAAGCATGAATGTGATAGATAAAACGCTCAATGGCAAACCAGTTTCACGCTTAGTCTATACGCAAGACACTCTGCACAAACTAATCAGTGAGCTGCCATGCGGCACCAATATCAGCATCGGTTTGTTTGCAGGCGTCAGTGTTGCCGCACTCTATACACCGATTGAAGTTTGTGAGAATTTTGACGCCATCAACGACACCATCGACCATTTTGACTGGCGTAACGGCTGGTCTGGCAATAGCAGAATCAGGGCCAGCATGCCTGTACTGGCTAAAACCATACGCTCCTTCCCGGCACCAGCCCAAGTCGTGTTTTTTACCGACGGTGAAGAAGCACCTAAACTGCATATTTTTAACCGCCAAGACCTCAGCTCTTTCCAAGGTGGTGACGACTGGCTATTTGTAGGGGTAGGCTCCGACAAGGGCACGCCGATTCCTAAATATGATGAATTTAACCAACTGATCGGCTACTGGGCCAACGAGAGTTTTGCCATGCAGCCTGGCATTGCCCAAATTTCAGAGTCTAATCTCGGCACCAGAAATGATAGCGTAGCCAATGGCGAAGGTGACCGCTACCTGTCTAAGCTAGATGAACCCTACCTTAAAGAGCTAGCCAAAGAAATCAATGGTATGTACGTACGTGGCGACAGCGTGCCGTCTATCCTGAGCGCAATGAAAAAGCAGAAACCTGCACGCCGTGACAACGCTAATTTTGAACTACGCTGGATTTTGGCAAGTCTGGCAGGCGTATTATTTATATTCGCCTATTTACCGAAGCATCCAGTGCATGAATTAAAAGCACAATGGCGCAATTTAGTAAGCCGTAGACGGTCACCTAAGCAAACAACTTAATCACATACATCACCGCGGCCTGCATAGTGCGTTACATACCGTTAACGCACTTGGTCGCGCTTCCCCCATAATAGCCAAACCCTAAGCTGCCTGAAATCTTGAGCATTGCTGCTATCCGGCAATATCAACAATGGACTGCATAACCAGCGCTGCAAATAACTGGCGCCTTGAGGCTTAAAGTGTACGATGGTAAGCCAAGGCGTGACGACGCTATTAGCACGTATAGATACGTCACTGTAGCGATGGCCGTCTTTACGCATGATATCAAGCTGGTTTTTCGCGTTAATATGCAGCGCAACCGGCGACCACGGCAACAACTGTAAGCAATCAGCAGCCAGCGCATAAATCGCCGCCAGCCAGATCAGCAACAATGTGATGCACTGCAACGTAAATGGCAGCGGCACCAGGCAGACTAGCCAGCTGCTTAGCGCACTCATCATTAGTAACAATGCAGATAAAATAAATGAGGGCTTGAAATTCAGGGTTATCGGCTTCACGTTATAATCATTCATCCGTTTTACACGATTTAATTGATACTAATTAATTGATATTACGGTTTAATTGATAATAGGCAATCATACAAAAGGTTAACATGAGCAATCAACAATGGCAGGAATTTATTCAATCCACAACCCCTACCCAAGATGCGGGGAATACTCAACCATTGTTAGATAATGCCACCGTACTGTGCGACCTCTCTCATTTAGGTCTACTGCAGCTTAGCGGTGCAGACGCATTCACCTTTTTACAAGGTCAAGTCACTAACGATGTAAAGCAGTTAAAAGGTGACACTGCACACTACACCGGCTACTGCACGCCTAAAGGCCGCATGCTCGGGCTATTTCTGGCTTTTGCACAGCATGAACGTATCCATCTGCAAATGCCGATAGAATTAATCACAGCGACTGCAAAACGCTTAAAAATGTATGTGATGCGCAGTAAAGTAGAGATACAGGACGCGAGCCATGACATCATCAAACTTGGTTTAAGCGGCCCTAACGCAAGCGCCCTGCTCAGCGCGCAATTTGCGAAAGTCCCACAAAACGATTACGAATTAGTGACGCTAGAGAATGGTTCACTGCTGAAACTGCCTAGTAGCACACATGCACGCTTTGAGATCTTCACCGATATTAATCATGCACCAGTAATTTGGAATGCCCTGTCTGCACAAGCAAGCGTAGCCAATGCCGCACACTGGGAATGGCTGGAGATTCAGGCTGGCGTACCTGACGTAAAACCTGAGACACAAGAAGAATTTGTGCCGCAAATGTTAAATCTGGATTTGCTCGGCGGCATCAACTTTAAAAAAGGCTGCTACACCGGCCAGGAAATCGTTGCGCGTACACATTACCTTGGCAGCATTAAGCGCCGTACTTACCTGGCACATGCTAATCAGGCGACGCAGCCTGGCGATAATATTCTGAATGCAGCGAATGAAACCGTAGGTAAAGTGGTACGTAGTGCGCCAGCGGCACAGGGCGGCTATGATTTATTGGCTGAAGTTAGATGTGCTGAGATTGATTTGGACAATACTGCCAGCAGCCAGCTAACAGCAAACGGGCATGCATTAGTGCTAAAAACACTGCCCTATGCACTTTAACCTATACATTTTAAGTATGTTACGCACGGTGACATTAACACGGAAATCAACGGCATACTGTCGTTGATTGTGTAACGGTAATATGGAATAAAAACCAGATATTGACAGCTAGATACTGAAAACCAGGCGTTGCTATCCAGACGCTTAGCCTTAGCTTTAAAGATAGGCTTACGGTTTAGTAGCCGGTGCCGATGGATTAACCGGAGGTGGTGGCAGACCTTCTGGTAACGCTTGGTCTATCACCTGATAAAAAACTTCATCCTGCTTAATCATACCAAGCTCGCTACGCGCGCGCTCTTCAATTGCAGCCTTACCACTCTTAAGGTCACGCACTTCGGCCTCTAATGTGCCATTACGCGCTTTTAACGTGGTGTTTTTTTCCTGTTGCAGCGCAACCTGACGATTCAAGTCCCACACACGTAACCAGCTACCCTTACCCAGCCACAGTGGATACTGCAGCAGGGCAATCAGGATCACAAAAATTAGTGTGAGGGCTTTCAATTTTAACTATTCAAATATGCTTTAGCGTTATTTAAATAATTGGTAAAAAGCAGACTTACCAGCGTAGCTAGTTGCATCGCCTAACTCTTCTTCAATACGTAATAGTTGGTTGTACTTAGCAATACGCTCTGAACGGCACAGTGAGCCAGTTTTGATTTGCAATGCATTGGTTGCCACTGCAATGTCAGCAATCGTGCTGTCTTCTGTTTCGCCTGAACGATGTGAAACCACCGCTGTGTAACCAGCGCGTTTAGCCATTTCAATGGTTTGGAATGTTTCAGTCAACGTACCGATTTGGTTTACTTTAATCAATACAGAGTTAGCAACACCACGTTGGATGCCTTCACGCAGGATTTTAGTGTTAGTTACAAACAAGTCGTCGCCTACTAACTGTGTTGTTTTACCTAGACGTTTAGTCAGGATATCCCAACCTTCCCAGTCAAACTCGCCCATACCATCTTCAATGCTGATGATTGGGTACTTATCGCACCATGTTGCCAAGTAATCAGAAAACTGGCCTGAAGTCAGCGCCAAGCCTTCTGACTCTAAGTGGTAACGACCGTCTTTGTAGAACTCAGTACTTGCGCAATCCAAACCTAGGTAAACATCACGGCCTGGCTCGTAACCTGCATCTGAAATCGCTTCCAAAATGTATTGGATCGCAGATTCGTTAGATGGCAAGTTAGGTGCAAAACCACCTTCGTCACCTACAGTCGTTGCCAAACCTTTTTTATGTAAAGTCTTTTTCAGTGCGTGGAACACTTCAGCACCACAGCGAATCGCTTCACGGAATGATGACAAGCCTGCTGGAATAATCATGAACTCTTGCATGTCCACGCTGTTGTCAGCGTGCGCACCACCGTTGATGATGTTCATCATTGGTGTTGGTAATTGCATTGCGCCTGAACCACCTAAGTAACGGTACAGTGGCAAACCTGATTCTTCGGCCGCTGCACGTGCACATGCCATTGATACCGCTAGGATTGCATTAGCACCCAAACGGTCTTTGTTCTCGGTACCGTCTAACTCGATCAAAGTCTTGTCGATAAAGCTTTGCTCTTCAGCGTCTAGACCGATGATGGCTTCGGTAATTTCAGTGTTTACATTTTCTACCGCTTGCAACACGCCTTTACCTAAGTAGCGGCTTTTATCGCCATCACGTAGTTCAACTGCTTCTTTAGCACCAGTAGATGCACCTGAAGGCACGGCTGCACGGCCAATCACGCCACTTTCAAGTAATACATCTGCTTCCACAGTTGGGTTACCGCGTGAATCTAAAATTTCGCGGGCGATAATATCTACAATTGCGCTCATTACTTTCTCCTAAGTTCTAAATCATTTGGCTACCAATCAATTGACGCATACTGGTTAGCGCATTAACGCTTAATTCACAGTTACGTACGGCAGCCTCTTATTTTTACAACGTACTTTCAATAAAACCTGCTTTTTTCACTAATCGGTCTAAATCGACTAGCACTTCCAACAAATCTCGCATTTTGTGTAGTGGCCATGCATTCGGGCCGTCGGACAATGCCTTCGCTGGGTCTGGGTGCGTTTCCATAAACACACCGGCAATCCCGCTAGCTACGGCAGCGCGCGCCAATACTGGCACATGTTCACGTTGACCACCGCTTTTATCGCCCTGACCACCAGGCTGCTGTACAGAGTGGGTAGCATCAAATACCACTGGGCAATTGGTTTCGCGCATGGTGGCAAGGCCGCGCATATCTGACACTAATGTGTTGTAACCAAATGATGCACCGCGTTCGCACACCATAATATTGTCCGCGCCGCCGTTAGCTTCTTTGGCTTTTTGCACCACATTTTTCATATCGCCAGGCGCCATGAATTGGCCTTTTTTGATATTCACCGGCTTGCCTGAACGGGCACAGGCGGTGATAAAGTCAGTTTGACGGCACAAGAAAGCTGGGGTTTGCAACACATCCACCACTGCTGCAACGTGCGGCACCTGCTCTTCTGTGTGCACATCGGTCAAAATCGGCACGCCGATTTGGCTACGTACGTGGTCTAAGATTTTTAAACCTTCGTCCATGCCAAAGCCGCGGAATGTTTTATTAGAGCTGCGGTTCGCTTTGTCGTAAGAAGATTTGTAAATAAACGGAATATTGAGCGCGTTTGCAATTTCTTTTAGCTGACCGGCAGTATCAATCGCCATTTGCTGCGATTCGATCACACATGGACCAGCAATTAAAAATAGTGGATGCTCAAGACCCACATCAAAGTTACATAATTTCATACGATTAACACCTTAAATATTAGCGACAAACAAATATAGATAAACCCTAGCGCTAAACTCACAACGATTGAGTTTATCTATACAGCTATGTATGCCAGATTATTTCTTATTGTTCAACGCCGCTTGTACGTAGGCCGTAAATAACGGATGGCCGGCACGCGGGTTAGAAGTAAACTCTGGGTGGAATTGGCAAGCCACAAACCAAGGATGTACATTTTGTGGCAATTCAACCATCTCACACAAGTCTTCAGTCGGCGTTCTTGCAGAAACCACTAAGCCAGCTGCTTTTAGCTGATCTACATAGTGATTATTCACCTCATAACGATGGCGATGACGCTCGTTCACGCTAGCACCGTAAATGCTTGCTGCTAAAGTATTAGGCACGATAGGACAGCTTTGCGCACCTAAACGCATGGTGCCGCCTAAATCTGAGTTTTCATCACGTTTTTCAATGTTGCCGGATGCATCTTGCCACTCATCAATCAAACCAATCAGCTTATGCTGTGCCTGTGGGTTAAACTCAGTACTATTAGCATCAGTCAAGCCTGCTACATGACGCGCAAACTCAATTACCGCCAACTGCATGCCTAAACAGATACCTAAATAAGGTACTTTGTTTTCACGTGCGTATTGAATCGCGGCAATCTTGCCTTCGGTACCACGCACACCAAAACCGCCTGGTACTAAAATCGCATCCATGCCTTGCAGTGCGGCCGTACCTTTTTGCTCGATGTCTTCAGAGTCCATATAGTGGATTTTCACTTTTGATTCTGTGTGGATACCAGCATGGATCAAGGCTTCAGTCAGTGATTTGTAAGATTCGGTTAAATCTACATACTTACCAACAAACGCCACATTTACTAAATGTTTAGGGTTAGCCAATGCGGTAGCAATACGCTCCCACTCTTCCAGGTTGGCTGGTTTAGCTTCAATTGCTAATTTGTCACAAATGATGCCATCCAGGTTTTGCTCATGCAGCAAGCCTGGGATTTTATAAATAGAATCTGCATCGATAGCGCTAATCACAGCTTCAGACGCTACATTGGTAAACAATGCGATCTTTCTGCGTTCATCTTCAGGAATATTACGGTCTGCACGGCACAGCAATACATCTGGCTGAATACCAATTTCACGTAACTCTTTTACAGAGTGCTGGGTAGGTTTGGTTTTTAACTCACCCGCGGTTGGAATCCAAGGCAATAGGGTCAAGTGGATATAGCAGGTGTTATTACGACCTTCTTCAAAACCCATTTGGCGGATAGCTTCCAGGAATGGTAATGACTCAATGTCACCTACGGTACCACCCACTTCTACAATCGCCACGTCAGCACCTTCAGCACCGCGTTTTACGTGAGCTTTAATTTCATCGGTAATGTGCGGAATCACCTGCACGGTCTTGCCTAAATACTCACCGCGACGCTCTTTTTTGATCACAGTTTCGTAGATTTGGCCAGTAGTGAAGTTATTGCGTTTACCCATGCGCTGGCTAATAAAGCGCTCGTAGTGACCTAAGTCCAAGTCGGTTTCAGCCCCGTCATCAGTGACAAATACCTCACCGTGCTGGAATGGACTCATGGTACCTGGGTCAACGTTAATATAGGGGTCTAGCTTGAGCATAGTCACTTTGATACCGCGTGACTCTAGAATTGCGCCTAAGCTGGCAGCGGCGATGCCTTTACCAAGAGAGGAAACAACACCGCCGGTTACGAATACATATTTGGTCATGGAGAAGGCACTTAAATTATTATTACAGACGGGAGTCTATTTTACTTTAAAGCCCTAACACCTACAAATAAAAACTCTTAATTCTGCGTTTATTTTACTGCGTTTGTTTTTCGCTGGCATTTTAAAACCCAGCATAAATGATGGCTCACGCAGACTAAAAAATTCACGTAATCTTGATGTAAATCAATCAGCTAAATTTTCATACGCCTAGAATGAGCAACTGAATAATCAAGGTGATTATATTTATTGAGGAGATTAGATTATGTACGCAAATTTATTTGGCACATTTGCAGGATTATTAAGTTTGGGCGTGATTGTATTTGTGTTGATAATGGCGGCATTTTTTCTACGCCTGTTTTTCACACCAAGACCACAGAATCAGGAATAGCACCCTAACTGCATCAAGAAGCTAAGGGTTATCAGCCCATGCACCATAACCCTTAAATTTTTCGTGCACTTCCAACATTTCCTGCTGCGTCAGGATATATGGCTCCCCCACTTGCAGCGCCCTTAAATACTGCTCACATAAGGTTTCCACCTCCACAGTGATACTAAGCGCCTTTTCCACAGTATCGCCCACGGCAATCATACCGTGATTAGCCAGCAAACAGGCCGTTCTATTGTTTAGTGCCAGCAACGCGTTATCCGACAGCTGCTGACTGCCGAACAAGGCATAATCCGCACACTTGATACTATCGCCACCCGCTACTGCAATCATGTAATGAAAAGCTGGCACATCTCGCCTTAGGGTACTAAGCGTGGTGGCAAACATACTATGGGTATGCACCACCACATTGACTGCTGGTTTAGCACGCAAAATATCCACATGAAAACGCCACTCACTGGATGGCGCCAACTCACCCTGCGCATGCCCGGAAAAATCCATCCACACCATATCTGCAGGACGCATATGCGCCACCGCCATACCTGAGGGCGTGATTAACAAACCAGCCTGCCCCCGTGCATTCTGCACACGAATACTGGCATTACCGGATGTGCCCTGATTCAAACCCAGCTCACATAGCTGCCGACTCAATTCCAGCAATTGCTCGCGTGCCTGCTCCAACTTATCGGTCATCACTGTATCCTTAGCGTTGCATCGTGTGTAACTGCTGTGGTGAGAAAACACCCTGCTCGGTAATAATCCCCGTCACCAGTCTGGCCGGTGTTACATCAAAAGCCGGATTTGCCACCTGCGTACCATGCGGCAATATATTGACTGTCGCTATCGTACCATCAGCCAGCTTGCCGCTCATCCAAGACAACTCCTCTGCACCGCGCTCTTCAATCTCTATCGATTTAACACCGTCATCTATGCTCCAATCAATCGTAGGTGACGGTACCGCAGCGTAAAATGGCACATGATGCCCTAGTGCCGCACTATCAAATGCGGCCAGGGCTTTTAAGTAGGTACCTATCTTATTGCACACATCGCCAGTGGCCGTGACGCGGTCTGCACCTACAATAACCATATCCACCTGCCCCTGCTGCATCAAATGGCCGCCGGCATTATCACTAATCACGGTATGTGGCACCCCATGCTGCCCCAGCTCCCAAGCCGTTAAGCTGGCACCCTGGTTACGCGGGCGAGTCTCCCCCACCCACACATGCACATCAACACCCGCATTATGTGCCGCGTAGATTGGCGCTAACGCCGTACCAAAATCCACCGTAGCCAGCCAGCCCGCATTGCAATGCGTAAGAATATTAATGGTACGCGCTTTTTGCTGATGCTGTGCCTGAATTAAACCGAGGCCGTGCGCACCTATCGCCTGATTCAAGCGTACATCCTCATCACAAAGCTGCGCAGCCTCTGCCCATGCTGCAGATTGGCGTTGCGTATCTGGCAACCTTAGCAAAACTCCCAGCATACGCTGCACCGCCCATTTCAAATTCACCGCCGTCGGCCGACTGGCAATCAGTTGCTCAGCTGACTGCTGTAAATGTAGATCAGAACAACTATCTAAAGTAGAAAGCGCCATACCGTAAGCTGCCGCAGCACCAATTAGAGGTGCGCCACGCACTTGCATGGTTTTAATAGCCACTATCATCTGTGCCAGGGTTTTAACTTTAACCACTTCAAAAACGTGAGGCAGTTTAGTCTGGTCAATAATCTCTACACATGGTTGTGTATGTTCAAAATTTGGCCAAATAGTACGGTATTGCTGATGATTAACTAACATGAAAACCCTAACGATTTATACGCTTTTTTATAAAAATTATTAAATATAAATATTGACTTCTAAAAAGTTCCCGAGAACTTAAAATACTACCCACAATATCTGTGGATAACTTTGTGAATTATTGTGACTTAAAAACGTAACATACCAATTTATAAGGTTTTTTTTAAATCGCTTATTTTTTAATCTATTATTTTATTTATATAAATCAACAACTTACAAAACAAGCATTGATTGTTAAGGTTTTTTTGACATTCTTAATGTAGTGCATTAACTGGTGTGCATAACTCAGCTAATTTTGGCATGATTTTTATGGCGTTGGCGCCAGTAATATCAAGCACTTGAGCCACATCCACCTGTCTTAAATCTGCTAAAACTTGTGCAATTTTTAGCAGCTCTGCTGGGCTATTTCTACCATGAGTTCCTAACCATTCTGGCGGGATATCAGGCGCGTCAGTTTCCAATACAATAGCCTCTAACGGCAGCTGCGCAGCCAACGCACGTATGCGCAATGCGCGGTTATAGGTCATCGCACCGCCAAACCCTAATTTAAAACCCAAGGCTATAAATTGCTCCGCTTGCTGCATACTGCCGTTAAACGCATGTGCAATGCCACCCTTCACCTTATATTTGCGCAGTTGCTTTAAGATGTCGTCGATAGCATGCCGCACATGCAAAATCACAGGTAAGTCGTAAGCTTGGGCAATTTTCAACTGTTCCACAAAAAAATGCGTTTGCAGTTTTATATTTTCAGGATGGCTGCTCGGATTAGTCAGAAAGTAATCCAGGCCAATTTCACCAATGGCAACAGGCTGGTAATTCTGCACATAGCTACGCAGCTGATCAATATCGTCTAATGAGGACTGTTCCACATACATAGGATGCACGCCAAGCGCGTACACGCAGTTTGGATAATGCCGACATAGTTTGATGACAGCATCGAAGTTAGAACGCGCCACAGCGGGCACCACAATGCCAGACACCCTATGCGCAAACGCGGCACGCACAACTTGATCACGGTCAGCATCAAATTCGGCTGCATCCAGATGGCAGTGGGTATCAATCAACATGATGATTCCATTTCTATTTAAGCGCTAACATCATGCAAGCTACACAATGCTTAGCGCATAATGATTGTGACCATACATCAATAGGAGTTAATTCTGCGCCACTGAACGTTGCGGTGACAACAGCACTAAACTTTAGGCGCAATAGGCTTGGCACGCACACGGATATCTGCGCCAACCTGACGCACATCTAACACCTGCAACTCCGGCACTTGCTGCATGGCAGTAAATTCCGGCATGGCGAACATACCGTGTGCAGCGCTGCCCATTAGCTTAGGTGCATAATAGAAAACAAACTCATCAATCAAGCCTGCGTGCAGCAATGCGCCGTTCAAGCCTTGCCCTGCCTCAACCAACACCTCATTCACACCACGCTGCGCCAACACTTGCAGCAACTGTCGCAAATCAACCTGCTGCGCTGGATTGGCGATACACAGCAACTCAGCCCCCTTAGCCAGCAAGGCCGCGGCACGCTGCTGCGTGTCTGCCGCATAAGCCACTAACACCGGGCTCTGCGCCAACATAGAGGGCTCCAGCATTTTACTATCTAGCGGCAATTGCAGTTGGCTATCCACAATCACCCGCAGTGGCTGACGTGTGGCAGTCGGCAAACGCACCGTCATGCTCGGGTCATCGGCTAACACTGTGCGGATTCCGGTCAGAATCGCGCATGACTGCGCGCGCCAGTGCTGCACATCCTGACGCGCTGACTCGCCTGTAATCCACTGACTTTTACCGTTACTAAGCGCGGTACGGCCATCCAAACTGGCAGCGATTTTGCTGCGTACATAAGGCAGGCCGCGTGTCATGCGCGATACAAAACCTGCATTTAGTGCAACAGCTTCCTGTTCGAGCAAGCCAACCACCACTTCTATGCCTTGCGCACGCAGCGCAGCCACGCCGCGCCCCGCTACCAAAGGATTAGGATCTTGCATGGCAATAATCACGCGTTTGGGCTTAGCCGCGATTACCGCTTGTACACAGGGCGGCGTGCGGCCAAAATGGCTGCATGGCTCCAATGTGACATACACATCTGCACCTTCTGCCAACGCCCCCGCTTGTCGTAACGCAAACACTTCGGCATGTGGCTCACCCGCTTTTAGATGAGCGCCCTGCCCAACAATTTGCTGATCGCGCACAATGACACAACCCACACGTGGGTTAGGTTGCGTGGTGTACAAGCCTTGCGCTGCCAGGCGCAATGCAAGGTTCATATAGGTATAGTCGGATGTAGATAAAGTAGACAAAAAACGTTGAGAGGTAGCTATAGGTTAATGAGAATTAACGCGCACCTAAGTATCGGTAGTGCGGCGCTTAGGCATCACGGCTTGCTTGTCTAAATCACGGATCACATCATTAAAGTCATCCACATCAGAAAAGCTGCGGTATACAGAAGCAAAACGGATATAAGCCACTTTATCCATCATTTTCAGCTCATGCATCACCATTTCGCCCAAGTCTCTGGCGTGCACCTCACGCTCACCGCGTGCCAGTATTTTTTGCGTCACATGATCAAGTGCCTTATCCACGTATTCGGTAGGCACCGGACGCTTATGCAGCGCCCGGGTAAATGACACCCTTAACTTTTCACGCTTAAACTCTTCACGAGTACCATTTTGCTTCACGACTTGTGGTAAATGCAGTTCTGCCGTTTCATAGGTAGTAAAGCGCTTATCACATGCGCCGCATTTACGGCGACGACGAATGGAGTCGCCCTCATCATTGACTCTAGAGTCAATGACTTGGGTATCATCTGTTCCACAAAAAGGACACTTCACAATTAGCCTTAGTTAGCTTTAATTAACCTTGAAATTAACCTGAAGTTAACCTTGGTATACAGGGAATCTTGCAGTTAAAGCGTGTACTTTAACTTTAGTTGCAGCGATCACCGCTTCATCGGTTGGGTTATCCAATACATCAGCAATCAGGTTAGCAACCAAGCGTGCTTCTTCTTCTTTGAAGCCACGGGTAGTAATTGCCGGTGCGCCGATACGGATACCAGAGGTCACGAATGGGCTTTCTGGGTCGTTAGGAATCGCATTTTTGTTCACAGTAATGTGCGCTAAACCTAGTGCAGCATCTGCCGCCTTACCGGTTAAGCCTTTAGGACGTAAATCCACCATGAACATATGTGACTCTGTACGGCCAGAAATAATACGTAAACCGCGTGCAGTCAAGGTTTCTGCCATCGCTTGTGCATTTTTAATCACTTGCGCTTGGTAAGTTTTGAATTCTGGTTGTGCTGCTTCTAAGAATGCAGTCGCTTTTGCTGCAATCACGTGCATCAATGGGCCGCCTTGCAAGCTTGGGAACACGCTAGAGTTCAATGATTTTTCAAATTCGGCTTTGGCCATAATGATACCGCCACGTGGGCCGCGCAAAGTTTTATGCGTGGTTGATGTTACAAAGTCAGCATGTGGCACTGGGTTTGGATAAACGCCAGCAGCGATCAAGCCTGAATAGTGCGCCATATCTACCATGAAGTACGCACCAACTTTTTTGGCGATTTCAGCCATGCGTGCCCAGTCAAAGCGCAAAGCGTAAGCTGAAGCACCGCCGATTAGTAGTTTTGGTTTGCACTCAACCGCAATGCGCTCCATCTCGTCGTAGTCGATCTCTTCTTTATCGTTCAAGCCGTAAGGCACGATGTTAAATAATTTACCAGACAAGTTAGCTGGTGAACCGTGTGTTAAATGGCCGCCGTGGCCTAGGTTCATACCCATCACGGTATCGCCCGGTTTTAAGATAGAGAAGTAAACCGCTTGGTTAGCTTGTGAACCTGAATGCGGTTGCACGTTAGCATACTCGGCACCGTACAATGCTTTCAAACGGTCAATCGCAAGCTGTTCCACTTGGTCAACATATTCACAGCCACCATAAAAGCGTTTGCCTGGGTAGCCTTCTGCATATTTATTGGTCAACTGAGAACCTTGTGCCTGCATTACTGCTGGGCTGGTGTAGTTTTCAGAAGCAATCAGCTCGATGTGTTCATGTTGACGCACTACTTCTTGCTCAATCATGCCCCACAATGCAGGGTCAGCTTGATTTAAAGTGTTGGCGTAGTTAAATGGTGCTTGCGACATGGTTTTTAGTTTTCCAAATATTTGAATAAAAGGGAGTTGTTCGCATTTTAACATGACCAGCCCTCATCGTTAACATGAAGTATTAAAGTTATAAAACTTCGCTGTCAAAACTAACGACAAAACCCCACGTTGAGGCACAAAAGATGCGCAAATGGCTGATATCAGCCAGATTGGTTTATTTTGGTGCACCAACCACCCACAACAAAACAAACAAGCCATTGAATAATAACAATATTTACATTGGCACCTTACTTGCTTTTATCTATACAAGTGCATATCTCCAAATTGCCCCTTAACCCGTACACCCTACAAAGTGCTACGGGTTTTTTTTGCCTATATTTTTACCCAGATAAAATGCCGTGCATGATTTTTACAGAGGACAAAGCTATAATCCACCAACCATAAGGAGAAAAAACGTATGAAATGGACGGACAGCCAAGCAATCGCAGAGGCGCTTTACGACACACACCCTGATGTTGACCCAAAAACTATCCGCTTTACGGACTTAATGGAATGGGTACTCAAGCTTGATGGATTTAATGACAGCCGAGATAAATGCGGCGAAAGAATCCTGGAAGCAATACAACTGGCCTGGATTGACGAAGCAGACTAAAGCTTATGTTTTTAGCTTTGCTTTGCTTGTTTATCAAGCACTTTATCTGTGATTTTCCGCTGCAGGCCTTTCCTTGGATGTACAAAAATAAAAGCATCTACGGCCATGTCGGCGGCATCGCACACGCAGCCACTCATGGCATCGGCACCTTTCTGGTACTTGCTTACTGGCTGGGAGCAGCGGCATGGGTGTTCGCCCTGGCAGATATGCTAACCCACTACCATATCGACTGGGCCAAGATGAACGTCAGCAGCAAGTTTGGCCTGCAAGCCAATACCAATGAATGGTTTTGGATATTGCTAGGCTTAGACCAATTGTTACACCACCTGACTTACTTTGCCATCGTGGCAATCGCCTTCAAGCTAGCATAATGTCTAGAAATACACTGCTCTCTATTATCATCTGGTTAGCATTGGCAGGCGTTATTTATTACCTGGCTGACAGCATTCAAAACCCTAATAAGATTTACAACTTAGGCAATACCAGCTCTGTGGTACTCAAACGCGGTTTGGATGGGCATTACCGCAGCGAGGCACTAATCAATGGTAAGAAAGTAAAGGTACTGGTAGATACTGGTGCCACTGGTGTAGCGATATCACAAGCAACCGCAGACTTACTTAACCTCAAAAGCATAGACGCAATACGCACCAACACCGCCAATGGCGACAGTGTGGGTTATATGGTCAGGCTGGATTCAGTACAAATAGGCGGCGTGCGTGCGCACAATGTAGCCGCTATGATAGCACCGGGGTTAGATGGTGACGTGCTGCTAGGCATGTCATTTTTAGGGCGCATGGACATCCGCCTGTATAAAGGCGAAATGACCATCACACAAGTCGAATAGCAGCATTTCCATACATTATGCGAGCTAGACCCTGGTCTAACTCGCGTATCAACAAATATTTCAGGCAAATATTTATGTAATGACCGTAGGTGCTACACGTCCGGTTTTTTCCACCAACTGTGAAATCTGCAGCGCAATTTGTATCATTTCCGCTAACGCCACCTGCGCATCCAAGTGATGTTTCGCACTATCCGGCTCATACGCTTCTAAGTAAATACGCAAGGTTGCGCCTTCCGTACCGGTGCCAGACAACCGGAATACGATACGTGAGCCATCGGTGAATAGCACGCGTATGCCTTGATTATTGCTAACCGAACCATCAATCGGGTCATGGTAACTAAAGTCATCGCATAACTTAACCGTATAGTTACCAAATACCTGCCCCGGCAAGCTGGCAAACTGCGCTTTGATATGTGCAATCACGCTATTGGCAGCATCAGTTGGGATTGCTTCATAATCGTGACGTGAATAGACATTGCGACCATACTCCAGCCAATGTGCTTTTAAAATGGCTTCCACACTCATGTGTTTCACCGCAATCACATTCAGCCAAAACAGCACCGCCCATAAGCCATCTTTCTCACGCACATGACTAGAGCTAGTACCAAAACTCTCTTCACCGCATAAAGTCACCTTACCGGCATCCATCAAATTACCAAAGAATTTCCAGCCTGTTGGCGTCTCAAAACTAGGCACATTTAACTTGGCAGCTACGCGATCTACCGCACCGCTGGTTGGCATGGAGCGTGCCACGCCGGCAATGCCGTCTTTATACGCCGGCACCAATGTGGCGTTGGCAGCCAATACAGCCAGGCTGTCAGATGGGGTAACAAAAAAGTTTTGTCCTAAAATCATATTGCGGTCACCATCACCATCTGAAGCCGCGCCAAAATCCAGCGCGTTTTCACCAGCAAACATGATTTTCACCAACTCTTCAGCGTAGGTTAAATTAGGGTCAGGATGACCACCACCAAAATCTTCGGAAGGTTCGCAGTTCATTAAACTGTCAGCCGAGGCGCCGAGGCGATTCACAAAAATCTCTTTGGCATAAGGGCCGGTCACCGCATGCATTGCGTCAAACTTCATTTCAAAGCCTGATGCCAGCAGCTGCTTGATCGCCTTAAAATCAAACAGGCTTTGCATTAAATCTGCGTAATCCTGCACCGCATTAATGACCTGTACGGTAAAGGGCTGACCAGCGATCACGCCCTCAAACTGGGTTTCGCCTATGGTGTCTATATCCACCTGCGGCAAATCCGACACTTTATACTCGGCAATCACCTTACTTTTAGCAAAAATTTCATCGGTAATTTTCTCCGGTGCTGGCCCGCCATTGCCGATGTTGTATTTAATGCCGAAATCACCGTGAATACCGCCTTGATTATGGCTAGCAGACAGCACCATGCCACCAAATGTTTTATATTTACGAATCACATGCGATGCCGCCGGCGTAGATAAAATACCACCCTGACCAACCAGTACGCGGGCAAAGCCGTTAGCTGCGGCCATACTGATAATTGTTTGGATGGCTTGCCTATTATGGTAACGCCCATCACCGCCCACTACTAACACTGCGTCCGTTGGTACCACTAAGGTATCAAACAGGCTTTGTACAAAATTCTCCAGATAATGCGCTTGCTGGAATATCTTCACCTTTTTGCGCAGGCCGGAGGTGCCTGGCTTTTGGTCATTGTATGGCTGGGTTGGGGTTACGATTATTTTCATGAGTTTTGCTCTCTTATTAGAATCCACATCACACAAACATTACACAATACAAAAATTACACAATATAGGTTATGTTACTTATCTCAACAACAATTCTGCATACCTTACCAAATATTTCACAATTACAATACGTGGCAAGCTTTAGTCAGGTAGAATTTTATTACAATAATTAAAATGCCAAGCATTGTAGTCGCGCTCACGTTACTGCATAAAGCTTAGCATCAGGCTATCAGAACTCGTAAGGGCTAGAAAATGGAAAATCAAATTTTTATTGGGCGCCAGCCTATCATGGATGTGAAGCAAAACATCGTCGGCTATGAACTACTGTTTAGACATAGTGCTGATGCGGATAGCGCTGTATTTGAAGATGGCCTTAAAGCTTGCTCAAATGTTCTGGTCAACACCATGGGCGATATGGACGTGCAATGGCTGCTAGGCGACAAGCTAGCATTTATCAACGTGGATGAAGCCATGCTGTTGAGCGAATTTATAGAACTGATGCCGCCGCAGCGTACTGTATTAGAAATTCTGCGCACAGTAGTGGCTGGCGAAGCAGTGATTGAGCGTTGCAGAGAACTCAGCAAACTAGGTTATAAAATCGCACTGGATAACCCACAACTTAGCGCGCAATTAGAGCCACTCGCCCAGTTTGCCAACTTTATAAAAATCGACGCACTCAGTGTAAGCCCGCAAGATGCACGTAAGCAATTCCAGAAATATGCAGCGCCTAACGTACAAATGGTGGCTGAGAAAATTGAAACACTAGAGCAGTTTGAGACATACAAAGAAATTGGCTTCAGACGCTTTCAAGGTTTTTACTTTGCGCACCCTGAAACCTTTACGGCCAAGGTAATCAACCCATCCTTCGACAGCGTATTAAACCTGCTCAACCTAGTTACGCAAGATTCAGATAACAGAGACATTGAAAATGGCTTTAAGCGCGATGCAGCGCTCTCATTTAAGTTACTACGCTACATTAACTCGGTAGGCTTTGGGCTTTCATGCGAAATCCAATCCATACAGCATGCGCTAACCATCTTGGGCAGAAAGCAGCTTTACCGCTGGCTAACGCTGCTGATGGTGACCGCCGGGGAAAACTCAACGCCGCCGGCATTAATGAAAACTTCTATCACCCGTGGCCGCCTGACCGAACTGCTGGGCGAGAGCTACTTTGAAAAACATGATAGAGATAATCTGTTTATTGTTGGCGTATTCTCGTTATTGGATGCCATCCTGAAAATGCCGATGGATCAGGTACTAGAAAAAATCCAGCTACCGGAAAATGTTTCTGAAGCTCTACTCACGCGCGGTGGCGTGTATGGACCATTTTTGCAATTAACCGAGGCCTGTGAAGGCGCTGATAACAAGCGTATTTTAGAGCTGGCAGAATTGTTGCAATATGATGCGAATAAAGTGAATGAATGCCATATCGCAGCATTGGCGTGGGCGGAGTCGCTCGGAATTTAATGATTTTGGTTTAACGACTTGGTAGCTTAAATGACATAAAACACGCTGTGTCATTTAAGCTAATTTAACCAGGTATTTAACTAGGCACTAATTATCTAAACAATCTGATTAAGCTGCACCGTGTGCCAGTGCAATAGCTTGGCGCTCCAAAATGTAAACATAGCGATTAATCAGGCCTTCATTACCGCGTGAAGGCTCTACATACTCAAAACCCACGCGGTATTTAGTCACTACATCCTGTACGCGTATTTCCGTGATATTTTTTACCCTTAAGGTAAGATTGGTTTCGCCCACATCCGGAAAGCCAATTTTACAGCTATTTAAAGCTTGACCCAGCACCAGCGCAGGGTTAAGCGGTGCGGAAGCCAGTGCACCTATGCCGCCCAAGCTGACATCCACCAACGTGAGCTCTAATATAGTTTCTTCTGCAGGGTTCAACACATCGGGTACTGGAATCTTGCACACTACAGGGCTCGCCACTGGCGTAGTAAAACGATAATAATCACGGCGTTGCAGGCGGACCATGTCTTTAGGCAATGCAATTTTAATGGCCTTGCCGTCTTTTAACTCAGCACCGCCAATATGCGTGCTGGTCCATTTAATTTTGACGCCATCTTCTTTGATAAAAATCACGTGGTTACTTGCAAGCAAGCGGCGGTTAAACTCGTCGTCAATGCCCACATCCAAATACACCGCACCAGTTTTAGCATCTATGCTGATAACACTGGTCAGATAAACATCAGCACCATGATTAAAAGTCACTTTAATCATGGACTTATGCTTAATCAAGTCATTTAGAATCTGTATAACCTCTTTCGGGTTGTGCACAATATACTGCTCTTCATTATGTACAATTGCGGCGTGTTCCATTTCATTCCTATTAAGCTGTCTTGATATCAACGGTAGTACTTATAAGCTGTAGTGCCAAATAAACTGTAGTGCCAAATAAATTGTAGTGCCACAGCTGGCTACTAACCACAAAAACTCTGCAAACAACCGCAAATAATAGCACATACTCTGCTAGCTAAATACCGAGTTACCGTTATGATAATCCTATCTTGAACGCGCTTAAATAGCGGGCACAAAAAAGCCAGCGCTTAGCTGGCTTTTTTATAACACTTAGTACTGCAGAGCATTTATTTTCCACAGCCGCTAGAACGTACGTTTAATAAATCCTATAAAACGGTCGTTGCCTGTCTCCCAACCCTTAGCATCAACATACCAGCTATCACTAGCATTGGTGGTAGTGTAATTAACACCGGCATTCCAGCCTGCGCTGCCTGCAATGCTAAAGTCTTTATTTACCCCTATTAGCCAATCGGTATAGTTAGCCTGTGAGTAATTATGCACAGTCTGGCGGCCAACATGCAGCAATAGATTCAAGTCAGCAACCGGCAGTTTGCCGCTGAAGTTTAACTCGGTATAACCAGAGCCACGTGAGTTGCCGTTACCACCGTAGTTATTGTTAATGCCAAAGAAATTAGTCACCCCATAAGAATGCTTCAAGATGAAATTCTTATAATTAAGCGCAGCATTTAACTCAGTGGTATTAGCAGAATCTCCTCTATTAACAGTGCCGTGGCCTGCGCGCCTACCGTGAGGATAGTAGTATTGCATGAAACCCACACTCAGGCTTAAGTCATCAGTTAAGCTCTGCACATAGCCGCCGTACAGGTCTTTTTCTAGTGTATTCCCATACATTGCTCCATTATCTACGTTAGTTGCCCAGATGCCGGCGTAAAAACCGCTACTGTGCGTGTAGTCAAATCCGCCCTGTATTGAGCCGTGTTCTCTGGTGTAAGAAATGCCACGGTATGTGTAGTCGCTGAAGAATCCAATATTAGCTGTTAATGTATGTGGTGAAGCTTTTTCGCTTACCTCGTCAGCAGCATAAGCCATCGGTATCGCACAGAAAACTGGGGCGAATATTGCTGTTTGTATTGTCGATTTCAATAAGTGTTTCATAATTCCCCTTGGTAACCTCTATAGAAAAAATACTTAAGTAAAATATGTTTACTGCTACAGCTTTACTGCCAGGAAATTGGGAACAAGTTGCATCTGGTAATATGCAAATGAGACCGCCAACACCCCGCTACCACTTTGATTTATATGGTGTAAGCATTATGGTCTCGCCAAAAAACGTACGTTATACAAAAACGGCAACACACTCTTTTATCTACTGGTTTTAACTACGGGTTATGCCGATTTTTGTCATCAGGCTGTAACAGTCACGCCTACAATCAAGCTTCAAAATAACCTTGATGGAGTTTAATTATGCGTAGTCAATTACCGTTATCTGCTGCTAACAGCAGCAAAAAATCATTTGTATCTGGCATTGTGCTGGCAGCAGCTTTAGGTTTATCAGCACAAGTTGCGCTAGCCGACGATGCCGTACCTGCGGGCGAAGCTCTGGCTCAAAAAGGTGGCTGTCTGATGTGTCATACCGTACAAAAGCGTAACGTAGGCCCAGCACTCAAAGACATTGCTGCAGTGTATAAAGGTCAAGATGTTGAAGATAAATTGGTTGAGAAAATCAAAAAAGGTGGTCGCGGCAGCTGGGGTATTCTGCCAATGCCACCTAACGAAGGTAAATTAACAGACGATGAGTTCAGACAAGTTGTGCGCTGGATCAGATCTTTGTAATTTAAGCAGAAGATCCTTTGCTTTAAATCAGCGGGGCTTGCCCCGCTTTTTTTATATGGTTTTAATTAGAATTAAGAACTGCAAGCGCTATATAGCAAAACGAAATATAAATGCAGGTGTGGCCTGCAATTGCTGATGATTAAATTGGCTGAATCATACTGCAGCACAGGCTGCATCAAGACTCAATCTTTGACAATCGGGATACCGCGAAATGAGCTGCCACGGCTCAAATCTAACTTCATGGAGAGTGCTCCGCTGCCACATTTATCGAGGCACGCACCGCAGCGGGTACAGTCGCTGTCTGTCACTGTAACGGCTTTCTGGGCAACCAAAGGCGCTAGCACATGAGGTTCAGGGCAGACTTTGATGCAGTCGGTACAGCCGGAACAGGCATCAGTCTTGACCGCCATAACACGCAGCCTGCCATAATGCCCAATCCATCGATAAAAAGCGCCCACTGGGCAAAGGTGCCCGCACCAGCCACGACGCGTCACCAGAAAGTCAAACAGGAACAATGCTGCGAGAAATGTCAGTCCGGCGGCAGAGGTCCACATGATTTCACGCTGCAGCAGTGTAATCGGATTAATAATCTCCCAGGCTAGAGTGCCGGTAATGACAGACAGCACTAGCGCCATGACCAGTAACACCGAGCGCAGATCTTGCGACATGGTCAGATTACCCTTGATTTTGAATTTCTGCCGCAGCCAGTACGCGGCATCGGTCAGCATATTGATCGGGCACACCCAACTACAATAAATACGACCACCAAATAACGCATAGAAACCTGCCACAATGGCCGCCCCTATCAACGCAGCCTGCGCCAACGGCGCGCCTGCAAGCAGTGATTGCAGCATTACGAATGGGTCGGTAAGCGGCACATTCCAGAACCAGAGGCTGGAAGACAGATTACCGTGGGCGATACGCCCTACTTCCGGAATATCTACAACAAAAGCCAGCACGATAAAAATTTGTAAGGTGCGGCGCATCAGCAGCCAGCGATGGCTTTTAATGTAAGAAAATATCCATCTGAATAAACGTGCCATTACCTGCGCCCCATTGCATTGGTACCGGAGATACCCAGACCGAGTTCACGTGGTAATACGCGTATTGTCGCTTCGGACAGTACACAGTGTTTCTCACAGGTGCCACAGCCAGTACATTTATCAGGGTCAACCGTCGGTATCTGCAGCAGGCCACGCTCATTCTGAATCGGTTTTAGCGAGATGGCTTCGCCACGGATAGGACAGACGCGTACACAGATACTACAGGTGAGGCCTTTATAATTCAGGCAGTTTTCATGATCCACCAGCACTGCTACGCCCATATCGGCTTTTTTGATATCTGTCAGCAGAGGATCAAGCGCCCCGGTTGGACAGGCTTTGACACAAGGAATATCCGTGCACATACGGCAAGGGTCTTGGCGTGCGATAAAAAACGGGGTGCCCAATGGCGCCGGATCAGCCCAAGTTGCCAGTTTCAGGATATCGTAGGGACAATCTTTGACACATAAACCACAGCGGATGCAGGTCGAATCAAACTCTTTTTCCGGCAGCGCGCCAGGCGGCCTAAGAATTTTGGCAGCACGTGCAGGCCGTGAAAAAATCGCGGCCTGTGCAACCATAGTACCGAGCACAGCTACACCGGCATGACGGAATATGCGTTTAATCGCTTTCCTGCGCTCAGGATTTTCTATCGCAGATTTGACAACCACTGACACTTTTTCGGGTATATGCTTAGTCATCTCTTGCTCCAATCTTCTTTATACTGAAGTCACTATTAGAGGGTCCCCGTACGGGAGTCTCCAATCAGGCTGGCTCATTACTCACTTATCGTCATATTTGCTCGTATCACCGGATGTATCCAGCACCGGAATATATACTCGCCCTCGGCATCATCCGGCACCGTCCAGCTGACCACATCACCAGGAATCTGAATTTCCAGATTGACCACTGTCCCATCAGGATAGGTCACATAAAGTGCGTGTGTAATATTTGAACGGTTTTCAATCTCGATGCGATCTTTGCGTTTTGGCACGAATGACCACGCTTCAAGCTCATGATGAGATAGGGTCATTTTGTGCAAGGTTGCTCCAGGAGCCAACGGTGTAACCACACCCTGCACAGCTCTAGACGGGTAAACCTTTTCTGAAGCTTCAGGTTTTGCAGCATGATTTTTAGCATCATGCGCCACAGGCTCATGTGCATCTGCACTATAGGCAGTAGAGCACACAATCAGCAGCATGGCTGCCATCAAAGTCGCCACCCAGGATTGCAGCTGCAATACGTTAGCGGCGTGCAAAGCGCCTGCTTTATGTGCATTTACAGCTACACGCCCTAATCTTTCCAATATCGGTTCCATGGCAACACCTTTTATTCCTGCTTTACGCATACTTATTCCGGCATACTTACTCTGGCATACTAGGATAATCCACCTTCAATGAGCCGCCATCCAGTGTCTGTACAAACTCAATCAGGGATAATCTTTCAGCCTCAGTCAATTCAAACGGCTTCATCTCCAGCGAACGGCTCTTGCGCTCAATGCCACCCTTTTCATAGTGCTTGATCACTTCATTCAAACCACCCATCGCACCATCGTGCATATATGGACCATTGATTGGCAGATCACGCAATGACGGTGTCTTGAACGCATACTGCATGAGCGTGACCTGTGGCGGCACCTTTGCACCACGTCCCAGGTCATCGGTACGCAGGCCGATATCATGGAAACTATCATCGGTAAAACGCCATGATTTATGACAGGAGACACATTGCGCCTTGCCTGTGAATAATTTAAAACCATGTTTGGAGCGCTCACTGATAGCACTTTCATCACCAGCCACCCAACGGTCAAAAGGCGAAGTATTAGAAACCAGTGTTCTCTCGAAGCTAGCTAACGCTTCGGTAATGCGTTTTTTGTTAACCGCGGCATCACCAAATGCCTTTGTAAATAAAGGACGATACCCTTGTATGTTTTCCAGTCGTGCTATCACGCTAGGTATATCAAAATTCATTTCATGTGGGGTAGTAATCGGCAGCACTGCCTGAGCTTCTAAAGAGCTGGCACGGCCATCCCACATCAAGGCTGAAAGCCAAGCACTATTGAGCACGGTTGGCGTGCGGCGTGCGTTTGTTACATGTTCTGAGCCCAGCGGGCGTAAACGGCCATCACTCCAGCGCTTATCGGGCGCATGACAGGTGGCACAAGACATATTATTGTCGCGAGAAAGACGCGCATCAAAAAACAACGTCTTGCCTAGATTTGCTTTATCTTCCGTCAATGGATTAGATGATGGTGACGGAATTCCCTCCGGCCGGCGAAAATCGTTTTTTGAAACGGTTTCGCCAGCGTGTGAAATACCCGCCACCGCCATATTCATGACGAGAAGCAGGCCCATCAAGCATGGTACGGGCCTAGTTCTCATTTTCATTTTAGCTCGCCTTACCAACAACTGGTGAGATGGTGCAGTGGTATGTCATATCATCATTTTCAGCACCGAAACACCAAACGATGTCGTTGTTGAACTCTGGACGATACACTGGCAATTCACCGTGTGTATTAAAGCAACCGCAACGCGTAGCAGTTTGTTTACCACAACAGTCACGATACGCAATCAGGTAGGTCTGGCCATCGCCTGGGTTATAGCAGCTGGCAACCCATGAGCTTGGTGACAAGCTTGAGCCTGGTGGGCAAGATGTCAAGCTACCGCCGCTACAATCACAAATCTGACCATCGATAGAACAATGACGCCAGTAGTCACACGCTTGTGGATCTTTATCCTGAGGCACCCAGCCACGCTCACGAGTCATGCTGTTAACACTGGCTGCTTGTGCTTCACCAAGACCGAGGCGAGCGCGACGGTCAACTGGTAGCAAAGGCAACAGTGCTGAACCTGCTAATAACATACCTACTTTGCCGATAAAGCTACGGCGGCCAGTGTAATTGGCCGTGGTACGCGCCAATTTCTCAATGGTAGAATCAAATCGTTTGTTTTCTTTCATTTTGTTTTCCTTATCCTAAATATTTGAACTTTTAGACTAAATTAATGAACACCTTTGTTTTCGTCTGCATGCAGTAACGGAGTCGTGCTGTGCTTCATGAAGTCCTGTAAAGTTGAATGACCTTCACGAACTGTTTCAAACAAGCTTTCAACATGCTCACGTGTATTGCACAGGCCTTTGCCAAGAATCACGCCATCTGCATCAAGCAACACGCCATAAGGAACTTTAGAAATCTGATAACGGATACCAATTTCAGCTGAAACAACATAGCGCTCATTTTGCAGCGGATGGTTACGCAGGAACTCAAGGTGTTCAGCACGTGTACCATCACTGATCAGCACTACATCAGCACCTTCTGCAGCAGCTACTGAACGAATAATCGGCAGCAACTTAGCGCAGATAGGGCAGCTTGGACCAGTAAACATCAACAAGCTTGGACGTCCCGGTGTAACCGCACGACCAACTGTAATCGGCGCACCGTCAAACGTCGTCAGACTGAACACCGGTGAGCGTTCGCCGACTTCAGGGCCGTTGTCGAGTAACATCGCACCCAGCGGAGCTGAACGCTCATGTAACAGACCAATTTGTCGTATAACGCCAAGCATCAATGCTGCCAGGCTTAAGAATGCGCACCACAACAACACATTCGATGCAATAATAAATCCAGTATTCATTTCTATTCTCCTATGTATAAACTAACTTTTTTTGGCACGTGAGTCGTGTAAGCCCACGATTAAATCTGCAGCAAGATAAAGCATCGCAAACATCCCAGCAGCCGCGACACCGATCACTACTGATTCAAATGTCATTGCTGACAAACTAACATTTACATTAGCGGTGAAGAGGCTCACTGCGGCGAGTGCAAGGGCACGCATTACATGAAACATGCCGATGCGGCTCACACTGGTCGGACGACGTACGCAACCACAGTCAATGTGGGTGCGGCCACGTCCGACATTAATCGCGAGCGCCATTGCAAACATCATAAACAGGCCTGCCGCTACCCACGCAGCCACCTCGCGCGCTGGCGGCACCAGCAATGCTATGGCGCTGCCAAGCTCCAACCAAGGTAGAAGCTTCGCGAATGGGGCGACCATGAAGGAAGGAAGCAGCCGGTAATTGGCAACCACCCCCTGAAACTCATCTGTATTGCGGATTTTTGGAATTGCAGCCGCAGCCAAAACAAGTGCCAGGAAAAGTGAAGCAAACACCGGAACAATCGGGTCATTAATCAGCCAGTTCATGATTTACTCACTTATCCATCGTAACGATAATTTGAGGAGCCTTGCCCATCTCGTCCATTGATGCCAATTGCTTACCGCCAACCGCGTCAAATGTATAGATGATTTTGTGCTCAATTGAAGCCGCAATCAGCGTAGGATTCTTGTCCTGAGTTACAGCAATAGAATCAATATCATGCTTCAGATCAATGCGGCGCAAACGTTTACCGGTTGTACCATCAGCCACCACTACAAAACGGCTAGGTAATTTATGCGTCCATTTGGCGCGTTGGTCTGCAAGCAGATAGATCTCGTTGCGGTCTTTATGGTAAGCAATTGGCTGCCAACCACCTGGGCCCCACTTATCTTTCTTCTCTTTATCACTGAAAATCTCGATTGGTTTCAAGAATTCAGCACCAGAGTCAGTCAACTTAGCCTGGAAGATCTTACCTTCGTAAGTTGGCCATACTAAACGACCAGCTGAGTTTGAGTAGTACGGGTTATTGTGTAGATACTCGTTCTCGGCATGGAATACCTTAGTATTTTTCTGCTTGGAGTTGCCTTGGTTGTCATAAGAAACCTGCAGCAATGAACCGTCACGACAGTGCATGAAGAAGTTTTGCTTAGCCGCTGGGAAAATGTGGTAACAATCTGGTACAGCGATTGTCTTCACAAATTTCTTCTGTTCCAGATCAACCAGACCCACGCCAGATGTTGGTGAGAACTGCTGAATCAGCATGTGTTTGTCATCAACACTCAAAGACGCCGTACGTTCCATTAAACCCGTTAAAAAGCGGATTTCAGGAATATCAATATCTGCAATCGGCTGTAGTGTTTGTGGATCATGCAACCTAACGTAGTCATTGCGAGTACCGTGAGCAATACGGTCATAAGTTGTATTAGCCATACCTACAAACTTAGAGCTAGACATCACATGCGGCAATTTACCGCCATCGATTAAACCGTGCATTTGCAGTTTGTTGTCATTTGCACCCATTACATACGTTTGCGAAGTCATGTTGAAGTGACCAGGATCAATCACGTAAAAACGCTTAGCATCAACTGGCGGCGCCTTTGCAACTGACAAATTGTCAATCTTCAGGCTGCCAACTGCGGCAAGCTGTTTTGGCACAGCTTTTTGATCTTCAGCAAACGCAGGTTGCGCTGCCACCAACAAAGCGGCGATTGCCAACTTGCCTGCAAGGCCAGCTGTTAGTCCGCGCTTTCCGTTTGTTGATTGATTATTTAAAGTAATCATATTCTCTCCAGACCTTATTAATAATTGTATAAATTCACTTCTGAATCAAAACCACCGGCTATCAAATGAATAGCAGCGTCAATGCTGCAGACCCAATAGAAAGCAAGAGGAACCCATCTACTTCAACTGCACGTTCTTGCCAACGAGCAAGCCAAGCCTGAGCAGCCTGATTGCTAACTGGGAAAAAGTTGATAGCTACTGGCAAGCAGCGGCCAATGTTGAAGATAGCGAATATCGTGATAGCCGTTTGCACGTCACCACTGAACAGCGCTACACCAGTGACGATGTAAAGCATTGGTGTTTGCACATAGGTCAAGTAATTCATGCCTAATGCAAAGCCATACAACAAACCAATCACCCAAGAACTGAAACGGTAACGTGCGTCATGTGGTACTTGTGCGCGGCGTTGTGGATATGGCATCTTCAGGAAACCGAACTGATGCACACCATAACCAATAGCCAGCACAGACATGCCTGCTACCATATAAGTGAAAGGAAGTTGTTCAAACAGCAACCAGCCTGCAAAGCCTAGTGCGCCACCTAATACCAATGCACCAACTGCATAACCTAGTACATGGGTTAAAAAGGTAGGCGTCCAACGTGCTACCGACCAGAACGAATAACGTCCAGCTGGTCGCAACAGACTCAGACTAGAATAGCCGCATGGCGACCAAGTTGATAAAAAGCCACCGACCAGTGCAAGTACGACAAACATCGCCGTTAATGCATCAGTAGTTGCCACTCTTGAATCTAGCATGCTGCCACCAGCAACACCTGCGGCAATAGCTAGCGCCATTGTTACAAAACGTACCGTACCTGAACGCGGCTCAGCAAAGCTGATCGCATCAGGCACACATGCAACGGCAGCGTTGCCTTGGGATGTCTGATACATTCCAGACCCTATACCCATTTTCATGATCTCCTCCTATGGCCATGTGGCCACTTGTTGATTGAAATAAAAACTACGCAACGCCAATATAGTTACAATTGTGTTACTTCCGTAGCAAGAATCGGCAAGCCATCTGGCTACCAATCTCACTGTTGCCGATTTTTGCTACCAGTTTTATTTCGCACCCCAATCACTATCAGTTATGCTTTTTACAAGAGCCAAATAAAAAAAAGCCGCACCCGAAGGCGCGGCCGTAAAGCTAGGCGTTATAAACGTTGGAGATGCCTAAATGAAAAGCTGTTAGCAATTCGATCAGTCTTAATAACCTGATAAATACTCCGTCTTCTTGCTGTAAAAAAGAACACTGCATTTAAAAACCCCGGTAAAACTTAAAACTGATGGGGCGAACTATAGCAACGCAGCTATAACTGCCGTAGCAAGAATCGGCATAGAGTTATGCCACCCATACCTCTGTTGCCGATTCTTGCTAGGAACCTTTATTTTCAATACCCATTATTCAACACTAGCCAACTGCACCAGCAAATATAGCAAGCTCACGCCGACGCTAAATATCGCAACTCCCAATCCAAACCTTTAATAGATATTGAGCGCATTTATTCCTTTAAATATGACAGCCATCCGCCTCTCTATCCGCTATTTATTAAGGCTAATTACATATAAAAAAATTGGGTGTAATATAAACAAACGAGGTAACTAATTTTTGAAATTTCATCTATATTTCATCAAGTTATCATCACACTGTCACTCTTGCCGTTTTTTGCTATCCATGCAGATTTTTTGGAGTAAAGTGACTCTTACTAACCTAACAGTGAGTGCGTTTGGGTAACACATAAACTATTAAACGCTTTAAGATTAATTACAACGATAAGAATAATAAAAAGAGCAGACTTTTCGCTAAGGCATAACAATAAAAACGCCGGATCCAGCATCCACGAAAAGTTAGACTAGAGGAGAAGTATCGTGAATTTCCAGGAAGAGTTTCTGGGCATATCCCCTGTGGGTGGTAGCCCTAAAATACATTTAGTCGAACGTAAAACCACAGATGTGCTTGAACAAGCGGACGCGCTACCGTTCTGGTCGCAAGACTACACACAACTGAGTAAAGGCACTTTTTCCGGCGGACTGAGCAGTGTCACGCATCATGGAGTGCAAGTATTTCGTGAAACCATGAACCGCGCGGTTGACCAAATCGCGTTTGCGCCGGCAGATGCCTACGTTATTGGCCTGCCGACTATCATTGAAGGCGATGCCTCATGGGGGCTTATGCCGGTGAAGCCTAACGCCATGATTACACTGGATAAGAACGCTGAACTGGTATTTCGCACCTCCAACTTATCTGAAATCACGGCAGCCGTAATCTCAGCGCAACGCTTGGAAGAATATGCCGCCCAGGTGGAATGGATAGATCTGCGCAAAGCGATGGAAAGTGTGAAACCAGTAGAACGCATCTCTCCCGACATCACCGCCCGCTTGCAAGCTTCACTCACCGATGGCATGCACTATGTGTCTAAATTTCGCGATACCGCAGATGCAGAACAGATATGGCACCTCTTCGAAAATGACCTGATGGCGACCTGTGTGCAGGCGCTATTGCAGGCCAGTAATAGTCCTAATCACAATCACGATCACCGCATTCATCGCTATATCGTCAATCGCGTGCGTGACCTCACGCTCTCCAGCTCAGGTTATCCGCTGACGATAGAAGAGCTCTGTATTAGCCTGCGCATCAGCAGGCGAACTCTCAATCATGCGTTTATCCGAGTGCTAGGCATTACACCGGTTGCCTATATGCGCAATGTTCGGCTACATCGTATACGCGCCGAACTGCAATCTTCACCGCATCAAGTCAGGTACATTGCCAGCGTAGCAGCGAAATGGGGGTTCTGGCATATGAGCCTGTTCTCACGCTATTACCGCGAGTTATTTGGAGAAACACCGATAGAAACGCTATCACGCTCACGTGTCGGTGAAAGACATTGAACAGATCGCTTGCTTCCCGGCAACGAGAAGTAAGCGCATCAACAGTCATTTTATTTATCTATCTACTTATCTAGCCGATTTTTTATATAGCTTAGGCCGCAACAAGCGTAATCTACGCTTTAACCTAGAATATTTTATTTATAAATATTTATTTACAAAGATTTAACTTAGGAGGTCGTCGCATCATGGGTTCTTTTAGTATCTGGCACTGGTTGATTGTACTGCTGATTGTGGCATTGGTGTTTGGCACCAAAAAACTGCGTAATATCGGCGGCGACGTTGGCGGCGCGGTAAAAAGCTTTAAAGAAGCGGTCAATGAAGGGAAAACCACCCCAGCTCTGGAACATGGCAAGACCACAGGCGGGCAAACGGTGGAACATGATGCCGCACATCAGGCCAGACACTAAGCTACTCAGGACGTCACTACATCATGTTTGATATCGCATTCTCAGAATTGGTAGTGATTGGCGTGGTAGCGCTCATCGCCATTGGGCCAGACAAGCTACCTAAAGTAGCTCGCACCGCAGGCCATCTGCTAGGCCGTGCGCAGCGTTACGTCAATGATGTCAAATCCGACATGGACAATGAGCTGCGTTTAGAAGAACTGCAAAAGCTACAGAGTGAGATACTGGAAAATACACAATCCGCACCCAAATATCAGGTAGGTCAGGTAATCCGCCATGGTCAGATTGTCCGCGATGACCTTATTGCCAATAATGACCAGCTACTCAATGATATAGACGCAAACGAAGATCTAGCAGCAAGGCCTGTACATCCCACCACAATGACAGAGGGTGACTACATCCCAACGCCGCTCAGGGCAAAGGCGCTAAATCAAGCACAGGTAAATAAAACCATGTCTAACCAACAAACCGCATCAACCCAAGGCTAAATAAATTGGGCGCCGCAGATAACTTAGTCTCGCATCTGGTTGAATTACGCAATCGCCTGTTACGTATTGTAGCGGTGCTGCTAGTTATCATCATTGCCCTATTCCCGTTCGCTAACGACATCTATCATTTCCTAGCGATGCCACTACTAGCAAGCTTGCCAGCGGGCGGGCAGATGATTGCTACCGACGTCACCACGCCGTTCTTTGTGCCGATGAAGAGCGTGCTACTGACCGCATTTGTGATCTCGTTACCGCATACCTTGTATCAAATATGGGCTTTTGTGGCGCCTGGTCTCTATACACATGAACGCCGCCTGATCTGGCCACTAGTGTTTGCCAGCACCCTACTGTTTCTATGCGGCATGGCATTTGCCTATTTTCTCGTATTCCCAGTGATATTTGGCTTTATCAGCAATACCGCACCTGAAGGCGTGGCGGTGATGACAGACATCGGCAATTACCTAGATTTCACTATGTCTCTGTTTATCGCATTTGGCCTCACGTTTGAGGTGCCAGTTGCGGTGGTGTTACTGGTGAAGACAGGCGTAGTTGGCATTGCAAGTTTACGGGAAGCACGTGGCTATGTAGTAGTAGGCGCTTTTGTACTTGGCGCAATTTTGACGCCGCCAGATGTGATATCTCAGTTTATGCTGGCAATGCCGCTATGGCTGCTATATGAAGCCGGCATACTCGTCGCTAGTCTAACTCAACGCCCCTTCAAAGCCAGCGCATCAGCCGTTAGCAACTAACCCAGCTGGATAAATAGCTTAACGCTATTATTTCAAAAGTCTTACAAAACATCCCTACAAAATAAAAAAGCCAGCTAAATGCTGGCTTCTATATGCGATAACTCATTGATTTTTTTGGTCGGGACGGTGTGATTCGAACACACGACCCCTTGCACCCCATGCAAGTACGCTACCAGGCTGCGCTACGCCCCGAACCGTTGTTACCTGTTGCTGTAACAAGGTGTGCATTATAGCGTAAAAGCAATGCTGCCATAAATCCGGCAGCATAAAATAATTAGTGCGCAGCTCTAGCTTTAGTGTGCCGCCTTAGTTTTAGTGCGCAGTTTTGGCTAAAGAAAAATCGGTGCGGAGTAAACTCAAGATTTCGCGCAACTCAGCTTTAACCGCTTGGTAATCAAAAGCACTGCCTTTATCTTCACCAGTGGCTAATGCTGCAGGCTCAAACTCAGCTGGCGTAGCCGTAGCGCTCTTCACACTGACTAACTTCTCCGCGTGCCCTGTTTTTGCGTTAAATTCAAGGTCATCCAGACGATTACGCGCACCACTGATGGTAAAGCCTTGCTCATACAATAACTCGCGGATACGTCGAATCAGCAATACTTCATGATGTTGATAATAGCGACGGTTACCACGGCGCTTAACTGGTTTCAGCTGTGTAAACTCCTGCTCCCAGTACCTTAATACGTGTGGTTTAACGCCACAAAGCTCACTGACCTCACCAATGGTAAAGTAGCGCTTTGCTGGAATCGGTGGCAATGGCACCTTGGCGACCTGTTCAGTCATACTTTCGGCTTTCTCACTCATATCACTACAAGACTAAAATATATTCACAGATATATTCAGGATACATTACAACATACTAAGAAAACTAACGCAGCACTAGCAGACAACTTCCCGCGTACTTTATAACTTAGACACCTTAGTAGTTAAACAACTTAGTACCGTATAACTTATGACCGCATCACTGACGGCTTTATACCGTATGGTACTCCATCACTGACGCTTACTCATTGACACCAACTAAGATGCAAAGTTTGCATCAACCTTGCTTTTTAGTTTTTGACTGGCATGGAAAGTCACCACTCGGCGTGCAGTAATTGGTATTTCTTCGCCAGTTTTAGGATTGCGGCCAGGACGCTCTGATTTCTGACGCAATTCAAAATTACCAAAACCAGATAACTTAACACTATCACCAGCTTCTAGCGCAGTACGCACTTCTTCAAAAAATGCTTCCACCATATCTTTGGCTTCACGCTTATTCAACCCAACTTGCTCATACAGCAAATCAGCAAGTTCAGCTTTTGTTAAAGTCATAAACACTCCCGTTTTTTTAATGCTTGTTTTTTAATGCTTGTTTTTTCGATGCTTAGCCTCTTGCTGGCAAGCATCTCTATTATTGCTATTTAATTTTATTGATGCTGCTAAATGCAAAAAACTAAATCCCCCCCCGCCAAGGAGCAGAGGACTTAGTTTCTTAATACTGCATCAAATTTTGTTTGCAATAATTGTAGCAGATTGGCGATTGCAGTATCGGCATCACTATCTGTTAACGTCTTTTGAGTATCGTGCATAAGTACTGATAATGCAAGGCTTTTTTTGTTTTCCGGCACACCTTTGCCTTGATACAAATCGAACAATGCCACATCTGCAATCAGGGCGATATTTTCCGCTTTAATTGCGCTTAGCACTGCTTGCACAGCAATGTTTTCATCTAACACAATAGCCAAATCACGGCGCACTGGCAACAGTTTTGACACTTCTTGGTACGTAGGTAGTGCACGTGCCACAATCGCGTCCACATCCAGCTCAAACACATAAGTGCTCTTTGCCAGATCATAATGCTGCTGCCACTTAGGATGCAGCTTACCTAACCAGCCAATTGCTTTGCCGTTCAGCAAAACTTTTGCAGACTGACCAGGATGCAAGGCGCAGTGCTCAGCTTTTTCATAAGTTACTTGCTTATGTAGGCCATCAGCACCTATCAAGCTATCTACGTGCGCCTTCACGTCAAAGAAATCGATCTCGGTATTGGCTGCGGCCCATTGTTCAGGCTTAGCACTACCATAGGCCAAGCCTGATACACGTGTAGTTTCTTGGTAAGCGCCAGCTTGTTGCTGATACACCGCGCCAATCTCAAACAAGTACGCACGCTCTTGCTTACGGTTAAGGTTGTAGGTAAGTACATCCAGCAAACCACCCCACAAGCTGGTGCGCATTACGCTCAGGTTACTAGCAATCGGGTTTTTCAGTTTAATGGGTGCTGGGTTGCCGATTAAATCACGCTCCCAGCTTTCATCTACAAAGCTGTAGGTCACTACTTCCTGATAGCCAGCAGATACGAGGCTATCGCGCAGCTGGTTCAAGTGTAAACGCTGCTCAGGTGCCGCCAGCATGTTCAAGCCAGCAACTGGTGCTAACGCCGGGATATGGTCATAGCCATGCAAGCGCGCCACTTCTTCAATCAAATCTTCTTCGATGTTGATGTCAAAACGATAGCTAGGTGGCACTACAGTAAATACGTCACCTGCACTGCTAAACTCAAAACCCAGTTGCGTTAATAATTGTGCAACTTTTTCTTGCGTAAGACTGATGCCCAATACAGAAACCAGACGTGACATTCTCAGTTTTACTGCATCACGTGCTGGCAATGCAGACATCACTTCGGTGACAGGGCCAACTTGACCGCCACACAAGGCTTTAATCAATGCAGTTGCATATTCCAGTGCATTACGGGTATTGCCAAAATCCACACCACGCTCAAAGCGGTAAGATGAATCTGTACTAAAACCCAGCCTGCGTGCTTTACCTGCAATCACTGCCGGGGTGAAGAATGCACTTTCCAGGAAAATATCGGTGGTTGTATCATCGACAGAGCTAGGTTTACCACCCATCACACCAGCCAACGCCAGAGCGCCATTGCCATCAGCAATCACCAAGTCATCTGCTTTTAATTCTATGGTTTGGTCATTCAGCAGCGCAATAGACTCGCCTGCATTAGCAAAACGCACACAGATGTCACCATGCAACTTAGCGGCATCAAACGCATGCATAGGCTGACCTAATTCCAGTAACACGTAGTTAGTAATATCCACCACTACACTGATGCTGCGTAAGCCGCTACGCTCTAAACGCTTAACCATCCATGCTGGCGTAGCAGCCGCAGTGTTAACGCCAGTAATTAAGCGACCTGTATAACGTGGGCAAACGGCAGGCTCACTCACTTGTACATTTTTAGCATTGGCATGTTCAGCAGCAACCGGTGTAATCTCGTTAAAGCGCGTCTGTGCACCGGTAATAGCAGCAACATCACGTGCAATACCGGTAATGCTTAAACAATCACTACGGTTTGGTGTAAGTTTTAAGGTAAACAGATGGTCATTTAAATCCAAGTGTTCACGAATATCCTGACCCACTACCGCATCGCTATCCAACTCCAGCAAACCAGTGGCTTCAGCACTAATACCCAGCTCTTTAGATGAACACATCATGCCAAAAGACTCTACGCCGCGCACTTTGGCTTGTTTAATCGAAATACCAGGCAGCTCAGCACCTACCATCGCGCAAGGCGCTAACAGACCAGCACGTGCGTTAGCGGCACCACAGACAATCTGCAAAGGCTCAGCCAAGCCCACGTCTACCTTACACACTTGCAGGCGGTCTGCATCTGGATGCTTCTCGGCAGAAAGAATTTTAGCCACAACCACTTTGCTAAACGCAGCCGCTACTGGCTGCATTTCTTCCACTTCCAGCCCTGCCATAGTAAGGGCGTGGCTCAGTGCCTGACTATCTAAATCTGTATCGACTAAACTGCGTAACCAATTTTCTGAAAATTGCATAATGCTTTACAACCTTGAATTAAGGATTAAATTTGTAAGTGCTTAATGTAAGCGCTGGCAAAGTGAGTATTTGCAAACTAGCGCTTTAAACCTAGTGCGTTATTTGAACTGACTTAAAAAACGCAAATCATTGTTAAAGAAATGACGTAAATCATTAACGCCATAACGCAGCATGGTTAGACGCTCAATACCTAAACCGAAGGCAAAGCCGCGATATTTTTCGCTATCAATATTCACGTGCTTGAATACCTCTGGGTGCACCATGCCACAACCACCAATCTCTAGCCAACCACCGTTCCAACTCATATCCATTTCAGCCGATGGCTCAGTGAACGGGAAGAATGATGGTCTAAAGCGCACGGTCAGGTCATCACGCTCAAAGAATTTCTGTAAGAAATCCTGCACCACGCCTTTTAGGTTAGCAAAGCTAATGTCTTCATCTACCCACAAGCCTTCTACCTGATGGAACATCGGTGAGTGCGTTGCATCAGAATCCACGCGATACACGCGACCTGGCGCAATAATCTTGAACGGTGGGGTTTGATTGTTTTTCAAAGCGTTTTCCATATAGCGCGCTTGCACTGGTGAGGTATGGGTACGCAACACATTCGCTTCGTCGATATAAAACGTATCGTGCATTGCACGCGCTGGGTGATCTTCTGGGATATTTAACGCAGTGAAATTATAAAAATCTGTTTCGATTTCTGGGCCAGTCGCCACTTCAAAACCAATCGAGTGAAACAATTGCTCCACACGTTTTAAGGTTAGCGTAACTGGGTGCAACCCACCTTGTGACTGTGCACGTGCTGGCAAGGTCACATCAATGGACTCCTGCGCCAACTGTTTTGCTTGCTCTGCATTCAACAGAGACTCTCTACGTGCGGTCAATGCCGCTTCAATCGCCTGCTTGACCACGTTAATCGCGGCACCGGCTGCAGGACGCTCTTCTGCGCTTAACTTGCCCAAACCTTTTAACGCATCTGTCAGTGAACCTGATTTGCCTAAATACTTTGCCTTAGCAATCTCCAAATCATTCATTGAAGCACTATTAAGAAAGTCTGCTTCTGCTTCAGCAATTAAATGCGTTAAGTCTGCCATGTCGTTTCAATCTTTTTAATTATGATTAATACTATAGAATTTAAAATCAAAGTAGCGCCAATAATAGCGCCCTATAGATTTTTGTAATACATTGATTTGCATGTAAAAATTGCAAAGCAGGATTTTACAGCAAAAAAAAGAGGCCGAAGCCTCTTTTTTTCATCAAACTTAAATTAAGTTTGAAAAGTACTTACCTACCTACTTATGCTGCTAAACCAGCTTTTGCTAATTCTACGAATTTTGCAAATGCCGCTTTATCAAACACAGCCAAGTCAGCTAATACTTTACGATCCACTTCGATCGCAGCTTTTTTCAAGCCATTCATGAAACGGCTGTATGTCAAACCGAACTCGCGTGAGCCGGCGTTGATACGTGCAATCCACAATGTGCGGAATTGACGTTTCTTTTGACGACGGTCACGATAAGCGTATTGACCCGCTTTCATTACCGCCTGTTTAGCTACGCGGTAAACGTTTTTACGACGACCACGGTAGCCTTTAGCTGCTTTTAATACTTTTTTGTGTCTAGCGCGAGCGATGACACCACGTTTTACTCTAGGCATGTTCTACTCCTATTGTGTTGGCATCATAGCGCGGACGCGCTTGACATCAGTTGAAGAAATGATCGCCGTGCCGCGTAATTTACGCTTTTGCTTGGTGGTCTTTTTCGTTAGGATATGGCGCAAGTGAGAGTGAGTACGCTTCACTTTACCATTACCCAAGAATTTGAAGCGCTTTTTGGCGCTGCTCTTGGTTTTCATCTTTGGCATTTTGTTCTCCTTAGAGTGGTTAAGAGTGCTTAGGCATGCCGTTTAGCCGTATCACTCAGGGGTACTACTTCTTTAGTGCAACTCCTAGTATCAAACTAGCAATTACTCAATTCTATTACTTAACTATTTAGATTTACTTAACCTTCTTAATCGGACCCAATACCATCACCATTTGGCGACCTTCCATTTTCGGGTATTGTTCAACGACTGCGTATTCTTTCAAATCTGCTTCAACACGTTTCAACAAAGCCATACCAAACTCTTGGTGTGTGATTTCACGGCCTCTAAAGCGCAAAGTGATTTTCGCTTTATCGCCATCTTGAATGAATCGCGTGATATTGCGCACTTTAATGTTGTAATCGCCATCATCAGTACCTGGACGGAACTTGATTTCTTTTACAACCACTTGCTTTTGTTTAAGCTTAACTTCGTGCTGCCTTTTACTTTCGGCATACTTAAATTTGCCGTAGTCCATCAATCGGCAAACAGGCGGCGCCGCATTTGGCGCAATCTCTACCAGATCAATGTCAGCCTCTTCAGCTTTTGCAAAAGCTTCAGCTAAACTCACAATACCTAAGGGTTCACCTTCAACACCCACCAGACGAACCTGTGGCGCTGTAATGTCGCCATTGATTCGGGTTTCTTTTTCCTGTGCTATATCAAATTCTCCAAATAGTTAAGCCGTGCACCTGTTAGCTCAAACCTTAGCTTTTATCTCTGCTTTTAGGCGCTCAATTAACGCGTCAATCGGCATAGAACCTAGGTCTTCACCTTTTCTGGTACGCACGGCCAAATGTCCTGCTTGCATTTCGCGCTCACCTGCTACGAGCAGATAAGGCATTTTCTGCATGCTATGTTCGCGTATTTTATAGGTAATCTTTTCATTTCTCAAGTCAAATTCGCATCGAATGCCATTTTGCCTTAAAGTTTCAACCACTTGGCGCACATAATCAGCCTGACTTTCAGAAATATTCAGCACCATCACCTGCACCGGTGCCAACCAAAGCGGCATCGCACCGGCATAGTTCTCAATCAAGATACCGATAAAGCGCTCCATCGAGCCGACAATCGCGCGGTGCAGCATCACCGGACGCTGACGTGTATTATCTTCTGCTACATATTCGGCACCCAAGCGCTCAGGCAAGTTAAAGTCTAGCTGAATAGTACCGCACTGCCAGAGGCGACCTAAGCTATCTTTCAATGTAAACTCAATTTTAGGGCCATAAAACGCCCCCTCTCCTGGCTGCAAATCAAAAGCCAGATTATTTTTATTCAAGGCATTCGCCAATGAGGCTTCTGCTTTATCCCAAGTTTCATCAGCACCTACGCGCTTTTCTGGACGGGTTGATAACTTAACCAACACGTCGTTAAAGCCAAAGTCACCGTAAGCTTTGTAAAGCATCTGAATAAAATCAGCCACTTCAGCCTCAATTTGGTCTTCGGTACAGAAGATATGCGCATCATCTTGGGTAAAGCCGCGCACACGCATCAAGCCATGCAATGAACCAGATGGTTCGTTACGGTGGCAAGAGCCAAACTCAGCTAAACGCAACGGCAAATCACGGTAGCTGTGCAAGCTGTTATTAAAAATCTGTACGTGACCAGGGCAATTCATCGGCTTCACCGCGTATTCACGGTTTTCAGATGAAGTCACAAACATATTGTCACGGTAGTTCTGCCAGTGGCCGGATTTTTCCCACAGGGTCTTATCCATCACGGTTGGTGTACGCACTTCCTGATAGCCAAAGTTTTTAAACATTTGGCGCATATACTGCTCAACTTCTTGCCAGATGCTCCAACCACGCGGATGCCAGAACACCATACCTGGTGCATCGTCTTGCATATGGAAGTAATCTAACTGCTTGCCCAGTTTGCGATGGTCGCGTTTTTCCGCCTCTTCCAATTGGAACAGATAAGCTTCCAGCTCTTCTTTATTGCGCCATGCAGTACCATACACACGTTGCAGCATTTCGTTATTGCTGTCACCGCGCCAGTAAGCACCTGCTAACTTCATTAATTTGAATGATTTAATCTTACCTGTGCTAGGCACGTGCGGGCCACGACACAAGTCAGTAAAATTACCTTCGGTGTACAGCGACACATCTTCGCCAGCAGGAATTGACTCAATGATTTCCGCTTTGTATTGCTCGCCTATACTTTTGAAATAAGCCACAGCTTCATCGCGCGGCAATACTTTTCTGGTAACTGGCTCGTCTTTTTTCGCCAGTTCAGCCATCTTTTTCTCAATGGCGACTAAATCTTCAGGCGTAAATGGGCGTTTGTATGAAAAGTCATAGTAAAAGCCATTGTCAATAACAGGGCCGATGGTCACTTGCGCATCAGGGAACAGCTCTTTTACTGCGTATGCCAGCAAGTGCGCAGCGGAGTGGCGAATCACCTCCAAGCCTTCTGGATTCTTGTCAGTGATAATTGCCAGGTCACTATCTACTTCAATCAGATAGCTGGTATCCACCAGCTTATCGTTCACTTTGCCTGCCAATGCGGCTTTGGCCAAGCCTGCACCGATATTCATGGCGACTTCAGCCACGGTGACTGGCTGATCAAAACTACGTTGCGACCCATCGGGCAGACGAATGACTGGCATACAATTTCTCTCTAAAACATAAAAGCCGCAAGCGGCTTTTGAATGACATAAGGCACAAAGATTGGAATTATCGCACAGCAAGTTAAAAGTCTGCAATTTATCCAGCACTCAATCAAGCAAAGCATAATCAAGCAGGTAAACACAACCAAACGCAATGTTTTAATTTACATCAGCCACAATCGATCAATCACATAAAAAAAACGAGCCCATCTTTGCAGATAAGGCTCGCTTAAACTAGGCTTATTGTTACCCTATATTGCTGTAGGGTAAATTCCTATTTAATTAAAAATCGTAACGAATACCACCAAGCACCTGACGACCGCGGCCAACAGACATACCGTCTACGCGGCTTTGCAAGTATTCACGATCAGCTAGGTTGTAACCACTCACAAAATAAGTCGCTTTAGACCCTGCCGGTTTGAAGTTAACAGAAGCGTTGAATAATGTATAAGCTGGCACATCACCAGCCAAACCTGACAACGCAGCGTCTACTGGATCAAGCACTCGGGCAAAAGCATCTACCTCTTGCTTACTGACATAAGTGGCGCCGATACGTGCATCTATCCCTACCGGATGCTGGTAACCCAAGCTAACTGACGCTAAGTGTTTTGGTGCGTAAGGCAGGCGATCACCACTGACAATACCGCTGCTCGCTACCTCACCATCTTTCTGGAACTTAGCAGTAAATGTATTGGTGTACGAACCTAATACATAGATATTATGTGCTGTGTTATAAATTGTGCCAAAGTCGATACGACCAGCAACCTCCAAACCGGACATCACTGATTTACCACCATTCACAAAATTACCTGCGCCGTTATTGATGACGATGTCATCAAACTTAGTATGGAACAAAGTAGATGCCAGATTTACACCTTTGAAATAGCTTGAACGTACACCAATTTCCCAATTGGTACTGGTTTCAGGTTTAGTTTTATCAACAACAGCCGAATTGGCACCGTCAGCGCGTAAATCACGATCTGGGCGTGGTGGTGCAAAGCCTTTATGTACACCGCCAAAGAACGTAGTATTGGCAATACCATTCCAAGCCACCCCAAAACCTGGCAACACCTCCGTTTGGTTATTCGTCAATTTTGATTCAGGGTTATTTTGGAACGCACCATCTGCACGTCTGACATTCGTCTTAATTTGAATATCCTCTACACGCACCCCAGGTGTAATAGACCAGTCATTCACATAAAATGTATTTTGAGCGTAATAAGATTTTGCTTGTACCTTAATGCCGATGTCTTCGCGCGCAAGTACATTTGCTTTAGCAAACGATAAGCTCTGGTAGTCAGCAGTATTGCCACGATATTGTCGGCGCCTGATATCTTCTTCATGATAGCGAAAGCCGACGACCGCATCACTGTTGATGCCAAATAGATTGTGACTCACATCCAAACGAGGCTCAATGCCCCAGTAGTTATAGCTTCTAGGACGATGGCGACCGCCACATTGTTTGGCATTAGCTTCTGTTGCGGCATTTAACCCTGGTGGACAGCGCTCCAATTCAGTCACACCAGTGGAACTGCCGGCAGTATCATCATAACCACCAGGCGCATCGGTTTGACGGAACGAAGTACGATAGGCATCAACATAGTAAGCTTGTGTTGATAACTTCATTTTGTCATCAATTTGGAAGATATGCTGCAACTGTGCAGATTTACGCTCATGCTCAAAGCGATCATTCTTGCCTGAAGGGGCTTGAAACTCATCTCGTGCGTAATCTACTTCACCTAAGCCAGTTTCCGACACATTCGAGTCTTCTTTATAGTAACCAACTTTAGCAATCAGCGACTGACGCTCTGTGATATTCAGCTGACCTTTCAATGTATATTCTTCTACATCAAACTTTTGATGCTCCCTGATACCATCACCTTCTTTTTTAATGGCATCAACCATGAAGCCGCCTAACTCGGTGCCATAACCGACGTTAGCGTGTAACCCATAAAAATCATTATTGCCACCCACCGCGGATACACTGCCAGCAAAGCCATTCTTAGGAACGGGTTTAGTGACGAAGTTAATCATCCCACCTACCGTTTGCGGGCCATAAAGCACCTGGCCTGAGCCCTTAACAACCTCAATACGGCTGACACGATCTAGTGGTGTTGAGTAATGTGCGGAAGGGTCACCATACGGCGCCAAGAACAAAGGCATGCCATCCTCAAGTAACAAGGTGCGTGAGGTACGACGCGGATCCATACCGCGGATGCCGATATTTAAACCAAGACCAAAAGCGTCTTCACCGACCACATTGATCCCTGGCACATTATTTAAAGCCTCAGTCACAGAAAATGGGCGACGCGCCTCAAGCTCTTTTTCATCAATCACATTAAACGAGCCAGGCACTGCCTCTAACTTCTCAGGCAGAATACCGGTGACCTCTACTTTATCTAACTTGATTGCCTCATCAGCGTGAGACAATGAGGTCATCACAGAACATGCTAGCGCCACGGCAATAGCACTCTTTTTACGGTTAAGACTTTTCTTCATGATGTTACTCTCCAAATCATTACGGGAAAAAGTTAAAAAAACTTTTAGCCCCCATGTTCAGCACATTGCGTTCCAAAATTAGCGCAATAAAGAAAAATATTGATAACCAACTGTTTTATATAGAAATAACACGCAGTATAAAAAGCAAGCCAATGCTGTGATGAGCCATGTATTTGGTTACAATTAACCACCTCATGAAGCATATAAACCAGAAATTTAAAATAGCTCCCACATAACTATAGAGCCAATAGGAATATATATTTAGGAGCGAATGGGTATAAAAAAACCACTTCATATTTGAAGTGGTTTTTTAAATTTGGTAGGCAGTAGCAGATTCGAACTGCTGACCTCTTGGATGTCGACCAAGCGCTCTAACCAACTGAGCTAACCGCCTATATTTGACACTGCCCTAGCCATCAGCGCTTTGATGTTGCCCGGCAATTCTAAACAGGGCACGATTTTAGCCGATTGCGGCATCAGGCGCAAATAGAAATATCAGTACATATCGAAATAACAGCACCCAATAACTACAGCATAAAAACAAAAATATAAGGATGATAGCTGTATCACTAAATTAACCGACAAGCTCAGTGCTTAAGGCACCAGAGCTACTGTAATAGACCTAGCGTAATAGACCTAGTGCAACAGTACACTTTGGTACAAACTCGGGCTAGCGTAACCATCTACCGGCATCTGCTGCTGCGTTTGATAAGCGCGTATCGCAGCTTGCGTCTGTAGGCCAGGTAAACCATCCGCCACTCCGGCATTAAAGCCACGCGCATTCAATCGATTCTGTAAATCCAGCATTTGCTGGTAAGTGAGAGCCCCGCCCTCCGCGAAGTCCCCACCCATAATGCCAGGCTCTTGATTTAGCAGTTTAGCCAACTGCGCTACCGACAGCGCGTAATTAACCGAGCGATTCCACTGCATGATGATGTCAAAATTATCAAACACCATAAAAGCCGGGCCTTGCCAGCCTTGCGGCAGCAAGATAGAGGCCTGCACAGTGTCATTTAAAAACACGTCGGGCAATTGCGCATCTTTAGTACTATGCGCATTATCAGCCTTAAGTTCTGTAGTCACTGGATTTGCGTTGTCAGTCATAACATCACTGCTGGCATCTACTGAAACTTCATCACTGGGAATTGGATAAGCTTGCACCCCTAACTTAGTCCAGGCTTGCGGCGTTTTCTTGACTGCCAACTGCGCATTTTGCCAATCAAATGCAGCAGGCAGCTTCACTTCCACCATTACTGGTGCCCGTGCTTGCCAGCCAATTTTCGCTAAATAATGTGCTGCAGAGGCAAATGCATCCGGCAGTGAGTTCACGACATCAATCGCACCATCGGCATCACCATCTACCGCATATAGCATGAAAGTGGTGGGCATAAACTGCATATTACCAAATGCACCAGCCCAAGAGCCTTTAAAGGACTCGGCATCAACATAGCCAAGGTCTACCATCAGCAGTGCATCCAATAACTGGCCTTTAAAGAACTCTGCTCTACGCCCTTCATACGCCAAGGTCGCCAATGCCGACAAAACATCTAAATTACCTTGCACCTTACCGTACTGGGTTTCCATGCCCCAAAATGCAATCAGTATCTGCTTGGGTACGCCGTACTGCGCCTCAATTTCGTTCAATAGCGCCTGATGCTTCAGCAGCAAGGCACGTCCTTTCTGGACTTTTCTATCATCTACGCGTTGCGCAAAGTAATCTAAAAACGGGCTGACAAACTCAGGCTGCGCCCGATCTAATTTAATCACATTAGGCAAATACACGGTGCGGCTTACAAAGTCTAACGTAGTGTCATCTGCCATACCGAGCGCCTTGGCTTCAAACCTTATATTTTCCAGCCAGGTATTAAAATCTTCCTTGGCTGCGGCGTGATTCGCGAATAGCAAGCTGCAGCACGCCAGCATGAATTGGCAATATTGCAGCATAGTAAAGCACCTACTCATGCGCCAACTCCGTTAACAACGCTTGGTAACCAGCTTGGTAATTCGGATATTGCAAGGCATAGCCTGTCGCCAGCATAGCTTGGTTACTAAGCCGTTTGCCGCCACTGATTGCGGGCACTATATTGGGTGCGGGCATTGTATTTGGTTTTAATCCTAACTGGGCAGCAATCCAATTCAGCACCTCATACTGGCTAACAGGTTGGGAGTCAGTCACAATATAACAAGGCTTAACCTGCGCACCTGCTAAGACTTGCTGGATTAAATGTACGGTAAAGTTTGCAGCATCATCACGCTGGATGCGATTAGTCCAGCTATTATTAGCTGGCCAGCGCTCTGGTGCCTTT
>NZ_CAMLGS010000005.1 GCF_946479685.1 uncultured Methylotenera sp.
CAAACTCCATTGCACTTATGGTTTCAACGCGCCTACTCACACCGCAGGCTGCGGTAGCATGGGCTGCATTTTTCAACTTCAGTGCATTCCTGTTCTTTGGTTTACATGTGGCCGACACGGTAGGTAAAGGCATTATCGACCCGAATATCGTCACCAATGCAGTGATATTTGGCGCACTCACTGGCGCTATTGCATGGAACATCATCACCTGGTGGTTTGGTATTCCGTCATCATCATCCCACGCACTGATTGGCGGCCTACTTGGCGCCGGTGTGGCACACGCTGGTTCACAAGGCATTATTATTGGCAGCAAGTTAATCACAACCGGTGTTGCTATCGTGTTATCACCGCTGTTCGGCATGATTCTGGCCATGCTGTTTTCAGTCATTGTGCTCTGGCTATTCCAAAAATCCTCACCTTACAAAACAGAGAACCGCTTTAATAAGATGCAATTTATTTCATCTTCTCTGTTCAGTTTAGGTCATGGTGCTAACGATGCACAAAAAACCATGGGTATTATCACCGTGTTGCTATTTGCAAACGGCTACCTGCAAGGCGATTTTCACGTACCATTCTGGGTAGTGATTTCATGTCAGCTAGCAATGGGCTTAGGTACATTGATGGGTGGCTGGCGTATTGTGCGCACCATGGGTATGGGCATCACTAAAGTACGCCCAACCGGTGCTTTCTGTGCACAAACCTCTGGCTCTATCGCGCTATTTTTAGCGACATCACTAGGCATTCCGGTTTCCACCACTCACACCATTACAGGTGCAATCGTGGGTGTAGGTGTATCACGCCGCGCTTCTGCCGTACGCTGGGGCTTGGCTTCAAGAATCGTATGGGCATGGGTACTCACCATTCCGTGTGCAGGCTTGATGGCTGCGATTGGTTACCACCTAGGCCGCAGCTTTATGTAATAAGCTGCTGCAATCTGGCAATCGCAAAAAAAAGGGCTCACTTTGAGCCCTTTTTTATTTAGCCAATTTTGTTAATTTAATTTTTGTCATGATATTGTCACATTAGCTTCATATGATACGTTCAGTTCAACAACTGACTACTACTCTAAGGAGCAACAAATGCAATACCAGTTTACTAAATATTCAACAATAGCTAGTTTGGTTACATCATTATTTGCATTACCAAACTTTGCTGTAGCAGCTGACAAGATCATCAAGATCGACGGCTCAAGCACGGTATACCCGATTACTGAAGCAGTTGCTGAAGAGTTCCAAAAATCAACAAAAACTAAAGTAACCGTAGGTATTTCAGGTACAGGTGGCGGCTTTAAAAAATTCTGCCGTGGTGAAACCGATGTGCAAAATGCTTCACGCCCTATTCTGCAAAAAGAAATCGATGCGTGTAAAGAAGCTGGTGTTCAGTTTATTGAGTTGCCAGTGGCTTATGATGCGTTAACCGTGGTGATCAACCCAGCGAATGATTTTGCTAAAAAAATGACGACTGCAGAACTTAAAAAACTGTGGGAACCTGCAGCGCAAGGTAAAGTAAAAACTTGGAATCAAGTAAACCCAGCTTGGCCAAACACCCCTGTTAAACTATTTGGCCCAGGTGCTGACTCAGGTACTTTTGACTACTTTACTGAAGCAATTGTTGGTAAAGCAAAATCAAGCCGTGGTGACTTTACTGCATCAGAAGATGATAACGTGTTAGTTAAAGGTGTAGTGGGTGATAAAGGTGCTTTAGGTTACTTTGGTTATGCTTACTATGAAGAGAACCAAGACAAGCTAACTGCAGTTTCAATCATTGAAAAAGCAGGCAAGCCAGGTGTATTACCTTCAAAAGCAACGATTGAAGATGGTACTTACCAACCATTAGCACGCCCTCTCTTCATCTATGTTAACGCAACAGCAGCAGCATTCAAGCCAGAAGTTAAAGCATTTGTTAACAGCTATCTTGAAAATAGCAAACCGCTGATTGAAGAGGTAAAATACGTTGCGTTACCTGCTAAAGAGCAAAAAGCAGTAATTACACACTGGAAAGCAATGAAACCAGGCACCGGCTTTGGTGGTAAACCAGAAGTAGGTGTAAAAATTGAAGAGCTGCTAGCTCGCATTAAGTAATAATTTAGCAACATCTTAACTGGCACTTGTTTGAAAGCACATTAAACTGCAGCTTTTCTTACAAGTGTCTTTTAACCATCATGACAATAAGCTGGTGTGTATAACGTGAATACGGCAACCCAAGTGTTAAATAAATCATCAAATCCTCAAATTAGTGCTCGCTTATCAAAAAATTTCACCCGCCACTTAAAAGAGCGTGTGATTGAATTTATTTTGATGCTAGCGGCATTGTCTGCGGTATTAACCACTGCAGCGATTGTTGGCATTTTGTTGTATGAATCTTACGGCTTCTTTGAGTTTGTGTCTGTGTCTGACTTTTTAACCGACACAGTGTGGACCCCACTCTTTGAAAACCCACGCTATGGCATCTTGCCTTTAGTGTCTGGCACCTTAACTGTGACCGGCGTGGCTTTACTGATTGCCGTACCTATTGGCACCATTAGCGCTATTTACCTATCTGAGTTTGCTTCACACCGTGTGCGCGAAACCATTAAACCAGTGCTAGAGCTACTTGCTGGCGTGCCAACCATTGTGTTTGGCTTTTTTGCTTTACTGTTTATTACCCCGCTATTACAAAAGATCATGCCAAACCTGCCAACTTTTAACATGCTGAGCTCAGGCATTGTGATTGGCATTATGATTATTCCTTACATTGCATCACTATCAGAAGATGCAATGCGCGCAGTGCCAATGAGCATGCGCGAAGGCTCTTATGCCATGGGTGCAACGCGTTTCCAAACTGCAATTAGAGTAGTTACCCCGGCTGCGGTTTCAGGCATAGTGGCCGCTTACATTTTAGGCATTTCACGCGCGATTGGTGAAACCATGGTGGTTGCCATTGCCGCTGGCCAGCAGCCTAACCTGACATTTAACCCGATGGATGCCGCCGCCACCATTACCGCCTACATTGTGCAAGTTGCCATGGGTGACTTACCGCATGGCAGCGTAGGTTATCAAAGTATCTTTGCTGCAGGCTTGGTGCTGATGCTGATGACACTAACGCTCAACATTATCGGTCACATCACACGCAAGAAATATAGCGAGAGATACTAAATATGAATAATCCATCTGCAAATAACATCAATAGAAACTTAGAAGAAGTGCGTGCCATGATTCATAGGCACAAGCTCAATGACTATATATTTTCTGTCATTGGTTTGCTGTGCCTAATGGTTGGCCTGATAACCTTACTCACTCTGTTTATTGATTTAATCGCTCAAGGCTACCCTAAATTATTATCCTTAAGCTTTTATACAGACTTTCCATCACGCCGTGCATCTAGTGCTGGCCTACTGTCTGCACTAGTTGGTTCGTCATTAGTGATGCTGGTAACATTCTTATCAGCAGTGCCAGTAGGTGTTATGGCTGCTATCTACCTAGAAGAATACGCACCTAAAAACTGGTTTTCTGACCTGATTGAAATTAACGTTTCTAACCTAGCAGCTGTTCCTTCTATTATTTACGGTTTGCTGGCATTGGGCTTATTTGTTTACATTTTAGACCTAGGCCAAAGCATCGTGACCGCAGGCCTAACGCTAGGCTTGCTGATACTGCCAGTTGTCATTGTGGCAACACGTGAATCAATCCGTAGTATCCCAATTGCCATTCGCGAAGCAGCCTATGCTGTTGGTGCAACCAAATGGCAAGTGGTGTATGACCATGTGATCAAATACTCTTTCGGCGGCATTTTAACCGGCGTAATTATCGGTATGGCTCGCGCGATTGGTGAAACTGCACCAATTATCACGATTGGCGCATTAACCTTTATCGCCTTCTTACCACCATCACCAGTGACCACCACTGCACCATTCCTTAACTTTGAATGGCTGTCATCTGGCTTTACCGTATTGCCGATTCAAATGTTTAGCTGGTTATCTCGCCCAAGCGAGGCATTCCACGTAAACGCTGCCGCGGCTGGTGTCATCATCATTTTGGTCACGCTGATCATGAACGGCTTTGCGATCAGAATGCGTTACAAAATGCGTAAAAACATCAAGTGGTAATTCACGACTAATCTATATATCTATCAACAGGAATCTAAATTCTCATGATGACGACAACTACACCAATAAAAGCTGAAGCACGCAATCTCAGTTTTTTCTATAACGGTGGCCACAACGCAGTTAAAAACGTTTCAATGCCTTTGTATGAAAACAAAATCACAGCATTGATCGGACCTTCTGGTTGCGGTAAATCTACATTCTTACGCTGCTTTAACCGTATGCATGATTTGTACCCTGGTAATAAATACGACGGTCAAATCATCATGCATCCGGATGACACCAACATTTTAGAAAAAAATGTAGACCCAATTGAAGTACGTATGCGCATTAGCATGGTGTTTCAAAAGCCGAACCCATTTCCAAAATCTATTTACGAAAACGTAGCTTACGGCTTACGTGTGCGTGGCGAGACCAACCGACGCGTAGTGGATGACAAGGTAGAGGAAGCGTTAAAAGGCGCCGCACTGTGGAATGAGGTAAAAGACCGTCTGCAAGACTTGGCCTTTAATTTATCTGGTGGTCAGCAACAACGCCTATGTATTGCACGTGCACTGGCGACCGACCCAGAAATCATGCTGTTTGACGAGCCGACATCAGCGCTGGACCCAATTGCTACAGCTAATATTGAAGAGTTAATGAGTGAGTTACGCAACAAGCTCACGATTCTGGTGGTGACCCACAACATGCAGCAAGCAGCTCGGGTTTCTGACTACACCGCATATATGTATTTAGGTGAGTTGATTGAACACGGCGAGACTGATCGCATTTTCACCCGCCCTTCACGTAAAGAAACTGAAGACTACATTACGGGTAAATTCGGCTAACACTTCGTCTTAGCTGCCTGCTCCAAACAATAAAAGCCAACGATGTTGGCTTTTATTGTTTCAGTGGTACGCATGCAAGCAATCTGGCTAAAGCTACGATGCTGGGTGCTGCAACACTAGGTAACACGCTGGCAGATAACCTATAATCAGCAGCTTAATCCCGCACCATTTTTAACTCAGCGCATAAGCAGGCAGTATATGAAGATTCGTCTAGCAACCGATGCAGATCGCCCCTCTCTTTGGGCCATTATTGAACCCGTCATCAGGGCAGGTGAAACTTATGCCCTAGATACCAAGATGAGTCGCGAAAAGGCGCTGGATTACTGGCTAGGTAGCGACAAAATCACCTTCGTGGCAGAAAATGATGGTGAGATTCTAGGTACCTACTACATACGCACCAATCAAACAGGTGGTGGTAGCCACGTCTGCAATTGCGGCTATATGACCTCCGCACATGCTACCGGCAGAGGCATCGCGCGTGCTATGTGCCAACACTCACTTGAGTACGCGAAATCGGCAGGCTACCTTGCCATGCAGTTCAACTTTGTGGTCAGCACCAATCAGCGTGCAGTCGGTTTGTGGCAATCTCAAGGTTTTGAAATCGTAGGCACACTGCCCAACGCATTCAAGCACCCCTCAGCAGGTTATGTTGATGCATTGGTGATGTTCAAAACACTAGACCAAGCATCAACATAGCAGACCGCTAACCTTTCAAGCTCTTACTTACCAACTCGAACACATCATTCGATAAGTTAGGTGTATCCATAATTGCTTGCAGCGCAGCCTGCATCTGCGTTTGCAGCACTGGCGTGTAGCGTTTCCACTCGCGTAAAGGCGTTACCAAGCGTGAAGCGATTTGCGGGTTAATCGCATTTAACTCAATAATGGCATCCCTTAAGATAGCATAGCCTTGACCACTAGGATGATGGAACTGCACCGGATTATTGATTGCAAACGCAGAGTAAAGTGAGCGCACACGGTTTGGATTTTTAATGTTGAACTCATGGTGCTGACGCAGTTTGGCAAAGTCATCAAAAATCGCAGGGCGATTTGCCATCACTTGCAGCGTAAACCATTTATCAACCACTAACTGATAAGCTTTAAAGCGCTCATAGAAGTCAGCAAACACTAACTCACGTTGAGGCTGTGTGCTATCGGTCAGACAGGCCAGCGCCGCCACACGGTCAGTCATGTTGTTAGCGCCGTCATAATGCGCTTTGGCTCTAGTGGCACAGCCTGTGCCATTGGTCACGGTCAGTAATTCCAACGCGATATTTTGTAGCGCCCTGCGTCCCATCGCGGCTGGTGACACAGAGAATGCCCCCGTGTTTGCATTATCATCATATAAGCGCACTAAAGCATCTTTATGCGCGCGTTTAATGCTTTTGAGGATATGGGTACGTGCTTGGTCAATAGCTGCCGGGTCAATCACTTTTTGTGTTTGTGCAATCACGGCAATTGTCGGCAAAGTAAGTGCTCGCGCAAATAGGGCTTTATCGCCTGTACCTGCGATGGCCTGATCAATCACTACGCCAAAGTCATCTACAAATTGTGAGATATCTGCCTCACCATTAGCCATCACACGCTCAATATTGCGTAGCGCCAAGGTTTGGCCAGACTCCCATTTATTAAAGCCGTCGGTGTCTTTTAGTTGCAGCAGGCGCAAATCATCATCACTCAAATCGGTGGTGAGTTTCACTGGTGCAGAAAAACCGCGCAAGATAGAAGGCACAGGGCGTGAAGCCACATGGTCAAACGTGAAGCTTTGCTCACGCGCTGTCATTTCCAGTATCTGTGTGGCATGCGTTTCATTGCCGTGCTCATCTAGCAGCCCTACCGCCACCGGAATATGCAACGGCTTTTTATCGGTTTGGCCTGCGGTATCCGGCTGCGCTTGCGTTAGATTTAGTGTGAATTGCTGCTGCGCTGCATTGTATTGACTGCTAACTTTTAATGTAGGGGTGCCTGCTTGTTTGTACCACAAGAAGAACTGCGACAGATCGCGCCCTGAAGCATCTGCCATACATTGCACAAAATCATTGCAAGTCACGGCATGCCCGTCATAACGTTCAAAATATAGGTCAGTCGCTTTGCGGTAAGTATCTGGGCCCAGCAATGTGTGCTGCATGCGAATCAACTCGGCGCCTTTTTCATACACGGTCGTCGTATAAAAATTGCTGATCTCGATAAAGTTATCCGGCTGTACAGCATGCGCCAATGGGCTAGCATCTTCCGAAAATTGCAGGCGGCGCAACTGATCCACATCATCAATACGCTTCACCGCGCGCGAACTCATATCCGCACTAAACTCCTGGTCTCTGAATACGGTTAAACCTTCTTTGAGGGATAGCTGGAACCAGTCGCGACAAGTGACGCGATTACCGGTCCAGTTATGGAAATACTCATGGCCAATCACCGCCTCCACACTGTCAAAGTCAGTATCAGTCGCGGTTTCTTGGTGAGCTAGCACTAACTTCGTGTTAAAAATATTGAGTGAGGTGTTCTCCATCGCCCCCATATTAAAATCACTCACCGCCACAATATTAAACAAATCTAATTGATATTCACGGCCGTACTTTTCTTCATCCCACTTCATGGCTTTTTTCAGCGATTGCATGGCGTGATGGCACTGCTGCTCATCGCCAGCGCGCACATAAATATGCAAAGCCACCTTACGCCCAGACATAGTTTGGAACGTATCTTCAATACGCACCAAATTACCAGCCACCAGTGCAAACAGGTAACAAGGCTTAGGGAACGGATCGCTCCAGGCAGTAAAGTGACGCCCATGACCCAGGTCACCAGCCGCAACCAAGTTACCGTTAGATAGCATCACTGGGTATTTGCTTTTATCGCCTTCGATACGCACCGAGAATGTACTCAACACATCTGGGCGGTCTTGAAAGTAAGTAATGCGGCGGAAGCCTTCAGCCTCACATTGCGTGCAGTAGCTGCCTTGCGACTTATACAAGCCCTCCAGCGCAGTGTTCGATGCGGGGTCAATCTCAGAAGTGATGCTTAAGGTGAACTTTTCACCAGCATCTTTAATAATCATTTGCTGCTCGGTCAGGGTATAGCCATCAAATGCAACGCCATCCATCTCTACCGCGGTGATCACTTGGTCTTGCCCATTTAACACCAGGTCAACAGAAACAGCATCCGTGCTTCGGATATATTGCACTTCTGACTTGACGATGGTTTTGTCTTCAAACAAGGCAAAAGACAGGTCTACATGGCCAACGCGGTACGGCGCAGGCGTATAGTCTTTTAGATAAATGGTCTTGGGGGTAGCGTTAGATTCTAGGTCCATAATTAAGCAATAAACTGGTTGATTGTATTGCTTAACAGTATAAAAGAGATTACGTTGCTAGCACGCTCTTTCATGAATACTTATTTGAAAATAACGCTAACTCCCATATACATTAGCTACTAGGCAATCGATACATACGCGCCATTTACCACTGGCCGCGCATTAATTAAGCTGCCATAAAACTGCACCATGCGCTCTGCCTGGATAGATGCCGTCCACTTTGCCAGCACATAAGACCTAGCGCGCATTCCAAGCTCAAAACGCTCTTCTGGGTACATTAACAAATGTTTTACTTTGTCAGAAAAACCCGTAGCATCATCTGGTGCAATCAAAGCTCCCTGTCCATCAACCAGTATTGATGCTGTACCAAGCTCGGCAATCGCGACCACTGGCGTGCCTTGTGCCATGGCTTCCAGCAAGACCAAACCCTGTGTCTCACTTTTTGATGCGAACACAAACACATCCGCCGCTTGATAGCATGCGTTTAGCTCAAGCTCGCGATTTAGATAGCCAATAAATTTTACGTTATGTGTAAGCCCTAACTCCTGAGTTAAACGATGCAAACTAGCCTCAGCCGGCCCTTCACCAGTAATCACCAGCAGCACATCCGGCACATCTTGTACTAACACTTGGAGCATATGTAGCAAGAAGGCGATATTCTTCTCAAATGCCACACGTCCTACATATAGCAACATTGGTCGCTCTACCGGTATTTCGTATTTAAGTCTGAATGCTTTCCCATCCGCCGCTTTAAAGCTCTCCATTTGCAAGCCTGTAGGCACCACTTCTGCGTTCACCTTAACGCCATAGCCACGCAATACATCCAGCATAGGCTGCGACGGCGCAACAATCGCATCCACCGCATTACATTGGCGCTTGGAAATCATTCTGGCAACACCGCGTGCCATGGGCTTAGGAATCCACGGCAAATAATGGTGTAAGTAATCTTCAAAAAACGTATGGTAGGTTTCTACGCACGGTACATTTAACTCACGTGCCAGCTTCAAGCCTACATAATGCGCCACAAACGGGGTATGGATATGCACAATGTCATACTTTTCACGCTTCAGCTCCGGCAAGCACTGTATTACCTCACCATACTTCATCAGTTTATCTTCTGGATCAAAGTAAATACTGCGCGCCGGGATGCGCTTAATCCATGACTCGTCTTGCGTGGCTAAATCGTAGTCTGGCGCAATCAAATGCACCTCATGCCCCAAGCCTTGCATCTGCTCAACAAAGGTTCTAATCGAAGTTGAAACGCCGTTAATACGTGGGAAATATACATCAGATATAAATAGTATTTTCATGTGTGCTGTTCACCCATCTGTTAATAAATTCAATCCGTTATCAACAATATAAACACGCGATATGACAGTTTAATGAAAAGTAACTCACGTTATACCGGTACGAATTTTCCATAAAACATCATCATATTGTCATTTTTAATTCATATCGCGCTGGCACATTAGCTCGCATGCAAGTACCTAAGCTAATCAAACAATATTACTGGTGGTTGCCATGCTGCATATATTCTGGAGACGCCAATGCATGGGGGCTGATGACCCATCTCTACTTTGCGCAATCACTGTTATGGGCCATGCCTCTACTCGACCCTAAACTGCAAAATGCCATCAGGAAGTTTCCGGACTTAGTAATGGCTGGCGCATGCATCCCTGACTTAGCGCTCATGAGCGAACAGTTTAACAATACCCATGCTTGGAAGAGTGCACATCAGCTACTGGATGCCGCACAAACAGATGAAGAATTAGCACTTGCGATTGGTTACGCCAGCCATTTATATATAGACGTGATTGCACACCATCACTTTGTACCTGCGCATGAGGCTATGTGGTTTAAAAGCACAATGTTCACCCATATCACCTCAGAATGGGCAATGGATGCATATCTGACACCGCTGATTAAAACTTCACCACATCTCTTGCTGAACAAGCACCGCGTGGTCATCACCCAATTTATCAGCAATCATTTTAATTGTGCAGAACATATCACTAGCACCGCACTTAAGCGCCTGGCATTAGGGGATGGCATTTTAAGGATGGTTAGATTACCGCAGATGATACACAGCTTTGCACGTTTAATTGACGGTGGTATTGGCCAGAACTTTGTGTATTACATCGCAAAAACGCAAGATGCGTTGGCGGATATCGGGGAAGTATTAGGCGGGAATCAACCCGTATTTGAGGCTGAGTTAAAAAATATCAGCATAGAACAATTAGAACAGTGGCGTGCGGAATGTTTAAAGCATTTACAACACATGCACCCACAACCGGTGCAATATTTCACGCAGCAAAAACAATAACAACTGCAAACGGTGTTAAGTGTAAGCGTATTGCCATATCAAACGCTTAACACTACACAGTTATTAACACTTATAGCATTAGGCTTTATACCATAAAGAAAGACAAGCCGGCGATAGAGGCACCTATTAGTGCACCAGCCAACACATCACTTGGGTAATGCAAACCCAGTACCACACGAGACAATGCCACCATGATAGTAAATGGCACCAGGATAAAAGCTAGCTGCGGGTAGTAACTTAACGCCACCATGCTAAACACCACGGCATGTAAGGTATGCCCTGATGGGAAGCTGAATTTATCCAGCGGCTTACCAGTTAACCAGATATCCTGCCTTACCTCATAAGGGCGTGGTCGCAGCGTTTTGCCTTTTAACCATTTATAAACCAAAGTACCAGACAGCCCAGCCAAGCCCATATGCAATACTGGCACCATACCATCACTGCCATACACCAGTAATACCGTGCCCATCAGTACGTACCAGAATACGCCATCACCCAGCCGGCTGGCTAATCTAAAGCTATCACGTACCAGACGATAGCGACTGGTATGGTTAACCGCTACACAAACACTGCTATCTAACTGGTGCATACGGTGCAAATATAAACGTGTTTTAGATGTCATCATTCACCTCCAATGTTTAGTTCCTGTCGAATTAACGTGGGGTTAGCTTGTCACTGCAATGTGAACAATTGATGAAAAAGAGATGAAGCTTTGTTGAATTGAACGCGTAAATCCATTGAGCGCTCAACGCAACTTGCTTATAAAGAGATGGGTGATGCGCTGCATCACCCTGATGCTAAGTGTGACCCAGATACTAAGTCTGGCTAGGATGCAACTTGCTTGACTACATCTGCAATGCTTTGTGCTAAAGCGCTTACTTGGCTTTGATTGGTACCTTCCACCATTACGCGGATTTTTGGCTCAGTACCGGAGGCTCGAAGTAACACGCGCCCTGAGTCTTTCAGTTCCGCCTCTGCCTGTTTAACCGCGGCCTGGATCAATGCATTATTCAAATCCACCTTTTGCTTGGTGGTCACATTAATTAAGACCTGTGGATATAGTGTTAAGTCGGCTCCTAGCTCGCTTAAGTCTTTGCCACTTTGAATCACCGCGTGCAACACCTGTAGCGCAGCAATAATGCCGTCACCGCTGCTGTGCTTATCCAGCGTTAAAATATGGCCTGAATTTTCACCACCTAATTGCCAATTATTTTGGTTCAACAATTCCAATACGTAGCGATCCCCTACTTTAGCGCGAGCAAAAGGGATGCTCATCGCCGCAAGTTTGTGCTCCAACGCTAGGTTAGTCATCAAGGTACCAACGACACCGCCCTGCAACGCATCTGCCTGCTGACGCGCTGCGGCAATGATATAAAGCAACTGGTCGCCATCTAACAAACGGCCGGTATGATCTACCATCATGACACGGTCACCATCGCCATCAAAAGCAATACCTAAATCTGCCTGATGCTCGACCACCGCTTTCTGTAAGGCCTGCGGATGGGTAGAGCCAACTTGCTCATTGATATTCAAACCATCCGGATGGTTACCAATCACGACAATCTCTGCACCTAACTCATGAAATACTGGCGGAGCCACGTGATAGGTAGCGCCATGTGCACAATCCAACACAATTTTCAAACCGCGCAAATCTAAATGGTTAGGGAAGGTACTTTTACAGAACTCAACATAACGGCCAGCGGCATCATCAATACGACGCGCTTTACCGAGCTTGGCTGACTCCATTACCTGCATAGGCTCATCTAGTGCTGCTTCAATCGCATGCTCAACATCATCCGGTAACTTGGTACCTAGGCTGGAGAAAAACTTGATGCCGTTATCGTAATAAGGGTTATGCGATGCTGAAATCACTATGCCTGCTTGCGCACGTAATGCGCGTGTTAAATATGCAACCGCAGGCGTTGGCATCGGACCGGTGAGCAATACATCTACGCCAGCCGCGGATAAACCGGCCTCGAGTGCAGCCTCCAGCATATAGCCTGAAATTCGCGTATCTTTACCAATCAACACCGCCGGATGGGCACCTTTGGCTAGGTGGCTATCAATGCTGGTCAGCACTCGCCCTGCTGCATACCCTAAACGCATCACAAACTCAGGGGTAATAAGAGCATCCCCTACGCGACCACGAATCCCATCGGTACCAAAGTATTTTTTACTCATTCATATTCTTTCAAGCGTTTATTACAATCTTATGTTGATTAGCCGACGGCCATTCCGGCAAGCTACACTGGCAATACGGCTGTCACTACTTTTAATGCATCTACCGTGGCTTTCACGTCATGCACACGCACAATTTTCGCACCTTTCATGGCAGAAACCACGGAGGCCGCCAGCCCTGCATGCAAGCGCTGTTGCTCATCGCCACCGGCAATTTTTCCCAATACCGCTTTGCGCGACAAACCAACCAGCAACGGCCCGAGCTCACCAATTGCATCCAGATGCTGTATCAGCGCAATATTATGCGCGGTGGTTTTGCCAAAGCCAAAGCCAGGATCTAACACGATGCGATCTTGCGTAATGCCTGCCGCTAGTACCACCTGCATGCGCTCAACCAAAAACTGCTTAACTTCCGCAACGACATCTTGATAACTAGGAGCCAGCTGCATTGTTTGCGGCATACCCTGCATATGCATCAAGCACACACCAGCATTACTATTCGCAACAAATTCAACGGCGCGTTCTTCTTGCAGAGCACGTATATCATTCACAATATCAGCACCTGCCGCAATCCCCTGACGCATGACTTCTGGCTTGTAGGTATCAATAGAGAGCGGTACTGTGCTCACGGCACTTAAAGCCTCAATCACTGGGATGACCCGCCTTAACTCTTCATCCAGACTCACAGGGTCAGCCCCAGGCCGAGTGGACTCACCGCCTATATCTAAAATATCTGCACCTTCTGCGATCAACTCTAAGGCATGTGCCACAGCTAAATCGGTACTGGTGTACTTGCCACCATCCGAAAACGAATCTGGTGTCACATTGACGATGCCCATCACATGAGGGCGATTTAAATTCAGCTGGTATTTACCGCAATTAAATTGATATGAAGTCTGCATACGTTAATTATACTAAATCCGCTTAAAAGACGTTAGGAGAGGCAATGGCTAATGTTAAGGCACTCGCAAAACAAGTCTCAAGACTACTTAATATACCCTGTGTAATTATGCCCAGTGTAATTATGCGTGTAGTTAAGTCTGGTTTTGTAATGTCTAGTATAGTAATAGTTGGAATTATGCGTGATTCTCGGCAATAAAAAAGGCTAGTTTGCGCTAGCCTTTTTTAAATAACATCACGTAACCAAGCTCTACTATTTGGTTTACGTATTGGCAGAATGCTGCGGTTCACCAGCTGCGGCCGAACTTGGACCTGAGCTTGAGGAACCAGCCGCTGGCGGAACTTTCGCTTGTCTAGGTTTAGGTTCACGCACCGGATTGCCCGCCATAATATCGTTGATCTGATCCGCATCAATGGTTTCATACTCCATCAGCGCGGCAGTCATGGCTTCCACCTTATCACGGTTGTCTTCCAGCAATTTACGCGCGATACCATATTGCTCGTCCAGTATACGGCGAATTTCCGCGTCTACTTTCTGCTGCGTAGCCTCAGATACCGTTTTTGAGCTCATGCTGCCAAAGAACGAATCCTGCTCGTTACCCGCATACACCATGGTACCCAGTGCATCACTCATGCCGTAACGTGTCACCATGTCACGCGCCAGTTTTGTCGCACGTTCAAAGTCGTTTGATGCACCTGTCGACATTTGATTCATAAAGATTTCTTCTGCAATACGACCACCGAACAAAATAGAAATCTCTTCTAACATTTTGTCTTTGTAGTTGCTGATACGATCAAACTCTGGCAACTGCCAGGTTAAACCTAAAGCCCAACCGCGCGGCATAATCGTTACTTTATGTACAGGGTCAGCTTTTGGCAGTAACTTCGCAACCACCGCATGGCCAGATTCATGGTAAGCAGTATTGCGACGCTCATCTTCGCGCATCACCATAGACTTACGCTCAGGCCCCATGAAGATCTTATCTTTAGCATCTTCAAAATCTTGCATATCCACAGTACGTTTGTTACGACGCGCAGCGAACAATGCAGACTCATTCACCAAGTTAGCCAAATCGGCACCGCTGAAACCAGGCGTACCGCGCGCCAAGATATCCGCTTTCACATCTGGATCAATTGGCACTTTACGCATATGCACTAATAAAATCTGCTCACGACCTTTAATATCAGGCAAGCCCACCATCACTTGGCGGTCAAAACGACCTGGACGCAACAAAGCTTTGTCCAACACATCTGCACGGTTAGTCGCAGCAATCACAATCACGCCAGAATTAGCCTCAAAGCCATCCATTTCCACCAACATCTGGTTCAGCGTTTGCTCGCGCTCATCATTACCGCCACCAGTACCAGCGCCACGGCTACGGCCAACCGCATCAATTTCATCGATAAAAATAATGCAAGGTGAGTTCTTTTTCGCGTTTTCGAACATATCACGCACACGTGAAGCACCAACACCTACAAACATCTCTACAAAGTCAGAGCCCGAGATAGTAAAGAATGGTACTTTAGCCTCGCCAGCAATCGCACGTGCCAACAAGGTTTTACCTGTACCTGGAGGGCCTACCATCAATACACCGCGTGGAATACGACCACCTAGTTTTTGGAACTTAGACGGGTCACGCAAAAATTCGACTAATTCAGAAACTTCTTCTTTGGCCTCATCGCAGCCTGCTACATCAGCAAAGGTAGTATGGTTGTTACCTTCATCTAGCTGACGTGCTTTACTTTTACCAAATGAGAATGGACCGCCACCTTTGCCACCACCCTGCATTTGGCGCATGAAGAAAATCCACACACCAATCAATAAAATCATCGGAAACCATGAAACAAAAATGCTCATGAGCAATGATTGCTCTTCTTCTGGTTTGGACTCTACCGCTACATTGTATTTAAGTAAGTCAGACACCAACCACGGATCGGAAGGTGCGTAGGTATTGAATTTTTTACCATCCTGTGTCGTACCGTGCAGCACGCGACCATCAATCTGCACCTTAGCGATACGACCGCCTTTAACATCTTGAATAAATTGTGAATATACGATTTGGTTGTCCGCGTTACCCTTAACGCCGGACAGGTTAAATACCGCCACTAGTATCATGCCGATTGCTATCCAAATAGCGACATTCTTAAACACGTTGTTCAAAATCTTTTCCTTTATCAACAACAATCACGCTTAAAATTTCTTAAGCATTTTTAGATCTTACGAAAGCAGTTTAACCCAATTTTTTAAGGTTTACGACCAATTCCTAGCAAATAAACTTCACTGCTTCTATCACGTGATGCCTTGGGCTTACGTGTCACGACTTTGTCGAACATTTGGCGCATAGTTTGCAAGATTTCCTCGAAGCCTGCCCCGATAAAAACCTTGACCAAAAAGTTGCCATTTGGTTTCAACCAATCCTTACTAAATTCCAGTGCCAGCTCGGTTAAATAAGCTGCACCAGCTTGATCCACATCTTTCACCCCACTGATATTGGGGGCCATATCCGCAATTACAAGGTCTACTTGCACATTATTTAAGGTTTGCTCTAATAATTTTAGGACTGCATCCTCGCGAAAGTCGCCTTGGATAAAAGTCACACCAGAGATAGGTGTCATGTCTAAAATATCCAGCGCGATTACTTTACCCTGCCCTTTTAAACGCTGCACCACTACTTGCGACCAACTCCCCGGGGCTGAGCCCAAATCGACGACGGTCATTCCTGGCTTGATGAGTTTGTCCTTATCGTCAATTTCCATTAACTTATAGGCAGCACGCGCACGATAGCCATCTTTTTGTGCGAGTTTTACATAAGGGTCGTTTAAATGCTCTTGCATCCAAGCTTTACTGGTACGTGAAGGTTTCATCGTTGATACTTTGCCATCAAATAAACATTGCTTTGTTAAACATTGCTTCGTGTTAAAATAGTTAACTAATTAATTCTGTTAAAAAATATGAAACTAAGTACTAAACAAATCGCACATCTACGAGGCCTTGCTCATAGCTTAAACCCAGTTGTCATGATAGGCAACAATGGTTTAACGGAAAATGTAGTTAAAGAAATCGAGCTAAATCTAAACGTTCATGAACTCATTAAAGTACAGGTAGCAGGTGATGACCGCGTGGCTCGCAAGGCCATTTTTGATGAAATCTGCCAGCTGACTAATGCTGTTGCAGTACATCACATCGGCAAGCAACTAGTATTTTACAGGGCGAGCAGCACGGTAAAAGAAAGTGCCAAAGTAGTTATTCCTAAACTTTAAAAATATTCACCCTAAAAAACATTCGGCCTGCGTTTTATCACCAGGCCGAATGCTTAACTTGCTAGTAGCGTTTAAAGTCTTGTTATCAACTAACGCGCTTTCAGCACCATCACTATAGCAAGTATGCACTCAAATACATAAGCTAAACTGGCAACACCATGCCAGTTTCTAAACCTGTCCGCGAATACACTTTGCATCACATCTGCAGGGAAAGCTTGTGACTTCAAGCCTTCTAAAATTGGCTGTATGCCAAAATGCCCAGCCAACACCAACAACAGCATCACAAACACCGCCCAAAAGAAACCTTGCTTTAAGGCCGCTGTACCAAACTGCGCTAGACGATGTATCAACAAGTAAAACGCACTGGCAAAGCCAATGTATGTCACTACGTTAAACAACTTACCAGCAAGGCTACCCGCCAACTGCTTGTCTCCTAAAGCATCAAACAGCACATACGCACTTACACCAGTGCTCCACAATGCACCGGCCCACAACGCAATTAGAATCAAAGATAATCGGGAAGCCACTGTTATCACCTTATTTAGATATATAGCACGTCTAGAACTTCATACTCTTTAACACCACCAGGTGCTGAAACCTCAGCAATATCACCGGCAGACTTACCAATCAGACCACGTGCAATTGGTGAGCTAACAGAAATCTTACCATTCTTAATATCCGCTTCATCTTCACCCACGATTTGGTAGGTTTTATTGTCGCCTGAATCTAAATCTTCAATATTGACGGTGGCACCAAACACTACACGGCCTTCGGCATTCAGGGTTTGCGGATCAATCACTTGCAAATTAGATAGCTTAGCTTCTAGCTCAGCGATGCGGCCTTCGATAAAACTTTGGCGCTCTTTTGCTGACTCGTATTCTGCATTTTCAGATAAGTCACCTTGTGCACGAGCCTCTGCAATCGCCTGAATAATATTAGGACGATCAACACCGCGTAAGCGTTGTAATTCCTCTTTTAACAATTCTGCACCGCGAACGGTTACTGGAAATTGACTTAATGCCATACTACACCCTCAAATAAAAAAGAAACCACACTCACATGAGCGTGGTTCCAGAAGTAAAATTAAATCTCTAAACTAGCTTTAGTTTATTTTAGCTTAATTGTTTATGCAAGTTTTGTAATGACTCTACTTGTATCTCTTGCATATGCGCCATACCAATACATGCAGCTTTAGCACCAGCAATCGTTGTGTAGTAAGTCACTTTATTCTGCAATGCAGAACGGCGAATCTCGTAAGAGTCAGCCACCGCACGCTTGTCTTCAGTCACATTCACGATAAAGCTAATATCATTGTTCTTAATCATATCAACGATATGTGGACGGCCTTCAGCCACTTTATTGACAGCCTGCACCTTCAGGCCGTGCTCAGCTAACGCTGCTGCGGTGCCTTTGGTAGCTACCAATTCGAAGCCTAGTTGATGCAATTGCTGACCGATTTCGACTACTTTTAAGTAGTCTTCTTTACGCACACTGATAAATGCACGGCCGCCTTCAGGCAACTTGGTAGAAGCACCTAATTGTGATTTCAAAAACGCCTCAGCAAAGGTACTGCCTACGCCCATTACTTCACCGGTTGATTTCATTTCAGGGCCAAGGATGGTATCCACACCTGGGAACTTGATAAATGGGAATACCGCTTCTTTTACTGAGTAGAATGGTGGAATAATTTCACGTGTCACATTTTGTGAAGCAAGTGTTTGACCCGCCATGCAACGTGCCGCCACTTTAGCCAACTGTAAACCACAAGCTTTAGACACAAAAGGTACAGTACGTGATGCACGTGGATTTACTTCCAGCACGTAAACGGTTTCGCCCTGAATTGCGAACTGCACGTTCATTAGACCAACCACGCCTAAGGCTTTTGCCATTTGTTTGGTTTGTACGCGCAACTCATCTTGCAACTTGCTTGATAAGCTATAAGGTGGCAATGAACATGCAGAGTCACCAGAGTGCACACCGGCTTGCTCAACGTGTTCCATAATACCGCCGATAATGACTTCTTCACCGTCAGACAATGCATCCACGTCCACTTCCAACGCATCATTCAAGAAGCGGTCTAGCAAGACTGGTGACTCGTTAGAAACTTTCACAGCTTCACGCATATAACGCTCAAGCTGGCTTTGTTCTTGCACGATTTCCATCGCGCGGCCGCCCAATACATAGCTAGGACGCACCACTAATGGGTAACCAATTTCTGTCGCCAAGCGAATCGCCTCATCCGGCGTACGCGCTGTACGGTTAGGCGGTTGTTTCAAGCCCAACTCTTGCAGCATTTTCTGGAAGCGTTCACGGTCTTCTGCCATGTCAATCGCATCTGGCGTAGTACCAATGATAGGCACACCAGCTTTTTCCAGGTCACGCGCTAATTTCAATGGTGTTTGACCACCGTACTGCACGATCACACCTACTGGTTTCTCCAGTGCAACGATTTCCAGTACATCTTCCAGTGTTACTGGCTCGAAGTACAAGCGGTCTGAAGTGTCATAGTCGGTAGAAACTGTTTCAGGGTTACAGTTCACCATAATGGTTTCGTAGCCATCTTCACGCATTGCAAACGCAGCGTGTACACAGCAATAGTCAAACTCAATACCTTGACCAATACGGTTAGGACCACCACCCAATACCATGATTTTTTTCTTGTTGGTTGGCGCCGCTTCGCACTCTTCTTCATAAGTTGAGTACATGTATGCGGTGTTAGTTGCGAACTCAGCCGCGCAGGTATCTACACGCTTGTAAACCGGGCGTACACTCAAAGCCTGACGGTACGCGCGCACTGCATGCTGGTCTGTATCCAACAATTTGGCTAGGCGTCTATCAGAGAAGCCACAACGTTTTAGCTGCAACAAGGCAGCTTTGTCTAAATCAGCAATATGCTTGCCTTTAAGCGCTTGCTCACGGTCAATAATATCTTTCAACTGCACTAGGAACCATGGGTCAATTTTTGAAATATTAAATACTTCCTCAACACTCAAGCCCATACGGAACGCATCGCCTACATACCAAATACGCTCAGGACCCGGCACACCCATTTCTTTGGTGATGGTATCTAGGTCAGTGGTTTTTTCATCCAAACCATCTACACCCACTTCCAAACCGCGTAACGCTTTTTGGAATGACTCTTGGAAAGTACGGCCAATTGCCATCACTTCACCTACAGATTTCATCTGTGTAGTCAGGCGAGAGTCAGCCTGTGGGAATTTCTCGAAAGCAAAACGAGGAATCTTAGTTACAACGTAATCGATAGAAGGCTCGAATGATGCAGGAGTTGCCCCGCCTGTAATTTCATTACGTAGGTCATCCAGAGTGAACCCTACTGCTAATTTAGCTGCCACTTTAGCAATTGGGAAGCCAGTTGCTTTAGAAGCTAACGCAGATGAACGTGACACACGTGGGTTCATCTCAATCACAATCATACGGCCATCAACTGGGTTGATCGCAAACTGCACGTTAGAACCACCAGTGTCCACACCGATTTCACGCAATACAGCCAATGAGGCATTACGCATGATTTGGTATTCTTTATCGGTCAAAGTTTGCGCTGGCGCCACAGTGATAGAGTCACCGGTATGCACACCCATCGGGTCTAAGTTTTCGATAGAACAGATAATGATGCAGTTATCAGCTGAGTCACGCACCACTTCCATCTCGTACTCTTTCCAGCCGAGTAGAGACTCTTCAATTAATAGCTCATTGGTTGGCGAAGCATCTAAACCGCGCTCACAAATGGTGATGAACTCTTCACGGTTGTAAGCAATACCACCACCGCTACCACCCATGGTGAATGATGGACGAATAATCGCTGGGTAACCGATGCTAGCTTGCACTTGCAACGCTTCTTCCATGCTGTGCGCAATGGCTGAACGTGCAGAACCCAAACCAATTTTGGTCATAGCTTCTTTAAATTTTTGGCGATCTTCCGCTTTATCAATCGCTTCTTTAGATGCGCCAATTAACTCAACGTTAAATTTAGCAAGCACACCGTGTTTGTCTAGATCTAGAGCACAATTTAATGCAGTTTGACCGCCCATGGTTGGCAGCAACGCATCTGGGCGCTCTTTTTCAATAATCTTTTCCACAACTTGCCAAGTCACTGGCTCGATATAAGTGGCATCGGCCATTTCCGGATCGGTCATGATTGTTGCCGGATTAGAGTTAACCAAGATTACGCGGTAACCCTCTTCACGCAGCGCTTTACATGCCTGAGCACCTGAGTAGTCGAATTCACAAGCCTGGCCAATTACAATTGGACCTGCACCGATGATAAGAATTGATTTTATGTCTGTACGTTTTGCCATTAGATTTACTTTTTAACAAATTTGTCTTGCATCTATACACGCGAATCTGCGTGATGCTTTTTATCCGGGCGGCCTACTATCACAGCAGACGTCCGGATACACTTCATTACTGCGCCCGCATTAAGTCGATAAACTTATCAAACAGGTAACTCATTTCAGTTGGACCAGGGCTAGCCTCTGGGTGACCTTGGAAACTAAATGCAGGTTTATCAGTACGCGCCATGCCTTGCAAGCTGCCATCGAACAACGACACATGCGTTACTTTAAGGTTTGCCGGCAAACTATCTACATCCGCAGCAAAACCGTGGTTTTGGCTAGTAATATAAACACGTTTAGTTTCAACATCTTGCACCGGATGGTTTGCACCATGGTGGCCGAACTTCATTTTAAGGGTCTTCGCGCCAGAAGCAAGAGCTAACAATTGGTGACCTAAGCAAATACCAAAAGTAGGGATGCCTTTATCTACAATGGTTTTAATTGCTGAGATTGCGTAATCGCATGGTTCTGGGTCACCAGGTCCGTTTGATAGGAACACGCCATCAGGGTTTAGTGCTAACGCCTGCTCTGCGGTTGCCTGCGCTGGCAATACAGTTACTTTACAGCCGCGTGAAACCAGCATACGCAGAATATTACGTTTTACACCGTAATCGAATGCAACCACGTGGAACTGCTCAGCAGAAGCCTGCGTAAAGCCTTTGCCTAACGCCCATTCACCTTCAGTGAACTGGTAAGGTTTATCACAACTCACCACTTTAGCTAAGTCCATACCAGCCAAACCTGGGAAGCCAGCGATAGCATGTGTTGCCAATGATAGCGCAGTCGCTTCATCCGCTTCACCAGCCACAATAACGCCGGTTTGTGCGCCTTTTTCGCGCAGAATTCTTGTGAGTTTACGTGTGTCGATATCAGCAATTGCCACTACGTTATTAGCGACCAAGTACTCTGATAAGGATTGGGTGTTTCTAAAGTTACTATGTGTTAGCGGCAAATCCCTAATGACCAAACCGCTGGCATATACTTTGCCAGACTCTACGTCTTCGTTATTAACGCCATAGTTGCCGATGTGCGGGTAGGTGAGCGTAACGATTTGTTTGGTATAAGATGGGTCTGTCAATATTTCTTGGTAGCCTGTCATCGAAGTGTTAAACACGACTTCAGCTACAGCATGACCAGAAGCTCCGATTGACATGCCACGAAACACGGTTCCATCTGCTAGTACAAGTATGGCGGGCAGGTTTTGTGACACAATAACTCCTCGGTTTTACGATAATTAAAATTTACGACATTAAAAACTTCTAATCTTTAGTCCATCATGAACAGATGGCAGATGTGCAAAACGGGAGGAGCTTGTATATACTCTTCCCGTTTCAGAATTAACGAATTATAGCGAAAAAAAACCGACTAATCAATGTCAACGTGACACATTCATCATCTGCCGATCGTGCAGTGTTGCTAAAAATGTTTGCGCAGCGAGCGCCCCCACTAGCGCCATCAACATATCCCACTGCGTATCCCACACATCACCTTGGGTACCTAAAAATGCGTCCGCTGCACCACCTTCGTAAGCCGCTACCCACCACTCAATAAACTCGTAACAGGCACTAATACTGAGGCAAATACAGCTCACAATAAAAAATAGCCAGCGACCGGCTACCAGAGGCGACTTTCTCAATAAAATTTCGCGCGCCACCATCGCCGGCACAAACCCTTGCGCAAAGTGCCCAACCCTATCGTAATAATTGCGCGACAGCTCATACGTATCGCGTAGCCAATTAAACAAAGGTACTTCGGCGTAGGTGTAATGCCCGCCCACTAACAAGATAAGGGCGTGAATCAATATCAGCGTATAAACCAGTGGAGTAAAAACAAAAGAACGGTAAGTGACAAACAACACAGGCAATGCAATCACCACGGGCGCCACTTCTAGCGCCCATGTCAATCTATCGGCAGGGTGGATTGCAGACCAAACAAACGCGGCACTCAGAATGCCGAGCAAAACAACATAGTAGCAACGATGTGTGGACATCATTGATGTTGACACTAGCGCAGACCTAACACGTCCCGCATATCGTACAAACCTGACTCTTTAGCTGCCAAATATTTAGCGGCACGCAACGCACCCAAAGCAAAAGTCGCGCGACTGCTTGCTTTATGCGTCAATTCTACGCGCTCACCGATACCAGCCAGCACCACAGTATGATCGCCTACCACATCACCGCCGCGCATGGTGGCAAAACCAATCTTGCCGGCCTCACGCTCACCGGTCACACCTTCACGCGCATACACTGCGCAATCTTTCAAATCCTGACCTAAGCCGTGCGCAGCCGCTTCACCTAAACGCAAAGCGGTACCAGAAGGTGCATCCACTTTATGCCTGTGGTGCATCTCTACCACCTCAATATCGTAACCTTCATTCAGCACGCGCGCAGCTTGTTCTACAAGGTTAATCAGCAAGGTCACGCCCACACTCATATTCGGCGCAAATACAATTGCAATCTGTCTTGCCGCAGCCTCAATCGCCTGCTTTTCTTCCACAGAAAAACCAGTAGTGCCGATGATCATCTTCACTTTATGTTTTTGACATGCCGCCAAATAAGTCATGCTTGCTTCAGGCCGGGTAAAGTCAACCAGCACGTCCGCGCCTTTTAATGCCTCGTCAATATCGGCAACTACTTTTACGCCTGAAACGCGGCCAAACTGCTCACCCGCATCACGACCCAACTGCACATTACCGGCACGGTCTAGTGCACCATGCAATACCAACTCAACGTCGGCAAATACACCCTCTAACAAAGCGTGGCCCATACGACCTGAACAACCAGCGATTACAACTTTTAATGGATTTACCATATCAAAAAACCTATCAATTTCTACAAATTACTTTTCTAAAAGATTAAAAACCAATCTTTTCCAACATACGGTCGAAGAAGCTAGGCTCACTCTCAGGCGGCAAATCTTGAGGTGTTGGCGCAACTTTATTACCTATGCGCGGCGCAGCAGTAGTAGCTGCCGCCTCAGGCTCAACTTCCTCTGGCAACGAGCGCAACTTACGATCAAACACCATACCTGACGCAGACTCATAAAGTGGAGAGTTCACTGGCAGCTCAACAGGTGCAGCAATCGGTGCCACAGCCTCAACAGCAGGCGCTTTAACAGTAGGCGCCTTCACTACCACAGGCTCTGCTGGTGCAGCTAGCGGCACTGGCACAGACTTAGACTCAACAACCGCTTCAGCTGGCGCCACAATCGCAACAGGGGCCACCACTTCAGCAGCCGGCACGTCTAGAGGCACAGCCAACATAGATGGCGCAGCCTCAACCTCTGTAGCAACACGCGGCTCAGTTACAGTTGCTTTAACTTCAGGCTCCGACACTTTCGGTTCAGGGGCTTTTTTAACACTGGCATTCGTCGCAGGTTCTTTTGCCGATACCGGCTCTTTTGCTGGAGTCGTCTCGTCTTTTTCCCAGAACTTCAGCTTATTGATTAAGCTCTTTTCTTCCGGCTTTTTATAAGGCTCAACCAATCGCGTCCCAGTGTTGGCACGTTCAGTTTCTGGCGCAGCAGTACCCGCTGGGATCACGTCACCGCGCACTGTTTTTAACAAGTCTTTTTCAAAGTCCAGAATCACACGACGCTGCTCGGTTATCTTGCCAGCTTCGCGCATTTGATACACATAATCCCAACGGTTACCGTGGAAACTATCCTGAATCAACGGAGTCCCCATAATAAAGCGCACTTGCGATTTGGTCATGCCAGGACGTAGCTGCAGCAGCATTTTAGAAGTAACCACATTACCCTGCTGAACATCCAGCTTATATGGCTTAATACTAGGTACCGCTGTGCCACATGCAGTGCAAAGCAAAACCAGCAAAACGGCTAGATAACGTAAAGTAGAAAAATAACGCATATCATGACTTTAATTTGAATTGGCGTTAATATACCACGTAGCGACTGAAGCCAAAACATCCACCTTATTAATTGTGAATATTCCAAAATCATGCAAGATCAAAAAGATTTAAAAAACGCTGGGCTCAAGGCCACCTTACCAAGACTTAAGGTGTTGAACCTGTTTGAGAACAGCAAAGACCGCCATCTATCTGCCGAAGACATCTACAAAATCATGATTAACGCTGGCGAAGATGTAGGCTTGGCAACGGTATATCGCGTACTGACACAATTTGAACAAGCTGGGCTATTAATTAGACACCACTTTGAGAGCGGTAAAGCGGTATTTGAGTTGAACAGCGGTGGCCACCATGACCATATCGTCTGTATCAAATGCGGTCGTGTTGAAGAGTTTTATGACCCAGAAATTGAAAAAAGACAAGAAAGCGCTGCGGCCAAACTAGGCTTCACCATGCAGGATCATTCATTGACCATTTACGGCGTTTGCACTAAGCAGCCTTGCGAAAGCAAAGAGTAAAAATCAGGCAGCTTACAACGCAGCCAAACCACTGCGACCAACTTACCCTAACAACATTTCCTTGGCATGCTGCCTTGTTGTTTCGGTAAGTTCTATACCACCCAACATCCTAGCCACTTCTTCAATGCGACTATCCGTATTTAATGCAGCAATCGTACTTAGGGTTTGACCATTAGCCTGTGACTTACTTACCCGCAAATGATGCTTACCAAGTGCCGCCACCTGCGGCAAGTGGGTAATCACCAACACCTGCCGCTGCTCACCTAGTTGCTTCAACAAGTTGCCCACCACCTCGGCGACGCCACCGCCGATACCAACGTCAACCTCATCAAAAATCATGGTAGGGACACTGCCCTGCTGCGCAGTCACTACTCGTATTGCCAAGCTGATACGTGACAACTCACCACCAGACGCCACTTTACTTAACGCACGCGGTGCAACACCGGCGTGACCTGCCACCAGAAATTCAACTTGCTCTAGACCATGAACACTAGATGCAACAGGTGTTAATGCCACCGAAAACTGACCTCCACTCAGTGACAAGCGCTGCATTTCAGCTGTGATTTTTTGATGCAAGATGGCAGCAGCTTTAGCCCTACCCGCACTTAAGCTTTCAGCCAATTTGGTATATTCACTCAAGGCGGCGCGCTCCTGCTCTGCCAGTGCGCCATCGTCTGCAAAGCTAGACAGCTCAGCCATTCTCACTTGCCAGCCATCAAGTAATGCAGGCAAATCTTCCACCCGTGAGCGGTACTTACGTGCTGCAGCATGTATCGACTGTATTCGTGCATCCACTTCACTCAAGCGCGCAGGATCCAGCTCCATACGCTGAATGTAGCGATTTAAAGAGCGGCTTGCTTCCTGCAGCTGTATCACGCCAGAATCCAGCGACTCAGAAACCTCCGCCAAACTAGCATCAAAAGTCTGCATATTTTGCAGATGATGCTGCACTTGCGCCAACAAATTGAGCGCAGACAGCTCACCTTCACTCAGCAACTCCAAGCAATTTTCACCGCTGCCAATTAAGCTTGCGCCATTGGAAAGTAATAAGTGCTCATGCTGCAGCGCCTCCCACTCCTGCGCTTCAAACGCTAGCGCCGAAAGCTCACGCACGTTATCACGCAGCAATGCCAACTCATCAGCATAGGCTTCCGCATTTTTCTCCAGCTCTAAACGCATGCCATGCAGACGATACCAATGCTTATATTGCTCAGCCACGCTTTTTGCTACAGCAGACAAACCGCCAAACTCATCTAGGATTTGACGCTGTGTCGCTACTTTAAGCAAAGAATGGTGTGCATTCTGGCTATAAATATCAACCAAAAACTCACCTAACTCTTTAAGCTGCTGCATGGTGGCCGATGTGCCGTTAATGAACGCACGCGAGCGTCCATCGGCATAAATCACCCGGCGCAGCAGAAGCTCTGGCTCATCCTGCGCAATTTCTTGCTCGGCCAGCCAAGTTAACGCTTCAGTATTGTTTTGCAGTGAAAAACAGGCGCTAATTTCAGCTTTATCGCAGCCAGCACGAGTAACGCCGCCCTCACCGCGCGCACCCAAGGCCAAAGACAATGCGTCAATCAGAATTGATTTGCCTGCGCCAGTTTCACCGGTCAGTACAGTAAAGCCAGATTGAAAATCCAGATCAAGCTGATCAACAATGACGAAATCGCGAATTGAAAGTGTTTGTAGCATAATTCAATGAGTCCAATTTATTGCCATATCTTAACGACAAGGCTTTGAGCAGTGCAGTACATCATGAATACAATTTTAGTGCGTCTCACTACTTAGCGCCGCTGCATACTATATCCCCGACCTGATAACCCCTGCCTGAAGATAGAGACTAGCACAGGGATGGTGTGACATTAGCCCCAGTTGAGCTTATTCCTGAGCATATCAAAGTAGCAATACTCCATAGGATGCAGTAAGGAAATAGTTTTCTCCGCGCGGCGCACTACAATTTTATCGCCCACTTCCAAGCCTACCTGATATTGGCCATCAAAGCTTAGCTGTGCCTCATCGAACTGCACTACGGTGACAATGATCCGGCTAGCACTATTCACGGCAATAGGACGGTTACTCAATGTATGTGGACAGATGGGCACCAGTGAGATTGCCTCTAGATTAGGGTGCAAAATCGGACCGCCTGCAGACAACGCATAAGCTGTGGCGCCAGTTGGGGTGCTAATAATCAGGCCATCACTGCGCTGCTTGTATACGAACATGCCATCTATTTCGATTTCCAGTTCAATCAAGCGCAAGCCGCTTTTGATCACCACATCATTCAGGGCATGGCTGGTGTAAATCACCTGGCCATTCCTCACCACCTCTGTGGACAGCAACATGCGAGGTTCTTTAATGAAGTCCCCAGCCAGTATGCGGTCAACCTCAATCAGCATATCCTCTGCACGCAGGTCGGTTAAAAAACCGAAACGGCCGCGATTGATACCCACCAAAGGAACATCCGCCTCAATTAAACTGCGAGCAACACTCAGCATGGTGCCATCACCACCCATCACGATAGCGAGGTCAGCAACCTGACCGATTTCATCTAAAGGCAGCGTTTGGTAATCTGTAAGCTGGGCATGATGTGCAGTATTTTTCTCAATCCACACTTCGAGATTTTTAGCGGATAAATGTCGAGCTAGATCAGCTAAATCTGCCTGCATCAGCTGCAAAGCCGATACATTCATATATTTGCCGATAAGCGCTATTTTTTTAAAGTTTGTATGCACGGCAGAATTAAAGCATAGTCAGGAAGTCTTAGCAAAGTGAAAACCATACATAACATGCAATAAATATCGTCCACCTCTACATTTTTTGCGTCATAATAAATGGATAGTCATACAACAACCAATAAAGATGTATTAGTTTACCAATACAATCAACAACTTAACCACAAAACACACAACAAAAATCTACTGGCGTAATTTTTGCTTATCCAGCCCAATCTAACATTTTCTAATAACAAAACCTATATGACGGCTCCAATTCAAAACAACATACTGAAAACATATTTCTTATTTACCTACGTTGCAGTATTAATTCTGGTATCTGATTCGATTCCTGTCGCCAGCATTTTTCAGGATGGTTTAATCCCGACAGGCTTCATGCTTATCACCTGGCTTCTATATGGCTTATATTATTTATTGCCTGCCATCGCCATTACCACCTTAGTGAAATTCATCAGTAAGAGAAACACTGGCGCGGTGTATGTAACCGCCATCCTCACTGGCGGCACGACGACATTAATGATGTATGCAAACGCCAAACTGTTTTCACTGTATGGCATGTTTTTTAATGGATTCATTCTGAATCTGATCGCCACTCCTGGCGGTATCGAGTCGCTAGGTGGCAGCAGCGCGTCTGACGTAGGTTTTGCGCTGATTACAGTAGGCTTTATCAGTTTGCAAGCAGCGATTTTATGGCTGGTGCACCGCTTTTATTTAAAAAAATCAGCGCCTCAGTTATCGTTTAAATTCCTGCCAGTTACAGCACTTATTGCCACTGTAGTTGTGCACATGGGTTTTGCTTTGGATAGCTATACGACTAACCAGCTCAATGTAGTCGCACAAGCCATTCCGTTTTACCAAACCGTATCGGCACGTGGCTTCTTTAAAAGCTTAGGACTAACCACTAAACGTGAGGCCAAACTCAAGCTAAAAGGCAAACTCAACTACCCGCTCAACCCGATTCAATTCAAACAGCCAGCCAAGCCCTACAATATTATCTGGCTCACCTCAGAGTCTTGGCGCGCAGATACACTTAACGAAAAAATCATGCCTAATAGCTGGGAGTTTGCAAAAGGTGCCGCTAGATTTACCCGCAATTACAGCACAGGCAACGGCACACGTATGGGTGTATTTGGCATGTTTACCGCCATGCCCGGAAACTATTGGTTCCCCTTCCTGGAAGAGCGCCGCGGCGCTGCCATTATTGATGTGCTGCAACAACAGCAATACCAAATGAGCTTTTATACCAGCGCCAAATTCTCTTACCCAGAGTTTGACAAGACTATTTTTGCGCACGTTCCGGCTGAGCAACTGCACGACGCCAACAAAGGCAGCAGCGGTTGGGAAAATGACCGCAACAACGTTAGCAGCTTGCTGTCATTTATTGATCAACGCGATAAAAGCAAACCGTTCTTCACGTTCATGTTCTTTGAGTCGCCACACGCACGTTATTACTTCCCGCCAGAAAGCGTGATTGCAACACCGTATCGTGACGACCTTAATTACGCTACCTTAAGTAAAACTGCACTACGAGACAATATTGTGCCGATTAAAAATCGCTACATTAACTCCGTGCATCACTTAGACATGCAATTTGGCCGCATCTTCGACTACCTCAAGCAACACCAGTTACTGGATAACACCATTGTTATTCTTATCGGCGACCACGGTGAGGAGTTCATGGAACATGGCTTCTGGGGTCATAACTCTACGTTTGTGGATCAACAGGTTCGCACCCCACTTGTTATTTACAAGCCAAATGCAGCACCGCTGGTGAGCGACCAAATGACTAGCCACATGGATTTAGTGCCTACCATCATGCCGTTACTAGGCGTTAGCAACCCAAGCAGCGATTACTCTACTGGTTATAACCTGCTTGCTGGCGAGAAACGTAGCCATACTTACATCTCAGACTGGGACAAAGTTACCTACGTGGATGATGAGGTTAAAATCACCCAGCCGGTCAACGCCAAAAGCTTTGCACTGATGACCGCGAGCAGAGGGGACGACTCCGCCCTACCTAGTGATGAGCGTAAAGCCATAATGGAGAAAAAACAGCCTGCCATGCTGCAGCTAGTGCAGGATTTAAGTAAATTCTTCAAGAAAAAAGATGGTCATAGACCAGCACCGCCCCGATAACATTGCCTTATCAGGCTAACTGACCGATAATTTGCGCATGAGCTCCAGTATAGACAAACGTGCGCAAATTTTACTCAAGACCCTGGTTGAACATTACATCAGTGATGGTCAACCCATCGGGTCTCGTACCTTATTGCAACATTCCGGCTTGGACGTCAGCCCCGCTACCATTCGCAATGTGATGAGCGATTTGGAACAGCTTGGCTTTATTACCAGCCCGCATACCTCAGCAGGCCGCATTCCTACGCAAAAAGGCTACCGTTTATTTGTAGACTCGTTGCTCACGGTCCAACCGCTAGAGTCACAAATCGTACAGCAACTGAAAAGCGGCTTAGCCTCACCGAACCCTAGTGAGTTGATTACCAATGCTGCCGATATGCTGTCACAATTGACCCAGTTTGCTGGCGTGGTGATGACCCCCAAACACAAACGCATTGCATTTAAGCACCTGGAGTTTTTAACGCTTTCAGACAAAAGAATACTGGTCATCATTGTCACCAGTGATGGCAATGTGCAGAACCGCATCATCCTCACTGAAAAGAAATTCAGCGCTAGTGAACTGACGCAGGCAGGTAATTATTTTAACGCACACTTTTCCGGCCATACGTTTGAAGAAGTGCAGCAAAAACTGCATGCCGAACTAAAACAGATGCAGGACGACATGAATCAACTCATGACCGCTGCACTAGAGGCCAGCAACAAAAAGGCGGATGAAGATGGCGTGGTGATTGCTGGTGAACGCAACCTACTACAAGTTGACGACCTCTCTACCAACGTAGCCAGCTTACGCAAGCTGTTTGAAATTTTTGAGCGCCGCACCAGCCTGATGCAGTTGCTGGACAATAGCCAGCATGCCGATGGCATACAGATATTCATCGGTGGTGAGAGTGGTTACTTACCGCTAGATGAGTGCAGCATGATTACCGCCCCATATGAGGCAGATGGACAGGTGGTAGGTACACTGGGCGTGATTGGCCCTACGCGTATGGCATATGAGCGTGTGATTCCGATTGTAGATATCACAGCAAAACTGCTATCCAATGCACTTTCATCGAGTTAGCGTGTCGCACATCCAATTAAGGCAAGCATTTACACAATTAAGCTACATAACATTAAGTTACATAACAAGATTGGCAATATGGCATATTTCAACCCAGAACCAAAATACGAACACGGCGACCAACTCAAAGTAGGCATTCTGCTGGCCAACCTAGGCACCCCAGACGCGCCTACAGCGCAGGCACTGCGCCCCTATTTACGCCAATTTTTAAGTGACCGTCGTGTCGTGGAAATTCCACGCCTGATTTGGTGGTTTATTTTAAACGGCATCATTCTGGCTGTCCGCCCCAAAAAATCGGCTGAGAAATATGCCAGTGTGTGGACAAGTGAGGGCTCACCCCTGCTCATACACGCAAAGAAACAAGCCCTGCTATTACGTGGCTTTTTAGCGCAAAAAATCCAATCCCCGTTTACGGTGGAATTAGGCATGAGCTACGGCAACCCGTCGATGGAGAGTGCCATACAGAAACTAAAAGCGCAGCACTGTGACCGCATTTTGGTATTTCCGCTTTATCCGCAGTATGCTGCCAGCAGCACCGGCAGTGCGCTAGATGCGGTATGGCGTGTACTGCTTAAAACGCGCAATATGCCGGCAGTGCGCACCATCAAGCACTACCATGACCACCCAGCTTATATTGAAGCACTGGCACAAAGCGTGCGCGAACACTGGCGCATCAATGGCAAACCCAATAAATTAGTGATGAGCTTTCATGGTGTGCCTAAATTTCATTTGCTAAAAGGTGATATGTACCACTGCGAATGTCACAAAACCGGACGCTTACTGGCAGAGGCACTAGAGCTTAATCAAGACCAGTATGTCATTGCGTTTCAATCCAGATTCGGTAAACAAGAGTGGCTCAAGCCATATTTGGCCAATATATTAGAATCTTTAGGCAAAGCTAAGGTCAATCGTATTGATGTAATCTGCCCTGGCTTCTCTAGCGACTGCTTAGAAACACTGGAAGAAATCGCCATGGAAGGCAAGCATATATTCCAAAACAATGGTGGCGGTGAATATCACTATATTCCAGCCCTCAACGAAAATGAGGCATGGATACATGCCATGACCACGATTGCACTGGAAAATCTGCACGGCTGGGCGAGCACAGACTGGGATGCGAACCAAGCCAAAAAAGATGCAGAAATGACAAAATTAAGGGCGCAAGGTTTAGCCAACAATTAATAAGCGTTATACTGGATGTTTTACAATTTCAAACACGTTGCAGAGTTTTTTGCAGCGTAATTTAGGTACGGATCAATGATCGTAATTACTGGCGGCGCCGGCATGATAGGCTCTATCATCGCGTGGCATCTCAATACCCAACTGCAACGTGATGATTTAGTCATCGTAGACCGTATCACGCATGAAGAGCAATGGCAAAACTTGGCGCATCGCCACTATGCGCATTACTTGGATAAAGACCAGCTCATGTCGTGGCTAGAAGGCCGCACGGACATTGAGGCCATTATTCACATGGGTGCTATTAGCGCCACTACTGAGCGCGACTTCAACAAGCTGGTCGAGGCTAACATTCAGTACTCGCAAAACTTATGGACATGGTGTGCCCAGCATCAAGTGCCATTTTTCTATGCAAGCTCTGCCGCCACTTATGGTGATGGCAACATGGGCTATGACGATGCCAGTATAGAAAACCTAAGACCGCTCAACGGTTACGGCTACTCCAAACACTTTTTTGACCAATGGGCATTGCGCCAAGTCAGCAAAAACTTACCAACGCCACCGGCTTGGGCTGGCTTCAAGTTCTTTAACGTGTACGGCCCCAACGAATACCATAAAGAGCGTATGGCAAGCGTAGCTTTCCACACGTTTAACCAATTCAGTGCCTCCGGCACCATGAAATTATTTAAAGGCACCAAAGCTGGGGTGGAAGACGGCATGCAAATGCGTGACTTCGTGTATGTAAAAGATGCAGCCGCGGTGGTGAATCACTTCGCAACATCCGCCATCGCCAAAAAGGCGGTGCCAAATGGCATTTATAACATTGGCACCGGCCACGCTAGAAGCTTTAAAGACCTAGCGACTAGCGTAATGCAAGGCATGCAGCGTGAACCGCATATTACCTACGTGGATATGCCACAGGACTTACAGGGTAAATATCAATACTTTACCGAGGCCACAATGCAGAAGTTAGCCAGCACAGGCTACAACCAACCCTTCCACAGCCTTGAGGATGGTGTGCGCGACTACGTACAGAACTACTTAATGCAAGAGGATAAATACTGCTAATGAAGTATGTTAACTACCTAAAAGATGAACATGCCGCGCATATGGCGATGTTTAATGCACTGGAGCCACTGTTTCCGCTGATCAGTGATGTTGGCATTGCCATGCAAAACACCATTAGCAATGGTGGAAAAATTCTGCTGATGGGCAACGGCGGCAGCGCAGCTGATAGCCAGCACATTGCAGCCGAAATTGTAGGGCGATTTAAGAAAGAGCGTAAAGGCATGCCAGCTATCGCGCTCACTACCGACACATCCATCCTTACCTCGGTGGGTAACGACTACGGCTACCACTATATTTTTGCACGGCAGATTGAAGCACTATGTCGCCCGGAAGACCTAGTAATCGGCCTTACTACCAGCGGCAACAGCGCCAACGTGGTAAACGCAATCGAGGCAGCCAATGCGATTGGTGCCACTACGGTAGGCTTAACTGGCGGTACTGGCGGCAAACTAAATGAGCTCTGCACCTACAATATAGTGATTCCATCCAGCGTCACCGCGCGCATTCAGGAAGCGCATATCTTTGTTGGGCACTCGCTCTGCGAAATTCTAGAGTCTGCTTAAAGCACTGGATTGAGACTAATGCGCTCAATCCATGCCGTAAGCCATCAAATGCTGATTTTGATTGGCATGACAAAATGTATATCACACGCTTAGATGTATAATCACCTCCACCATGACCCAGCAAAAACTTCTCGATACAGTTAAACATTTTGGCAATCTCAGTGCACACGTACTCGTAGTGGGCGATGTCATGCTCGATCGCTATTTAATAGGCGAAGTGAACCGCATCTCGCCAGAGGCACCAGTGCCGGTAGTACTCATCAAATCACAGCATGATAGAGCCGGTGGCGCCGCTAACGTTGCCGCAAACTTATCACTGCTGGGCATCAACACACGGATAATTGGCTGCGTAGGTACCGATATCGAAGCAGATATTCTGCTCAACTTGATGACCGCAACCAATATCAATGTGGAGCACGTGATTCGCTCTAAACAGCGCCCGACCGTTGCTAAAACGCGCATTTTGGGTGGGCATCAGCAAATGATGCGCCTAGACCAAGAGGACAACACGACCTTCAGTGCAGAAGAAAACGCGCAGCTATTAAACGCAATTAGTGCTGAAATCGCACGCAAACCTGCGGTGGTCATTTTATCTGACTACGCAAAAGGCTTATTAAGTGCAGAGATCTGCCAACAGTTAATCACGCAGTGCCATACGCAAGGTATTACCGTACTAGTTGACCCTAAAGGCCACGACTACTCTAAATACCAAGGTGCTACCGCACTCACCCCTAACAAAAAAGAAACCGCAGAAGCCTGTGGCACCTCTATCCATGATGCCAGCTTGATTGAGAAGGCTAGCGTGCTTAAAAATGCCCTGAAACTGGAGTTCTTAGTGGTCACTCGTGGCGAAGAAGGCATCTCCTTGATTGATGCAGGCAGCCATCTATTACCGGCAACGGCAAAACAGGTATTTGACGTATCTGGCGCCGGCGACACTGTGATTGCCACGCTGGCCGCTGGCCTCATCCACCAACTCAGCCCATTGGAGGCATTACAGTTAGCCAATATTGCCGCAGGCGTGGTGGTCGGCAAGGTAGGTACCGTACCGATTAACCGTGACGAATTGATTGAGGCTTTAGCCAGCGAACAATCTACAGAGCAGGCGCATAAAGTATGTGACTTAGCGCAACTGATGCAAAAGGTAGATGCTTGGAAAAAAACAGCACAAAAGATCGTATTTACTAACGGCTGCTTTGATTTACTGCATGCTGGCCATGTAACGTATTTAGAAGCGGCAAAAAAACGTGGCGACAAACTGATTTTAGGCTTGAACACCGATCGCTCAGTGAGCGTGTTGAAAGGGCCAACCCGCCCTGTGGTACATGAAAATGACCGCGCACGTGTGCTTGCCGCACTAGAGTCCGTAGACGCTGTCATCTTGTTTGATGAAGACACCCCGCTCAACTTAATTAACGCAGTCAAACCGCATGTCATTGCCAAGGGCAGCGACTATACGGCAGACCAAGTCGTAGGCGGCAAAGAGGTTGAGTCATGGGGTGGTGAAGTTGCCTTAATTGATTTAGTGGCAGGGCGTAGCACTAGCAACATCATCAAGAAACTTGAGAGTTAATAGCGTATCAACATGTCTGCTGAAAAAATCCTGATTCTCGGCCCATCCTGGGTGGGCGACATGGTGCTGGCACATAGCCTATTCCAAACGCTCAAAACGCAACACCCCAACGCCATCATTGATGTGGCAGCACCAGCATGGACATTGCCGTTAATCGCACGCATGCCTGAAATTAACCAAGGCATTGCACTGCCATTCAAGCATGGGCAGCTGGCACTGCTAGAGCGTATAAAATTTGGTTTATCCCTAAAGAAACAAGGCTATACACAGTCAATCACGCTGGTGAACTCCCTTAAATCGGCGATACTGCCTCTGGCCGCGGGCATTCCGCAACGTACTGGCTTTCTGGGGGAATGCCGCTACGGCCTGCTCAATGATATTCGACCATTAGACAAAGCCAAGCTACCGCGCACCGTGGATAGGTTTGTGGCGTTGAGTGCAGGCAAAGGTCAAGCGCCAAACAACCTTAACATTACCAACCCGCGCCTGATTGCAGACCGCAGCAATGCGCTGCAAGCCCTATCGAAACTGGGGCAGAGTGCGCCCACGTCAAAAGTGCTAGGCTTATGCCCGGGTGCAGAATACGGTGAAGCCAAGCGCTGGCCCGCTGAGTATTATGCAGAGGTCGCCAATGCAGCATTAAGCCACGGCTGGCAAGTATGGCTATTTGGTTCGGATAAAGACCTACCTGTCACTCAAGCAATCAACCGGCTTGCTAACAACCGCTGCCTGGATTTAGGCGGCAAAACAAAACTAGGTGACGCCATTGATTTAATGTCGCTATGCGATACCGTTATCAGTAACGACTCTGGCTTAATGCACGTTGCCGCAGCGCTAGATAAAAAAGTGGTTGCGATTTATGGCTCAAGCGACCCACACCACACACCACCAATGCATCCAGATGCGGTAGTCGCATACCTAGGCTTAAGTTGCAGCCCGTGCTTTAAACGCGTATGCCCGCTCACTGAGCATGATGCACATCTGGCCTGCTTAAAAAAGCTAACGCCGCAATCCATTATTCATGACATCAAGTTCTTAGCATAAGCAGATGCAAAAGATTACAGACCACCTTCAGCAACTGAGTGATAAAAAGTTCATGTTATTAATGTCGCTAGTAGCGGCTATCACCGCTTGGCGCGTTATTTACATTCAGCATGGCTGGCTTAACGTCGACTCGCTGCTCTATTTTGAGTCTGCCCGATTATTCGCCATCGGTGAGTTTAAACAAGGCGTTGCGATATTTAACTGGCCTTTATACTCATTGCTAATTAGCGCGCTGCATCGCCTCACCGGCCTCAGTATCCACACTTCAGCACAGGTGCTGGATATAGTATTTTTTGCGATAAGCGCCTTCAGCTTTAGCTATCTTATTAAGCTGGCTGGTGGCAATAAACTGACCATCGCTAGCGGTGTGTTTTTGCTGCTGAGCTCACCTTATATTGTGGGCGATGTACTACCCATGCTGTTGCGTGACCAAGGTTTCTGGGCGGCATTTCTAACCAGTCTGGTATTTTTTGTGCAATATTACCGCTTACAAAAAATCAGCGACGCCCTGCTCTGGCAACTATCGACCATCGTCGCCATGCTGTTTAGAATTGAAGGCATCACCTTCCTCATTGGCCTACCGCTCATTTTATGGTTGCGCCATGACCTCAGCTTTACGCAAAAACTGAAACAGTTTTTAATAAGCAACAGCTTGGCCATTTTGGCGGTGATTGGCATCATGGCAGCTTTGCTGCTATCTCCTTCAGTCACCTTGAGCGACTTTGGCCGCATTAAAGAGGTCATTTCTTTGCTAGCGGATATTTCCCAGGCATTCAACGCCAAAGCAGCAGGCATGGGCAATGTACTTGGCAGCTACTTTGCAGATTATGGCCTAATCGCGTTAGTGGCTGGCCTGCTCAGCATTTTGCTGTTAAAAATCATCAGCATCATCAGCTGGCCGGTGATTGCGCTATACGCGGTAAATCGTAGCCAGCAAGACTCACCTATACTGCCACTGCAAGCCGATACACGCATTATTTTTTACAGCGTCGTCGTGATTAGCATCATCAACGCCAGTGCCAGCATGGCTAGAGTGTTTGTGCTATCCAACAGATACATCGTCTCGATTGGCTTTATCGTGCTGGTGTTTGCGGCATTCTGCTTAGCATCACTGATACACAAGCTGCGCACCAACACATTTAAACGCCAGTGGCAAAAATGGTTCACTATCGCTTTAATCGTTATTTTTAGTGCGTCTTACATCAAAAACACCCTGCCTAAAAAAGATGGCTACACCTTTGAAAAAGATGCCGTTGCCTATGTAAAACAAAAAAATATCGCCAACGACAGAATATTTTTTGTAACAGATAAGTCTATTTTTTATGCTGGCGCTCATTTTAATGGCAGGCATTCAGACCACTGGCAACTCACGCTAGATGCAATTAAAGATGGCTCTATCTACCACTATGACTACCTGCTGCTGTATGCTGAAGTGGATGAAAACAGCGTGGAGCAAGAAAAAGTAATTCGTGAGCAGTTAAGCCAGTACCGGCTGGAAAAGGAGTTTTACGGCGTTAACAAAAAGAAAAAGATTATGCTTTACGTGAAGCAGTAACAGGCTATCGAGTCTATCAATTTTGAGACTATCTATTTCAATGCTATAAATTTCAATACGATGAACAAGCTTACCTCTATTTTCCGTCGCTTGCGTCTAGGTGAAAAATTCAAACACCAGTATAGCTGCCACCCAGACTTTGACCTTAAACGCGGTAGCGAACGCTGCACCGTGCGATGGAAAGGCAAGGCAATTGCTGAGGTTGCGTTTGCCCACACATTGCGCCATCAATACTCTGGCGCTTGCTTTATCGTGGCCACAGGCCCCTCTTTAGCTGAAGTTGACCTGAAACAGCTCGCCGCTTTTGACACGATTAGCCTGAATTGCGCCATTAAGAAATTTAACGATGCCGGACTCAAGCCAACGCACTGCATCGTAGTGGATCGCCGAGTATTTGAGAACCAATGGGCGTGCATACGTGACTCCATCCTTTCCGGGGCCAATTGCTTCTTCTCCTACGTAGGGCTATCCAGAATTTGTGAAAGAGAGCCGGAGTTACTGCAGCACGGCAATATTTACCTTATTGAATCCATCTCCAGAAAGTTTGGTGTGCCGCGCATTAGCCAAGCAGAGCTGTTACAAGCCGCGGCCAATGACGCGGAAATATTCCTCGATGCAAAGTTTCCAGAACTATGCCGCGCAGTCGGTTTTAGTGCCAATCTGGAAAAGGGCCTGTTTTCAGGCAAAACGGTTGCTACCTGGTCCACGCAGTTAGCACCGGCGCTGGGTTATCAGCAGAACTTTATTATCGGCATGGATTTAGGCGGTACTGGTAAGAAGCATTTTTACGCAGACGGCAAGCATGCACCGCCAGACTTTATGCGTGACTACGAGCCATATATCCGCGTTTGCTTTGAACAAGCCAAACGTGCCAGTCTGGCAATTGGATTTGAGGTTTATAATCTGTCAAAAGATAGTACACTACCAAATGAGATTATTCCCAAAATCAGTATGGAACAAGCACTAGCATTGGCTACAGTACATCATCAAAAATAACTATTAAATTGCATCAGCACACAATATGAAAATTATCATTCCGCTACAAACCTGCTCTACACGTATTCCGTTGAAAAACATTCGTCCTTTTTATAACGACGACTCCTTGTTTGACATTAAAGCAAAGCAGATTCTAGAGTTTGAAAGTGCGGACAATGTCTACGTGTCTTCAGAAGACGAAGAAAAAGTGCGCCCATTGTGCGAAAAATACGGCTTTCACTTTATGCTGAGGGATAAATCCTTAACTGGCAATAAAATCTATCAGCCAGACCTGGTAAAGGCACTAACGGAGCCATTACCAGGCGATGATGACATTATGTGGATACAAGTTACCTCCCCACTATTTAACCAGTTTAAAGAAGCGCTGGCCGAGTGGAAAAAGGTACGCGATGACTATGATTCATTAGTCGCCGTCAAGCCGTTTAAAGGTCACTTGCTTGACGACAAAGGCAACCCAGTCAACTATAGCTTCGGCTACTGGCATAAGGTGTCGCAAGACCTGCCTAAACTTTATTCAGTGCTGTGGAGCTTGTTTATCTTGAAACGCACCACGGTTAATCGCTTTAATTACCATATCGGCGTCAATCCCTACCTATTTGCTTCGGACAATATGGTGGTTGATATTGATTACCATGAGGACTTTGAGCTTGCACGCCATATCTATACTAAGATTCATGGTAACAACGACTAACAGGATTCCTGGCAATAACGACTAAGAGCCATTAGCCGCCCTAGTCAACAAGCTAACAAGCCACCCAAGAAGCTGAATATGAACTTACCTTTCTTTCAATACATTTGCTGTATCAATCTAGACTCTCGCCCCGATCGCTGGGACGGCATGCAGGCCCAGTTTAACAAAGTGAACATCACAGATGCTCAAAGATTTTCTGCGGTGTCATTTGAAAAGCTGCAGGACAACCCACCGCCAGCAGGCTTTAAAGCCAAGATTATGGCCGCGTTACAGCGCAAAAATGAGGCACAGAATGCCGAACACCAGATCAAAGCCATGTGGGGCTGCTTATCCAGCCATGTGGCGGTGATTAAGCATGCCAAGGCACAGAACTGGCCGTATGTACTTATTCTAGAAGACGACTGCGAGTTTGAGCCTTACACCAATACGGTGATGCAGCGCGTGATGGAGCAGGTAGGCGATATGGATTGGGATATGCTTTATTTGGGCGGCAACCAAAAGAAATATGGCCTACGTCAGCGTAAAAGCAAAAATCTAGTTGCAGTGACTGGCATTACGCTTACCCACGCCTATATGATAAGGGCCAGCATCTACGACAAAGTGATCAATGAAGCACCACAAGCGAATATGACCATTGATGACTTTTACGCCAAACAACTGCAGAATCATGTCAAAACTTTAATCGTAGAGCCACCAGTTGCTTACCAAGCCCCCGATGAAGTCAGCGACATTAGCCAAGTAGCCAGAAGAAAGAAATATAACTGGAAAAGCCTGCTCAGACTCAGCAAACGCTGGCTGGCAAACCTAAGATATAGCACATTGACCAGCTAGCCTGACTAAAGCCTCAATAAAAATCTAAATATAAATTTAGAATACTTTACATAGATAAGATGAAGATACTATTAGTCGGTGGCGCCGGTTATATTGGCTCACACATGCTGAAAATGCTGCTGGCCGAAGGCCATCAGGTTATCACCTTTGACAACCTTTCCAGCGGCCATCGCGATGCGGTGCTTGGCGGCGAGTTTATACCAGGTGATTTGGCCGATAGCACAGCCTTAGATCAGGCATTCACACAACATCGGCCAGAAGCCGTCATGCATTTCGCTTCTTCTATCCAGGTAGGCGAGTCAGTGAAACGACCTGACATTTACTACCAGAACAATGTCACCAATACGCTTAACTTGCTCAACGCAATGGTGCGGCATGACGTTAAACAATTCATTTTCTCATCTACTGCAGCTATTTTTGGCGAACCTAACGCGGTACCTATAGACGAACAGCACTCTAAACAGCCGCTTAACCCGTACGGCAAGTCCAAATGGATGATTGAGCAGGTACTGGCTGATTACGATTTGGCATTTGGGTTAAAGTCGATCTGCCTGCGTTATTTCAATGCAGCAGGTGCGGATCCTGAAGGCCAGCTTGGCGAACGCCATGACCCAGAAACACATCTCATCCCCCTGCTGCTACAAGTCGCCTCGGGGCGCAAACCTGACATACATGTATTTGGCCAGGATTATGATACAGAAGATGGAACATGCATTCGGGATTACATACACGTGGTAGATTTATGCAAAGCACATTTGCTCGCCTTGCAGTATTTAAAGCAACACCAGCAAAGCAATCAGTTTAATCTAGGCAATGGCAAAGGCTTTTCGGTACAAGAAGTGATTAACACCGTTCAGCAAGTGACAGGAAAGCCTATCCACGTTATTCACAGTGCACGCCGTCATGGCGACCCTGCTCGCCTGATTGCTGATGCTACTCGAGCACAGCGTGAGCTAGGCTGGCATCCTGCGTACTCCAGCTTGGAGACTATCGTACAGCACGCATGGCGCTGGGAGCAAAGAGTTACTGGTACAAGTCTTTAATGGCGTTTAGCGCAAGAATCTGATGTTCTGCACAATAACGCTGCCAATCAGCAACTTCGGTCCAAGCGCTCAGAAATACAAAGTCCAAGCCAGCACGGGTTGCTGCTTCAAAGTCATATTTACTATCACCGATAAATAATGCGGGAAATTGTAAGTTTCCGTTTTCTTTTTCACGCGCGAGTACAGTGTCTTTATTATCCGGGCTACCAAATAAACCACCGTCAAAATACTTAGCTAAATCACGCTTAGCAAACAAAGTACGTATTTCTTGCTGGTCACCGCCAGACAGTATCATCCAGTTAGCGGCTGAGGCTGCACGCAGCTCCGGCAGGCCATCGGCAACGACACACTCCATCAGCACTACTTCCAGTTCGCGTGCAAACTCATCTAGTAATGTCTGTATCGCTTCTTGCGTTGCCGGTTGATACAGCACTTCACGCAAGTACCAGTCAAACTTATGGTAGCGCGAAATGCCACCTAAGCGCACATGGTAATCAACTAGTGCCTGCGCCTGTGCATCGGTCGCACCTAAGCTTTTAGCGGTGCGAAAATACGCCTCGGTTTTCACTAGATTAGAATCCAGCACCACGCCATCGCAATCGAATACGATAGTTTTATATTTTGTTATATCTAACTGCACGTTGACTCGCAATAAATTTACTCTCAATTAAAAAGCTTAATTCCCAATAAAAAGGGCTTTGCACTAAATTTAGTACAAAGCCCTTAGTAAAAACCAGATAATAGCTTGCTGATATTAAGTCGGAATAAAATCCACTACCAACCTAGCCACCCAGTTTAGTGCATTCAGTTAAGCGGCTTTAATTGCACTCGCTTCTTTAGCCAATTTAGTGATGTGTGCCCAATCGCCACGCGCCACTGCATCAGCTGGTGTTAACCATGTACCACCGCAAACTACCACGTTAGGTAATGCCAAGAACTGTGGTGCACTTTCAACTGTTACGCCACCAGTAGGGCAGAATTTCACATCGCCAAATGGACCAGCAAAACCTTTTAACAGGTTAATGCCACCCACAGCAACTGCTGGGAATAGTTTCAAGAAGTAGTAATCATCCGCATTTGCCATCATGATTTCAGAACCTGTTGAAACGCCTGGCAATAACGGCAAGCCGATTTTACGTGCGTATTGACCTAATTCACTGGTGTAGCCTGGGCTTACTGCAAATTGACAGCCAGCGTCCTTAGAAGCTTGCGCATCTTTAAGATTACGCACAGTACCTGAACCTAAAATCGCGTCTGGCACGTGTTTAGCAATTTGCTCCATACCGGCTAATGCACATGATGTACGCAATGTTACTTCTAACACCTTGATACCACCTTCAAGTAGCGCTTCTGCCATTGGCACAGCATCTTCTACGCGGTTAATCACAATCACTGGAATCACTGGACCGTGATTAGCTAAATCTAATGTACTCATTTTTCTACCTATTTAATAAATTTTAAGTTTCTTGTTAAGTTCGCATTTTTAGAATGAAGTCTATTTTGGTCGAACCATGCGGTTTCAAAACACATTTAGGCAAGGCATTTAACCGTAGACAGTACGTTTAGTACGGCAAGGTTAAATAACGTAGCATAAATGCTGTTTTCAAACCGTATTACAGCCAGGTTACAGCGCCTTCTTCGGCTGATAGAACATTCTTACGCATACCGCCAAACAACTCACGGCCAAAGCCATGTGCGTTGTTATGACGTTTGTTATCAGAAAGCTCTGCAAACTCACGTTCCGCCCACTCATCTTCATCAACCAGCACGTTCACCATACCTACCGTTGCATTCAAACGAATAATATCGCCATCACGCACTTTAGCTAATGGGCCGCCAGCTGAAGCTTCTGGGCTCAAGTGAATCGCTGCAGGAATCTTGCCTGATGCGCCACTCATACGGCCATCGGTCACAATCGCAACTTTAAAGCCCTTATTCTGCAACACAGCCATTGGCGGTGTTAGCTTGTGCAGTTCTGGCATACCATTGGCTTTAGGGCCTTGGAAACGCACCACCGCAACAAAGTCTTTCTCCAACTCGCCACGGTCAAATGCAGCCAATAGCTCTTCTTGTGCATCAAACACAATTGCTGGCGCTTCGATAATGTGACGGTCTTCAGGCACTGCTGAAATCTTGATCACGCTACGGCCTAAGTTACCTTTCAGCAAACGTAAACCGCCTGATTCGTTGAATGGGAACGCTGCCGTACGCACGATGGTTTCATCGCTGCTTTCTTTTGGCAGGTCTTTCCACACTACTTTGTTTTCTTCTTTAACTGGTAATTTACCGTACTCACGCAAGCCACCATGTGCAACTGTCAGCACGTCTGGGAACATGTAACCTGCATCAATCAACTCACGAATCACAAATGCAGGACCACCCGCAGCCTGGAACTCGTTCACGTCAGCTTTACCATTAGGGTAAACACTCGCCAATAGTGGCGTTGTTTTCGCCAAGTGGTAGAAGTCTGTCCAGTCAATGATAATACCTGCGGCACGTGCAATCGCCACCCAGTGAATCAAGTGGTTGGTTGAACCACCGGTTGCCAGCAAGGCTACCATCGCGTTCACGATCACATGCTCATCCACCATACGGCCGATAGGCGTAAAGTTTTTAGCTTTAACGTTATTGAGCACCATGCGCACAGACTCACGTGTCAACAACTCGCGTAAACCTTCATGCGGATGCACAAACGCTGCGCCTGGCACATGCAAGCCCATCGCTTCCATCAACATCTGGTTGCTGTTGGCGGTACCGTAGAAAGTACAGGTACCTGCACCGTGGTAGGCTGCAGACTCAGAAGCAAGCAGCTCTTCGCGACCTACTTTACCTTGTGCATATTGCTCACGCACTTTAGATTTAGTGGTGTTATCGATACCAGTGCTCATTGGGCCTGCTGGCACAAATACACATGGCAAGTGACCAAACTGTAGGGCACCGATTAACAGGCCTGGTACGATTTTATCGCACACGCCTAATAGCAAAGCGGCATCAAATACATCGTGTGACAATGCAACTGCAGTACTCATGGCAATGGTGTCACGGCTGAACAGTGAAAGCTCCATGCCTGGCTCACCTTGGGTAATGCCATCACACATGGCAGGCACGCCGCCTGCCACTTGTACGGTAGCGCCATATTTATGGGCTTCGTCACGAATAATATCTGGGTAGTTCACATACGGTTGGTGTGCTGAAAGCATTTCGTTGTATGCAGTCACAATACCAATGTTAGGTGCTTTTTCTACAACGACACGTAACTTATCATTTGCTGGCATCGCAGCAAAAGCATGCGCAACGTTAGCACAGCCTAAGCGATCGGCACCGCGTGGTCGATTGACAATATCATCCAAACGGTTCAAATAAGCCGTACGCGTTGGGCGGCTTTTTTCAATAATACGTTCAGTAACTTCTATATGGGACTGTTTCATAATTTTAGACACTCTACTCAGATAACTGACTTAACTAGCGGAACTTAATAATAAAAATGACTTACTAAGTTAAAGACAAACTTCAACCCCGATTATCGCTAAACTAAGGCTTATCGTCAAACAAAAGCCGCTAATTTAGCGGCCTGTTTGATATAAATTTTGACTTAATTGATTGATATCAAATCATTTTTTTGTTACCAAAACATCTTCCATCATCAAATACTCCAGATCACAGCCATAAAACATATTAAGCGCATCTGTTGGCGAGCAAATCATGGGTTCACCACGACGATTCAAGGAAGTATTCAACACCACAGGCACTCCGCGCAGCTGCTCAAGATGTTCGATTAGCTCGTAATAACGCGGGTTAGTTTCACGCGTCACCACTTGCGCACGCGCGGTACCATCCTCGTGCACGACTTCTGGAATACGTGACTTCCAATGCTCTGCCACATCAAAGGTAAAAGTCATATAAGGCGCAGGATGCTCGGTTTGCAGGATATCAGGCGCAACACGGTCCAACATACTTGGACAGAATGGACGCCAGCGCTCACGGTATTTAATTTGCGCATTGATACGATCAGCCACACCTGGGTAGCTAGGGTCACCTAAAATACTGCGACAACCCAATGAGCGCGGACCAAACTCCATACGGCCTTGCAACCATGCAAGAGGATTACCACTCGCTAGCAATTCAGCAGCTTTTTGCGGTGCATTTTCCACACGGGTGAAAATTGGTTTTTCCGGATGCGCCTCACAGGCTGCCACACACTCGTAAGAGGTGAAAGCTGGGCCTAAGTAAGCGTGTTCCATTTTTTGTATCGTGTCACCTGCCAAGTGCGCAGCATAAGTCGCAGCGCCTAATGAGGTGCCGTTATCGCCAGATGCCGGCTGTACAAACAGCTCTTTCACATGTGGCATAGCGATAATGCGCTGGTTCAGCTTCACGTTAAGTGCAACACCGCCAGCCATCGCGATACGGCCGGTTTCCTTGATAATATCACCAAGGTAATAATCAATCATTTTCAGTGCAACGTCCTCTAGCAGCGCCTGCACAGAAGCCGCATAGTGAATGTAAGGGTCATCAATTTCGTCACCATGACGCTTAGGGCCCAGCCATTCAATCAATTCTGGCGTGAAATAATAGCCTTTGCCATTCTCTTTATAGCGGCGTAAGCCCACTACGTTTACCAGTTTGGTATTGACACGCAAATCACCGTCTTCAAACGTGATTAGCTTAGACAAATCATATTTACTGGCATCACCATATGGCGCCATACCCATGACTTTAAATTCGCCATCCAGCATCTCAAAACCAAGATACTCGGTAATCGCACCGTACATACCGCCTAAAGAATCCGGATCATAGAACTCTTTGATTTTATGGATTTTTCCATTTTCACCGTAGCCAAAGAAAGTAGTCGCATACTCGCCCTTGCCATCGATGCCAACAATCGCGGTTTTTTCTTTAAAACCGCTTAAGTGATAAGCACTGGAAGCGTGCGCCAGATGATGCTCCACTGGTACGAATTTGGCGTTACTTAAGCCTAAATCAGCCATTAGCTTTAAAGACTTATCGCGATTACGACGGAAACGACGGTTACCGTTGAAAATAGCATCCAATGCACGATCAGGTGCATACCAGTGGCGCTTGGCGTAGTGCCAGCGCGCATTCGTGCTCAAAGGGATTTCCGCATAGGGAAACGCAACAATATCCACGTCTTCGGCTTTAATACCCGCTTGCTTCAAGCAGAATTTAGCAGCCTCATATGGAAATTGATTTTTAGCGTGTTTATCTCTAATAAAACGCTCTTCTTCAGCTGCAGCAACGACTTTGCCATCGACCAATATAGCGGCCGAAGCATCGTGACCTAAAGCACCAGATAAACCTAATACAATCATGCGATTACTTTCAAATTATGTTCTTACGCAAATACCGTTTTTATTACTCATACAATTTTCGCTATTTTACTGGCTTAAGCTATTTTTGCACGAATTAAAATATTATCTTCACCGTACAGGCTATTCGCACTGTACTTTTCAACAAAAGCTTCTTTCAATAATGCGAGCGTTTCTGCATCATCTGCCCAGTTTTTCATCAATCTTTTTAAATCTTTTATATGCTGCAATTTAAACCACGCGCCAGCTAATCGGTGCATAGGATAAGCACTCATACTATCCAAATCAATCAACAGCGGTGCATCATCCACAATTTTAATATTCGTGGCCTTGCAGTCCCCGTGCGCAAAGCGGAGTAAATACATTTTATAAAACAGCGCCGCTAGATTCTGCGCCACCGCCTTTTTCTGTGGCAAGCTCAGCGCCTGCGCAAAATACTGCTGTGCATCTGGCGCCTCTACATAGGCACTGACAAAATAAGCGCGACGACGCAAGCAACCCCAGCGTTCTTCTACCAGAGCAATCGGTGCTGGCGTCAAGATGCCAGAAATCATCAGGCGATAAGCATTGGCCCACGACTTGGCTGCCCTAGTTGTACGCAAAGCCCGATTTAAACCATGCCAGAAACTCTTGATGTTGTAGCGCTTAATCACTACATCACTATCTGCCACACTAGCCTTTGCCACCGTACAGGTATTACCGTTTTTGAAGTTAGCCGCTTTATCAAGCAAGGCCGCATCCAAAGCTGACACCGCAAAATCTTCCACCTTAAACGCGCTGGCAACTGCCACAAAAGACCTAGCACTGCTAACCACCTTCACGTCGGTGCAAGTTCTAAATACTTTTTTTTCCGCATAGCCACTGGCAACCTGACGGCGTATTTTCTGCGTTAACTGCCAGATATCAGCCTCTGCCTGAGGCGAACTCGACCGACCTAAAAACTCGCAGTACAGCCTATACAACTCAGGGATATGGTAATCGTCCAGCGCATCCATCTTAGAAAACAGCGTGGCCAGATTCTGCCGTTGCGCACGCGCCGCACACCAACGCGGCATCTGACGAATACCATCTCCGTCCAATGTAAAGACTTTAGCACTGTGACCACCAGCTGCTTCAGACGCTTGCAGCAAAAAGTTCTTCAGGTACAAATCTGTTTGCAGCAAGCCAGCCTGGTGGTGTGCCGCAACCTCAAGCACCAGCTTTTTCGCTAACTGCATGCGTGCGTGAGCATCCAAGGCCAATTCACTCCAGCACACTTCTGCATTTTTTGCGGGCGTAATTGCCTGCAGTATCAACACATGCTGCAGCTGGTCTTGCGACATCCCCGCGAACAACAGCGGCGGTGTAGCGATATTGCCTTGCAGCAACCACGTAACGCCTTGCCTATCTCGCGCCAAATATTTTTCCGCGCCTCGTCCAAAGAATAGTTTGGCATACACCCATTGCCCATCCCACATCCCCTGACACACTAGCCGCTTACCCGGCACTACACGCACCACATCCAAAATCTCCAACACACTGCCATCTGCCAGCGTGATGGCATGGTCATCGATGCCAAATTGCTCTAACTTTAAAGCCGTTGCGGTTGTGTTCATTACAGATTAAATCCGCTCAGACTTAATCATTTAAACAAGTCGAGTAAACGCGATTTAATGTCGGCTAATCTCTGCTTAACCGACTGCTGCTCATGGGCTTTAAATAATTTCTTTGCACGTTTTTCGCGTTTTTTGGCGAGCTTGCGCACATCGGCTTTCACCTGCTCACTATCATGCGGCCTTGCCACGTAAAGCGTATGCCTGGACTCGCCAGAGTCATTGCTAATTGGTATCGCCGTATAGTAATAAAGCGCGATAGAGCGACGGCTCACACCTTCAGGTAGCGTTAACGGATCCGGATGACCGTGAAAGCTATCTTCATCGGTATTAAAAATCACGCAGCGGTTAAAAATAGGGGCGACACTTTGCACCACCGCCTTCATTTCCCTATCCCATAGCTCAAGTTTGCCGCCGTATGAATCCTGCCAGTCTTTATTCAGATAAATCAGCATATTCACACGCCTTAAGGTTTGCAGCGACTCATTCACCCGAAAATCGGCGTGAATTCCTAGCAGGCCACCATTGCTTGTTTCATGCAAGCCGCCACCTGAAAAATAAGGGTCAGGCAACAGGCCACGGATATTGGTCACACCTTCCAAAAACTGCAGCATAGGTGCTGAGTTAAAGAAGGCAAACGCATCACGCATGTAAACATCACAATCGTAAGGCAGGATCTGGCGCTTATGTGTGCCACCATACCCCTTCTGATAGGTCTTATCGTGCGCTTTAGCGTCTTCTGGAAAGTGCGCTAACAACTGCTCCGCCATCTCGGTGGGTAAAAAGTTATCAATCACGATATGCGGGTACGGCTCGGCAAAGGCATACTCGCCCATTAAATCCTCGCCTATCGCGCGCGACACCGTATGATCCAGCACAAAGCCATCAACAGACTCAATTGGTAACAGTGATTTAACGTCGCTCATCATTAACTCTCAAACTTTTTCAAAATTGATTTTTTTCTTTTCACGCGGCGGTTCATATCGCTATAAAGCGCTCGCAAGCCAACGGTACCGGCTTCGATATGATCCAGAAACTTAAACAGCTTCATTGGCGAAACAATCTTTAATTTGTAACCATCCTGCTTTAATTTATCTTGCAATGCATAACCCGGAATACGGTTTTCCATTAGAAACACATAGCCCTGCTGCTTCATCAGCTTTACATTCCATAAAGCAAAAAAGCTTTTTAAATAGGCTTCAACATACGGCTTTGGCTGCCTTGCATTCAAGCCCAAAAACAATCTAAACCTTCTTGAGTAGTGCTTACAGAATCTTGAACTAATGCGCCATACAGTACGCAAATAACCACGATTCAACTGTTCCAGACAGCCGACTGCAGCCACTTTTTCATCAGCCAGACAGAACTTCAGCGCCCAATCAAAAACGCTGGCATCGTAGATAAAGGTATCGGTATGCATCAGGAACAAATAATCTGTTTTGATTTGCTGCAAAATCAAGTCTAAGCCGCGACCGTGCGCAACAAAGCCCTCTTCATGCTCGGTCGGCGCTCGCTCAATCAGGTTAATCCAATCCAGCGTACGCAGGTATTCAACGCTCTCGTCTTGCGAATGATTATCCACCACCCATACATCCACACGACCAGGGTCAAGCTCTGCGCTATCCAGATGCTTCTTTAACAACTCCAGACAGATCTTAGTGAGCTCTAAGGTTTTATAGTTAACCAGCGCAATGCTAAATTTAGGCAAAGGTTGAGTAGGCGTAATGTTCAATTTAATTCCATGAATAGAATAGGTTTAATCTTATCTTCTCGAGCGTTTAATAATCAATCTGCACAACACTTTGCTCAGAAAATTCAGCTTCTCAATATGCAGGTAGTGCTTGAAGAAAGCCAGCCTTTGTGTGAGTCGCCAGCCTTCAGCATGGCGATTCAATGCAGCCAAATCAAAGAAAGCGCGGAACATGAACCAGCGGCTAGCTCGCGTCTTTTCCAAATCAATCAAGGCAATTTCCGGGCTGCCTTCTGCATCTTTAACAAAGATATGCTTGGGATACAACGCTCTGTGCACTAGGCCAAAGTCATGAAAACGTCGAATTTCCTCAGCGATTTTTCGGATCAGCACCATTTGCTGTTGGCGGCTCACTTTGGCGCGCCAATCATCAGCAAACACATCCAGCGGCTGGTATTCAGTAAGGGCTTCTGTCATCAATACCGCACGTTGATTTTCACCGGTGCCGCGCTCTGCATAAAAAGCCACTTTAGGTGCATGAAAATGGCGCGCCTCCAAGAATCGCAGCCATGCAAACTCTCGTCTAAATGTTGGCTCACCGCTGATAGGATGCCGCAGGGTTTTGCGACCATGATTTTGCTGCTTCTTCACAAACAGAAATAACGGCGCGGTGCTGTCGCGCTCCAGCGAGATGCGCCCAACACCGCTCCAGCCACCGCGACGCTGATTCGGCTCTTCAAACCATTGAATCTCAAAATCCCAAACCGCATCAAAACTATTCAGCTGATGGCGCTTTAAAATGGGAGCATGTCGCGATGAAGCAAATGGCGAAGTGAATGATGTTGTCATGAATGAAATTTTGGCTAATAATTCTTTTACGTAGACTACCCTTGTGTGCGTACTCTTTAAATGTGCGGACTAGGCGATTATATCAGTTAATCCAGATTCACTCCTCTAGCCTTTAACCTCCGCTGTGCTATGATTTCAACAATGTTTAAACTGCTACTCAAGCCCCTCACTTTACTCTCGCTTCCAACCATCCATAAATTAGGCACCACTCTGGGCAAGCTCCTCTATTTATTGATGCCGCAGGCCAAAACCGTTATTACAGAAAATTTAACGCAAAGTGGTTTAGTACCGCATGGCACTGAGATGAGCAAACTCATTAAGCTCAACATGGCAGAAGCAGGTAAATCGCTACTTGAGAGCTTGGCGATATGGCAAAAAGATGAGCAGGAAATATTATCATGGGTGCAACCATGTGCTGATTGGCATGTGGTGGAAGAAGCCATTGCCAAGAAAAAAGGAATCATCTTCTTAACACCGCACATGGGCTGCTTTGAAATCACCTCGATTTTTTACGGTGCACACCACCCGATTACCGTGCTGTACCGCCGCCCTAAACTACAGTGGCTACACTCATTAACCATCGCTGGGCGCAGTCGCAAGCAAGTCAATCTAGCCCCTGCCAACCTGCAAGGCGTACGTACACTCATACAAGCATTAAAACGCGGTGAAGCGGTAGGCATACTGCCAGACCAAGTGCCAGGCAGAGGCGAAGGCGAGTGGGCGCCTTTTTTTGGCAAGCCTGCATACACCATGACCTTGGTAGGAAAATTGGCTGAGAAAACCGGCGCTACGGTAATTATGGTATTCGGCGAGCGCCTAGCTGACGGCAAAGGTTTTCAGGTACACATGACCAAACTGGAAGACGGTGCTATTGCCACTCCTGCGCTGCTAAACCACGCTATAGAACAGCAGGTGAGCAAAAATATTGTGCAGTACATATGGCAATACCCGCGCTATAGAGTGAGAAACCGCGTACTCAAACGCGAGCAGAAAAAAGCAGAAGCCGAGCTGTAACAAGCAAAAAACTTAAAACAGCTTACTGCTCAGTCACAACCTGCGTTTTAATCTACCGCAGCGTGTTCCTGCTGTAGCCTTTTTTGAAACTTATCACTATGAAACTTAGCGTAGAGCTTACCTGCCCTAGCGGCAACACTTTGCCAAAAGCTTGAATCCACACTGGCAAAACCAGCCGCATAGTGGCGCTTAAAGCGCAGATAATCACGCGCACTCAGCCCTACACCCATACTGGAAAAATACAAGCCAGCAATATCTTTCATCACCGCCTTCATTGCCGGCTGCACATGTACTTGCATACGGTGCAAATCAATTAAGTACAACTTGATCTGGCCTTGTTGCAGCGCCGGGGCATCCAGGCATAAATGACACAGGTAAAAATCTCGGTGGTTCAATCCGTTTTTATGCAGTTTTCTGGCGAGCTCAGCCACCGCAATAATCAGGCGTTTTTTAAAACGCGCATCTGGTGGATTGCTGACCCAGCTTGCACATAAGTCTTCTAAAGAAATAATATCGCCCAAATCTTTGGTGATGATAAAGGACTGCTGGGTTGCCGGATTACAGCCACGCACCCCATAGCCGACCAGCGGCGTAGTATCAATGCCAATATCAACCAGCTTCTGAATGGCGCGCACTTCTGTCAGCGCACCTAAAATTGGCACTTTAAAGCTTAAAAAGCTCTTAAAAATCTCTTTCCAGCCTACGCCAAAGTGCTGTTTAACAAAGTAGCTTTCACCACCAAATTGCACTTGCACGGTTCGCCTGCCAGCAACATTGCGATACACCCGCCCCTGCAGCTGCATCACCTGATCAAAGGCATTTTCAGTTAAATGCTTACTAATAAAAGCTGGCAACTCTAGTTTAGCCACGTGCATTACCTCTGGTTTGTGCTAACGCGATAATGTAATCCGCCTCAGCACTATCTGACGATGTATTCTTGATATTGTTCGTGTAACGCATACCATTATCACGCCACTTTTCCTGTTGCGGCGATTGCAGCATTTGCGCCAGTGCATGGTTCATTTCAGCTTGGCTATATGGTGCAGGCAACACCACGCCGGCATCTGCCTGTGCAATGTGCGGTGCATAGCCGCAAACATCGGTTACCAATACTGGCAAACCAGCCGTCATCGCCTCTATCAGCACCAGCCCTGCCAGTTCAGAACGTGCAGGGTGCGCAAACACATCAGCCCCCACCATTAAATCCGCAACATCGGCACGGCCACCTACAGGCAGGCAGCGGTGGGCTATCGCACGTTTTTCACAATAGGCCGCGATATTACTATTCGACTCATACTCACCTATCGCAACCAGCCATGTTTTATCTTGCAGCGCTTTAGGTAAAGCAGCCATGGCATCAATGACCCGGTCCACCCCTTTACGCATAAAGGCAGAACCTACCGTCAGTACAATATTGGCATCTGATGGCAGCCCAAACTGCTGACGCGCATAACTGCGGCACTGCTCACGATTCTTATTGGCAAACTTGTCTGCTGGAATACTGGGCGGCAACAGATGAAACCTAGCATCGGGCGTACCATACCACTGCTGAAAGCTCAGCTTCTCACGCTCGGTAAGCAATAGTATCTGACAAGTGTTATGCACCCCCATCACCGCTTGCTCGGCTGCGGCAAAAAAGCGGTAGCGGCCAGTCAGCCGATAAAACCAAGAACGCTCCTCATACGCACGCTGAATAAAGCAAGGGTCGGCCGCGTAATACACATCCAAGCCAGCCATCCGATTAAAGCCTACCACCAGATCAACAGGCTGCTGCAGTAATTTATGCTGCATGGCATTGATAAGTGACTGATGACGCTGATGATTTAAGCAACCGCGGCTCGGCAAAATCTCTACCCTGATGCGCGCATCCGGCATATCGCCACGCCACTCACCCGTATAAATAGTCACTTCATGCCCAGCCTGCACACAATCATGAGCGATGCGCAGCATATCGCGCTGTACGCCCCCATACGGAAACACTTTAAAAATGAGAAAGGCAAACTTCAATGGACTAAGCGACTTTATGCAGGTGATGAAAAAATCTAATTGTATGCGAAAATATCAAATATGCTGAAACTGCTTATCGTTAAAACTTCGTCATTAGGCGACGTTATCCACAATCTACCTATCATCCATGACATCCGCACGCACTATCCAGATGCCGAGATAGACTGGGTGGTGGAAGAAAGCTTTGCGGACATTCCCAAACTGCACCCCGGCGTAAATCGTGTCATCCCGGTTGCACTACGCAGATGGCGCAAAGCGATTTTCAGCAAAAACACCTGGGCTGAAATCAAAACAGCCAAGCGCAGCATCGCGCAGCAATCGTATGATGTCATTTTGGATACGCAAGGACTGATTAAAAGCGGCCTGATTACATCTTTGAGTCACGGGTATAAACATGGCTTTGATAAAAACTCCGTGCGCGAGCCGCTAGCCAGCCACTTTTATCAAACCAGCCATTTTGTCGCACGCAACCAGCACGCGGTTGCCAGAATCCGCGCACTGGCCGCTCTCACCTTTGGCTACGCAACCCCAACCGATTTGCCTAATTACGGCATCGCTGCATCAGCGCAAGCTGACTTGGCGCTAAACAGCCCATACGTGGTGGGCTTGCATGGCACCAGCCGCGATAGCAAGTTATGGCCAGTCACGCACTGGATTCAACTAGGGGCGGAATTAGCCAAGCTAAATTTACAATTGGTGCTGCCTTGGGCTAGCGCCGCCGAGTTTGAGCGTGCACAGCAAATTGCAGGCGCACTTCACAACGCAACCGTACTACCCAAACAGCGCATTGCGCAGCTCGCCACCATTATCAGCCAAGCGCAAGCTGCGGTCGGCGTGGATACCGGTTTGTCGCATTTAAGCGTTGCGCTCAGCATCCCCACCGTAGCCATTTACACCGACACCAACCCGGCGCTTACCGGCGTATATGCAGGCGCTAACGCCCCTGCCATCAACCTTGGCAACATCAATCAAATCCCAGCAGCCACAGCGGTAATGGACGCCCTCAAAAATATTCTATAAAAATTTTGCAAGTTGGCTTGAATTTTAATTCAGCATCCCCACATTCACAGAAGTGTTAATAATGAACTGGGGATAACCATGCAAGACGAACAATCTACGCCGCAAGCTGAGCTAGAAACTACAACAGAAAATACACAAACAGCAGAAACAAGAATTGCCGAGCTAGAAGCTGCACTTGAAGAAGCAAAAGCCAGCGTACTCTATGTTAAAGCTGAAGGTGAAAACATCCGCCGCCGTGCGGTAGATGACATCGATAAAGCACGTAAATTTGCTTTAGAGAAATTTTCAGGCGAATTGCTGGCAGTAAAAGATAGCCTAGATGCCGCGTTAGCGATTGAAGCTACGGAAGTGCAAAGCTACAAAGATGGCGTTGAGCTGACCGCGAAACAATTATCCAGCGTATTTGAAAAATTCAACATTGCTGAAATCAGCCCATTGGGTGAAAAATTTGACCCGAACAAACATCAGGCAATTTCAATGCTAGAAAACAGTGGCGAGCCAAACACCGTGACCAGCGTGCTGCAAAAAGGCTACACTTTAAATGAGCGCGTACTACGCCCTGCACTAGTAATGGTCGCTAAGTAATTTGTTTTTTATAAATAAAAGCTTTCTATATAAAAAGCTCTTGAATTTAGAAAAACAATCACCATCTAGCAAACAAGGTTATCAATTAAGCTGCTTTTAAGCTTCAGCGCTAAAAGCAGTGGGAACAAATTTAAAGTAAAAGGAAATAAAATGGGAAAAATTATTGGTATTGACTTAGGTACAACGAACTCTTGCGTAGCCGTAATGGAAGGCGGCAAACCACGCGTGATTGAAAACGCTGAGGGTGCTCGTACTACCCCGTCTATCATTGCGTATCAAGAAGATGGCGAAATCTTAGCGGGCGCACCGGCTAAACGCCAAGCTGTGACCAACCCAAAAAATACGCTTTATGCAGTTAAGCGTTTGATTGGCCGTCGTTTTGAAGAAAAAGAAGTACAAAAAGACATCGGCTTGATGCCTTACACCATCGCTAAAGCTGATAACGGCGACGCATGGGTAGAAGTGCGCGGCAGCAAAATGGCACCGCCACAAATTTCAGCTGAAGTTTTACGCAAAATGAAAAAAACTGCGGAAGACTATCTGGGTGAAGAAGTAACAGAAGCGGTCATTACTGTGCCAGCTTACTTCAACGACAGTCAACGTCAGGCTACTAAAGATGCAGGCCGTATCGCTGGTTTAGAAGTTAAACGTATCATCAACGAACCAACAGCAGCAGCATTGGCGTTCGGTTTAGACAAACAAGAAGGCGACCGTAAGATTGCGGTGTATGACTTGGGCGGCGGTACATTTGACGTATCTATCATTGAAATTTCAAGCATCGATGGCGAACACCAATTTGAAGTGCTTTCAACCAACGGCGATACATTCCTAGGTGGTGAAGACTTTGACAACCGTTTAATCGACTTCTTAGCTGATGAATTCAAGAAAGAAAATGGCTTAGACTTACGCAACGACTTATTGGCTAAACAACGTTTGAAAGAAGCTGCAGAAAAAGCAAAAATCGAGCTTTCAGGCGCACAACAAACTGAAGTGAACTTGCCATACATCACTGCAGACGCAACAGGCCCTAAACACTTGGTAGTAAAAATTACCCGTGCAAAATTAGAGTCATTGGTTGACGACTTGATCGAGCGCACTATCGCTCCATGCCGTACAGCATTGAAAGATGCTGGTGTTTCAGCTTCTGACATCTCTGACGTGATTTTGGTTGGCGGTCAAAGCCGTATGCCTAAAGTGCAAGAAAAAGTAAAAGAAATCTTCGGTAAAGAGCCACGTAAAGACGTGAACCCAGACGAAGCAGTTGCAGTTGGTGCAGCGATTCAAGGTGGCGTATTGCAAGGTGACGTAAAAGACGTGTTGTTGCTAGACGTAACACCATTGTCATTAGGTATTGAAACACTAGGTGGCGTGATGACTAAACTCATCAAGAAAAACACCACGATTCCTACCAAGGCATCACAAGTGTTCTCAACCGCTGATGACAACCAAAATGCAGTAACGATTCAAGTGTTGCAAGGCGAGCGCGAAATGGCGTCAGCTAATAAATCACTTGGCCAATTTAACTTGAGCGACATTCCACCAGCACCACGTGGCATGCCACAAATTGAAGTGACTTTTGACATCGATGCCAACGGTATTTTGCATGTTTCAGCAAAAGACAAAGCAACTGGCAAAGAAAACAAAATCACCATCAAGGCAAACTCTGGTCTTTCTGAAGAAGAAATCAAGAAGATGGAAGAAGATGCAGTTAAATATGCAGAAGAAGACCGCAAATTACGCGAGCTTGTAGATGCACGCAACGCTGGTGATGGCGCAGTACACTCTGTGAAAAAATCATTAACAGAGCACGGCGACAAACTAGAAGCGGCTGAAAAAGAAGCGATTGAAGCTGCAGTTAAAGATCTGGAAGAAGCATTGAAATCAGATGACAAAGCTGAAATCGAAGCAAAAACTGAAGCTTTAACCACTGTGTCACAAAAACTAGGCGAGAAAGTTTACGCAGAGCAACAAGCGCAAGCAAATGCTCAAAACGCACAACCTAGCCCAGAAGGTGAAAAAACTGTGGATGGCGACGTAGTTGATGCAGAGTTTGAAGAAGTGAAGAAAGACTAATTTTAGCGCTAGCTTATGGTCTACAGTCGTTAGCGTCCACGGATGCTAACGACTTTTCCATTTAAACAAGCAAGTCCCAACTCAATATTACAGACTAAATTATGGCAGCTAAAAAAGATTACTACGAGGTTCTCGGCGTTAACAAGGATGCCTCTGAAGAAGAGATTAAAAAGGCTTATCGCAAACTGGCGATGAAGTACCATCCTGACCGTAACCCGGACAACCCAAAAGCAGAAGATCAATTTAAAGAGGCTAAAGAAGCCTACGAAATGCTCTCTGATGACCAAAAGCGCGCAGCCTATGACCAATACGGCCACGCCGGTGTTGACCCTAGCATGGGTGGCGGCGGAGGCGGCTTTGGCGGTGCAGGTTTCGGTGATGCGTTCGGCGATATCTTCGGTGACATTTTTGGTGGTGGCGCACGTGGTCAACGCAGCAATGTTTATCGCGGTGCTGATTTGCGCTACAACATGGAAATTTCGCTGGAAGACGCAGCTAAAGGCACTGAAACCAAGATTCGCATTCCAGTACAGGCAAAATGTGACCCATGTGGCGGCACTGGTGCAAAATCAGGTAAATCACCTGTCACCTGCTCAACCTGCGGCGGCCACGGCCAAGTACGTATGCAGCAAGGCTTTTTCTCAGTACAGCAAACTTGTCCTAAGTGCCATGGCACAGGTAAAGTCATTAAAGACGAAGACAAATGTACTAGCTGTCACGGTGCTGGTCGCGTCAAACAAAATAAAACACTGTCCGTTAAGATTCCAGCAGGTGTGGATGAGGGTGACAGAATCCGCTTAAGCGGCGAAGGTGAAGCCGGCGTTAACGGCGGCCCAACCGGTGACTTGTATGTTGTGATTCACCTGAAAACCCACGAAATTTTCCAACGCGATGGCGGAAATTTACACTGCGAGATGCCTATCAGCTTTAGCACCGCAGCACTGGGTGGCGAAATTGAAGTACCAACCCTAGATGGCTCAGCAAAAATGAAGATTCCTGCTGAAACCCAAACCGGTGGCGTATTTAGATTACGCGGCAAAGGCATTAAACCACTGCGCTCTAGCGACTATGGCGATTTAATGGTGCATGTAGTGGTGGAAACACCAGTAAAACTAACTACACGCCAAAAAGAACTGTTACGTGAGTTTGAAGAAAGCACACAAGCAGACGCTGGCAAACACAGCCCTAAAAACAAAAGCTGGGTAGATAAAGCCAAAGACTTTTTTGGATAAGTTGCTTAAAAAGTAAGTTTTACGCTTAATAAAAAGGCCTGCGATTGCAGGCCTTTTTATTTTACTAAGACTCTTTACATGAGCGCCTACAATCGGCCCAAAGCAGACCTTCACTTTTCCATTATTCGTCGCTTGGCTCGACGATTTGTATCGGCCTAGTACCGATTCTTGCCCCTGTAACCTCATCTAATACGACAGGTTTAATCTCCGTACCTGTTTCCGCATCCAAGAAACGCACTAACTTACCATCCCCGCGATATTTCCGCCCCCAGTCTCCAATCATAAAAAGTACGGGCAGAAAGTCTCTGCCTGCTGCTGTCAGCACATATTCATCACGCGGCGGATGTTCTGAATAGATCCTTTTTTCAAGGATACCTTCCTCGGTGAGAGTCGCCAGACGCTTGGTCAGTATTGTCGGTGCAATACTGAGATTTTTACGAAACTGCTCAAAGCGCGTGAGGCCAGCATGCGCATCTCTAAGTATCAATATACTCCACGCGTCTCCAAGAAAGTCGAGACTCCTAGCGATTGGACAATAATTTTTAGCATTAACTTTTGAGTTCATATCATTTAAATAGTGACATAGTATTAAATCAGCAGTAACATTACTATCATATTGATAGTGACAGTTGCTTTCAATTCGATAGTATCACTGTAAAGTCAGAAAATCCACCCTTAAAGGAGATTGGTTATGAGTAAAAAAGGATTAGGTATTGCCATTGTCACAGGTGCATCATCAGGTATTGGTAAGGCCACCGCAGAGTTATTAGCAAACTCTGGATATAAGGTCTATGGAACAAGCCGTAAGGGAGCATCAGCCGCTGAAGGCTCTTACAAAATGATTGCACTGGATGTGAACAGCGAAGCTTCTATAGAAGCTGCCTTAAAAGAAATAATCCAAATTGAAGGCCGGATTGATCTGGTTGTTAACAACGCCGGCTTTGGGGTGGCACCAGGTGGAGCCGAAGAAAGCTCAATTGAACAAACCAAGATGATTTTTGATACTAACTTTTTTGGGATTGTTCGCATGACGCGTGCTGTTGTGCCGTATATGAGAAAACAGGGCGAAGGTAGGATTATCAATATCGGTTCCATTCTTGGACTGATACCGGCGCCATACATGGCAACCTACGCCGCCACTAAACATGCAGTCGAGGGGTTTTCTGAATCGCTAGATCATGAGTTTAGAACAAGAGGCATCCGTGTTTCGGTGGTTGAACCTGGCTATACCAATACGCAATTTGAAGCCAATACACTAGAAGTAGATGCCAAAATAGATGAGTACAACATCGCGCGGAAAGCGCTCACAAAATTAATGAAAGTAGCTATTGCAGGCGGCGATGATCCCAAGGTAGTTGCCAATGTAGTATTGAAAGCTGCCAATGCCAAACATCCTAAGCTGCGTTACGCCGCTGGAAAATTAGCATGCCGCTTGAGCTTGCTGAGAAGATTTGCGCCTGCTGCGTTAGTTGATATGGGCATTCGTAAAGAGATGCAACTTGACTCACTCGACAAAGTAGCTAGCCAACCATAAGAGACCGTCATGAAACTATCTTTTCACCGATTAGCCGTATTCACCTCAGCTCTATTTTTAATACTGGCTATGACTTGGATGTTTGCACCCTTTTATTTGCTGTCAGAGTGGGGAGTGAATCTATCAACTGCGGCAGGGTTAGTTGGCAGGCGAGCAGCAGCACTTTATGCAGGCATTGCAGTGATGTTTTTCATGGCGAGAAATGCGGCACAATCTACAACCCGCACTGCACTCAACTACGGAATGATAACGTCCTGTACGATGCTAGCGCTACTAGGTGCGTATGAGTTTGCTACAGGTCACGCAACCAACGGCATTCTGGCAGCCATTTTTATCGAAGTCGCCCTTGTTCTAGCATTTTTGTATGTCGGCTGGCGCAGGAAGTAAACAGCACCATCAACAAAAAATCAGGAGTGAAATGATGAAAGCATTAATATTGAAACGTTATGGCAAGTCGGATCAACTCGACTTTGCAAACATTCCACGACCCACGATAAAACCTGACGAAATGCTGGTACAGGTACACGCTGCAGGTATTAATCCTATCGATTACATGATTCCCAAAAGAATGTTCAAGGCCATACTAAAATTTAAACTGCCAGCTACGATGGGCAGCGATTTGGCAGGTGTCGTGGTTGAAGTTGGGAGTCTCGTAACACGTTTCAAGCCGGGCGATGCCGTCTTCGCCAGCATCTTCGACCTTGGCACAGGAGCACTTGCTGAGTATGCTGTTGTGCCAGAAAGCGCTGCCGCAATAAAACCGGAAAATCTAGATTTCGTACAGGCGGCTTCGATTCCAATGGTCGGCCTCACGTCATGGCAAGCACTTAAAGAGCGAGCGCATATCAAGCCTGGACAAAAGGTATTCATCCCAGCTGGTTCAGGAGGAATAGGCACATTTGCGATCCAACTCGCAAAACACCTAGGAGCAAAGGTAGGGACCACAACCAGTACAGGCAACCTAGATTTAGTGCAGCGCCTAGGAGCCGATGAGGTAATTGATTACAAGAAGCAGGAGTTCGAGGATGTGCTGCAAGACTATGATGTGGTACTGGGTACTATTAGAGGCGACGGGATTGAGAAGTCTCTACAGATTTTGAAACCAAAGAGTAGCGTCGTTTCACTCATAGGCCCACCAGATGCTGCGTTCGCCCGCGCCAGAGGCATGAACTTCCTAATGAAGTTCATATTCGGGTTGATTAGTGGCAAGATAATTCGTCAAGCCAGGAAACGCGGCGCCGAGTACTCCTTCCTATTCCTACAACCTGATGGCCACCAACTCGCAGAGATCGGTAAGCTTCTCGACGCTGGGCACATCGTTCCGGTAATCGACAAAATTTTTCCATTCGAGCAAACAAAGGATGCTCTGACCTATCTCGAAGAGGGGCGGGCTAAAGGCAAAGTAGTGATTAAGGTTGTTTAATTGTCGCTAAATGAAAGCTTCTTGTATCAGAGTAAGTAGTACACCTAATGACCGCTTTGAACTGAAAGCAGTCACTCTGATTTAATCATTTAGAGTAATCAACTTTTTTGAGAAGATCATATAAATCAAAAAAGCCGACATAGCTACTTAGGCGCAAACTGATTCACAACGAATTTAGACATACCTACCGCCAACTCTTCTTCCCCATAAAACACCGTGCCTAGGTTATCTTTGCGCAACAACTCCGACTCGTCTTCGTTATGCGTCCTCAGCACAATCTCAATTTCCGGCCTCAGCGCTTTGGCAGTATCCACCATTTTGCGTACATCGATAGGCTCAGGTGTTGCCACCACCAACATGGCAGCATTGGCAATATGCGCCTGTATCAACACGCCAGGTTCAGAGGCGTTGCCAGAAACGGCGGGAATGCCCTTCTTACGCAAGTTTTCAACAATGGCTCTATTCTGCTCGGCTACCACAAAAGGAATATTGTGCTCTTTTAGCTCGTTGGCAATTCTGCTGCCAACCCGCCCATAGCCCACAAGCACCACTTGCCCTTCTAGATATTTACGCTCCGTGCTCATTGGCAGCTCTGCATAAGGGTCTGCTCTTGTTTCGAGCTCTCGCGCCAAGCTAGACATCCCTACCAGCCATTTTCTAAACGGCATAATGGCGGAGAACAACAAAGGATTGATGGCGATAGAAATTAACGCACCCGCCAGAATCAGGCTCATGCCCTCAGCTGGAAGAATACCGAGCGACACACCCAAGCCTGCTAATATAAAAGAGAACTCGCCAATTTGTGCAAGGCTTGCAGCCACCACCAGCGCCGTATTGAGCGGATAACGGAATGCCAATGTAATCGCCATTGCTGCGATGGACTTACCAACGACAATCACGGCTACCACTGCCAGCACGCTCAACGGCTTAGTTAGCAGAATCGACGGCTGAAACAGCATGCCTACAGAAACAAAGAAAAGCACGGCAAATGCATCTCTTAGTGGCAATGACTCCTGCGCTGCCCGATGGCTAAACTCAGACTCACGCATCACCATACCGGCAAAGAAGGCACCCAGCGCAAACGAAACACTAAACAGCGCAGCGGCGCCATACGCAATGCCAATAGCAGCAGAGATAACCGATAGCGTAAACAGCTCACGCGAACCTGTTTTGGCCACATGCCATAACAGCCACGGTAGCAAGCGTTTACCTACCACCAGCATAATTACGATGAATGCAGCCACTTGCAGCAAGGTCACGCCGATGGTGTGCCAAATTGAGGTCTCAGCACCGCTTACACCTTCTAATGCAGTACCGCCTAGCAAACTAGCTAATGGCGGTAACAGCACTAGCACTAATACCGTCAACAGGTCTTCCACCACCAACCAGCCTATCGTAATCTTGGCGTTGATGCTCTGCATCAGGTTTCTCGACTCTAGCGCCCTTAATAGCACCACAGTACTAGCGCAAGACAATGCCAAACCAAATACCAGCCCCTCACCAAAGGTCCAGCCCCATGTATTGGCCACATACATCCCAAGCACGGTGGCAATACTCATTTGCACAATGGCACCCGGTATTGCGATACGTTTAACCGACATTAAATCTTCAACCGAGAAGTGTAGACCCACGCCAAACATCAGCAGCATGACGCCAATTTCGGATAATTGAGAGGCAATATGCGCGTCAGCGACAAAACCTGGCGTGGCAGGCCCAATCAACATACCGGCGACCAGATAGCCCACCAGGGCAGATAGTTTAAAGCGTTCGGCGACAAAGCCGAAAATTAAGGCAAGGCCAAAGCCGGCCGCGATAGTGCTAATGAGTGTAACGTTATGATCCATAGGCCTTTACAACTTTATCGTGCCAACCTAGCGGTTAGCGTTTATTGGAATTATTTTCTTGATTATGTTTTAAGCACTAATCAGGCGAGCATTTCACTCACCTAGCACTCTGGCACTGCGGCTGCCTGACAAACAATGCGCATCAAGCAACTTGATTATGACAATTAACCTAAATGTCGTAGCAATTTATTACCATACTTAATGCCCGTACACTAAATATCGTACATCTAAAATATTACACATTAAGTATCGTACCAAGCATCGTACATAGTGCAGACAAGCAACATCCGCATATCGTTCATTTAGATTAAACTTTGGTAAATCGCACCCAACTCAGCCTTAATATCAGAAAAGTCCTGATAATTGTGGCCAGCGCTACGGCCATACCAATACTTACTATTCCACTCATCGCCTTCTATTTTATGCAGCACCGCATGTAGCCAATTGGCAGCAGGGCTACTGTAGTCTTGCGCAATCTGATGTGCTGCATCCCAATCGCCCGCTTGTGCAGCCTGTACGGCTTTAAGTAAAACAGCTTTATCCATCACTTATCACCCTCAAAGAAATTGAGTTTTTTATGTCTGGGTAAACTTTTTAACTGAGCCTCAGCCACGCTCGCAGCCGAGCGGTCTGGGTAAGGTTTTGAGGCTAATATTTTAATGGGTGGGTTAGCGCGTGTATAACGTGCGCCTTTACCCGCCACATGCGCAGCAAATCGTGCTGCTAGATCATTGGTAATGCCTGCGTAGTATGTACCGCCTTTACATTCCAGCAGGTATAAACACCAAGTCATATCACTACAGCTAACACAAATTCTTGTTGGTAATTAAATTGGCACAAGGCGTCTGAATGCTAACAGTGCAGACAGCACGGCAAACCAGGGCAACACCTGCACGTTAATTACCAGTAATAATTAAAAAGTACCAGCCTGAATAAACTCGACCTTATAGCCATCCGGGTCTTCGATAAAAGCAATCACGGTTGTGCCGTGCATCATCGGGCCAGCTTCACGCACCACTTTGCCACCTGCGTTACGTACCGCATCACAGGCTTTGTAAGCGTCATCCACCTCAATCGCGATATGACCGTAAGCCTTACCCATGTCGTAGCTTTCCACGCCATAGTTGTAGGTCAGCTCCAATACCGTATGGTCGCTCTCGGCACCATAACCAACGAAGGCCAAGGTAAACTTGCCATCCGGGTAATCATGCTGGCGTAGCAGCTTCATGCCTAACACTTCGGTGTAGAACTTAATTGAGCGCTCCATGTTACCAACACGAAGCATAGTATGTAGCATGCGCATTTGCTTATCCTTATTATCAATTCGGTATTATTAATTCGGTGACTCTTAATGAGATAACGCTTAGTTAGAGGCAGTTATCTTATGGTATTTTTCCATCAACTGTTCTTTAGATTCCACTTTATCCGGATCATGTGGAATGCAATCTATCGGACAAACCTGCTGACATTGCGGTTTATCATAATGCCCTACGCACTCGGTACATAAATCCGGGTTAATCTCATAGATTTCTTCACCCTGATAAATCGCACTATTCGGGCATGCTGGCTCACATACGTCGCAATTAATGCATTCATCTGTAATCATTAACGCCATAAACTAAAGACTCACTTTTAATTTTTTCACTATCGCATCTTCAACTGACTTGGACACGAACTGATCTACCGCGCCGCCTAACTTAGCTACTTCGCGCACCAGACTTGAAGACACGAACATATACTGTTCAGAAGGCGTTAAAAACAGGGTTTCCAGCTTAGGGTAGAGCTTACGGTTCATCCCTGCTAACTGGAACTCGTACTCAAAGTCTGAAGCCGCGCGCAGGCCACGTATCACCACCTGTGCAGATTGGTCTTGTACAAACTGCATCAGCAGGCCGCTAAAGCCTACAACTTTTACATTGTCGTATGAGGTAAACAAATCTTGAGCCAATGCAACGCGCTCTTCCAGATTAAACAAGGTACTTTTACTGGTACTGCCAGCTACCGCCACCACCACTTCATCAAACAGGTAGGCCGCGCGACGCACCAAGTCTTCATGCCCCAAGGTAATCGGGTCAAAGGTTCCGGGGTAAACAGCAATGCGTTTTTTAGTTTGTGTCATGGCGCAATTTTATCAGATGATAAAAGACATTACCTGCTTTACTCTGTTTAAATACCTGCCAAGTCTCGTCATCCGCCAACGCATACTCCGCCTCAACATACACTACACCGTGCGTATTTAAATGCTTAGGCAGTTGCGCTAATACTTTGTCTAACCAGCCCTGGTGGTATGGCGGATCCACAAACACCAGATCAAACAAGGCCTGGTTTTTATCTAAAAAAGCCAAGGCATCCATATTAAGCACCTGCGCTGCATCTGCCTTGAGCGTGGACTTGTTATCCAACATCGCCTTATACACTGCGGTAGCTTTTTCGACCAACACCACCGACTGGGCATTACGCGATAACGCCTCAAACCCCATGACGCCAGTCCCTGCAAATAAATCCAGACACCTCTTACCGGTAAGGTCTTGCCCCAGCCAGTTGAATACAGTTTGCCTGACGCGCTCTGGCGTGGGACGTAAGCCCTGCGCATCAGGAAACTTAAGCAAGCGGCTGCGCCACTCACCGGCATTGATGCGTACAGTATTTAGTTTTTTCTCGGCCATATTAAATGCGGTAGGGTTAATTGCTATAAGCCCGCATTTTACTACCAATTCCATCCCAACTTGCGGCAAATGACGTGCTTGCCATCGACACAGCTCAACTCAAGCGTTACCGCTCATTGAAGCAAACAAAATGCGCTATGCTTAACTGTGCGCTCAAGTTGGTTACTGTGCGCTCGGGTCGCCTACTATCACTGTCACAAAATTCTGCGGATTCAAACGTCGATTAAACGCATCTTTAATTTGCGCTGCAGTCACGTTCTCTACACTTTTATTGTAACCATCCAAATAAGTGAGCGGCAGTTTATAAAAACCAATCACATTTAAGTAATCCAAAATCTTTTTATTGCTATCAATACGCATAGGGAAGCCACCGATGATATTGGCTTTGGCTGCTTTTAGCTCTGCCTCGGTAACGCCATTTTTAAGAAATTTATCCAGTGTTTCGCGTACCAAAGCCAACGCGGCTTCGGCTTGATCTTTCTTGGTTTGCAAGCCAATCTGGAATGGGCCCGCTTCCGCCATCGGCATAAAGTAGCTGTATACGCTATACACTAGGCCACGCTTCTCGCGTACCTCTTCAGTTAATCTGGAAACAAAGCCACCGCCACCTAAAATATAGTTACCGACATAGAGCGGGAACAAGTCAGGATCATTACGTTTAATGCCGGTATACCCCAATAAAATATGTGACTGAGATGCCGGGTGCGCAATACGCTGCTCTTTAGGCTGACTAGGCGCAGTAACCGCTGCAATCGGCGCCGGTGCTGGCGTTGCCGGCAAACCCACGCTGACACTTTCTGCAATCTGTTGCGCCTGCTCACGCGTTACGTCGCCAATAATGGCAATCACCGCGCCTTTAGCACCGTAAAACTGCTGGTAAAACGCCTTTAAATCATCACGCTTAATTGCGGCTACCGTATCAATTTCACCGCTATCATCCAGGCTGTAAGGGTGGTTACCATACAGCGTAGCCATAAACGCTTTGCTCGAAATACTTTCGGGCTGGGTAGCAGACTCTTGCAAGCCTGAAATAATGCGCGCTTTTTCACGCGCTAGCACCGCATCGGGAAAGTCTGGCTTTTGCAGAATCTGTGTAAACACATTGAGTGCCTGCACCTGCTCACGCTCACTGCTTAACGTACGTAACGATAAGCTTGCACGGTCTGCATCAAAACTACCGCCTAGCACGGCACCTACATCAGCAAATTTCTTCGCAATCGCTTCATCCGTCATGCCGGCCGCGCCAAGCGTCATTAAGTAGCGCGTAATGCTGGCCACGCCAGATTTTTCTGCCGTGTCGCGTGCACTACCCGCAGCAAAGTTCACACTCAGGTCTAAAATCGGCAAATCATGGTTCTCTACAAAATACACCGCAGAGCCAGCAGAAGTCTGCCATTGCTGAATTTTAACTGCCGCTTGTGCACTGCTTGTGGCAAGCAGCATGCCGGTGCTGAGCATAAAAAAACCGGAGGCCACTATTTTTTTTATATATTGCAAACTCATTATTTTTTACCTTAAAAATCAAACTGTAACGTCTAATAAAATATAGTGTTTATTAATGCACGTGCGGCTGGCCTTGTGGCTTGGCATTAGGGGAAATCGGCTGCGGGTCTAACGTCGCAATGGTGAGGTTATCCTGTAGCAAATATTTTTTGGCAACCGCCTGCACTTGCTCTGCAGTCACTGCGCGCAACTTGTTAGGGTAATCCTCTAATATTTTCCAAGAGAAACCTATAGTCTCTATCGTACCAAGCTGCATGGCTTGATAGAACATGGAGTCGCGCTGGTACACGTCTGCCGCAATCACACCAGCTTTTACACGGTCTAACTCTTGTTGCGAAACACCTGATTGCTTAATCTTTTCCACCTCTTGGATTAAAGCCTGCTGCAACTCAAGCACGGTTTTACCCTCGCTAGGCGTACCATCCAGTGAAAACAAGCTTTGGCGGCCACGCGCCAATAAATCATAGCCAGCATCCACATCTATCGCCAATTGGCTATCGCGCACCAAGCTTTGATTTAAACGTGCGGCAGGGTTGCCACTTAATACACCAGCTAACACCTCCAGCGCATACGGCTCCCAATCGGACTCTGGGTTAATGACCGGCGGTACATGGTAACCCATCAATAAGTATGGCAATTTTGCCGGTGCTTTTACCACTACATGGCGCTCGCCGATTTGCGCAGGCTCTACCTGTGGTTTACGCGCCGGCAATGCTTTTGGTTTAATTTTGCCAAAGTATTGTTTTGCCAACGCATAAACCTCATCAGCCTTCACATCGCCTACCACCACTAATGTAGCGTTGTTGGGCGCATACCATGTGTGATACCACTCACGCGCATCCGCAACGGTCATGTTTTCTAAATCATTCATAAACCCAATCACCGGGCGTGAATACGGGTGAGCGCGATACGCTACCCCCTGAAATGCCTCGTTCACCTGCGATTGCGGTTTATCATCGGTACGCCAGCGACGCTCTTCCATCACCACTTTAATTTCTTTAGCAAACTCTTCCTCAGTCAGCTGCAGATTTTCCATACGGTCAGCTTCCAGCTTGAAGGACAATGGCAAATGTGATTTTTCTAGCTGCTGAAAATAGCAAGTGTAATCGGTACTGGTAAACGCATTTTCCTTACCTCCAGCAGCGGCAACTAAGCGTGAAAACTGGCCAGCCGGTACATTTTTTGTACCCTTAAACATCATATGTTCCAGCACATGCGCCACACCGGTTTTACCATTTACTTCATCTAGGCTGCCAGCGCGGTACCAGACTTGAGACACCACTACTGGTGCGCGATGATCTTCCTGCACCACTAATTTCAGGCCGTTATCCAGCTTATATTCTTTGATGAGTGGATTAGCAAAAACAGTGATAGGCATTACTAACAAAAGTAGCAAAAGGCTTTTTGTACGCACAGGACTTAATCTCCAGTTATTTTTATCAATATTCAACGGGCAAAACTAGCCGCTATTTAATAGGCTAAACTAGCCGCTTTGGCTGATGCATAGAATCAGCTTTTGGGACAAGGATACCATTGACTTAGTTCAGCTGACTTAATTAAGCCGAACAAGCATCTATATAAATTACACACCACGTCAGAGCTAGGCAATATTAACATTTGGAAACATACGATTAAAAATACATAGATTCATTAACATACCTCAAATGAACTGGTTTGCCGCAAGCGAAATTAAGCTAAAATAGTGTGACTAAACTCAGTTAAAAATTTATGTTCGATTTTTTCAAAAAAGACAAACCACCCGCCAGCCCTGAGGCTAACCCTGCAGACGCGAGTGCAAGTGCTCACCCAAATGCGAATCCAAGCGCCAACCTAAGCTGGGCCGCGCGTTTAAAACAGGGTTTAGCCAAAACCAGAAACCAGCTGGGCAACCAACTTGCCAGCCTTTTTGGCGGTGGCAAAATTGACGCTGAGGTCTATGAAGAATTAGAAACCATCCTGCTCACCTCTGACGTAGGCATTAATGCCACGCAGCATTTGCTAGATGACATCAAAAGCCGGGTAAAGCGCCAGAGCCTGGATGACACCGTACAGCTCAAAGCCGCATTGAAGGATGCGCTATCAGACTTGCTGTCACCGCTGGAGCAACCATTAGCTACTAGCAAGCACCAACCATTTATCATTATGCTGGCCGGTGTGAACGGTGCAGGCAAAACCACTACCATAGGCAAATTAGCCAAGCAGTTTCAGTCTGAAGGCAAGAGCGTACTGATTGCCGCCGGCGATACCTTTAGGGCAGCCGCACGCGAGCAGTTGCAAGTGTGGGGTGAGCGCAACAACGTGCATGTAGTTGCACAAACCAGCGGCGACCCAGCGGCGGTGATGTTTGACGCCATTAACTCGGCACGCGCTAAAAATATTGATATCGTGCTGGCAGATACTGCCGGGCGCTTGCCTACGCAGTTACACCTGATGGATGAAATTGCAAAAGTAAAACGTGTGATGGATAAAGCGCTACCTGGCGCACCGCATGAAGTATTGCTGGTATTAGATGCCAACACCGGGCAAAACGCCGTATCGCAAGTAAAAATCTTTGATGACGCGTTAGGCGTTACCGGCTTGGTGCTTAGCAAGCTGGACGGCACGGCAAAAGGCGGCGTGATTGCTGCTATCGCACAAGCGCGTCCGATTCCAATTCGCTACATTGGTATTGGTGAGGCGATTGATGACCTCAGGCCATTTAATGCCCATGAGTTTATTGACGCCATGATTGAGTCATAAACTATTTATAATCTGTGTGCCTAGATTAAGACCAAAATACTAGCTTAAGACTAAAATAATAGATAAGACTAAAATACCAGCATGATTCAATTTGATAAAGTCACCAAGCGCTACCCCGGTAGCGATGAAATACTCAAAAACATTAGCTTTAACATTAATGCTGGTGAGTTCGTGTTTCTTACCGGCCACTCCGGTGCTGGCAAAAGCACACTGTTAAAACTGATTGCTGCGACCGAGCGCCCTACCAGCGGCACGGTATTGATTGCTAACCAAAATGTCAGCCAATTAAAGCCTTCTGCCATTCCATTTTTACGCCGCCGCTTTGGTTTGATTTTCCAAGACCACAAACTGCTCTACGACAGAAACTGTTTTGAAAACGTGATTTTACCGTTACATATCAACGGCATCACTGGGCAAGAGGCCGCCAAGCGGGTACGTGCCGCGCTGGATAAAGTAGGCTTGCTACATAAAGAAAAAGCCATGCCGATTACATTGTCCGGCGGCGAACAGCAGCGCCTAGCCATCGCCCGTGCCGTGGTCAGCCGTCCATCCATCCTGCTGGCCGATGAGCCTACCGGCAATCTGGACGCCAGCTATGCTGCCGACATCATGGCCATCTTCTATGCATTTAACCAAGTAGGTGTCACTGTGATTATGTCTACGCATGACGCGCTAGGCATGAGTGCATCCCAAAACCGCGTGCTGCACATCAACCAAGGTGCACTGAGTGAACACTCACTAAACACGTCTGACTTCAACCAAGGGTCATCCTCCATCGAGCGCTTTTCATCATGAGTAACTGGCTAAACCAACATATCCAAACCCTTAAGCTGGTACTGAACCGCTTACAAGCCAACATGCTGTCAACTTTCATGATTTGCCTGGTGATTGGCGTGGCCATGTGCCTGCCTAGCCTGTTTTATTTGGCGGTAGATAACCTATCCAAGCTCACAGACCACATACAAAAAGACACTGAAATCAGCCTGTTTCTTAATGTAGAAGCTGGTGCTGGCGCAATTAAAACCATTGAACGTCAATTAGCGCAAAACAAGGATATTGAGCGCTTTCATTTGGTGAAAAAAGAAGAGGCCTGGCAACAGTTGCAGCTTAAATCACAAAGCAATCAGGACGTGAACGACGCAGTGTCGCAACTGGGTAAAAACCCATTGCCAGATGCATTTTTTATTCAAGCCAAGTCTGCAGACCCAGATAGTTTGATTCAGCTAAAAGACACACTGCAAAACCTGCCTAATGTGGAGCTGGCACTACTGAATACCGAGTGGGTAAAACGCCTGTCATCATTATTGAGCCTGGGTAAAAAGCTCATCACGATGATTGCCGCTTTATTAGCGGTGGTACTGCTGGTGATTATCGGCAATACCATACGCATGCAAATCTTAACGCAAAAAGATGAAATTGAAGTGAGCAACCTGATTGGTGCGACCAGCAGCTTTATACGCATGCCGTTTTTATACGCAGGCGCATTGTACGGCTTATTTGGCGGCTTATTGGCGGTGCTGATGCTGATGGGGATTATTCACGCGTTTAATATTTCCATGGCGCAAATTGCCCATTTATACAGCAACGACTTCAGCTTATCGCTATTTAATTTACAGCTATTTCTAGCTGTCATTCTGGCAGCAGTCTGCATAGGCTGGACGGGCTCTTATATCGCCGTATCACGCGCGATTGCCAGTTACAAAATCAACTAAGCTGCGTCACATCACCTAAGCGACGGCACACTTTACCAGGTGTGCCGGAACGCACTGGCACCTCAGGCGCCTATACTCAAACATCATCATTCAGCTTGAGTTAAGCTTACACATGCACAATAGCATCACCTTAAACTCGGAGTTTTTGACTAAGGCGTTCACTCGCCCATGCCAATCAAGCATATTATGATGAAGAAGCTCAGTATTTTTGTATTGTTGATTGCAGTATGCGTGTTGTTAGCAGGCGCGTTCATGCTCACCAACAACACGGCAAAAGCCGATATAAACCAACAAACTGCACGCCAGTTATTAAGCGCAGGCCAAATCCTGCCTTTAGAAAAAATCACCAAGTTAGCCAAAGAAATCAAACCAGGCGAGGTACTGGAAACTGAGCTGGAGCGCAAAAAGGGAATTTATATCTATGAGGTAGAGTTGCTGGATGCAAATAGCCAGGTTTGGGAAATCAAACTGGATGCAAAAACTGGCAAGCTGATCAAAATGGAACTTGAGGACTAAGCCATGCGCCTGCTGCTGGTAGAAGACGACCCCATACTCGGCAAACAGCTGCAAACTAGCCTGCAACGCGCGGGCTACGCCACAGACCTAGCCACAGATGGGGTTGAGGCGGAGATTCAGGGCAAGCTAGAACCTTATGATTTAGCCATACTGGATTTAGGCTTACCCAAGCGCAACGGGCTGGAGATACTGGCACATTGGCGTGACGCACAAGTGCACACACCAGTCATCATCCTCACCGCCAGAGGCGGTTGGCAGGATAAGGTGACGGGCTTTAACACTGGTGCGGATGACTACGTCAGCAAGCCATTTCAGATTGAGGAGCTGCTGGCACGCATCGGTGCTGTACTCAAACGCAGCATGGTCAATCACGCTGGGGAGTTACAAGCAGCCCAATTCAAGCTCAATGAGCAGACACAATCCGTAATATTTGATGACGGCACACAGCACAGCCTGACCAATGTAGAGTTCAGATTACTGCGTTACTTTATGCTGCACCCTGGGCATATCCTGTCCAAATCGGTATTAACCGAGCATGTGTATGAATATGATGCAGATAAAGACAGCAATGTGATTGAGGTGTATATCAACCGCTTGCGCCAAAAAATTGGTAGCAATCTAATACAAACCCGGCGTGGCCAGGGTTACGTGTTTGAGGCCACATCCTAATGCGCTCACTCAAAGGTAGGTTGTCTTGGAGCATCACGCTTAGTTTAATACTGCTGCTATCGCTGCAATGGCTGGTGGTGAGTTATGCCATCAATAAGCTCAGCGAAGACCAACTGATTAAACGCCTGCAGCACGAAGGGGAAAGCCTGCTCGCCAGCGCCAGATTAAACACAAACAACCAGCTGGAAATTGATGCGCAGCGCTTAAGTGCCATTTACCAGCGCCCATTTTCTGGTAATTATTATGTAGTGATTTCTGGACAGCAACGCCTCATTTCGCGCTCACTATGGGATACCGACATCAATATCGCCCCTTTGGCTACTGGCGAGCAACAATTACTTTACCGCCCAGGCCCGGAACAGCAGTCTTTACTGATTGTGGCGCATGGCTACCAAAAACAGAACCTGCCTATCACTATCGTCATTGCGGAAAACCTGGATCCAATCAAAGCCAGCATAGAACGCTTTCAGCTGATTTATGCCGCCATCTCATTTTTTGGCCTCATTTTGCTATTAGCCATACAGCGGCTGATGATACAGCGTGCCCTGCTACCACTCAAACATATGCAAAACGACATTGCCAAACTCGAACGTGGCGAAGCCGACCAAATTGCATCGAAAGGGCCAGACGAAATTGCACCGCTGATTACCGAGCTTAACCATCTATTGCATAACGTACAGCAAAAATCCAAGCGCTCCCGAGAGTCGTTAGGCAACCTAGCGCACGCCCTCAAAACCAAGCTCACACTACTCAACCAAACTGCAGAACGTACGGAAATTGACAGCCTGCCCGAGATACGGGCATCGATCTACGCAGTGACCGAGTCGCTTGGCCAAATTATTGAACGTGAACTCAAGCGCGCACGCTTGATGGGGAATAGCAAGCCCATGCAACAGGTGAACTTACAAACTGAGATTGCACAGCTCACGCATACCATGCGCATGATTTATAAAGAAAAAAATGTGAACATTACGTGGGAAGTCGCAGCCGGCACTAGGTTTCATGGTGATGGTGAAGACCTAATGGAGATACTGGGCAACTTACTGGATAACGCCTGCAAATGGTGTGTACGTAATGTATCGCTCACGGTAACAGGCTCTGAAGCACCTGTCTTTGTGGTGGAGGATGACGGCCCGGGCTGCCCAGTGCATGAGTTAAACTCACTCACACAGCGCGGCTTTAGGGCGGATGAAAGCGTAGCCGGCAGCGGCTTAGGGCTGGCCATCGTTTATGATATTGCTAACAGCTACGGGGCTAACCTGAGCTTTAGCCGCTCTGCCGCACTAGGCGGCTTACGGGTTGAAATTAGATTTAGCCCACGTATCACTTAATTAAAACCAGTCGCGGCTTACATCGCGCACCTTACCGGTTTTAGCATCCACTAACACCTCCCACTCACGCCCATCGGCATCTACAATATCAAACTCGTAATCCCAGCCTTTGCCAAACTTTCTATTTTCAAGTTCCACATCAGCCACCGCTCCAGGTTTTGCCGCCAGCGCCTTTGTTTTTGCTTGCTCTAAGCTAATTAAACCCAACTCTTTAGACATGGCTTCGATTTCTTGAATATCGTCATCGGCAAAAGCTAATGGTGATAACAAGCTCAATGTAATAAGGGATGCTAAAGTAAAAGTGTGCGCTGATTTTTTCATGATGTAACTCCTTTTAATAAATGGTGAACATCATTTTAGGCGCCTAAGCTTAAATCAAGCTTAAAGCTGCATCGCAAGCTACACTTGCCAATAAATCAAAACTCCTTGAGCACCTGACCAAACCAACCCACCTGCCACAGCGCCTCATTGCCAATAACAATAGCGCCTCTTTACCCGTATACTCAACAGGGTCACTTTACCTGTACAGACAATTTTGCTAGAGTGGAATCATGTACTAAAGCCAACACGCCCAAACAGCTGACAAACATTCAGTTACCAGCTCATTTGCGTAGAAAGTTGGCTTATAGTCAATTGTCATACGCAGTGACAATAACTGAGAAAATACTTGTTCACAAAACTACATACCAAAGATGACCTAGGCATCGCCCAAGCACTCACTTGGCGTTATGTCCTTGCACTATCGCTCGTCGCAACACTCACCACCGCCGCTTGGTATAGCCTAGAACTCGTTATTTCTGAACAAAACAGCACCGCAGCGGTAGTCAACGTGAGCGGTCGGCAACGTATGTTAAGCCAGCGCACCGCACTATTTGCTAACCTACTGGTCACCGCACCAAAGAGCGAACGTGCCGCCATACGCGACAAATTAAATCAATCTGTACGGTTGATGGCAACCTCGCATCACGGCTTATTGCATGGCAACCCAGAAATGGGACTGCCCGGCACCATGTCTCCCGCGATTCGAGCCATGTACTATGACGGTGAGCAATCACTCAATCAGCAAGTCCGCACCTACATCAACACAGTGCGCGCACTTATCGCCACCGATGATGACAAGCTCGCGATAGACAACCCGGCATTACGCTACATCACCCTCACCGCACCCGGCACTCTAGTAACATCGCTAGATAAAGCAGTACACCAGTACCAGTTAGAAGGTGAGGCCGCCATCCGGCGCCTGGAGCAAGCAGAAACCTGCTTATGGATACTAACGCTGCTATTGCTGGGGCTGGAGGCCATGCTAATTTTCAATCCATTTATCAAGCACATCAAAGTGGTGCTGGATAAACTCAAACGCGCGACTGAAGAGATTCTGCATAATCAGGAAACGCTGGAAGAAAGAATCAAGCAGCGCACCATTGAGCTTGCCAACAGAAGCAAAGCGCTCGCGGAAAGCGAACAAAGATTATCGGTACTGTTAAACAACACCAATATCCATATGTGGGCGTTTGATGGCTCAGTGTTCACTTACACCAATAAACAATGGTTTGAATTTACTGGTCAAAATCCAGAAAACAGCCTCACTATAGAGAAATGGGCCTCGGTGGTACATCCTGAAGATTTAGCCGAAGCACAGAAAATCTGGCAAGTGGATTTTGAAAAGAAATCCGGCCGCGATCATTACTTTAGATTAAAACGCCATGATGGCGTGTACCGCGACTTCTACTGCCGTGTTACACCGATTAAAGACGAAAATGGCACACTGCTCTATCTACAAGGGCACAATTTAGACATTACCGACCGCAAACAACTAGAAGATGAGGTGCGCCAGCTTGCGTTTTACGATGCGCTTACCACACTCCCCAACCGGCGCCTGCTCAAAGACCGTTTAAGCCAAACCATGTCCTCCAGCAAGCGTCATGGCCGCTACTGTGCTCTGATGTTCCTGGATTTAGATAACTTCAAACCCATTAACGACACTTACGGCCATGCATTTGGCGATGCTCTATTGCTAGAAGTAGCAGCACGCATCAAAAACTGCGTGCGTCAGACTGACACTGTGGCTCGCTTTGGCGGTGATGAATTTGTCGTCTTGCTCAACACATTAACCACAGATAAAGAAAAATCCGTGCAGCAAGCCAACCGTATTGCGGAGCAAATACGCCAAGCTTTGTTGGCACCATACTTACTTTCGTTAAACACGAATGATGCAAAATCCACCATTGAACATTTATGCTCTGCCAGTATAGGTGTAGTGGTTTTTGTTAACCATGATTCCAGTGAAGAAGAAATCTTAAAACGAGCAGACGATGCCATGTATGCCGCCAAATCCGCGGGTCGCAATCAAATTAGAATTGACAGCGAATCAATTTAGACTCCGAAAAATCTTAAAATATTGAAATATAAGGGCATAAAATCGCCCTCATAAAAAAAATATCATTTTTATTAAAATTAAGTAAAAAAGGTGTTGCCTACCTGCGGCATTATCTGTAATATGCCGCACTTCGTTAGTGCTGCAGGGTGCTTAGCTCAGTTGGTAGAGCGTCGCCCTTACAAG
>NZ_CAMLGS010000006.1 GCF_946479685.1 uncultured Methylotenera sp.
ACTTAGTTAACCATGAGCGTGTCTAGGCTGTTGTTGCACCAGCCCCTGAATCCACTGACTCGCAGGCACTGGCTTGCTATACAGATACCCTTGATGCACCACCACAGCTCTGGCATTCAGGAAGTCGGCTTGCTCTTGCGTTTCCACCCCTTCTGCCACCACATTTAACTGCATGTGTTTGGCAACTGCCAATACCGACTCAACTAAAGCCGCATCGTCAGGGTCGTGCGGCGCATCCTGCACAAAGGTTTTATCTATTTTCAGCTCCTGAATCGGCAAGCGCTTGAGATGGCTCAGTGAAGAGTAACCCGTACCAAAGTCATCCAGAGAGAAGTGTATCCCCAGCAAATTCAGCTCCGTCATTTTTGCAACGACTTCACTGATATTATCAATCACCAGGCCTTCTGTTACTTCCAACGTCAAATGGGTAGGGTCTGCTCCGGTGTCCGCCAAAATGGTTTTAATGCTAGAAACGAAGCTACGCTGACGGAAGTGTCTAGGGCTAATATTAACCGACACACGTATGGGCAGACTGTAAATATCCTGCCTGGCCAAAATGCGGCAAGTTTCAGTCAGTACCCATACATCCACATCCACAATCAAATCGGTTTCTTCAGCCACCGGAATAAACAAAGAAGGCGGTACCAAGCCGCGCTCAGGGTGCTGCCAACGCACCAAGGACTCTGCCCCCACCACCACACCAGCAGCATTCACTTGCGATTGCAGGTACAGCATAAGCTCACCGTTAGGAATCGCCAGGCGCAGCTCACGCTCGATTTTGAAGCGCTGCTCAGCTACGCTAGCCATGGACGGCTCAAACAAGATACTTTGATTGCCGCCATTTTGCTTGGCGCGATGCATGGCGGTATCCGCACGGCGGAATACATCACCCGCATCATCTTCAATATTAACGGGAAAGGTAGCAATGCCAATACTACCCGAAGCAATCAACTCATCATCCCCCAACTGGATTGGCAGCTTAAGCTGCACCCTGATTTTATCCAACAGATGACCAACAACAGCCCCAATATCACTGGTATGACTGACATCCTTCTTTACCAGCACAGCAAACTCATCCGCAGACATCCTCGCCAACATGCTATCGGCCTCCACCAACGGCCTCAATCTGTCGGCAATAGAACAAAGCAATACATCCCCTACCGCATGCCCACGCGCCTCGTTCAGCGTTTTAAAACGGTCTAGATTTAATAAGATAAGTGCGCCTTTAGCGCCAGTACCTTTGCACTCCTCCAAGGCGTGATTCAGGTACTCGATCTGTAACGAACGATTCGGCAATCCAGTCAATGGATCGTAGTAAGCCAAGCGGTGCAGCTCACCGCGACTATGTTTCTTTTCTTCATAATCCTGAAACAGTAAACATAGCAGCATGGTAGCTACTGGATAGAACAAGATGATGGTGGGGCCTAACTGCTTATCAATCCAAATACCGATACCGCCAGGCAAAAATAAAAACAGCAGCAGCATCACCACGTGCACCAGTAACCCGGCACCTAGTAGCGGCAGCACCTTGAGTGAGCCGCCCACACTTTTGCGGTAATAATAAAAGGCAACGCCGATTAAGGCCGATACCACCGTGACCACGACCCCGACATAAACGCCGGCGCCACCCAGCCAGATTCGGTATGCGCCTATAATCGACGCACTTAATGCGGCAACGAACGGGCCGCCAAACATGCCAGCTACAAACAAGATGATGGAACGCCCATCAAAAATGACACCATTGCCATACTGTACTGGGGTCAGCATGCCAATTACACCAGCAAGGCCAAACAACAGACCAAAGAATATAGGCTGCATGAACGGGTTACTATTATTGCGGGAGGAGGTAACTTGGTAGATCGTGGTGAGCGCAACTAACAAAGCAGTATTGTGAATCAGCTCAATAAAAAACATGACGCTCCCTTAAAGTTAACCAAGATATAATCAGCTTGCATATTAACTTACTATGACCCGTAATCAACACGCCGCACCAATAAAATTAACCTTTGCTCAAGCCACCACCCAGCCCAGCACCCAATAAAATAGCCACTCCCCGCCCACCGAGCCAAAATACTAGTTTTCTGCACACACCCGATTACGCCCAGACTGCTTGGCCTGATAAAGCGCTTTATCCGCACGACTGAGCAGCACATCAATATTGTCATCCGCCGAGGTCACTGAAGACACGCCAATTGAAACCGTATATTGCACAGGTAACCCATCTTTCATCGGCACTTTAGACTCAGCAACAGCTAACCTTAAGCGTTCCGCCACCTCAAGCGCCTCTGTGCTATTGGTTTCTGGCAGCAAAATAGCAAACTCCTCACCGCCAATACGCCCAATAATATCAACCTCACGCAAGGTTTGGCGGCACACTTCCGCCAATTTTTTCAGCACCAAATCACCAATTTTATGGCCATGACTATCGTTAATCTTCTTAAAGAAATCGATATCCATCATAAAAATTGCCATGTCCTTCTCATAGCGCTGGCTACGGCTGAGCTCCTTCTCCGCCTGCTCCATAAAATGGCCGCGATTATTCAACTCAGTCAGATAATCGATATGTGCTTTTTGGCTAAGCTCCAGTTCCAGCAATTTACGGCTATGAATATTGGCATGTACGCCTATCATACGCATGGGCTGGTGCAGTGTATTAAATTCAGCAATCTTGAACACGCTGTTCATCCAAATCCAATCACCGTTCTTTGCACGCCGCCTGTAATCAATGGAGGCCGAGTCACCACTCGTCAAACATTCATTCAATAGATACATCACTCTAGTGCTATCCTCAGGATGCAGCGCTGCCTGCCACTCCTGCAGACTGTGGTCCAACTCACCTGGGGCATAACCCAAAATTTGGGGATACTCTTCACTCGCGGTCATTTGCCCGGTGGCAATATCCAAATCAAACCAAGCCTGACTCGCAGCCATCAAGGCTATCCGCATCCTGTCATCACTCTTGCGCAGCTGCGTCTCCGCATTTTTTAACTCAGTAATATCTCTGGCAATGCCAAACAATCCAACAATATGACCATCCTTATCCTTCACCGCATATTTTCGGTTATCCACCCAGCCTGGCTTACCGTGATTATTTAATAACGGCTGCACTTCTTGCGCCATAGGCATGCAGCCGTTAAAAATTCTTTTCTCTAGCGTGTAATAAATATCGGCATATTCTCTAGGCAATACATCGTAATCGGTTTTACCTATCAACTCAGACCAATGCGTGATGCCATGCGTAATCGCCACGATAGTTTGGCTGGCACTAGTAAACTGGTGATTTCTATTTTTAAAATAAATATAGTCATCCGTATTTTCCAGCATGGTGACAAAGCTGTCGTACATCATGTCATGCGCAACATCCAGATTAACTTCAGGCAAGGTAAGCGTGAGCGTAATATGCGTTTTTAAATGATCCACGTCCAAATGTTTCTGGTACGTGGCACGCAGTATCTTAGCCTGCCCCTTTTTATCCACTATCCTAAATGTCAGGGTAACCGGCTCGCTTTGAGACGAGTGAGAGAAAATCACTTCATAGATATCCAGATCATCTGGATGAAAGATACTTCTGAGTGCAGGATTAAAGGCGGACAGCTGCGCCGAACTCCACCCAGTCAAGCGTTTGGCATCGCCCTCTATCTGTTCGCAAACCAGCGCATCCGGCGCCAACACAAACTTGAGCTTGATAGAGGATGCGTTTTGTTGTTTTTTGTTAGCCATAATGTTGACTTTCAGTCGACTAAACACGCTCTAATCATTAACACCTGCCAAGACTTACTGTGCTACCTACGCTGCAGCTTGTCAAGGAATACACATGTCTGCTAATAACAGTGGCTTAAAACACTCATTCTGATAGTATTCGGCTAAAATAAAATAGCCCAATCGGGTACCGACTGGGCTATTTTATATGCTGCACCTTATACATGGCATATGGAGCTTTAGTATTGATTAAAGGATTGATTTAAAGAATCTATTTAAAGCATCCAATTACCTACTTACTTGCTCCAACCAAGCCCGCCGTTGCTTGGCATCCAAAAATGTCCAAGCGACAATACGACTTTGCTTCTGGCCTTGCGCCATGTCTATCGTCTTTACCTCGCGCGCATGCATGCCCTTAAGCGCACGGTAAACACTGGGCAGGTTAGCGGCTTTGGAAATAAGCGTAGTAAACCATAGGCACTGTGCCGCATGCTGCTTACTCTGCTGCACCATGGTCGTCACAAACGCCTCCTCACCACCAGCGCAATACAATTCTGCCCCCTGCCCGCCAAAGTTCAATACCGCAGGCTGGTTTGCGCTACCACGCTTAGCCGCCGGTTTTCCTACACTCTTACTTAGGCCGCGCCATTTACGCTGCGTACCTGCTTGTGCTTCGGCTAATGAAGCATGAAACGGGGGATTGCACATCGTTAATGCAAATTGCTCGCCCGGTTTAATCATGCCATTAAAAATCGAGCCTGGCTTCGCCTGCAAGCGTAGCTCTATATCATCAGCCAGCGCATTCGCATCAACAATCTGCTGCGCATTACGCAAGGCCTTCGCATCAACATCCGCACCTACAAATTGCCAACCATACTCACGCGTACCAATTAACGGGTAAATCATGTTCGCGCCTACACCTATATCCAGCACACGCACAGATGGCCCACGTGGAATCACACCGGCACGAGACGCTCCTAACAAGTCAGCAAGGTAATGCAAGTAATCGGCGCGCCCTGGGATAGGCGGACATAGGTAGTGCTGAGGAATATCCCAAACATCCACCGCATAAAACTGCTTAAGCAAAGCCTGATTAAGCGCCTTAACACTTTGCGCATTTGAAAAGTCAATCGAAGCATCACCATAAGCATTCAGCTGCACATAAGGCACCAGCGCCGGACTGGTTTGCATCAGCGCATCAAAGTCATAGCGCTCACGATGTCGATTACGTGGATGCAACGCGGATTTGGTATTTTCAGGTTTCAAAGTTTTTTTGATAGGCAGATTTAAAAGACTGTTTCCTAAGATGCATTGCATCTAGACTAATGATGCATTGCATCTGGACTAGATAATAGCGCTAATCAGAACTGACAGCACAAAAGAAAAAAGGCTTAATCATTTCTGATTAAGCCTTATATATCTTGGTAGGGTGTGCGGGGATCGAACCCACGACAAACGGATTAAAAGTCCGCTGCTCTACCAGCTGAGCTAACACCCCATTCGTTTCGCAATTAATTGTGTTGCTTACGAAAGGTCGCCATTATATAGAAACTATCAGGTTGGTCAATGATAAATTCACAAATAATTTAATTATTTTGTAAAAAAATTTACGATTTTTCGTAAGAGGTTGTTTTAACAAGACTTAATAAAATCGCGCCGACCCGCCCCAATTAGCCTATTAGCGCATCCCTGGCAACTTACCGCCCATCAGGCCGCCCATACTGCGCATCATTTTCGCCATGCCGCCTTTGCTAAACATCTTCATCATCTTCTGCGTTTCTTCAAACTGCTTCAATAAACGGTTCACTTCCTGTACTTGCACGCCAGAACCATCCGCAATACGTTTCTTGCGGGTTGCTTTAATCAGCTCAGGTTTACGGCGCTCCAGAGGCGTCATGCTATTGATAATGCCTTCAATACGGCGAATGCTCTTATCTGCATCCTCCGGGTTCACTTTAGCCGCCATGCCTGCCAGTTGTGATGGCATTTTATCCATTAGTGCGCCCATGCCGCCCATTTTGCGCATTTGCGACATTTGCGCTTTAAAGTCATCCAAGTCAAAGTTTTTCCCTGATTTAACTTTATCGGCCAGCTTTTGCGCCTCGGCCATGTCTACATTTTTATGCGCTTGCTCAATCAAGCCCAGTACATCACCCATACCAAGGATACGTGATGCCATACGGTCTGGATAAAATGGCTCCAGGCCATCTACTTTTTCGCTGACGCCGATGTACTTAATTGGCTTGCCGGTCACATGACGCACGGATAACGCCGCACCACCGCGTGAGTCACCATCCAGCTTAGTTAAAATCACGCCAGTTAATGGTAGCGTATCGCCAAAGGCCTTCGCGGTATTAATCGCATCCTGGCCCTGCATGGCATCTACCACAAACAAGGTTTCAATCGGGTTTAAGAAAGTATGCAGCGCTTTGATTTCCGCCATCATCGCTTCATCAATACCCAAGCGACCCGCCGTATCGAAAATCACTACATCGTAGTAACCGCGTTTAGCAAAATCTAAAGTTGCGGTGGCGATATCCAGTGGCGCTTGAGTAGCGTTACTGTCAAAGCACTCAATCTCCAACTGTTTCGCTAGTGTCTTAAGCTGCTCAATCGCGGCTGGGCGATACACGTCAGCACTTGCTAGCAACACTTTCTTCTTTTGCTCTTTTAATAACTTAGCCAATTTTGCCGAGGTCGTGGTCTTACCAGAACCCTGCAAGCCAGCCATTAAGATGATAGCTGGCGGCACTGCGGCTAGGTTCAAGCCTTCGTTGGCTTTGCCCATGAGCGACACCAACTCATCATTCACCACCTCAATCACAGCCTGACCCGGGGTCAAGCTCTGCAATACTTCTTTACCCTGCGCGCGTACTTTAACCGCAGCAATAAAATCTTTAACCACTGGCAAGGCTACGTCAGCCTCCAGCAAGGCCATACGCACTTCACGCATGGCATCGGCGATATTTTCTTCCGTTAAGCGTGCTTGCCCACGTAAATTCTTAATGACGCCCTGCAAGCGCCCGGTCAGATTTTCTAGCATTTTTATACTCGTACAAATAATATTAGCTCTAATTTTACATCAAGCGCCAAAGCTGTCCTATCAACATTATTGAATCAATCCAATATATTAAGTAAGTTTAGCCTTGGCTGCTGGCAGCACAGACGGCACTGCCTGATAAATCTTATAATTATTAAGCTCAGCTATTATATTTACTCACTAATTGCGCCATAATTGCACTATGCAAAAATTAATCCCCTACTTTATTGTTGCGTTCATTTACATGGCAGTGGCTATTGATTTCTGGCGCAACGCCAAGGCACCCAGCCATGCCAATATAAAACCGGATGCATTAAAGCTGCACTCAGCAATGATCGCCTTGGGCTTACTCATTCACGGCTGGTTATTACACCAAAGCATATTCGCTATCGGTTTTAATTTGGGCTTTTATCAGTCGATCTCAGCAATATTATGGTTAACCGTTTTGGTGTACTGGGTGACAGATCGCAATCACCAGCTACATAGCTTACAAGCCTTCGTGCTACCGCCAGCGGCGATATTCTCGCTGCTACCCGCTTTCTTTACCGAAACGCATTTCTTGCCAGAGTCTGGTAACCCATTGTTTATTGCGCATATCTGGGTCGCCATGATTGCTTACAGCCTGTTTACCTTTGCGGCACTGCATGCCTTGCTCATGACCATTGCCGAACGCAACCTGCACCACAAAACCACATGGATTAAGTTGCCTAGCTTTCCGCCATTAATGGTGATGGAAAGCCTGCTATTTAAAATGATAGGTTTTGGCTTTATCTTACTCACTGCTACTTTAGTAAGCGGCATGTGGTTCTCTGAGGCTCTGTTCCATAAACCGGTGCAGTTCAACCATAAAACTATTTTCTCTATCGCCAGCTGGTTTATTTATGCGGCACTATTATTTGGTCGATACCAATATGGCTGGCGCGGATTAAAAGCCATACGCTGGACACTAACAGGCTTCGTTTTATTAGTGCTGGCCTATATTGGCAGCAAGTTTGTGTCACAGATTCTATTAGGGCACTAGGCTGTTGGCACACTAGTACTAGGCAAGCAGAAACGTTAAAAGCAGCCCAAGGGGCTGCTTTTAATTTAACGGAGTGTCACCAAATAATCGGCGCGTATAGACGCCAAACTACTTCCAACAGTTATGAGCGCAAACTAATGCGCGGCCACTGATGCTGTTCTGCATATGTCGTCAGCGTAGGGTCGGCATCTACAGCGATAGGGTTTGTGACCAATTTCATTAACGGCAAGTCGTTGTGCGAGTCGCTATAGAAATAGCTTTTCGCAAAGTCACCTAATTGCTGACCTCGCGCATTTAACCAAGCATTAATACGCGTTACCTTGCCCTCCTGAAAGCTAGGCACCCCCTGCACACCACCGGTGTATCGGCCATCCACCATTTCTGGGTCGGTACCAATCAAATGCTCGATGCCATAAGCTGTAGCAATTGGTTTGGTCACAAAGCTATTGGTCGCTGTAATCACCACGCACAAATCACCTGCCGCTTTATGCTGATTCACCAGCTCCTGCGCTTTCACAGTCATCATCGGGCGAATCACTTGCTCCATATATTTTAAATGTAGCGCATCCAAGAACTCTTTAGAGTGCTCACTCAACGGCTTTAACTGAAACTCCAGAAATTTATAAATATCCAGATTGCCATTTTTATAATCTTGATAAAACTGGTCATTACGCTCTTGATGCGTCTTGCCATCCAGCAAGCCTTGACCGATCAAAAACATGCCCCAGTTGTAATCGCTATCGCCAGCCAGCAAAGTATTATCTAAATCAAACAACGCTAAATTCTGCGTTGGAGTTACGTCTTGTTTCATATTAAATATCTTTATCGTTCGTTACAGAAAGTACTAAAAACACACCTACCAGAATCACGCCTAGCGCAGCCATTTCCACCATAGTCACATGCTCGCCTGCCCACCAGATTCCGACCGCAAACGCCACTATCGGGTTTACAAAAGTATTACTGCTTGCCACCAAAGGCCGCACTGTTTTCAGCAAATACTGGTATGCACTGTATGCAATTAATGACCCCAGCACAATCAGAAACAACAGCGCGCCCCATGATTTGGCCGATACCTGCTGCGGCCATGACTCACCAGCGTAAGCGCTTGCCAACAACAGCGCCAGGCCACCCACAAACATCTGACAGGCCGCGCCCATTAAACCTTGAGGCATGGCCAAATGCTTGCCCCATACCGAGCCAAATGACCAGCTCGCGGCGGCAAAAATCAATAAGAAGGCGCTAGTAAAGTCACCCTCAAAACTGCCACCCAGATTCAGCAATACTATCCCCACTAAACCAATGGCAATACCCAGCCACTCTCTTAGCGTAATCTTATGCCCCCAGATTGAGGAAAAAATGGCCATCCAAATCGGCGCTGTCGCAATTGATAACGCAGCTACGCTAGATGAAATGGTTTGCTGCACATAACACACTGTGCCGTTACCCAACGCTGGTAACAGCAAACCCACTATGCCAGCCCCTAGCCACTCACGGCGAGTAGGCATGGCCGCGCCTAAATAGCGCATCACCACAAATAAAATCGCGCCGGCCACCGTAAAGCGTATGCCCCCAATTAAAAATGGCGGAAAACTTTCAATGCCAAAACGAATGGCTAAATAAGTTGAGCCCCAAATAAAATAGGTGCAGAACAGTGCCAACACAATCCATAACGATTGCCGACTCATACTTAGACGCATATTGTTATTCTTCTGCTAGAACTTAGCCAGCTTCCAAAAAAATTGTCCTGCCCAAGCAGCAGTTTAGACAGCTCATCCAAAAATGTTGCATCCACCTGCTCAAATGGCATTTCCAGCTCCATCTCGCCCAGCTTGGCAATATTTTTTAATGAAAAATGCAACACCTCTGCATCAGACAATGCCGTGACCAACACCGAACCTTTAACCTGCCAAGGAATAGTAAAAGCCACCGCACTCACTCGCGCATATTCATTCTTCACATCTTCCGCCGTGTGCACGATGCCATAACGCCACAGCACATCCTTAATGCGCTGCGCGATGCCAAGCTCGCGTTCAAACTTAAAAACCTGCGGTGCTTTGTAAAAGTAGAATAATGAAACATGGCTAATCTCATCCGAGAAGGTTTCATTGCTTAACAGCCGATAGCGATACTCAGCAAACGGCTCAGTCACCCGTAAGCCAGACAAATCGCCAACGCTAGGCAAGGATATGACATGGGTAAACTCAGGCTCAATCACACGGATCAGTTCAGAGAATTCACGCCAGTAATCAAATACCTGCTTAAGCTTCGCGTTGCGTAAAGCGAGCGAATCCGCACTGAGTTTGCTTTGGTTGCTTTTTTCCTCAAGCGTTTGCTGCGCCTGAAGCTTCATCTGTCCTAACAAACTCATGTATTCGCCCGACCTACCTCTGTATTAACTTGGTTTTTGTACGCACCAGACTAGTTTCAACAACGCATCCGGATTCAACAACTACATTTATTTAACACTACACTTAATTTAAAACTACACTTACTTCAAGATTACACTTGAGGATGTGCACGCTCTAGCTTACTGTGCAACTTGTTCAAGCCATTTAAATAAGCCTTGGCTGAAGCTACCACGATATCCGTGTCCGCGCCTTGCCCGTTCACAATACGGCCGCCTTTAGAAAGACGTACTGTTACCTCGCCTTGCGCATCAGTGCCGCTGGTAATGTTATTTACTGAATAAAGTAACAATTCAGCACCGCTATTCACAATTTGCTCAATTGCCTTGAATGAGGCATCCACTGGGCCACCACCATCGGCTTCCGCTTTTTTCTCGCTGCCGTTATCACTCACGGTAATTAAAGCATGCGGCACTTCACCGGTTTGTGATGCTACTTGCAAGTACACCAACTTATAATTTTCGCTGGCCTCAGACACAAATTCATCGCTCACCAAAGCATGTAAGTCTTCATCAAAGATTTCAGATTTTTTGTCAGCCAAATCTTTAAAGCGGGCAAAAGCGGCATTTAACAAATCTTCAGTTTCAAGCTCAATGCCCAATTCTTTCAAGCGGGTTCTAAATGCATTGCGGCCAGACAATTTACCCAAGGTTAATTTATTGGCGTTCCAACCCACATCTTCAGCACGCATGATTTCATAAGTTTCACGATGCTTTAACACGCCATCCTGATGAATACCGGACTCATGCGCAAACGCATTCGCGCCCACAATCGCCTTGTTAGGCTGTACTGGATAACCTGTGATAGAAGACACCAACTTGCTGGTTGGTACAATCTGTGTCGCATCAATCGTAGTGGTTAAGTTAAAGATATCAGCGCGTGTTTTCACCGCCATGACCACTTCTTCCAAGCTGGCATTACCTGCGCGCTCACCCAAACCGTTAATCGTACACTCTACCTGACGCGCACCGCCCATCACCGCAGCCAATGAGTTGGCTACTGCCATGCCAAGGTCATTATGGCAGTGGGTAGACCACACTACTTTGTTGCTATTAGGCACGCGCGCTATCAACTCACGCATACGCTCGCCCCATGCTGCAGGGATAGAATAGCCTACGGTATCTGGCACGTTAATGGTTTTTGCACCTGCTTGAATCACCGCATCAAATACGCGAATTAAAAAGTCCATGTCTGAGCGCACCGCATCTTCAGCAGAGAACTCTACGTCATCGGTATATTCCAACGCCCATTTCACCGCCTGTACCGCACGCTCTACCACTTGGTCTTCGGTCATACGGAGTTTGTTTTCCATATGAATTTTGCTGGTAGCGATAAATGTGTGAATACGGCCTTTTGCCGCTGGTTTAATTGCTTCACCGGCACGGCGTACGTCGTTTTCGCTGGCACGTGCCAATGAGCAGACGGTTGAGTTTTTAATGATTTTTGCAATTTCGTGCACTGCATCAAAGTCACCAGGGCTAGCTGCCGCAAAGCCAGCCTCAATCACGTTAACACCCAATTTTTCAAGCTGGCGTGCAATACGGATTTTTTCTTCTTTGGTCATTGCTGCGCCTGGACTCTGCTCGCCATCACGTAATGTCGTATCAAAAATAATAATTTGTTCTTGTGTCATGGTAATTACCTTAAGTTTTATTTTGTTTCAGCCGGTCGCCTCAAGGCAACAGACTACTCGCTGGCATCTCATGTAAACAATGGATGCGCGTATGTGATACTTAAATTGGGGGTGTGTTTAGTCTGCGCACTAGCGCAGGAAGCTAAGAAGGCGTAGCGCAGATAATTTGCGTAGCAAAGCGGCACTGGCATGTTGATGCAGTGCATATTGAGTAAATGTAATATTTAAATTAAACATAGTACTAGCAATATAATGTTTTTTAGATGGTTTCGCAAGTGCTTAAGTATTTGAATTTATTTATCATGATGATCAATAAATCTTAACGAATACTGCTTATTACTTAAGCACTTTAGTTAAACAATTGGAGTTGGTAGTTACTTACCTGGCAATCAACTTCCCGCGCAGCCACATCACATATCCTGACAACGCATAAATTGTCATAATCAAGAACAATACTTCCGGCGGGCTATAAGAAATCAGCACAAAGCCTAAGACGATGCCCAAGATAACAAAAAATGGCACGCTTGCTTTCAAGTTAATATCTTTGCCACTGTAATAACGTAAATCGCTCACCATAGAAGCACCGGCAAATACGGTAATGCACCATGCCATCCACTTCATTTGCAGCACACCAAAGAATACATCACGGCCGCTTACACCATACTCATAAGATACCCACACAAAACCGGCTAGCAAAGCGGCAGCCGCAGGGCTAGGCAAACCCTGGAAATAGCGTTTATCTTGGTTCACATCATCCAGCTTGGTGTTAAATCTAGCCAAACGTAAAGCCGCACAAGCGCAATAAATAAATGCAGCAATCCAACCCAGCTTACCTAAAGGCTTGAGCGCCCAAACATATAAAATGAGCGCAGGCGCTACACCAAACGACACCATATCGGACAAGCTATCGTACTCTGCACCAAACGCACTTTGCGTATTGGTCATACGGGCAACGCGACCATCCAAACCATCCATCACCATGGCAATGAAAACCGCCACCGCAGACTGCTCGAAATTACTATTCATGGCCTGTACGATTGCGTAGAAACCGGCAAATAAAGCGGCAGAAGTAAATAAATTAGGGAGTAAATAAATACCGCGCTCACGCAAAGATGGTGCATCAGAAGAGTTACGACGAAATGTTTTTTGTTTAGATTCAATCATGTTTTACATCATACCTTTGTATGTGATCATATTTAAATTTTGCTTAGTATAACAAAGCCTGTTGCGATACTTGCAATCAAATTTCAACACAGACGACTTTAAAACGCTTAAAACACAGTCATTTAATCTTAACCCTGGCACCCAACTAGCAGACAGCACAAAGCCGGCAAATAGCCGGCTTTGCTGTTACTCATTGCTCACCTAGGTTTCAAACCAAAGTAGCAAACCAAACTATTGTCTAGCTGGCTCTGCTACAAAAATTTCAACACGGCGATTTTTTGCCCGATTTGCCGCAGTGTCATTAGCAACTAGCGGCTCACGCGAACCTCTGCCTTCAACCGCAATACGGCTGGACGCTACGCCACGTGCCGCTACATAATCACGCACACTCGCAGCACGATTTAACGATAATGGGTTGTTCACAGCATCGCTGCCAGTACTATCGGTATGACCGATGACCGTCACGTTACTGGCCGGGTTATTCACTAAACTGGTCGCAAAGGTATCCAGCACAGTTCTGAAGTTCGCTTTGATGTCGGCACGGCCAACATCAAAAGAAATGTCGCTAGGAATATCCAGTTTCAGGCGATTATCCGCAGTCTGCGTTACGCCCACACCAGTACCAGCGGTGGCTTCTTCCATCTGCCGTTTTTGCTCTTCCTGACGTTTGGTCCATACGTTACCAGCAACCGCACCAGCAGCGGCACCAACTGCTGCACCAATCGCGGCCCCCTTGCCTTTACCGGCAATGGCACCAACCACGGCACCCGCACCCGCACCAATCGCAGCCCCCTTGGCCGTGCCTTTTTGTGTTTCTGTCATATTAGCGCAACCACCAAGCACCAACGCCAGCACTACCGAACTTACAACCACTGTATTTTTCATCATATCCTCCTGAATTCATATTTATGCTAACCGTTGGAGTACGGTCAGTCCAAATAGTTTTATTTAAGGCACAACATTCACATGCAACAGCATGCCAGCGCTAGCTTAGCCTACAAATATAAACATATTATGTTAGTATCGCGACATTCAAAATATTATTGTTTTAGCATGCAATTTACCTTACACAAACAAGATGGCCTCGCGCGTCGCGGCACTTTAGAACTTGCGCACGGCAAGGTTGAAACACCGGCATTTATGCCAGTTGGCACTTATGGCACAGTAAAAGCGATGTCACCGCTGGAGTTGACTGAGATCGACGCGCATATCGTATTAGGCAACACCTTTCACTTATGGTTACGCCCAGGGCTAGAAATCATTGCGGCACATGGTGGCTTACATAAATTCATGGGCTGGGATAAACCTATCCTCACCGACTCTGGTGGCTTTCAGGTGTGGAGCTTAGGTGATTTACGCAAAATCACGGAAGAAGGGGTTAAATTCCGCTCACCTATTAATGGTGACTCTTGCTTCCTCACACCTGAAGAGTCCATGCGCATCCAACGCGTGTTGAACTCAGACATTGTGATGATATTTGACGAATGTACGCCCTACCCTGCCACACTGAAAGAAGCAGACATTTCCATGCAGCTTTCACTCAGATGGGCAAAGCGCAGCAAACAAGCGCACGAAGGCAACCCCAACGCGCTATTTGGCATCATTCAAGGCGGCATGCATGAAGAGCTACGTGACGTTTCGCGCGAAGGTCTAGAGCAAATCGGGTTTGATGGTTACGCCATAGGCGGCCTTTCAGTTGGCGAGCCTAAAGAAGATATGCTGCGCATATTGGCACACACAGCGCCTAAGATGCCGCAAGACAAGCCACGCTATTTAATGGGTGTTGGCACGCCAGAAGATTTGGTAGCCGCAGTATCAAAAGGTGTCGATATGTTCGACTGTGTAATGCCTACACGCAACGCACGTAATGGCTGGTTGTTTACGCAATATGGTGACGTAAAAATCAAAAATGCCAGCTATAAAAACGACACCAATCCGCTGGATGCAGATTGTAGCTGCTATACCTGCCGCAACTTCACGCGCGCCTATTTGCACCATTTACATAGAATCGGTGAGATTTTAGGCTCGCGTCTGAACACCATACATAATCTGCATTATTACCAGCAACTGATGAGTGGTATGCGTAGTGCGATTGAAGCCGGCACCTTCGAAACATTTAAACAAGAGTTTGCAGCAAAGCGCAAAAGCTTGTCTTGAATCAACTGAACGACAATTAGCATCAACTACAATCAGAGGTAGTATGTGCTAGAATTAAAGGCTAATTTTTAAGTTTTTTTAAAGAGAGTTATATATCGTGTTTATTTCAAATGCTTATGCTGCAACAGCGCCTGCTACAGACTTCACTAGCTTTTTACCGCTAATCGTAATCTTTTTACTGTTCTTCTTTATGATTATTCGTCCACAGATGAAACAAGCTAAAGAACAACGTAACATGATTGCTGCCCTACAAAAAGGTGATGAAGTAGTCACTACTGGCGGCATTGTGGGCAAAGTGACTAAAGTAACTGATGCGTTTATTACACTTGAAATTGCAACCAATACTGAAATTAACGTTCAGAAGCATGCAATTCAAAGCGCATTACCAAAAGGTACGATTAAAAGCATCTAATCCCTAGGCTTTTAATGCTTTGCAATGCCCCAAGTACCATATTGAAGTACCGTCTTTAAAATTTAATTAAACCCTTTGCACCACGCTGTTTAAGTAACTGCAAACCGTTGACTAGAGTCTGACTATGAACCGCTACCCGCTGTGGAAAAACATTTTTGTTGTCTTCATGATTCTGATGGGATTGATTTACGCTATTCCCAATCTGTTTGGTGAATCACCTGCAATTCAAGTCACCCCTGCCAAAAGTACCAGCAAGATTGATCCTGCTTTACTGGCACAAGTAGAGCAGATTCTGCAAAAAGAGAAAATTGCATACGATGGCATTTACTTAGACGCGCGTGGTGTAAAAGCGCGTTTTACTAATACCGACACGCAAATTAAGGCCAAAGACTTACTGCAAGCTAACCTAAGCAGCGACTATACAGTTGCTTTAAACTTGCTTTCACGCTCACCAGACTGGCTACGCAGCATAGGCGCTAAACCTATGTACCTGGGCTTAGACTTGCGTGGTGGCGTGCACTTTCTGCTACAGGTGGACATGAAAGCGGCTTTAGACAAGGCAGCAGAGCGCTTTGTTGGTGACTTCAGAACAGCATTGCGTAAAGAGCGCGTGTCATACGCAGGTGTGACGCGTGAAGGTCAAACCGTACAAATCCGCTTCACCAGCGCAGCAGAGCTGGCTAAAGCTAGAAAAATCATCAGCAATCAATACCCAGATTTAACGCTTAAAGACAGTGCAAATGGCGATGATATCGTACTGAGTGCCTCATTAAATGCGGTTGAGCAAAAGCGTATTCAGGAATTTGCACTAAAACAAAACATTCAAACACTACACAACCGTATCAACGAATTAGGTGTTGCTGAGCCTATTATTCAGCAACAAGGCATGGACCGCGTTGTGGTGCAGTTACCTGGCGTGCAGGACACCGCCAAAGCTAAGGAAATTTTAGGCCGCACCGCTACGCTTGAGATCCGTTTGGTAGATGAAGAAAAATCCGACGCGATGACCTTGGAAAAAGCAGCACAGGGCCAAGCACCAGTCGGTACCGATGCATTTAAAGATCGCGAAGGTCGCCCAATTCTTGTGAAAAAGAACGTGGTACTGACCGGTGACTACATCACCGATGCGGGTCCTGGCGTTAATGGCCAAACCGGACAGTCAGTGGTTAACGTCACATTGGATGCTCGCGGCGCACGCGTATTCCAACAAGTAACACGTGAAAACGTGGGCAAACGCATGGCGATTCTGCTGATCGAGAAAGGCAACACTGAAGTTGTCACTGCACCAGTGATTAACGAAGAAATTGGTGGCGGCCGTGTACAGATTTCAGGCATGGCCAACACGCAAGAAGCAACCGATATCTCCTTGCTATTGCGTGCCGGTGCATTAGCGGCGCCTATGGACATTGTAGAAGAGCGCACAGTAGGCCCAAGCATGGGTGAAGAAAACATCAAGCGCGGTATGCACTCTACCTTATGGGGTTTTGCAGCAATTGCGGTGTTCATGATTGTTTACTACATGGTATTCGGTGGCATTTCAGTGGTGGCATTAGGCATCAACCTGCTATTACTGGTCGCAGTATTGTCTATGCTGCAGGCAACCTTAACGCTGCCGGGCTTGGCGGCGGTAGCGCTGACACTGGGTATGGCAATTGACGCCAACGTATTGGTGAACGAACGTATCCGCGAGGAGTTACGCAGCGGCAACACGCCACAAGCTTCTATTCATATCGGTTATGACCGCGCTTGGGATACGATTCTAGACTCTAACGTTACCACCATGATTGCAGGTATTGCCTTGTTCCTGTTTGGCTCAGGCCCGGTGAAAGGCTTTGCCGTGGTGCACGTACTTGGCATCCTCACCTCTATGTTCAGTGCGGTGGTGGTTTCACGTGCGATTGTTAACTGGATTTACGGCAGCCGTCGCAAAACCACACACCTTTCAATTGGTTAAGCGCTCCAGTTAATTTAGCGCCCTCAGACAAAAATATAGAGTAAAAACTATGGAATTTTTTAGAGTAAAACATGACATCCCTTTCATGAGCTATGGCCGTTTAACCACCGCCATCTCCATGATTACTTTTGTACTTGCGATCGTGTTTCTTGCCACACGTGGTTTGAACTTTGGCGTAGATTTCACTGGCGGCACCATGATTGAGGTGAACTACCCACACGCCGCAGATCTAACCAAGATCCGCACCACTATTGATAGCATCGGCTTAAAAGACGCAACCGTACAGAACTTTGGCACTAGCCGTGACGTGTTGATTCGCTTACCGGTGAGAACCGGCCTGACTGGCGCCCAACTTTCAGACAAAGTGCTCGGTTCACTGCATGCGGTAGATAGCTCAGTGCGCATGAGTCGTATCGAGTTCGTAGGCCCGCAAGTAGGTACCGAACTGTATGAAAAAGGCTCACTAGCGCTACTGTTAGTAATTGCAGGTATTGTGATTTATCTGGCACTGCGTTTCGAGTGGCGCTTCGCGGTGGCCGCCGTGATTGCGAACATGCATGACGTCATTATTATCTTAGGCTTTTTCGCCTTCTTCCAATGGGAGTTCAACCTGACTGTGCTAGCAGCGGTGCTCGCCGTATTAGGTTACTCAGTGAACGAGTCTGTAGTAGTGTTCGACCGTGTACGTGAGAACTTCCGTAAAATGCGTAAAGCCACTGTTACACAAGTGATTGATAACGCGATTACGCGCACCATGTCACGTACCATCATCACCCACTTCTCGACACAACTGATGGTGTTATCTATGTTGCTGTTTGGTGGCGAAGTGCTCCATAACTTTGCGCTGGCACTAACCATCGGTATTTTATTTGGTATTTACTCATCAGTATTAGTGGCTTGTCCGATTGCCATGTGGTTAGGCGTTAACCGTGCCAACCTAATGAGCGATGTAGAGAAAAAAGACGGCGATAAAAAAGAAACTCACCCTGATCCAGATCCATCCGAGTTTGCCTAAACCCAACATGCGCTACAGCAACTGAATCAGATCAACAGTTGTTGTAGCGCACTGCATCACCCACACCAAACCTTTCAGCAAGACACAATCCATAGCAACCCACTGTAAGCACTACAGAACCAGCGTAGCATCACAACGCTTGCTACACATGCCCTATCGCGTATACACTATCCCTTCGTAGTAACCATCAAATCATACTTTGGACAACATACCCATTTCGTGGCAGCTTGGCGCACTAGCCGTCCTGCTTTTAATTTCAGGCTTTTTCTCCCTGGCTGAAACCAGCTTGATGTCGGTTAACCGCTATCGCTTAAAGCACTTAGCCAACCAAGGCCATCGCGGCGCTAGACTCGCCACCTTTCTACTGCTAAAAACAGACAAGTTGCTTGGCGTAATCTTGCTCTGCAACAACTTTGCCAATGCCGCCTCTGCTACGCTGGTCACCATTATCGTAGTTGAACTGTTTGGCGAGGGCGAATGGACGCTGATGTTTGGCACCATGACCGTAACCTTTGCCATTTTAGTGTTTAGTGAAATCTCGCCTAAGGTCATCGCCGCAGCGTATCCAGAAAAGCTCGCGTTTTTTGCCAGCTACATTTTGTACCCACTACTAAAAGCCCTGTACCCGATTGTGTGGTTTGTTAACCTATTTGTCGTAGGCTTATTACGCATCCTTAGGGTTAAAGTAAACTTTGATGCACCAGCACAATCCCTAAGCATGGAGGAACTACGCAGCATTGTGACCGACGCTGGCCATTTTATGCCCAAGAAGCACCGCACCATTTTATTAAACCTGTTTGAGCTAGAGAAAATCACCGTAGATGATGTGATGACGGCGCACACCATGATAGAAAGCATTAACTTTGATGCGCCACTAGAGGAAATCTTAAGCCATATTACCAATACGCATCACACACGCCTGCCAGTACGACAAGGTGAGTCTGAAGAGATTATTGGTATTTTGCATGTACGTAAAGTGATCAACCAACTGCGTGAACATTACCAGCGCGATGACTTTAGCAAAGAAGCTTTACTGGAAGTGATCGATGATTCTTACTTTATTCCATCTGGCACGCCTTTGTTTACACAAATTCAGCAGTTTCAGGAAAATCACCAGCAGATTGCACTGGTAGTGGATGAATACGGCGAATTAAAAGGCTTGGTCACGCTAGAAGATATTTTAGAAGAAGTGATTGGTGACTTTAATACGCAACTACCATCCAGACTAGGCAGCTACCTCCAGGATGAGGACGGCAGCTGGCTGGCAGATGGCACCAGCACCTTGCGCGACCTCAATAAAAAGCTGAATCTAGACCTGCCATTAGATGGTCCACGCACCCTCAATGGTTTGATTCTGGAGCACTTTGAAGACATCCCTGAGCCTAACACCAGCTTCAAAATTGGCCCACATCGTCTTGAGATATTACAGACCCAAGATAGAATCGTAAAAAGCGTCAAAATCTTTCCTTAATCTTTGCTGTTGGATCAGGCAATTAAGATTGCCTGGTTGCAACAATATCTGCGCAAGATATCCCAAATTACACTTGAATTTTTTTTAGTTTGGCTCAAAATAGACTCATACTATGGCAAATAAACCGCAAGAAAATGACATCGCACTTAAGCCTGAGGTTGCAAAACCAAAATTACCCCCCATGTTTAAAGTGCTACTGTTAAATGACGACTACACCCCGATGGAGTTCGTTGTTGAAGTGATTGAGCGTTTTTTTAATAAGAGCCGTGAACAAGCAACGCAAATTATGCTCAAAGTACATACTGAGGGCGCAGGAATATGTGGTATTTATCCACAAGACATTGCAGAAACAAAGATGAATCAAGTCGTGAGTTATGCAAGGCAATCGCAACATCCATTGCAGTGCATCATTGAAATGGCATAAATGTAGGCGAGATACATAAAGAAAGTTAGGTACCGAGATGATAGCGCAGGAATTAGAAGTTAGTTTGCACATGGCGTTTATGGACGCAAGACAAAAACGCCACGAGCTCATCACGGTTGAGCATTTGCTACTCGCAATGATTGATAATCCAACCGCGGCAGAAGTGCTGCGTGCATGCGGCGCAAAACTCGAAACTTTACGTACCGAATTAAACCAATACATCGAAGAACACACACCAACTGTGATTGGGCAAGACGATGTAGATACACAACCAACCTTAGGCTTTCAACGTGTGATCCAGCGCGCGATGTTGCACGTACAGTCTTCCGGCAAAAAAGAAGTCACTGGTGCCAATGTGCTGGTCGCAATTTTTGGTGAAAAAGATTCACACGCGGTATTCTTCTTGCATCAACAAGGCATCACCCGCTTAGACATCGTTAACTTTATTTCACATGGCGTTTCAAAAATCGGCGAGACGGCTAAACCCGAAGGTGGTGAGCAAGAGGCTGAAGCCGAAGCAGCACCCAATGGTGCGTTAGAGAACTACACCCTTAACTTGAACTCACAAGTATTAGCCGGCAAGATAGATCCGCTGATTGGCCGTGCCGCCGAGCTAGAGCGCGTAGTACAAACCTTATGCCGCCGTCGTAAAAATAATCCATTACTGGTGGGCGAAGCTGGCGTAGGCAAGACCGCGATTGCGGAAGGCTTAGCGCGCCGCATTGTAGAAAAAGATATTCCAGACGTACTGGCTAACGCCGTGGTGTACTCACTCGACATGGGTGCATTGCTCGCCGGCACCAAATACCGTGGTGACTTTGAACAGCGCCTGAAAGCCGTGATGAAGCAACTGGAAGAAAAACCAGACGCGATTCTGTTTATTGATGAAATTCACACCTTAATTGGTGCCGGCTCTGCCAGCGGCGGCACCCTGGATGCCAGCAACCTATTGAAACCAGCGTTATCCAATGGCTCGCTCAAATGCATAGGCGCCACCACTTACCAAGAGTATCGCGGCATCTTTGAAAAAGACCACGCGCTATCCCGCCGCTTCCAAAAGGTAGATGTAGTAGAGCCTAGCGTTGCCGAAACCATTGAAATCCTGAAAGGCCTGAAATCACGCTTTGAAACACACCATAGCGTGAAATATACCGTTGCAGCGCTTACCACCGCAGCAGAACTATCGGCTAAATATATCAACGACAGACACTTGCCAGATAAGGCAATTGACGTGATTGATGAGGCTGGTGCCGCACAACGTATCTTGCCAAAATCCAAACAGAAAAAAGTGATTGGCAATAAAGAGATTGAGGACATTATTGCCAAAGTGGCGCGCATCCCGCCTAAAAACATTTCTTCTGACGACCGCAACGCACTGAAAACGCTAGAGCGCGACTTGAAAGCCGTAGTATTTGGCCAAGACAAAGCAATTGAAGCACTGTCCTCTGCCGTAAAAATGGCACGTAGTGGCTTGGGCCAAAACAACAAGCCGATTGGTAGCTTCTTGTTCAGCGGGCCGACTGGTGTGGGTAAAACCGAAGTGGCCAAGCAACTGGCCTATATTATGGGCATTGAGCTGATTCGCTTTGACATGAGTGAATACATGGAGCGCCATGCGGTTTCTCGCCTGATTGGTGCGCCTCCGGGCTATGTGGGCTTTGAACAAGGCGGTCTGATGACTGAGGCCATCACCAAGCATCCGTATTGCGTATTGCTGTTGGATGAAATTGAAAAAGCACATCCTGATATTTTCAACATCCTGCTGCAAGTGATGGACCACGGCACGCTTACCGATAATAATGGCCGCAAGGCAGACTTCAGAAACGTCACCATTATTATGACTACCAACGCTGGTGCGGAAAGCTTGTCTAAATCTAACATGGGCTTTACTACTGCGAAACAAGCTGGCGATGAACAGGCAGATATCAAACGCTTATTCTCTCCTGAGTTCCGTAACAGATTAGATGCGACAGTTTCATTCACTGCACTGTCACATGACATCATTATCCGCGTTGTAGATAAGTTCTTGATTCAACTGGAAGACCAGTTGCATGAGAAAAAAGTTGAGGCAACATTCAGTGATGCACTCAAAACTTATCTCGGCCAAAAAGGCTTCGACCCGCAAATGGGTGCACGCCCAATGGCAAGATTGATTCAAGACACTATCCGCAAAGCACTGGCTGATGAGTTGCTATTTGGCAAGTTAGCTAACGGTGGTAGCGTGCATGTGGATATTGATGACAAAGACGAAGTAAAACTGATCTTTACAGAAAATAACCAAGACGAGGCTAAAGACTTAGCAACCACTTAAACCTCATAGATTGTTTGTTCGCTGCACCACGAAACTCAATCTGGTTGTGTTGCCAAGTAAACAATGTTGTTAAGTAAACAAGCAGTCGTCGCTTGTTATTAAGGGTACTCAGCCATGGTCGATGTCACCGCATCTACGCTACCAGTACCTAGTCTACAGGTAGCAATTGAGATTTTTGCTACCTCCGCCTTTGCCCTGTCTGGGCTGATTGCTGGTTTCAGAAAACAACTCGATGCCTTTGGCGTGTTTGTGGTCACTGGTGTGGCCGCATTTGGCGGCGGCACCTTGCGCGATGTGCTGCTGGATAGGCGACCTTTCTTCTGGGTGGATCACGCCAACTGGATATGGCTGATGCTGTGTGTATGCCTGCTAGCCATGTTATTTATGCGCAATAAACATATCCAGTTCACCGAGCGCGCCATCCTTATACCCGACGCATTAGGTCTAGGCCTATATGCTGCACTAGGCACACAAATCGCATTACAACAGCAACTGCCAGTGATTGTATGCGCACTGATGGGAGTGATGACCGCGGTGTTCGGTGGCGTGCTCAGAGATATTTTTTGCAACGAAATCCCCAAGGCCTTTAGTGATTACCAGCCGTATGCGGTGATTGCGTTTTTAGGTGGGTTGCTGGTATGGCTGCTCAACCAATTGGCGCTCACAGCCTGGCTTTGCATCTTTATCCCAGCCACATTGATGACGATACTGCGTATCTTAGCCATACACTATGAGTGGCGTTTGCCACATTGGAAAGTTGAGTCAAACTAAACGCTAGATGTTGGGTGATAGCAAGCCAACTTACTGTGGCGAGTAAACCATGTGTTTATCCATAATGCTATTAAACAGTGCAGACGACAGCATCAAATTCAGCCAATCCTTTAACTTAGGATAGTCAGCAGACTCAAACCACGCAGCATCCACCGCAGAAAACTGGCGAATAAACGGAAAGATAGCAATATCAGCTAATGTCAGCCTAGCACCCATCAGAAACTCCGTTTGGGCCAGCTTATGCTCAAGCTTGGCTAAGAACACTTCACCTTGAGAGCGGTACGCCTCCATCGGCTGCTCAGGGAAGCGTATTGCGTATTTATAGCGATCTAAAGCCTGTTTAAAGCTAGTATCATTTTCAGTAATCAGTTGCTGCGTTTGCGCCACATCGGCAGAGAGCCAGCCGTCAGGGTCGCTCTGTTGCAACGCCCAGTGCATGATATCCAGGCTTTGCTCAAGCACCACCCCTTGCGTCGTTAGCAATACCGGCACGGTGCCTTTAGGTGAGATTTGGAGTAAATGTGCGGGCTTATCGCGCAGTGCGATTTCACGTATCTCTACCGCAATCCCCGCATACTTCAACGCCATACGTGCGCGCATGGCGTAAGGGCAACGGCGATAGGAGTATAAAATCGGTAAAATCATTACAGAAATAACTAGCCTAAAGCCTGTGCCACATCATGTATCAATTGCGGGCCTTGATAGATTAAACCGCTGTATAACTGCACAAGGCTAGCACCAGCTGCAATTTTTTCTACTGCATCGGCGCCGCTCAAAATACCGCCCACGCCGATAATCGGTAATGCGCCTTGCAAGCGCTGTGATAGCTGCTGGATTACCACGGTAGATTTATCGCGTACCGGCGCACCAGACAAACCGCCAGTTTCAGCTGCATTCTGCATACCCTGCACTGCATCACGCGAGAGTGTGGTATTGGTAGCAATCACGCCATCGATTTTATGCAGCATGAGCAAATCCGCAATTTCATTCACCTGCTCCAGCTCTAAATCCGGTGCAATCTTCAAAGCGATAGGCACATAACGGCCATGCTGTCCAGCCAGTGTTAACTGCTCAGCTTTTAATGTGGCAAGCAAGTTCGACAAAGCTTCTTTTTCTTGTAGTGCACGTAAGTTCTTAGTGTTGGGGGATGAGATATTCACCGTGATATAGCTGGCATACGCATACACTTTGCGCATGCAAATCAAATAATCACTTACTGCATTTTCATTGGGGGTGTCAAAGTTTTTACCGATATTAATGCCAAGCACGCCTTGGTACTTAGCCGCTTTCACGTTTTCTATCAGGTTATCCACGCCTAGGTTATTAAAGCCAAAGCGGTTCACTATACCTTGCGCCTCAGCCACACGGAACAAACGTGGCTTAGGGTTGCCAGGTTGCGGTCTAGGGGTAACCGTACCCACCTCAATAAAACCAAAGCCTAACGCAGCCATGCCATCAATCACCGCAGCATTTTTATCTAAACCTGCAGCCAAACCAACAGCGTTAGGAAAAGTAATGCCCATCACTTGCCGGGGCTGACAGACAGGTGCCGATGGGTACAACTTTAAAGTCCCCAACCGCTCAGCAGTTCTTAAGGTCTTTAAAGTGAAATCGTGAACAGATTCAGCATCAAACTGAAACAATAAAGGACGTACGAGAGAGTAAGTATTCATAACACGTAATTTTACTGTATTCGCCGCTATCCCCCAAATTCATACAGCCACTGGATTCTAGCTTGTCGCGCTTCCACTTGGCACTTTAGTGCTTAGTGGAGCGGTGAAGACCTTCACGGTCTCGCGGGAATGACGGAACAGAGAGATTTATGACGAAAGTAAGTAGTGCTTAAACCACACAGTTCTTGACGTTATCCCTTTGCTACCGCGCCGAGTAGCGCATGCTTAACAGGAGCTTTAGGTAAGCGGTTGTTTGAGCCAATAGTTTTTTATTGGCGAGTTTCCGCTTGCCTCCTGTTAAGTAGGTGATGCAAGGAAACAAGCGGTAGAGGGTGGGTTTCACAACCGACTTAGTGCTTTAGCACTTAGCGAGGTTGGGGATGCCCCTTGCGGGTATTCTTTGGCCCCTTTCTTTTGGACAAGCAAAAGAAAGTAACTCGCTAGTCGCGCGAGAGCGACAACTAACCGGAGCAATCGGTATCAAACATTCCCAGTCAGACAGATAGACACTTATAAAGCCTCTCTAGCGAAGCATATGGAAAGAATAGAATTGATAAAGCGTCACCATGTTAGTTAAAGTTGCCTTATCTAACTAAAAATCATCTTCTAATTCTCTTTGAAAGAGGCAGTTGAACGGCCTCTTTTTAAACACTACGCCAGCGCCACTTCCACCAAATTATCACTAAACGTAGTCGAGTGCCCCATATCCCCAAACTCCGCAGAACTAATGCAATTCACCGTACCATTATTCAACTGCCGCCAATAACCCAGCGTAGCCACTACAATGCCAGCATTCACATCATCTGAAATTCTCGCCACGCCTTCAAACGCACCACGGCCATTAAACACCTTTACCACATTGCCTTCCTGAATCTTACGTGCGCTGGCATCTAACTGATTAATCAGCACAAACTGCTCGCCCTGCCCTTTAATTTTTTCTGTCACGTTGGCATAGCATGAGTTTAAAAAGCCATGACTCTTAGGTGAAATAATGTTCAATGGATACTTAGCCGCAAGTTCAGGATTGGTTGCCGGTGTCTCGCGGGATGGCACGTAATCCGGCAAGCTATCCAAATCTTCACCCGGTTGAAAACCGTCATACATTTGGCGGAATGGCCCTGCTACAAAGTTCTTGGCACCCTCTACCAAAAAGTGACACTTTCCAGTGGCGGTAGGAAATTCGCCTTGGGCATGACGCGCACGTGTATCTTTATCACCGAATGCTTTTAAACGTGCAAAGCCGTGCTGGCGTAAATAATCTAAATCTATGCCATCACAGGTGGGAGAGTCCCAGTCCACGTAATGTTCCAGGCACTCGGTATCATTCCACTGGAAATTAGCATCGGTATAGCCCATGCGCTTAGCTAACTGCCTGAATATCTCATTGTTGGGGATAGCTTCACCTGGCGGGTCTATACATTTTGCATTATAGGTTAAGTACAAATGCCCCCACGACAGCACCATATCCTCCATTTCGGCGCCCATCGCTGCTGGCAAGATAATATCGGCATAAGCTGCGGTATCCGACATAAAGTGCTCGGCCACTACCAAAAACAAGTCCTCGCGCTCCAAACCTTTAACTATCTTGTCGGTTTCAGGCGCTTGCGTAAGAGGGTTCGTGTTCCACACCATCATTGATTTAAGCGGTGTATTAAGCGGGAGCTCGCCAGTGAGCGCGCGTCCTAGTTGCAGATTATTGACTACTGGCGTGCCTTCCGGAATCAAATCTGGGCGTGAAATCACATCAAACTTATACGGGTGCTCCCATACCGGAAACTGCAACGCTCCCCCACCTACATGGCGCCATGCACCTATCAGCGCAGGCAGGCTTGTGACAGCGCGAATCGCTTGGCTACCACCGTAACTTCTTTCTAGTGCCACGCCTAGGCGGATTACCGCTGGCGGCGTAGTCGCGTATTCACGTGCAAACTTACGAATATCAGCAGCTGGGATACCAGTAATTTCTGCCGCCCACTCTGGCGTTCTGGTGCTAGCACGCTCAGCTAACGCTTGATAACCAACGGTGTAACGGTCAATATAATCTTGATCGACCAAACCTTCACTGATGATGACCTGCATCATTGCCATCGCCAAGGCGCCATCCGTACCCGGTTTGGGGGCAATATGCCAATCTGCTTCCTTCGCAGTTTTAGAGGCATAAGAATCGACCACTACTACTTTGGCTCCCTTCTTCTGCGCCTCGTGGATAATATGCCAGTGATGTAAGTTAGTGCTTATTGAGTTGCATGCCCATATCACGATGTACTTGGAATGGGCAAAGCTTTCTGGATCCACCCCCGCCGTCGGGCCTACCGTCATTAACCATGCGGTGCAAGAACCCTCGCCACAGAACGTGCGCTCGCAGACGGTTGCGCCCATACGGTTAAAAAAGGCATCACCGCCATTTAAACCATGCACCAAGCCTTGGTTGCCAAGATAGCTATTGGGCATGATGGCATGTGGGCCATCCGTCGCAATAATCGCTTTCCATTTACCAGTAATTTCATCGAGGGCTTCTTGCCAGGAAATGCGCTTGAACTGTTTACTGCCTTTGGGACCGATGCGCTTCAATGGGTAGAGCAAACGGTCTGGATGATAGTGGCGCTTTTCGTAATCTTTTAATTTCACACAGAGGCCACCGCGTGTCATGGGATGCTCTTTATTACCAGTGACGGAAATTAACTTATTGTCTTTCACCGTATACACCATAGAGCATGTATCAGGGCAATCATGTGGACACCCTCCATGAAAGGTTTGGGTAGAGGTGTCGGCTGGAGTATTCATAACATCATCCTTAAATAATATAACGATGGTTCAAATCACAGATTGCAGCGCATTGCTTTATTTTTACAAGCTAACGTAAATATATGCTCACCTGTAAGCATTGGCAATGGCATAATTATTGACTGAACTATTAATCAACAGACACATGAACAACCATAACCAACCACTACAGTTACTTGGCGGCATTAGCGCTAGCGAATTCCTGCAACACTACTGGCATAAAAAACCTTTGCTGATTAAAAACGCTATTCCCGGCTTTACCGGCTTATTAAGCCCGGACGAGCTAGCGGGCTTAGCTTGTGAAGAAGAAGTGCAATCTCGCATCGTAGAAGAAATTAAAGGCAAATGGCATGCAAGCCACGGCCCATTTGAGGAAAGTGACTTTGCAAATTTACCGGAGAAGCCAGACCCTAAGCACCGCTGGACCTTGCTGGTACAGAGTGTGAACCATCACTTACCTGAAGCAGCCGAACTGCTGAGCCAGTTTAACTTTATTCCTCATGCCAGGCTGGATGACCTGATGGTGAGCTACGCACCGGATGGCGGTGGCGTAGGTCCACACTTTGACAGCTATGATGTGTTCTTGCTGCAAGGCCAAGGCAAGCGCTTGTGGCGCATTAGTGAGCAAACTGATTTGAGTTTGGTAGAAGGTGCCCCGCTACGCATTTTAAAGAATTTTGATACAGCCCAAGAGTGGCTAGTGGAAGCTGGCGATCTGCTGTACCTACCACCGCATTTAGCACACTGGGGTATTGCTGTTACAGATGGCAACACAGACTGCATGACTTACTCTATCGGCTTTAGGGCACCCAAAGTGCATGAGCTAGCCACCGAGTTTCTTGGCTTTATGCAAGACAAACTCAACAAGGACGCCAACGCCTTACCTGGGATATATCAGGATGCGGACTTAGCACCACAAGAACACCCGGCAGAAATTGGCAGCAGCATGATTAGCAAGGTGGCAGAGATTTTAAAAACCATACAATGGTCAGACCAACATGTAGCGGATTTCTTGGGGTCTTATTTATCCGAGCCTAAACCTGACGTTTTTTTCGACCCCAATAAAAAAATGTCTTTACGCAAATTTCATGAAAATCTGCTGCAACATGGCATTAGCCTGGATTTAAAAAGCCAAATGCTGTTTACCCAGCAGTATTTTTATTTAAATGGCGAAGCCATTAGCGCAACAGGCTCATCCGCAACCTTGCTTACCGCACTGGCAGATCACCGCATGCTGACTAGCGACCAAGTTGCACAAGCCGCCGAAATAGAGGCCACACTGATTGAGCAGTTGCACACCTGGTATCTCGCTGGCTACCTTTACTTTAATTAAATTTAGCGCGTATGATGAGCGTCATGGATAACACTTTGATGCCGGATAAAATCATCGTTGGTGAGCATTTGTATAATGAGGCGATCAAGCTCATTATACAAAGCGCAGAACATGAGCTTTTAATCTTTGACCAGGATTTAAAGCTAGGTGGCTTCTCAAGCCCGGCTATTTACGAGCTGCTGCAGCAGTTCTTAAGTCAGCAGATTACCAGCAGCCTATCTATTATTTTGCAGGATAGTGCGCACTTTCAAGATCAATGCCCAAGGCTGCTTAACTTGCTTAAACTGTTTGGTCATAAAATGCGCGTACACGTCACCAATCAATCTGCCAAGCACGCAAAAGACTGCTTTATTCTTGCGGATGGCAAACATTACATTAAACGCATACATATCGACCAAGCGCGTTTTAAATATGCATTTGATGACATGGCAACGGTTAAAGCACTCAACACCAGGTTTGATGAGCTCAACGAGGCCATTCAAGACACGGTAAGCACAACCCCATTAGGCTTATAAGGCATCAACATGACACAACTATGGATGAGAGCTCGTGTGCTGTGGCTGTTTATACTACTGAGCTTCACACTAGTCAGCCACGCAGCAAGTGACTTCAAGATTTTCACGCTACAGCATCGCTTTGCCGAGGAAGTGCTGCCAACCATTCAGGCCGTAGTTGGTAACCGCGGCACAGCTTCTGCCATTCAGAACCAGCTGATTGTGCGCACCGATAGCAAAACTATGGCTGAGGTAGAGCAAACGATTGCGACATTGGATACCGTACGTGAAAATTTCACTATTAGCGTCAAACGCCAGAATAGCTTCGCAGGCAGTAGCCGCAACAGTTCCATCAGAGGCCGCACGCGTATAGGCAATGCCACCATACAGACCGGCAATGATGCAAGAATCGGCAGAGATGGCATACAAATAGGGATAGAGGACAACCAGACCAATTCTCAACAAAGTAGCCAACAGTTTATTCGAGTCACGGATGGCGCACCCGCTTACATTAGTGTCGGTGAGTCCATTCCCTACACCAACGAATGGATAGTACTCACACGCCGCTACGCGGTTAGACAAATCAGCACCGAATTTGTCGATATCAGCACAGGGTTTACCGTACGTGCCCGCAGCATAGGCAACCAGATCGAGCTGGAAATTACCCCTACTTTTTCCAGGCTACAGCAGGATAGCCGCATCGAGTTTGAGCAGCTATCATCGACAGTACGCGTACAGCGCGGCGAATGGGTTAATATAGGTGGCATCATGCAAGATAAAGATGAGGTTAGCCGTGCCATATTAGCCAGCGGGAGTGGACAATCCTACCAAAATAGCCAAATTTTGATTCGTGTGGAATAATCATTTTTCAACGCACTTTAGCTAAGCGGGAACTTTTTTGCGATATTTCAGCTTAATAATTGAAATGTAGTGTTTTTTTTTTTAATTCCTGCTAGAATTTGCGCCACTCGATATAGTTATTAGTCACTTTTTAAGTAGTATCGAAAACAGTTTTTTAACCAGTTAAACTTATAAGGAAATATAAAATGACACGTTCTGTTTTGTTAGCTGCATTGTTAGCTCTTGCTGTTACTGCTTGTGGCGAAAAAGCTGCTGAAGCTCCTGCTGTTGAAGCTCCAGCTGTTGAGGCTCCTGCTGCTGAAGCTGCTCCTGCTGCTGAAGCACCAGCAGCTGAAGCTGCTCCTGCTGCTGAAGCGCCAGCTGCTGAAGCAGCTCCAGCTGCTGAAGCTGCACCAGCTGCTGAAGCAAAATAATTTATTGTTAAATCAATAATTATGCAAAAAGCCGACGCAAGTCGGCTTTTTTTATGCTTCCAATACGGAGTGCAGTAATCAGTCTCTAGCTAAATTAGCAGCAAGCAAATTATGTGATTTGCCGCCAATCAAAACCCAGCATCTGATCGGCAATACCAACCCAATCCAACGCACAATCTGCAACTTGTGCCAACGCAGTTTTCGCCAGCAACGGGGTATTGTTTTTTGCACTTAAATGCGCAGCAATTAAATGCTGCAACTTAGAACGGTCTAATCTGGCAAGCAAATCGGCCGACGCGGAGTTTTCCAAGTGCCCCCATTCACCGCCCACACGTTTCTTTAAAGAGGCCGCATAAGGCCCATTACGCAACATGGCGCTATCGTGGTTACACTCCAGCACCAATGCATCACAACCGCTTAACTGCTGCTCAATATGCACAGTGCTACGCCCTACATCAGTGAGCACCCCTAAGCGATGCTGACCATCCCCAAATACGCATTGCACAGGCTCACGCGCATCATGTGGAACGGGGTAGGGGTACACTTCAACATCAGCCACACTAAACGGCGTATGGCTATTAATCACATTTAGTTGTAAATCATGCTGATTCGGGAAATAGCGCTCAGCCATCTTGAGGGTGCCATAGGTGAGCCAAACTGGAATGTGGTGTCTGGCGGCAAACTTAAAGGCGCCGCCGGCGTGGTCATCATGTTCGTGCGTAATGACGATACCAGCCAAATCTTCAGGGTTAAGGTTTAAACGCGCCAGGCGGCTGGTGGTTTCCTTAATGCTGAACCCGCAGTCCAGCATCAAACGTGTGTTATTGACTTCTACCACTAGCGCATTGCCAGCGCTGCCGCTGCCGAGCGAAGCAAAGCGCATTTTAATCTCTCTTCTAAAAACGATATAAAGGCAAGCTAATACCGAGAAAATAGCAGGCCCAGAATATGTCAGCGATAACAGGTAGTCCTGACTTAAGAACCTGCCACATCACTTAATAAAAAAAGCGGCATAAAAAAGGCGGCCGGAGCCGCCTTTTTATCCCAAGTTAGCGCAACTGCTCATACATCAGGGCAATAATTCTGTTTGCCGTTGTAGTGCGAACACGTGCTCCATCAGTATCAATCACAGTTACCACGGAGCCATTGTCGGCATCACTCACCTTGATGCGGTATTGACGCTCTTTGTTAGCCTTTTGTTTGTCGTCGCTGCCCCAGAACTTCAAGCTATCCACGATGCCCTTATCTTCTTTTTTGGCGGCTGCATCAGGCTTCTTCGCCTCATCATCGCCCCAGAATTTAATGCTCTCGATCAGGCCTTTCTTTTTCTTAGGTGCGTCATCAATATCCACGTCAGCATAACGCACAAAATAAAGACCATTAGAACGATCCCTATCTTCAATCACGAAGCCAACGCGGTCTAAAGCCAAGCCTACACGGCGCCATGCACGGTCAAACTGGTCATTCAGCAGCAATCTAGCACTGCCGTCAGACTCTTTCACCACCTCGGCATGTTTAGTCACAGCCGCATCAGCCAGTATCGCCTGCGACTTCTTCTCTTCTACGCCCAGTTTCACCATCAAACGGCGTAATAACTCAACATCCAACTCCGCATCACTCGCATCGTTTTTAGCGGTGTTTGCAGCATCCGCTTTGTAACCGGTTTCAATTTCACCCAATTGCGTTCTAATACGGGTTTTGCCGTCGTCTGGTGCACCCACCACAGAACGATGCGACATATAGATCTCGGTTGTACCAGTGTCTGCACCATGCTCCAGGCGAGTACGGAATTTTCTCTTATCCGCAAAACCAGATAACTTATCTAGCCATTTATCGAATTTGTCTAGTGCATTACCAGACTCATCTTTTTTAATCGCTTCAGCATCAATCCATTCGGTTTCCATCACACCGATTTGTGGGTTCTCTACACGCACCGCAAAACCCATGTCGGTCCAGAAATCACGAATCACTGGCCAGATTTTTTCAGCAGGCGCATTGACCACTAACCAGCGCTGTGTGCCGGATTTCTCCATACGCACGCCTTCTGGACTTTGCAGTACTTTTTCAACGCCAACTTCTTGCGCCTCTTGTGCTTGGCTGTAGCTAGAGTAGCTCGCGCTACCAGGCACTGCGTAAGCTTCACTTACAGGGCTTGCAGTCAGGTCTGGTGGCACTTCCAGCGGACGGGAGCGGCCAGCGCCTTTGTAATCTGATTTTGTATCGATAAAAGGAATAGAATCACAAGCACTTAAACTTGCCATTAAAAACAAAGGCAGCACTACAGTCTTTGCTTTACGCAACGCACTAGAACGATTAGCGCTTGCGTTGAAATTAACTTGTTTCATTCAAACCTCGTGTTAGAACTCTATTGTTCGTTATAAAATTTGCGCAGGCTCACATGCCTTGCGCAAAACTTCATGATACTGCGCGGATAAATTAACCATAGGCAAACGAATGCCGGTTTTAATCATGCCCATCTGTTCCAACACCCATTTCACCGGGATTGGATTTGCCTCAACAAACAGCTTTTGATGCAAGCCAAACAGTTTGGCATTGATTTCACGTGCAACTTTTACATCGCCAGCCAGCGCTGCCACACACATGTCGTGCATCAACTTAGGCGCTACGTTGGCTGTAACGGAAATCACACCATGCCCACCCAACAGCATTAAGGATAATGCAGTTGCATCATCACCGCTGTAAATTGCGAATTCTTTTGGAGCACGTAACAGCAAATCAGTTCCGCGTTCAATCCCGCCAGTTGCATCTTTAATGCCCACGATATTGGCATGGGTGGCTAAACGTAGCACCGTGTCATTGCTGAGATCACAGCCAGTACGGCCTGGTACGTTATAGAGAATTTGCGGGATAGCCACGGCATCGGCCACAGCTTTAAAATGCTGGTACAAACCTTCTTGCGTTGGCTTATTGTAATAAGGCGCAACCAGAAGACAGGCGTCAGCGCCTAGTTCTTTGGCTTTTTGCGTCAGCACGATGGCTTCTTTGGTTGAGTTAGCACCGGTACCGGCAATCACTGGCACGCGACCAGCCACTTGCTCAACGGCAGTTTGAATAAGCAGGCAATGCTCATCAAAATCTACAGTAGGAGACTCCCCCGTAGTGCCAACAATCACAATACCATCAGAACCTTGATCAATATGAAAATCAATCAATGCTTTTAAAGATGGGATATCTAAACGCCCATCTTCAAACATGGGCGAAACAATAGCAACTAAACTGCCTTGCAACATAGGAAACCTACCTGATTCATAATGTTATATTTTAACCTGAATGTTTCATAATTTTCTGCATTTATTACGCACAATTTCGGTTTGACGGTAATTTTATAAGAACATTAGCCAGCATCTTTTCTGCAGGCAACGCTAATCTGCCAACTTGCGTCCGTCGCAGCGGTTAAATCACACGGTGTCAGGCTAATTACTTACGCCCACACAACGGCAGACCCAGGCATGCCAAACCAAAGTTAAAACTTATGGCGGCATTGATATATCAAACACTTACTAACTACAGCCTGAACGGATTAACGCTGTATAATCTAGGAAATTATTGCTGAAATCCCATATTCAAAATATGACTTTCGACTTTCATCATTACATTATGATTTTGGTTGGCACCGTGTTTGTAAACAACATCGTGCTGGTGAAGATCTTGGGCTTATGCCCGTTCATGGGCGTTTCTAAAAAATTAGAAGCCTCCATCGGCATGGCCGGCGCCACAGCGTTGGTATTAAGCGTAGGCTCCATGACCAGCTGGGGTATTAACCACTACCTGCTAGAGCCGAATGGCTTGTTTTATTTACGTACACTTTCTTTCATTGTGATTATTGCCGGCGTGGTGCAACTAACCGAAATGATCATGGAAAAGAACTTCCCTACCCTGCACCAAGGTCTGGGCATTTTTTTACCGCTCATCACCACCAACTGCGCAGTGCTCGGCATCCCCCTCCTTAATGCGCAAGCCAGCCATAGCTTTTTAGAGTCACTCTTCTTCGGGCTAGGCGGTGCGCTTGGCTTTTCACTAGTATTGATACTATTTGCCTCTATGCGCGAGCGACTAGAAGGCGCAGACGTACCTGCTGCCTTTAAAGGCTCAGCGATTGGCATGATTACCGCTGCGTTAATGAGCTTGGCATTTATGGGCTTTATGGGCCTGGATAAGTACTAAGAAAAAACACTAAGCTTAAACACTAGCCGCTAGTAACAATAAACTAGCAACAATAAAACTGTATAAATGTGTTGGCTGTGACCTAACCACGGGGCACAACATGACCAACTATTAATAAAATAATTAGCCATTTAATTTAAAAGCAATCAAAAAGCGATATGTTACTCACCTCCATCTACGTCATGCTTGGACTAGCCATCGTGCTAGGCGCGTTGCTAGGCATTGCGGCATTACTGTTTAAAGTAGAAGGCGACCCACTGGTGGCACGCATTGATGCCATTTTGCCGCAAACGCAATGCGGCCAATGCGGCTACCCTGGCTGCAAGCCTTACGCAACTGCGATTGCCAACGGTGAGGCGGATATCAACCAGTGTCCACCCGGTGGCGACGCTGGCGTACATGCACTGGCAGATTTACTTGGCGTAGAGTATAAACCGCTCAATGCAGAGCACGGCTTACCCAAACCCAAAGCTGTCGCCTTTATTGATGAGGCCACTTGCATAGGCTGCACCTTGTGCATACAGGCGTGTCCGGTTGATGCCATCTTGGGTGCATCTAAGCATATGCATACGATTATTGCCTCGGAGTGTACGGGCTGCGAACTATGCTTGGCTCCATGCCCGGTAGACTGCATCAGCATGAAACCGCTGGCTGAGACCCCTGATAACTGGAAGTGGAAGTATCCGGTGTTCCCCATCAAGGCGCTGCCTGCAAACCCTGGCAAGGTGTCTTCATGAATACCATCATACAATTTGCCAGCAAGCTGATGAAAAACCTCGCCGCCAATACGGCTAGCGATGTGCATAAGTTTCATGGTGGTGTACATCCGGATGAGCACAAACACGAGTCCACCACCCGCCCGATTGCGCAGCTACCAATCCCAGAAACCCTGACTCTACCGCTACGCCAGCACATAGGCTATATCCCCAAGCTAAAAGTGCAGGTAGGCGATTACGTATTAAAAGGGGAGATGCTGGCCGAGGCTGAGGGCACGGTATCAGCTGCCATACACGCGCCGACTTCTGGCACCATTACCGCGATTGCAGAAGCCGTGATTCCGCACCCTTCCGGCCTGCCGGACATGTGCATCACACTGACGCCGGACGGTAAAGATCAATGGAAACCATTAACGCCGATAGACTGGAAGCACACATCACATAGCGAACTGATTGCCAGCCTGCGCACTTCTGGCATTGTGGGCTTGGGTGGCGCCACCTTCCCCACACACATCAAACTGCGTAAAGATGGATTATCCGCCATCCATACCTTAATCATTAACGCAGCCGAGTGTGAGCCTTACATCACCTGCGATGACATGCTAATCCGCGAACGTGCAGATGAAATCAGCCAAGGTATCGCCATTGCCCAGCATCTATTAGGCGCGGCTAAAGTAGTGATTGGCATTGAAGACAACAAACCAGCGGCAGCCCACGCCATGAGGGCTGCCAGCCAAACCCTGGCTAATGCAACGGTCACCACTGTACCCACGCTCTACCCCAGCGGCGACGCACGTCGGCTCATCCATTTACTGCTGGGCGTAGAAGTACCGCATCACAAACGCTCAACCGAGGTTGGCATTCAGGTATTTAACGTAGCCACAGTACTCGCGATTTATCGCTATTTCACTTTTGGTGAGCCTAGCGTCAGCCGCATTGTCACCGTTACCGGCAATGTGGCCGCACCGCAAAACTTTGAGGTTCTGTTAGGCACCCCTATGCCGTCACTAATAGCTGCCGCAGGCGGTGCCAAAGCAGACACTACCCACTATGTCATGGGCGGTCCGATGATGGGCTTTGATTTACCCAGCCTAGATGTGCCGGTCACTAAGGCGGCTAATTGCATTATTGCCGCCAGCCCAACCTTATTTGCGCCACCACCGCCAGCGCAGCCATGCATACGCTGCACACGCTGCGCAGACGCTTGCCCGGTCAACTTGCAGCCACAAGAGTTGTATTGGTTTGCCAAATCGGACAATTTTGAAAAAGCCCGTGATTACAACTTATTTGATTGCATCGAATGCGGTTGCTGCACTTACGTGTGCCCTAGCAACATTCCGCTGGTGCAATATTACCGCTATGCAAAAAGCGAGATTATTGCACTAGACAAAGCCCAGGAAGCTGCCGACTTAGCGCGTGAACGTAATGACTTCAGGCTAGCGCGCATCGAACGCGAAAAATTGGAGCGAGCACAGAAACATGCAGAACGAGCCGCCGCCGCGAAAAACAATCTAGCCCAGCCAGAGTCCGCAGAAGCAGACAAAGCAGCGAGCAACCCTGACGCGGTAGAAGCAAAAAAAGCCGCCATTGCAGCAGCGGTAGAACGGGCAAAAGCACTGAAGCTAGCAGCAGCCAACAATGAGGCGGCAAAAACTGACAGCGAGCAGCCAACAGCAGCCGAGCCGAGTAGCACTGAAGCCAAACCAGACAGCACCACGGCAGATGCCCAGGCAAAAATAGACAAAAAGGCATTGATTGCCGCAGCCATGGAACGCGCCAAAGCGCAGAAACTAGCCGCCGCGCAAGCAGGCGATGCCCCGAGAAATACGGACAACCTCAGCGCCAAGGTCAAAGCTGAAATTGATGAGATTGAAGCCATACGCGCCAAGGCACAGCAAATGCTTAAAGATAAAGCACCTGACTAATGACCAAGCTACTTGTTAACTAATCTACTGCTATTAGGATACGACGATTGAACCGCTCACCCTACATCACTGATGCACCAAGCGTAAGCATGATTATGCTCAAGGTCCTGCTGGCACTGGTACCTGGCATCATAGCCTACGCCTGGGTGTATGGCGCCGGTATTTTGCTCTCGCTGACACTCGCCACCATCACTGCATTAATCACTGAAGCCGCTATTTTAAAAATCAGGCAGCGCCCAATCGCACCCAGCCTAGCCGATCTGAGTGCCGTAGTCACCGCTTGGCTGCTAGCGCTGGCTCTGCCACCACTGGCCCCTTGGTGGCTGGTCGTGGTAGGCACATTATTTGCGATTGCAATTGCCAAGCAACTCTACGGCGGCCTAGGCTACAACCCGTTTAACCCGGCAATGGTGGGCTACGCCGTACTGTTGATCTCGTTCCCGGTCATTATGACCAAATGGCCGGCACCGCTAGAATTGGCGACAATGCCATTAGGGCTGGCTGAACAGTTCAGGCTGATTTTCGGCAATGCCTTACCTGCAGGCGTACCACTGGACGCGATCACCTCAGCCACACCCTTGGATTACCTCAAAACACAGCGCATGCTACAGCAAGAAGTGACCACCATCACACAAGCGCCTATTTTTGGTCACTTTGGTGCCAAAGGTGGCGAGATAGTCACTGCTGCGTATTTACTTGGCGGCTTATACTTATTGCAGCAGCGCATTATTTCATGGCATCTGCCCACAGCATTTATTGCTGCACTCGCGCTCATCTCGTTTGTATTCAACACCGTAAATCCTGCACAATTTGCCGGGCCTGGCCTGCACCTAATGGCTGGCGCCACCATGTTATGCGCGTTTTTTATTATTACGGACCCGGTCAGCGGCCCCAGCACGCCTAACGGCAAACTATATTTTGCCGCAGGCGCCGGCGTACTCACCTACTTAATCCGCGTCTATGGCGGCTATCCAGATGGTGTTGCCTTTGCGGTATTAATCATGAACATGTGCGTGCCATTGATTGATGCACATACCCAGCCACGTGTGTTTGGCCATAAGCGTTAACCATGAGTAAGCTATAATATGAGTAGGCTATAAGATGTCTGAATCCATTATTAAACATGCCATTAAGACCGCATGCACGCTCACCGCATTTGCACTGGTAGGCACGGCTATCCTGGCATATATCTTTATCATCACGCGCGCACCGATTGAAGCCAGTGAGGCTGAAGCGCGCTTGGCGCTGTTTTCACAGATCTTGCCACATGACAGTTACAACAATGACTTACTGAAGTCGGAACTTACCATCCCACCTAATCCATTACTCGGCAACCGCGTTCTCAGCAAAGCCAATATTGCCAAGTTAGGCGATGCAACAGTAGGCGTCATCCTGGAAGCGATTGCACATGATGGCTACGCTGGCGATATTAAGCTACTGCTTGCTATCCGTGCCGATGGCTCGATTAGCGGCGTGCGCGTGCTGGCACACAAAGAAACGCCGGGGCTGGGCGATTACATCGAGATTGAACGCAATGCCTGGATCACACAATTTAACGATGAATCTTTGGCTAAAACTGCTGCCAAAGATTGGGCGGTAGTGAAAGATGGCGGCAAGTTCGAATACATGGCTGGTGCTACAATTACACCACGCGCTATCGTAAAAGCCGTATCTAAGGCATTACAGTTTTTTAATGAGAACAAGCCGTTGTTATTAGGAAGCAAGACTGCAGATAAAATGCCGCCAGATAATGAAAGTGGTAAGGACGTAACGCCTGTAAGGACGCAACATGAGCCTCTATAAAGAAATCACCCTGAACGGGATCTGGAAGCAAAACCCAGGCGTAGTGCAGCTATTGGGGTTGTGCCCAACGCTGGCCGTTACCACTAGCGTGGTGAACGGGGTAAGCCTAGGCCTAGCCACGGTGTTTGTAATGGCAGCAGCCAATGGCTCAATTTCCCCCGTGCGCAAATATGTCCCTAACGAGATTCGTGTGCCTGTCTTTATTCTGGTAATTGCCGCCCTGGTGACGGTGATTGATTTATCCATCAATGCATTTGCCCACCCGCTGCACAAGGTGTTAGGTATTTTCATCCCCTTAATCGTAGTGAACTGCATCGTGCTTGCGCGTGTAGAATCATTTGCCGCGAAAAACTCGCCCATACCCTCCATCTTAGATGGCTTTATGATGGGCCTAGGCTTAACCTTGGTACTAGGCTTACTGGGCGGCATACGTGAACTTGTAGGTAAAGGCACTCTATTCTCCGGCCTGGATTTAGTATTTGGACCAGCGGCCAAACAGTTTGTACTCACCGTCATCCCGGATTACCACGGCTTTTTATTAGCAGTGTTACCACCCGGTGCATTCTTGGGCTTAGGCATGCTGATTGCCGCACGTAACTGGATTGAGATTAAAAACAAAGCGAATGCGACCGATGACCACACAGCGACATCTACGCTGCAGCCGACGCTACGTCCTTAACCGATCAAACACGCCCTATGAATGCAGAAAAACGCTTAGAGATTTTTAAACGCTTAAAATTAGCCATCCCCAACCCCGCCACTGAGTTAAATTACAGCACGACTTTTGAGCTGCTGATTGCGGTTATGTTGTCGGCACAAGCCACGGATAAAAGCGTCAACTTAGCCACTGATAAACTGTTTCCGATTGCTAACACCCCTGAAAGCATTTTGGCATTAGGGCTGGAGAATCTAGAGCACTACATTAAAACCATAGGTCTGTACCGCTCTAAAGCCAAAAACGTATTGGCCACCTGCCAAATACTGATACAGCAGCATCAATCGCAAGTGCCAAACTCGCGCAGCGCATTAGAGGCTTTGCCCGGCGTTGGCCGTAAAACCGCCAATGTGGTGTTAAATACCGCATTTGGTGAGCCCACCATTGCTGTAGATACGCATTTATTCAGGCTAGGTAATCGTATCAAACTCGCCACCGGTAAAACCGTGCTGGATGTAGAAAAGAAATACGTTAAAACCATCCCGGCAGAGTTTATGCAGGATGCGCATCATTTGCTTATTTTGCATGGCCGCTATGTGTGTACCGCGCGCAAGCCTAAATGCGCAGAATGCTGCATAGAAGACCTGTGCGAATATCAGGCAAAAGAATACTATCTGCCACCTAGCGTTAAATCCAGCAGCAGATGAAAGTCGCCACCAGCATCGTATTAGGTCGGCAAGCTCTGCCAGCACTCGCTGCGCAAGCGGTTACCAATGCGATGCACAAAGCTGGTATAAGCAGTGCCAATGCGGTGCTACTGTTATTAACATCGGAGTTCGCCAGCAACCCGCAAGCCGCCATCAAAGCTGCGGCCAAGGCAGCAGCCTGCACGCAGGTAACAGGCTGCTCGGCAACCGGCATTTTTACTGAAGAAGACTGGGTGCTAGACACCCCGGCCGCTGCGGCCATGGTGTTTGGCGGCGATATTAAACTGGAGCTAGCGCGCGACAACCATGCGCAGCAGCCACTACTCACCATCGCTGCCCCCAGCGCCATTAACAGTATCTGGCTAGATCACCACACTCGCTACGGCGGCATCTCTGGCGACGTGACCGGCCATGGCCCATTCTCCGTATGGCAGAATGCAAAAGGAGATGTTACTGGCCACATCGAGATGTTTATCTCCGGCGTGAACATGGCAACCAAGGCCGCTCATGGCTTAAGCCTGGTCAGCTCACCTAAGCCGGTACAAGCCTGCCAGCAGTTTGATTTACAGCAGCTAGGCAGACATAAAGCCATGAAATCATTACAAAAAGCGTGGGACAGCTATCGGCAAACAGCAGAGCCCTTGCCACTACACTTGATGATGGCGGTATATGCAGATAGCGCAGAGGCCATCGAACAAGGCAACTACCAGCAAACTACCGTAATCAGCTGTGATGAAGCGGACGGCAGCGTTACACTCGCACACGCAATACCTGTAGGGCAATATTTAAGCTGGGCACTACGTGACGCAGACAGCGCGCAGGCAGATATGACGCTTGCTACAGACGCACTCGCTACGAAGCTAGGCAGTAACCCGGATTTTGGCTTATTATTCTCATGCCTGGGGCGTGGGCCATATCTATACAATGGAGAAGACCTGGACTTAAAAGTGGTAACCAAGCGCTTTCCCAACATGCCACTATTAGGCTTTTATGGTAACGGTGAGATCGCCTGCATCAATGGGCAGAACCAATTACTGCCGTACTCTACTGTACTTTCATTATTTTCAGCACTCTAGGTAAATTTACGTAGGTATTTTATGAGTTTATATAACCCCAGCCGCGACCAAGCCAGACAATTTTTATTTGACGCCTGGGCAAAATTTAAACAGCAAGCTCCGCTCACAGATTTAGAGAAAATTGCGGTCGAGGTGATGCAAATGCACCCTGAGTATCACGCCATATTAGAAGCGCCTGAGCGCTATATGCAGCAACAGTACTTTCCTGAAATGGGAGAAACCAATCCGTTTTTGCACTTAAGCCTGCATTTATCGGTGATTGAGCAAATAGCCATCAACCAGCCCATCGGCATCAAAGGCATTTACGAACAGCTCAAACAAAAGCACAACGACCAGCACCTAGCGCAGCACGACATCCTGGATTGCCTCGCCGAAACCATTTGGCAGTCACAGCGCAACAATACGCCGTTAGACTCGACACATTACCTGAGCCTATTGCAACAAAGGGTGGCAGCCTAATATGCATAGCAACGTGCACGATTGGCTACATGCGCATGGGGATTACTTATATCGCTTTGCTTTGGCGCGTTTGAAGGATACGCACCAGGCAGAAGATGCGGTACAAGAAACCATGCTCGCCGCCATCAAGCACGATAGCTTTGCAGGTGATTCATCGGTGCGCACTTGGCTCACCGGCATACTCAAGCATAAAATCGTGGACATACAACGCAAGCTGCTGCGTGAACAGCCGATATCTGACCTGATAGATCTAGATGCTGGTGAAGACAGTATGGACGACTTTTTTGATAAAACCGGGCACTGGCTAGATAAGCCGCAATCGTTTGAGATGCCTGACCATGCGCTGGAACAAAGTCAGTTCTTGAGTATATTGGATGGCTGCATGCAAAAACTGCCAACGAAGCTAAAAGCCATTTTTATGTTACGTGACGTGCATGAAATGGAGAATGAAAATATTTGTAAGGAACTCGATATTACGCCGACCAATGCTTGGGTAATGTTGTATAGAGCTAGGATGATGTTAAGAAAATGTTTAGAGCTGAACTGGGTTAATGGCTAGGTGATATCTATGATGACCTGTAAACAAGCCAGCAAGCTCATCTCACAATCTCTAGATCGTCCGCTATCTTGGTCTGAACTTATGCAGTTAAAACTGCATCTGATGATTTGCGATGCATGCAGCCGTTTCAAAAAACAATTGAATCTACTGCGTGTAGCATTGCAAAATATTAAAACCAATATAGAAAACGATAGCGCTATTACGCTCCCATTAGCAGCAAAAGCGAGAATTTTGGAGCAGGTAGAATCTGACCAACAATCTCAATAACTTTGATTCGTGACAAGCAGCAACTCTTTAAATTAAAGGAAACGATAATGAACAAAACACAAAAAACCATTTCTCTTGCTATCGGCGGCGCATTAGCACTTTCAGTTGCAGCAACCACAGTAAATGCGGCAGAAAACCCATTTGCACTAAAAACCCTGGCAACAGGCTACCAAGTAGCAGATGCGCACGATGCCAAAGGCGCCGATGGTAAATGTGGCACTGGCAAATGTGGTACCGCTGAAAAAGCTAAAGAAATGAAAATGCACGATGCAAAATGCGGTGCCGGTAAATCCGGTGGCGCAGAGAAAACCGCCGAGAAAGCTAAAGAAGGCGCATGTGGTGGTGAAAAAGCCAAAGAAGGCTCATGTGGCGGCGAGAAAAAATAAGCACTAGCAAATTGCTATAGCGCGAGTTAAATCCACTAACAGCCATGATGTACCTAAAATGAGCCTGAGGTGAATCCATGATAAATCGCAGTCCAATTCATGGTGCAGGTCTGGGGTTGAAGCGAGAGCTGATTCCCCAGATTCAGTCCCACGATAACCAGCCGCTCATCTCTAACATTCAATTTGTTGAGATCGCACCAGAAAACTGGATAGACGCCGGTAGCAAAGCAACAAAACAGCTGGATTGGTTTGCAGCGCGTTATCCCATCGTATGCCACGGCCTGTGCTTATCGCTAGGCGGTGTCAGCCCACTTAATACTGACTTTCTGCAGCAGGTTAAGCAGTTCTTAAACCGCTACGAGATTGATACCTATACAGAGCATTTAAGCTACTGCACAGACGCCTATCAAGGCAAACAGGGTTATTTATACGACCTACTCCCCATCCCCTTTACCGAAGAAGCGGTGCACTATGTCGCACAGCGCATCCGCCAAACTCAAGACTTACTAGGTCGACGCATAGGCATAGAAAACGCCTCGTATTATGCGGCAGCGCCCATCTCGGAAATGAGCGAGCTGGCTTTTCTTAATGCGGTACTCAGCGAGGCCGACTGCCTGTTACACCTGGATATTAATAACATCTACGTTAACAGCATCAATTTTAACTTTGACCCGCTGGCATTTCTGCGCGGCATACCGCAAGAGCGCATTATTTATAGCCATATCGCAGGGCATTACCAGCAATCACCAGATTTACTCATCGATACCCATGGCGAGAATGTGATCGAGCCAGTTTGGGCGTTACTGAAAGATGCCTACGACCTATTTGGTGTATTCCCGACCCTATTAGAGCGGGACAGCAACATCCCTACATTAAGAACCCTGATGCGCGAAGTTAATAAAATCGCCGACTTACAACGCCAGGCCATTCCGCGCAGTACCAAAGCCAGCGCAAAAACACTGATGCCGCTGATGATTTGAGTGGAGCCCACCCGCCATGACGAACACCCTGCTCAGCTTTCAACAATACCAACTAGCATTTACGGCGCGCATACGTGATACACGCAGCCAGCCAGTACCAGCCGGCGTTGCGCCTGAGCGCATGGCGGTTTATGACGAAATTGTATTTAACAATCTGCTTGAGTCGGTATCCGCATGTTTCCCAGTCGCGCGTAAAACCATAGGCAAAGCGGCTTGGCTTAAATTGGTACAAGCTTACTTAAAAGACCACTCAGCAGATACACCGCTGTTTCGTAAGATTCCGCAAGAGTTCTTGGCGTTTTTACAGCAGAGCCAATCACAGCATACCAAGCTTACGCTACCTCCCTATCTACTGGCGCTCTGCCACTATGAATGGATAGAGCTATATCTAAGCTCTTTGCCGTCATTCGATAACCAAGTTGCAAACGTGCACGGTGACTTGGCGTGCCAGCCACTGGTATTTACGCAGGCAATGCAGTTACTTAGTTACGACTATGCCGTGCATAGAATTTCCCCCAGGCATAAACCTAAGAGCATAGAGCCCACCTACCTGCTGGTGCATCGTGATATAAGCGACCAGATTAAATTTATCGAGCTTAACCCGATGACGTTTAAACTGATTACGCTATTAAAATCTGGGGAATTTACTGCCGAACAAGCACTAACAATGCTTGCAGATGAATTGAAACACCCCCAACCACAAATCATTATGCAATTTGGCTTAGGGGTATTACTAGACTTACACAACCAAGGCATTATCCTTGGTACTATACCTGAGTAACCTTAAAGGACCTGAGTAACATTAAAGGCTGATTAAAGGTTAAGTGCCAGCACAAACCGATAACCAAGCCGCTGTATTACTTAATCAAAGTTAACAGTCTCGCTCTGACGCGTTTCCAACACAGATAGCAGATCTTGCTGCTCTGTTGGCTGCATATCCCACCAGCCCCTGATTTCGGCTATGGTACGGTAGCAACCATTACAAAAGCCTGTTGTTTCATCAATGCTGCAAACCCCGATACAAGGGGATTGCACTTCTACTGTATTGTCTGACATTACTAATCCTACTCTTTACACTTAATACACGTAACGCTATTTATAAATCAAGCACACCTTAACTAGGTACACCTAGGCTAGGTACACCTTAGCTAAGCATACTTTAGCTAAGAACACCGTGGCACTGTTTGTATTTCTTGCCAGAGCCACATGGGCATAGGTCATTACGGCCAACTTTCACGCCGTCTCGCACCATAGGCTGTGTTGCAGCCACGTTTGCTTCAGCCGCATCAGTAGCATCGCTCGCCAGTGCTTCTGCGTAATCAGCATGCTGGTATTGCACGTTTTCCACTTCTACTGGACGCTCAACCGCTTCCACGTCGGCCTCAGTTTTCACCTGTACCAACATAGTAACTTTAGTCACTTCAGTTTTAATGGTATCTAATAGGCCGGCGAACAGCTCAAATGCCTCACGTTTATATTCCTGTTTCGGGTTTTTCTGTGCATAAGAGCGTAAGTGGATGCCTTGACGCAGATGGTCTAGTGCAGCCAAATGTTCACGCCAGTGGTTATCCAGGCTTTGCAGCATCACTGAGCGCTCAAACTGACGCAAGATATCTGGGCTCGCCAAATCTTCTTTTGCCTGATAAACCGCATTAGCCGCAGCCAAGATACGCTCACGTAATGTTTCTTCATGCAGGTCTGGGTTCTCTTCCAGCATCTTTTGCAACGCGATTTCCAAGCCAAGGTCTGCCTTCAGTTCACGTTCCAACGCTGGCACATCCCACAACTCTTCCACGCTATCAGGCGGAATATGAGTAGCCACCATGTTCATAATCACGTCTTCACGCATGGCTTTTACTGTTTCACCCACATCGGCGGCTTCCAGCAATTCATTACGTTGCTCGTAAATCACTTTACGCTGGTCATTTGACACATCGTCAAACTCTAGTAGCTGTTTACGGATATCGAAGTTACGACCTTCCACCTTACGCTGTGCGTTTTCAATCGCACGTGTAACCCAAGGGTGCTCAATCGCCTCACCATCCGGCATATTCAATTTGCCCATAATCGCAGACACGCGATCAGAAGCGAAAATTCTTAACAACTGGTCTTCTAAAGATAGATAGAAACGGCTAGAACCTACGTCACCTTGACGGCCTGAACGTCCACGCAACTGATTATCGACGCGGCGTGACTCATGGCGTTCGGTGCCCACAATATGCAAGCCACCAGCGGCCAATACCGCAGCGTGCACTTGCTGCCAGGCCGCTTTAATCTCGGCAATACGGCTTTCTTTTTGCGCATCGGTCAATGAAGCATCTTCATGCACGGCAGCAATTTCCGGCTCAGGGTTACCGCCCAGTACAATGTCAGTACCACGACCTGCCATGTTGGTAGCAATAGTAATCACGCCAGGACGCCCCGCCTGCACAATGATATGCGCTTCACGCTCGTGCTGTTTTGCGTTCAATACCTGATGCTCAAGCTTAGCTTCCGTCAGCAATTTCGAAATCAACTCGGAGTTCTCAATCGAAGTGGTACCTACCAATACTGGCTGGCCGCGGCTTTGGCAATCTTTGATATCTAAAATCACCGCTTCGTATTTTTCACGAGAGGTTCTGTAGACTTTATCCATGGCATCTTTACGCTGCATTGCACGGTGCGTAGGGATGACCACGGTTTCTAAACCATAAATCTGGTTAAATTCATAAGCTTCAGTATCAGCAGTACCTGTCATGCCAGATAGCTTGCTGTACATACGGAAGTAGTTTTGGAAAGTGATAGATGCCAGCGTTTGGTTTTCTTTTTGAATCTCCACGCCTTCTTTCGCCTCAACTGCCTGATGCAAACCATCAGACCAGCGGCGGCCAGCCATCATACGGCCAGTAAACTCATCCACAATCACGATTTCGCCATCACGCACTACGTAGTGCTGATCGCGATGGTAAAGGTTACGTGCACGCAATGAAGCGTATAAGTGGTGCACTAAAGTAATATTTGATGCCTCGTACAAGCTTGAGCCTTCAGCCAGCAAACCAGCCTCAGCCAATATCGCCTCAGCATGCTCATGGCCTTGTTCCGACATCACCACATTTTGTGCTTTTTCATCCACCCAGAAGTCGCCTTCGCCTTCTTCCTCTTTTTGTGGAACCAGCTTAGCGGCTACTGCGTTGATTTGCGTATATAGCGCAACGCTATCGTCGGCTTGGCCTGAAATAATCAGCGGGGTACGTGCCTCGTCAATTAGAATCGAGTCCACTTCATCGATTAACGCATAGCTCAAGCCACGCTGCACGCGCTCTTCACGGCTGTAAACCATGTTGTCACGCAGGTAGTCAAAACCAAATTCGTTATTGGTACCGTAAGTAATATCTGCCGCATAAGCCGCGCGCTTCGCTTCGTTCGGCATTTGCGATAAGTTAATACCTATCGATAAACCTAAAAAGTTATACAGTTTACCCATCCACTCCGCATCGCGCTTAGCTAGGTAATCGTTCACGGTAATCACGTGTACGCCTTTACCAGTAATCGCATTCAGGTAGGTAGGCAATGTTGCCACCAAAGTTTTACCTTCACCGGTACGCATTTCAGAAATTTTGCCTGCGTTCAGCACCATACCGCCGATCAGCTGCACATCAAAGTGACGCATACCCAGCACACGACGACCACCTTCACGCACTACCGCAAACGCTTCTGGCAGCAACTTCTCCAAAGACTCACCATTGGCAAAACGTTGCTTAAACTCTTCTGTTTTAGCGCGCAGGGCATCATCACTCAAGGCCTGCATTGCAGGCTCTAATGCATTAATTTGCTCTACTTTCTGTGCATATTGCTTAACCAGCCTATCGTTACGGCTACCGAATAATTTTTTGAACAACGTAGATATCATGAAATGAAATACTTTCCGCTAGAGGATAAACAACTTTAAATTGAGTAAAGGTTGAAATTAAGTGTGAGATTGTAAACTCGAAATGGCTGACAGGTAATAAATCATTAGGAATTAAATGGGGTTTATTTTGATTATTTCAAGAGCTAGCGCGATGCACTAAGATATTTTCTTGGATCCAAGGGGTTACCATTCAGCCTGATCTCATAATGCAGATGCGGACCGGTTGAACGGCCAGTGCTTCCCACCTCAGCAATAATTTGTCCTTTGGTCACTCGCTGACCTACAGTCACCAACAGTTTAGAAGCATGCGCGTAGCGCGTCTCTAAACCAGAACCGTGATCAATCTTGACGATTTTACCATAGTCAGGGGTCTGCTCAGCCGTAGACACTATGCCACTCGCAGCCGCATAAATCGGAGTGCCGCTTGCTGCGGTAAAGTCTAAACCCTCATGAAAAGCTTTGCTGCCGTTAAATGGATCTAAACGCCAGCCAAAACTGGACGAATTAAATGCGGCATTCACTGGGCTGCTATTGGGCAAGGTGTTTTTTAACACGCTTTGCTGCAGCAGTTTTGCTTCCATATCACTTAAGTATTCGGTTTTAAGCTCAATCTTTGCTATTAACTCGGCAATTTTACTTTGCAGCTCCGCCTCAGATAACGGCGCACTTTGCACTAGCGGCCCACCTTGGTTAGCACCTAGTGCGGCGTTAGTTAGCGGGTTAGCAAGCGCTGGCTCTAGGCTGGAGGTTGGTGAGTAGTTTGGCTTAGGAGCAAGGTTAGGTTCCGTTTTGCTACTTTGCACTGCCTTTTTATCGCCAGCCAGCTTAGCCAAACGCTCACTTTGCGCATCCAAGCGCATCATACGCGCCTGCAATTCTCCCAACTGCACAGCGTACGCATCCAGATGTTTTTGTGGGTTATTGAAAGAAAAACGCAAATGATGCGGAATCAGTGACTTTACACCCTTCTGTGCAGAAGGCTCCTGTGGCACAATGAACATAAGCATGAACAGGACTGGCAGCATGACCAGCGCAAACACGATCATACCAATTTGCAGTATAGAAAGTGTTTTGGCTTTCGCCATATTATTTGAGACTAAAATGATATTCATACTACCCCTAATCCTTGCCAGTAACCGATAACCGCACCATTAATACAGCGCCATTAAGCACTATGCAAAGACTTAATACATTACTTAAGCAGCCCGAGTTAAACGAGCTCAATCAGCGCACCTTAGAAGCACAGGCATCGCAAAAAATTTGGGCGGAAATTGCACCTGACGGTTTGGCTAAGTATAGCCATATCAGCAGCATCAAAAACCAGCAATTTACCGTGTATGCAGACAACAACGCGGTAGCTGCAAAAATTAAGCTTTTAATTCCTAGCTTATTGATTCAACTGAAAAACCAAGGGTACGAAGTTACTGCAATTCGTATAAAAGTGCAAGCAAAATCTAAGCCGCAAGTCACACCAAAATCCACAAAATCATTGAGCTCAGAAGCAGTAAATCAGCTACAAAAACTAGAGTCACAGCTTTCTGGCACCACGCTGGGCGACTCACTCAGCAGACTACTCAAAAACGCCAACAAATAACTTCACACCATATCATTAGCGGCAGCACCTAGCGCTATGTTCGCCTAGGCTAATAGTGTTCGCTTAGGCTACTATTGTTCGCCTAGGCTAATAGTGCCATAATGAAGTCAGGTTACAATTTATTTACAAATTTCAAGGAGCATTAAACCTCAACTTAAGCTTTATCTGCAACAGATGTTTAGTACCTGATTTTATTTAGTTCCTAGTTTCGTTTTCACACGAGTTTTATTTTGCAGTTTTAATAAAAATTTAGATAGGGAGAAGTCATGTCAGTCGAACTAATGATTGCCATAGGCGCCGCGATACTAGCGGTACTCTACGGCGCAGTAATGAGTAAGTGGATTACAGGTTTACCAGCTGGCAATGCGCGCATGCAAGAAATTGCCAGCGCCATTCAACAAGGGGCAGCCGCATACCTTGCCCGTCAATATAAAACCATCACCATCGTTGGCATCGTCCTTGCCGTTTTAATTGGGATATTTCTCAACACAGCCACCGCCATAGGCTTTGTATTAGGCGCCGTGCTATCTGGCGCTTGTGGCTTTATTGGCATGAACGTTTCCGTTAAAGCTAACGTACGCACTGCACAAGCCGCTACTAACGGCATTGCGCCAGCGCTAAATGTGGCTTTTAATGGCGGCGCCATTACCGGCATGCTGGTGGTTGGCCTGGGGTTATTGGGCGTAACTGGTTTTTATGCATACCTAGGCGGAGAGTCCGCCACCAATTTAAACCCGCTCATAGGTTTGGCCTTCGGCTCATCGTTGATCTCAATTTTTGCACGGTTAGGCGGTGGCATTTTCACTAAAGGTGCTGACGTTGGTGCTGACTTGGTAGGTAAAGTAGAAGCCGGCATCCCGGAAGATGATCCACGCAATCCGGCGGTAATTGCCGATAACGTAGGCGACAACGTAGGCGACTGTGCAGGCATGGCAGCCGATTTGTTTGAAACCTATGCAGTCACCCTGATTGCCACCATGGTGTTAGGCAGCCTGCTACTTACCAATGCTGGCGCGCATGGCGTCATTTACCCGCTAATGCTAGGCGCAGTTTCCATCGTAGCATCAATCATTGGCTGCTTCTTTGTTAAGGCTTCACCTGGCATGAAAAACGTGATGCCAGCGCTATACAAAGGTCTGGCAGTTGCTGGTGTGCTATCGCTCATCGCCTTTTACTTTGTCACCACCAAAATGTTCCCAGAGGGCGTGACTGCTGGCGATCTCACCATTTCTACCCACCAATTATTTGGCGCTTGCGCTGTTGGTTTAGCATTAACCGCCGCTTTGGTATGGATTACCGAATACTACACCGGCACCGATTACGCACCGGTTAGGCACGTAGCGCAAGCTTCGACCACCGGCCACGCCACCAACATCATTGCCGGGATTGGCATCTCTATGAAATCTACCGCTTTACCGGTGATTTCCGTGTGTCTAGCTATTTTCACCTCCTACCATTTAGCCGGCTTATACGGTGTTGCCATCGCGGCCACCGCTATGCTCAGCATGGCAGGCATAGTAGTGGCGCTGGATGCCTACGGCCCCATTACCGATAACGCTGGCGGCATTGCAGAAATGGCAGAGTTACCGAGCAGCGTGCGTGATGTGACTGACCCATTGGACGCAGTAGGAAACACAACCAAAGCCGTAACCAAAGGCTATGCCATTGGCTCTGCTGGCTTAGCGGCGTTAGTGCTGTTTGCCGACTACACGCACAAGCTAGAAGGCGCAGGCATTGCAGTTAAATTTGACCTAAGTGACCCGATGGTGATTATTGGCTTATTTATTGGGGGTTTGATTCCGTTCCTGTTTGCCGCGATGGCGATGGAGGCGGTCGGCCGTGCCGCTGGCTCCGTGGTAGAGGAAGTACGCCGCCAATTCCGTGAAATCAAAGGCATTATGGAAGGCTCCGCCAAACCGGAATATGGCAGAGCAGTTGATATGCTGACCACGGCTGCTATCAAAGAAATGATGGTGCCTTCACTATTGCCAGTTGCGGTACCTGTTGTGGTTGGCCTGACATTGGGCCCTGTTGCCTTGGGTGGCTTACTGATGGGCACCATCGTGACCGGTTTATTTGTGGCTATCTCCATGTGTACCGGCGGTGGCGCCTGGGATAACGCCAAAAAATACATTGAAGATGGCAACCATGGCGGCAAAGGCTCTGAGGCGCACAAAGCTGCGGTGACAGGCGACACCGTGGGCGACCCATATAAAGATACTGCAGGCCCAGCCGTGAATCCATTGATTAAAATCATCAATATCGTGGCGTTACTGATAGTACCGTTACTATAAACGGCAACTCGCACAAGGCGGCTTAGGCCGCCTTTTTTATTGGCTCCACACTGGGTTTCGACACCCTACATGATTACCAACATGGAGATAACAGCTGTTATTTAATAATCAGCAGACTTACGTTATACAATCACATTACATTTAACTTTAAGTGAACCCCATGCGACACTCTGAATTTCACCGCTCACACCGTATTGGCTGGCTACGCGCTGCAGTGCTAGGCGCGAATGATGGCATTATCTCCACCGCTAGTTTAATCATAGGCGTTGCCTCAGCTGGCGTTGCTAACAGCAGCATCCTAATCACAGGGGTCGCTTGCTTGGTTTCTGGCTCCATGTCGATGGCGGCAGGTGAATACGTTTCCGTCAGCTCACAAGCTGATACCGAATCGGCAGATCTGGCACGTGAGCGCTTAGAGTTAGCAAGTGACCATGAAAACGAACTAAAGGAGCTCACCGCCATTTATATCGGCCGAGGCTTAACTCCGGAGTTGGCACATGAGGTTGCCGTACAACTCACCCACCATGATGCCCTAGGCGCACATGCCAGAGACGAGCTAGGCATTACCGACACCATGAACGCCCGCCCGCTACAGGCGGCGCTTGCCTCTGCCGCAACCTTTGCCGTTGGTGCGGTGTTACCGCTATTGGTCACTTACTTTGCACCAGCAACCGATATTGCACTTTATGTAGGCATTTCCTCTCTCGCCTTCCTAGCGGCATTGGGCGGGCTTGCAGCTCAGGCTGGTGGCGCCAATATAACGGTAGGCGTGGCACGCGTGGCATTTTGGGGCGTAGTAGCAATGGTCGCTACCGCCAGCGTGGGCAAGTTATTTGGTGTGGTAGCAGCTTAATACTATGACCACCTGGATACGGCTAGCCAGGGTTACCATTTAGAATGGCTCTTATAAAGTGGCTCTTAGCATTAGGGTTGCTGCTTAGTAAATCTGCCATAGAAATTTAAACCCCAAATGCAAAAAGGCAGCCTAAGCTGCCTTTTTCTTTTACTAAAACCTACGCTAATTAGAACGCTGGTTTAACTTGTGCATTATTGTAATTCTCTACACTTTGTAAGATCTCTTTTTTAGCTGCTTCGATATCGCCCCAGCCGTTAATCTTAACCCATTTGCCTTTGTCTAAATCTTTGTAATGCTCAAAGAAGTGGGCAATCATGTTCAAGCGCCATTCTGAAACATCAGTATGTGCTTTCAAGTGACCATATAAACCACAAACTTTATCTACTGGTACTGCCAACACTTTTGCATCCAGGCCAGCTTCATCTTCCATCAACAGCACGCCTAGTGGGCGGCAACGCACTACCACGCCAGGAATCAACGGCACTGGTGTCATCACCAATACGTCAACCGGGTCGCCATCGTCAGACAAGGTGTGTGGTACGTAACCATAGTTGGTTGGGTATTGCATCGCTGTACCCATGAAGCGGTCAACAAAGATTGCGCCGCTTTCTTTATCTACTTCATATTTTACTGGGTCACCCTGCATTGGGATCTCAATAATCACATTGAAATCGTTAGGGACATCTTTACCGGTTGGCACTTGGTTTAATGACATGGTCTATTCCTAAATGTAAATACTACTAATGAATTTTGTAGGCGCAATTATAGCAAGCCCGCAATAAACGCACAGAAAAAAGTCGTAACAAAGTGTATTGCTACTTAATTCTCTGGGGTAGGCGCTGCCTGCTGTACTTGCTCTCGGCAGTTTTGCAGCACACTGGGGGGAATTAACAACAAAGCAAAATAGAGTAAAGCTGGAATAATCACTAGATCATCAAGCTGACCCAGAATAGGAATAAAGTCTGGAATTAAATCAAACGGTAGTAATAAATAACCCACAGCCAGCCACAGCAGGCACTTAGCCAACCATGGTGTTTGTGGGTGTTTTAATACCAAGCGATAAACAGCTAGTTCCTGCTTGAGTTGCTTAGCCAGTGATTTAAGTTTTTTTAACACGTTAAAAAGTAATTAAAGTTGGCTAGGCTCGTTTTTATGGTTAGCACTCGCTTATTTAATGCTTAACGGCTGCCCGGTCAAACGCTCGAATGCTTCCATGTATTTTTCGCTGGTCTTGCTGGCAACGTCGGTTGGCAATGCTGGTGCGGGCGGTGTTTTATCCCAGCCACTGGCTTCTAACCAGTCGCGCACATATTGTTTATCGTAACTTGGTGGGTTTTTACCTACCACATAGCTCTCTGCTGGCCAAAAACGTGAAGAATCTGGGGTCAACACTTCATCCATCACATGGAGCACACCGCTTTCGTCTAAACCAAATTCAAATTTGGTATCGGCAATGATAATACCGCGTGTCAGCGCATATTCAGCAGCCTGTGTGTACAAGGCGATTGCCGCCTTAGCCACTTGTGCCGCCATGTCCTCACCTATCAACGCTGCACATTGTGCCAAGCTGATATTCTCATCATGCTCGCCCACCGCAGCTTTGCTGGATGGTGTAAATAATGGCGCTGGTAATTTAGAAGCTTCTTGCAAGCCAGCCGGCAGCGGAATATCACATACTGTGCCCTTGGCTTTGTATTCCTTCCAGCCACTACCAACTAAGTAGCCACGCACAATCGCCTCTATCGGCAATGCCTTAAGCTTTTTAACCACCACGGAGCGATTAGCCAGCTGTGCTTTTTCAGCTGCATCGGTCACCACGCTGGTTGGCTCAATACCGGTCAAATGGTTAGGCACTACATCTTTTAACTGTTCAAACCAGAAATTAGCCATCTGTGTCAGCATGGCGCCTTTATTGGCGATACCCGTAGGCAAAATCACATCAAATGCAGATAACCTATCGGTACTCACCAGCAACATCGTGTTGGCGTCGATATCATAAATATCGCGCACCTTACCTTGATGGATACGTTTTAAACTGTGGATGCTGGTTTCTAATAATGGATTATTCATGAGCAATGATGACTATATTAATGGGTAAATTAACCTAAGCGCTCATTATAAACGCAGTGTTTAATTCTGATAAATTTAAAATGTAGGTCCAGCACAAAAACCCAGTACAAGACATAGTACAGCATTCGTCCTGCAATATCAGCCAACACTAATAGTGCAAGCCGACATTGCGACTATATGGCCAGCCTACTCTTTGCGATGCTCGCCTATCTTAATGATTTTGAGGGTATTGGTACCACCGGGGTGCCCTATCGGCTCGCCAAAGGTAAGCAGTACAAGGTCGCCAACGCTAACCACGCGCTGACGGAGCAACACCTGCTCCATCTCCATCAGAATTTCATCACGGTTTTTGCTGGCCTGCTCAATCGGATAAGGATATACACCACGATGCAAGGTAAGCTTTCTACGCGCATATTTATCTGGTGACAAGGCATAAATCGGCACCTCTGCATCCGCGCGGGATAACCATTGCGCCGCATTGCCAGACTGCGTCAGCGCAGCAATCGCCTTCACCTTCAGATGATGTGCAGTGTAAATCGCAGCCGCTGCCAAGGCCTCGTCGGTTTTAACAAAAACCTGATCCAGCTTCTCCGCATGATGGTGACTAAAGTATTCCTTCTCTGCCTCAAGTGCCACGCGGTGTACTGCCTGCACTGTTTCTAACGGATACTGGCCTGAGGCTGTTTCTGCCGACAACATCACCGCATCGGTGCCATCCAGCACCGCATTCGCCACATCAGACACTTCTGCTCGGGTTGGGATAGGGCTGGTAATCATGGATTCCATCATCTGCGTCGCGGTAATCACCAGTTTATTTTGAGCGCGTGCCATACGGATCATGCGCTTTTGCAGACCCGGCACAGCCGCATCACCTACCTCTACACCCAAATCGCCGCGCGCCACCATAATGGCATCAGACGCATCAATAATGGCCTCTAAATCCTCAATTGCTTCTGCACGCTCAATTTTTGCAATAATGCTGGCGGTACCGCCAGCCTTGCGTACCAACGTTCTTGCCAGCTCTACATCCAGCGCAGATTTAGGAAATGAAATTGCGATGTAATCGGCATCGAGCGCCACTGCGGTTTTAATGTCTTCCCGGTCTTTTTTGGTCAAAGCATCTGCCGATAAACCACCGCCTTGCAGGTTAATGCCTTTATTGTTGGACAACACTCCGCCACTCAGTACCACGCAATGAATCTGGTTACCTTTCACGCGATTGATTTGCATCGTGATACGGCCATCATCCAGCAGCAAGATGGCATTTTCTACCACTTCTTGCGGCAGCGCTTTGTAATCCAAGCCGACGTGATATTGGTCGCCCAGCTCGCAATCTGCATCCAGGATAAAGAGGTCGCCGGTCTTGAGGGTAATTTTACCTAACTCAAATCTGCCTATCCTAATCTTAGGCCCTTGCAGATCGCATAGTACGCCAACTGGCCGCCCCAACTTTACGGCAATATTGCGGACGATTTCAGCACGCTTAATATGCTCCTCGGGACTACCGTGGGAAAAGTTTAGGCGTACAACATTGACCCCGGCCGTGATCATGCGTGCCAACATCTCATCACTGGTAGATGAAGGGCCTAGTGTCGCGACAATTTTTGTTTTACGTAGTGTCAAACTGTTACCTTATTTTCTCGAAAAATAACAATCGCAAAATAAAAATGGGGCATATAGCCCCATTTTTAAAGTCTTAGCTGTATAGCACTAAAGGTTAGGGCTAGTTAACTTTTAGCACGTAACTCCAAAATCTCAACTGCAGGCAATTTCTTGCCTTCTAAAAACTCCAAGAATGCACCACCCGCGGTTGAAATGTAATCCACTTTGCTTTCAATACCATATTTCTGAATCGCAGCAATCGTGTCGCCGCCACCCGCCAATGTAAATGCTTTTGTGTTTGCAATCGCATCCGCAATGGTTTTAGTACCTTCGCCAAACTGGTCAAACTCAAACACACCGACTGGGCCATTCCACACCACAGTACCTGCGTTTTTAATGATCTCTGCTAATTCATTAGCAGATTTCGCGCCAATATCGAAAATCATATCATCTGCTGCCACGTCAGCCACGTCTTTCTTGATGGCTGGCTCGTTTGCATCAAATTTTTTGGCACAGACTACGTCGACCGCCACTGGCACCGCTGCGCCTCTTTGGGACATTTTGTCCATTAAGGTGCGTGCTACTGGCGCCAAATCATCTTCGCACAATGATTTACCAACTTCCAAGCCAGAGGCTTTTAAGAAGGTATTGGCAATGCCACCACCCACCACCAGCTGATCTACTTTCTCAGATAAGCTCTCTAGCACGGTTAGCTTGGTTGAAACCTTGCTACCGCCCACAATCGCTACCATAGGACGTGCTGGGCTCAACAATGCCTTAGTCAAGGCTTCTAGTTCATTCACTAATAATATGCCTGCTGCTGCCACAGGTGCAAATTTTGCAACGCCATGGGTACTGGCTTCAGCACGGTGTGCCGTACCAAAAGCATCCATCACAAAAATATCGCATAGCTTGGCATATTTTTGTGACAATTCATCACTGCTTTTCTTCTCACCTTTGTTAAAGCGACAGTTTTCCAGCACCACTAACTCACCGGCAGCCACATCAAAACCGCCATCTACCCAATCTTTGATCAGGCGCACAGGCTTTGCCAATTTGGCTGAGATCACATCCACCACTGGCTGTAATGAGTTCTCTGCTGAATATACGCCCTCTTCTGGGCGACCCAAATGTGACGTCACCATCACTTTGGCACCTGCCTTCATCGCAAACTCTATGGTGGCCATGGAAGCAGTAATACGCGCATCAGAAGTCACTTTACCGTCAGCAACTGGTACATTCAGATCGGCACGGATAAGTACGCGTTTGCCGTTTAAATCCAGATCTGTCATTTTAATAACGTTCATTTTTGTCTACTTTCGTACCTAAACATCATGATTAAAATTAAGCACTTGGGTGCAGTACAAGGCGCACGGAACGCAAAAGCCGAGACAGTACAGATTAGTACTGCGCAACGCCGTAATGCGCCCAAGTAATAATTTTGACCTTATTTAGCCGCCATCATCGCAGCAACGTTATCTAACATACGGCAGCTAAAGCCCCACTCGTTGTCGTACCATGCGCATACTTTAACCAGCATGCCATCTTTGGTCACTTTGGTTAAGGTTGCATCAAAGTTAGATGAGAAATCAGTGTGGTTGTAATCCACAGAAACCAACGGTGCCTCGTTATAAGACAAGATGCCTTTCAGCGCGCCGCTATTAGCCGCTTCGTGCATGATGTGGTTTACTTCCTCTTTGGTAGTTGGACGTGATGGGGTAAATGTTAAATCTACCAGCGACACGTTGATGGTTGGTACGCGAATCGCAAAACCATCCAATTTACCGTTCAATTCTGGCAACACTAAACCTACAGCTGCGGCCGCGCCTGTTTTGGTAGGAATCAATGAGGTAGTTGCAGAGCGTGCACGACGCATATCTTTGTGGTGCGCGTCGGTCAGCACTTGGTCATTCGTGAAAGAGTGGATGGTATTCATCAAACCATTCACGATACCGATTTTCTCATGCAATGGTTGCACCATCGGTGCCAGACCGTTAGTGGTACAAGAAGCATTCGAGATTACGGTGTGCTCAGCTTTGATCACATTATGATTCACGCCATACACAACGGTTGCGTCGATATCTTTTTCGCCAGGAGCGGATAACAATACTTTTTTCGCACCCGCATCAATATGTGCTTGCGCTTTAGCTTTGCTATTGAAGGCGCCGGTACACTCCAGCACCACATCAATACCTAAATCACGCCATGGCAGCTCAGCTGGGTTACGTGTTGAAAATGTTCTGATTTTATGGCTATTGATAATCATGGAGTCGCCATCGACGCCTACATCAAATGGGAATCTGCCATGTGCACTGTCATAACGTGTCAGATGGGCATTCGCCTCCGCATCACCACCTGAACTGTTGATCGCGATAATTTCAATATCCTTGCGACCAGACTCATATAAAGCACGCAATACCATGCGTCCAATACGACCATAACCATTAATTGCCACTCGAATTGCCATGATAATTCCTAAATATTTTCAATTAACTGTAAGCCAGTTTAAAGCATACACAGCTTAAATTCATCTACTACTTAAAGCTAGGCATTTACTACAAAACACCAGCCCTATAAAAAAATTAAGGCACCCCAAGCTTGAGGTGCCTTTTAAAAACTAACTGACCAAACTGATATTACGAATGGGCTTGGTCAGTAAGTAGTGTATTAAAGCACCGATTTAACAGTTGCAACTACGTTTTCAACTGTGAAGCCGAAGTGCTTCAGCAATACACCACCAGGTGCTGATTCGCCGAATGTAGCGATACCAACTACAGCACCTTCTAAACCTACATATTTACGCCAGAAGTCTGGGTGAGCAGCTTCCACTGCAACACGTTTAACACCAGCAGTTAATACGCTATCTTTGTATGCTTGATCTTGACGATCGAACACGTTGGTTGATGGCATTGAAACCACACGTACTTTAGTACCAGCAGCGTTCAATTCAGCAGCAGCTTTGATCGCCAAATCTAACTCTGAACCGTTAGCGATGATGATCACGTCAGCTTTACCAGCCACGTCTGAGAACACATAACCACCCTTGCGGATTAGGTCAAAGTCTTTAGCGTCATGTTTAATGCCAGGCACGTTTTGACGGCTTAACACCAAGCTTGATGGACCATTTTTACGTTCTACAGCAGCAACCCAAGCCACTGCAGTTTCTACTGAGTCAGCTGGACGCCATACATCCATGTTAGGGATGTAACGTAAACCTGATGTGTTTTCTACTGGTTGGTGAGTAGGACCGTCTTCACCTTGGCCGATAGAGTCATGTGATAAAACAGCGATAGTACGTTGTTTCATCAATGCAGCCATACGCAATGCGCTCTTAGCGTAGTCAGAGAACATGTGGAATGTACCGCCGAATGGAATCAAACCACCGTGCAATGCCATACCGTTCATGATTGCGTACATACCGAACTCACGTACACCGTAAGAGATGTAGTTACCTGGCTCTTTACCAGATACGTGTTTGAAGCTAGCAGCTGCAGTCAGGTTAGAACCTGTCAAGTCAGCAGAACCGCCCAAGAACTCTGGCAATAATGGAGCTAGTGCAGTAATTGCATTTTGTGAAGCTTTACGTGTTGCAACGCCTTCTGCTTTTTCGTTAGTAGCAGCGATGAATGCATCAGTTGCTTCTTTCCAGTTAGCTGGTAAGTCACCCGCCATACGACGTTTGAACTCAGCAGCTTCAGCTGGGAATGCAGCAGCGTATGCAGCGAATTTTTCGTTCCAAGCAGCTTCAGTTGAAGCGCCTTTAGCTTTTTGATCCCAGCCAGCGTAAACGTCAGCAGGAATAACAAATGGCTCATGTGGCCAGCCGATGTTTGCGCGAGTAGCAGCAACTTCTTCTAAACCTAATGCTGAACCGTGGCAGTCGTGTGAACCAGATTTGTTTGGTGAACCCATACCGATGATGGTTTTGCAGCAGATCAATGATGGTTTGTCTGTAACTGCTTTAGCCGCTTTAACAGCTGCGTCGATAGCGTCAGAATCGTGACCATCTACTGATTGAACGTGCCAGCCGTAAGCTTCAAAGCGTTTAGCTGTGTCGTCTGTGTACCAGCCTTCAATGTGACCGTCGATAGAAATACCGTTGTCATCCCAGAAAGCAACCAATTTACCTAAGCCCCATGTACCAGCTAAAGCACAAGCTTCGTGTGATACACCTTCCATCATACAGCCGTCACCTAAGAAGCAGTATGTGTAGTGGTCAACGATGTCGTGACCTGGTTTGTTGAATTGGTCAGCCAATAGTTTTTCCGCCATTGCGAAACCAACTGCGTTGGTGATACCTTGACCTAATGGACCTGTAGTTGTTTCAACGCCTGGAGCGTAGCTGTACTCTGGGTGACCAGCACATTTTGAGTGCAATTGACGGAATGTTTTGATTTCATCCATCGGTAGGTCGTAACCTGTCAGGTGCAATAGTGAGTAGATCAACATTGAGCCATGGCCGTTAGAGAGCACAAAACGGTCACGATCAGCCCAGTTTGGATTGGTTGGATTGTGACGCAAGTGGTGATTCCACAATACTTCTGCGATTTCAGCCATGCCCATAGGCGCACCTGGGTGGCCTGAGTTAGCTTTTTGCACTGCATCCATAGATAACGCACGAATTGCATTAGCTAGGTCTTTACGTGTTGCCATTGTTTTCTCCCTAATGATTAGTACTTGAGGACTTATAAAGATAGCGTTTTGCGCGAAACCTCATAAACCTTAATTGAAGTTCTCAAAAAGACAGCGAAAATCACTGCTTTTCCGTGAAAGCTAAATTATTGCTTAGATAGCTTTTTTCGGCAAGTGCAACGTAAGAAAAGTGGCGAGCATCAGCTGTGCGCCACTTTCAAAATTTTGCCCCAATGCCGCTGAATTTAATCGATTTTAACCAAGCGCTGCGAGCCGACCGACGCCAACACCGCCTCAATGGCTTTGCAATTTGCTTTAGCATCAGCAAAAGTTAAGTGCGTGGGCTTGTTGTTGAGTACGCAATCACTGAAGTGCTCAATCTCCAAATTAAAGTGGTTGCTCGGCGCAAAGCGCTCTTCAGCATATTTACCGTCTTCAGTCGCCCATGACACAACAGGCACATCATTCTGAAACACCCATGCCGCATGGCATTTAACCCAGCCTTTAGTACCGATGATTTCATATTCAGATTTGCGGCTACGCTCAAAGCTGATATCGAAATGACCAAATCGCGCACGACCTTCTGCATCTGGCCCAAAATCCAGCACGCCACTGGTCACGATATCGGCACCGTACTCATTTAGCTTAGCATGCGCAAGCACCGATACTGGCTCGCTAGGCATGCCATTATTACTACTATTACCCAAACCCGAACCATTACCCAAACCCATAGCCCAGCGCAGACTGTGGATTGCATAAGGACCAATATCCCACATAGCACCGCCGCCATTGGCCATACTGCGATTGATGCGGTACATGCGCGCTTGGCGCATTAAAAATGAATAACTGGCGCGCACGGACAACACATCACCGATCAGGCCAGACGCCACAATCTCCTGTATACGCGCGTGCTGCGGATGAAAGCGATACATAAAGCCTTCCATCACTTTCACCTTATTACTGAGTGCAGCCGCTTCTATCGCTTCAATATCTTGCAAGGTAGTGGCCATCGGCTTTTCAATCAGCACATGCTTACCAGCGTTAATCGCTTTGATTGCCCACTCCGCATGCTCTTCGTTGGCCATTGGACAGTAGATCGCATCAACGTTAGCATCGTTAATCAGCGCATCCATATCGTCATAGCACTGCACTTCGCTGGCATAACATGGCGCATACTTTTGCAAGGTCGCCTGCGCAGCGCCGGCACGACGACTGGCGATAGCCACCAGTTGGGAGTTAGGCGCCTCTATAATCGCCGGTAGCAAACGCTCATTAACACGCGCAGCGCCCAATATACCCCAACGTAATTTTCTCTGTTCAGTCATGGTCTGCGTCACAATTTATCCTTTATTTTCGTAATATCAATTTAAAAATATCTGCCCGAAATGGCAGAGGCACCCTGCAAAGCACGTCGCCTGCAGGGCTACAGTTTGAATCCCTCATATAGCTTTTGGTACTGCACCGCATATTGCTGCAATATAAGGTGGCGCTTAATTTTCAAAGTAGGCGTCAGCAGGCCATTCTCCACAGTCCACGGTGTATGCAGCAAGGCAATTTTTCGCACCCTGGCATAACCCGGAAAAGATTGCATCTGCGCCGCCACGCGCGCTAAGGCAAAAGCACTGGCCTGACGTTCATCCAACACCTGCGGCCAAGCATCAGATAACCCATGCTGCTGGGCCAACTCTAGCCACATATCCTGACTCACCACTGCCAGCAAGCTCAGATACGGCTTACCCTCACCCACCAACATTACCTGCTCAAACAGCGGGTCTATCAATATGGCAGCCTCAATATCGGTAGGCGGCACTTTTTCACCATTGGACAGCACTATTATTTCTTTGATACGCCCGGTAATGGTGATGCGGCCAGACGAATCGATATTGGCCACATCGCCGGTTTTTAGCCAGCCATCAGCGGTAAACACCGCACGGTTGGCATCCACATCATTCCAGTAACCCTGCATCACATTAGGGCCGAGCACCTCTAAGCCACCGGACGCATCCAAACGCACTTGCACACCGGGTAAGGGATACCCCACGCTGCTAGGCACATTATCTTCCGCTTTATTGACGCTAATTACCGGGCTCGTTTCCGTGAGGCCATAGCCCTGCACAATGGGCACCCCTAAGCCGATAAAAGTGCGTGCACTATCGGCAGACAATGCAGCACCACCTGCCACCGCCAAACGCAAGCGGCCACCTAAACGTGCTTGCAACTTGCTGGCCACTACATGCTTCAAAACAGGCCAAGCCAAATGGCGCCACTGCCACTTAGCTCTACCCTGTGTATATTCAAAGTAGGCGTAACCCACCTCTACCGCCAGCGAAAATAAGCGCTGCGCATAAGCCGGCCCAGCTTGCAATTTACTGCGTAACGCAAGCTGAATGCGCTCAAAGATACGCGGCACGGTCACAATAATAGTGGGGCGCACTTTAAGCAGATCATCCTGCAGCTGCTGCACGGAGCGCGCAAACGCGACGCTAGCGCCAGCCATCATAGGCAAACAATAACCAGCCATTCGCTCCAGCGCATGCGATAGCGGCAAGAACGAGAGAAACACATCATGCGGATAAACGGCAAAGTAGCTTAACGAGCCCCATGCATTGCACATCAAGTTACGGTGCGTGAGCATCACACCTTTGGGCTTACCGGTAGTACCTGAGGTGTAAATAATGGTTGCCAGCGCATCAGCGTCTGTCACTCGATGCAGCAAATCCCCTTGCACATCAATTGGCGGCAACCATGTTCCTAGCTCACGTAGGCGCGAATCACATTCATCCGCCGGCAGCGGCTTACAAGTCACCACACGCTGCAACTGTTTAAAATCAATATCAAGCGCATGTACTGCCTGCCAATCATTGGCGTTATTAACCAACAATAGCTTGACGCCAGAATCCTGTAGCACATGCGCGATATTCTCTGCGCGGTCTGACACATAAAGCGGCACGGTGACTAAACCTAACCCCAACGCCGCCTGATCAAACAAAACCCAATTTGGACAATTCTTGAGCATAATGGCAACGCGGTCGCCAATCACCAAGTTTTCACCCAACAAAGCCTGCTGCCAGCGCACCACCTGCTGCATGGCAGTCAGCCATGTCATCTCTAACCAAGAAGCGGCTTCCTCATCAAAATAGCGGTATGCCATTTGCTGCGGTGAGCGTTTAACCCGCTCATGAAACAACCCGTCTAGCGTGAGTACAGCCTCAGGTGATATGTAGTCCACAACACGCTGATTCATCACTAGCTTTTAAATGGCCTCCTGCGGGAACCACTTAATACTGCAGCCAATACTTGCGATTTGCTCTTTAGGGCCCTGGCCGGTTTCTGCAATCAACTTCATTGCGTTAAATAAATCCCTCGGGTGATTTTCCTCTGATTGACGGCGACCAGCTGCATCAAAACGCCCGCGATACTGCAACTCTAGGTCTGCATTAAAACCAAAGAAATCTGGGGTACACACCGCACCATAAGCTTTAGCTACTTCCTGCGTGTCATCCAGCACATAAGGGAACGGAAAGTTGAATAGTTTAGCCTCTTCCATCATGCGTTCAAATGAATCTTCAGGGTAGTTCTCGGTGTCGTTACTCTGAATCGCAATCGTGTTGATGCCATACTGTAAAAGCTCGCGGCAATCATCAACCAAACGGGTTTTAATCGCCTTTACATAAGGACAGTGGTTACAGATAAACATTACCAGCAAGCCGTTCTTACCTGCGCTATTTGCTAACGTATATCGCTTGCCATCCACCCCTAACAAATCAAAATCTACCGCTGGCTGACCAAAATTACAGACTGGGGGATTTAAGCTAACCATTTTATTCTCCTTATTTCGTTATACTTATTACTCTGACAACGTTAATGTTTATATTATCACTTTTGTTTTACTGTTTGCTTTACTTTTGGAGTCGCCCGTTTTATGGCCAATTTGCGCTTTTACACCCCATCAACCTTAGCACTTGGTGCATCGGTTCAACTCTCAGAAAATGCAGCCGCACATGCCACTCGCGCACTGCGTCTGAACGTGGGTGATGATGTAGTTTTGTTTAACGGTGATGGCTTCAACTACAGCTGCACACTGACCGATATCAAGAAAAATAGCGTAATTGCGACAGTGAACAGTGCAGCCGAAGTGCATAACGAATCACCGCTTAACATCACTTTGGTGCAGGCGATTTCCAGCGGGGACAGAATGGACTTCACCATTCAAAAGGCAGTGGAACTTGGCGTAAAAAACATCCAGCCGATCAGCAGCAAGCGCAGCGTGGTAAAACTCTCCGCCGAGCGTGCGGAAAAGCGTACCGAGCACTGGCAGAACATTGCCATCTCAGCATGCGAGCAATCTGGCCGCGCCTATGTACCTAGCGTACTCGCCCCCACCTCACTTGAGCAATGGCTAGGCAAAAACCCCAGTGCCAATAGCACGCGTATTTTACTTAACCCAACCGGTGCAGTACGGTTGACAGAAATCACCAAACCTACCGGTGAGATTCAGCTATTGATAGGCGCAGAAGGCGGCTTAAGTCAGGAAGAAATTGATTTAGCCACCGCGCACGACTTCCAATCCATCGTGTTAGGCCCTCGCATTTTACGTACGGAAACCGCCGCCTTAACTGCTATTTCTGCCATGCAATTGGCATGGGGTGATTTTTAATCACCCATGAGCCATAGACACACAGCAAACATCAAGGCCGCTAACGACTGCAGATAACATTGGCTTTTAACTCGCCTATGCTATACGGCACCACATCTGACCAGCTAGTCTCCGCAGCTGGCAGACGATAAGTTGTCAGCACTGCGCCTTGGGCCATATTGTCAGCATAGTATTGAATGGAAAGCGCCTTAAACTTCTTATTCTTACAGTCATGCAACTCTAGCCACTGCGACGACATTTCACCTTTGGCCTGCTGTACATAATAGTCATTCAAGGTGGACACGGTGACTAAGCCGGCAGATTTTTGCACCCCTAATTGCTGCACAGAGGCAAAATCAATATACATATTGCCATTATCGTTGGTTTGCACCATGGTCCAGTCTGCCAGCACACTGCTAGACCACACCGCTAACACTATCATTAAAAATTTATGCATACCTTACTCTTAATATATGGATTGCAATTGCTGGATTCTATAGGATTAAAGCCTGATACAAACTAAAAATAACGCATCGGCGATTACATGCACGCCACACTTCTATAAAATCTGAATGCAACAACATGATGAAAACAAGGCTCAATATGCAAGAAGCTCCTTCCCCATGGATAGTAAAGTTTGCACCGCTCATCAAAAGCCAAGGGCTGGTATTAGACTTGGCATGCGGCAGCGGACGCCACGCCAAATGGCTGGCGCAGCATGGCTATCAGGTACACGCACTAGACCGCGACGCAATTGCCACTGCCAATATGCAAGGCATTGATGGCATCACCATCACAACACTGGATTTGGAAACCACTGAGCCGCCAACATTTGAGCACAGTTATGACGGCATTATCGTTAGCCGTTACCTGCATCGGCCACTATTGGCCAAACTAGCCACCATACTCAAGCCGGGCGGCATACTGATTTATGAAACCTTTATGCACGGTAACGAGCGCTTTGGCAAACCAAGCAACCCGGACTTTCTGTTAATGCCGGACGAACTGCTCAACACTTACTCGCCATTGCTCAAGGTGATTGATTTTGAACAAGGCGAGATATCAGAACCCAAACCTGCAATGCTGCAGCGCCTTTGCGCGCAAAAGCACATTTAAACCCAGAACATGCTATCAGCAACCTAACCACAGGTTTAATTTGTATTTTTTACACTTTTAATTTACATTAGTGTAAATAATACAAATTAAGTAAGCACTAACGCTTAAATATAAACTTTAAGCATTACCAACTATTTAAGCATTACAACCATTTAAATATCACAACCCAATTTAATCATTACAACCCAGGTTTAGCCATGTCACTCGGTCAATGCATACGCAATAAACGTAAATCACTGAATTTAACGCTACAACAGCTCGCCTCTAAAACTGATGCAGACGCTGGCAATTTGTCGCGCATTGAGCGCGGCGAACTGGGTGTTTCAGAATCATTGCTACGCAAAATTGCATCCGCGCTAGATACAACACCGGCCAATCTTTATGCTGAAAGTGATGCCGTACAGCCGCACAGCCAAGCGAATGAGCAAGCACCCACTTACGCCAAAAACCAAGCAGAATCTACTAATAGCATTAATGCTAAAGACTTTGTGCAATGGTTCCGCTCTGCCACACCCTACATCCACGCTTTTGGTGGACGCACGTTTGTGATTGCGTTTGGTGGTGAGGTAGTAAGCGACCAGCAGTTTATTGCGCTATCGCACGATTTAAACCTGCTTGCCAGCCTGGAAGTACGGTTGGTATTGGTACACGGCTCACGCCCGCAAATTGAACAACGGTTAAAACGCGACAATATCTCGCCATTGTTCCACAACGGCTTACGCGTCACCGACGACGCGGCAATGGAGGCCGTAAAAGAAGCCAATGGCGCTATCCGCGTAGAAATTGAGGCACTACTCTCCATGGGCATTGCCAACTCGCCAATGGCAGGCGCCGATATCCGCGTAGCAAGCGGCAACTTTGTCACCGCCAAACCGCTGGGCGTACATGATGGTGTCGACTTGCAACACACGGGAGAAGTACGCAAAGTAGATGCGATTGGCATCCAAAAACGTTTAGATGACAACGAGATGGTATTACTGTCACCACTCGGCTACTCACCCACGGGCGAGGCATTTAACCTGAGCCTGGAAGACGTTGCGGTGAGCACTGCAGTAGCACTAGATGCAGACAAACTTATTTTCTTAATGGACTCAGAGGGCGTACATAACCTGCGCGGTGAACTGCTGCGCGAAATGACCGCAGAGAAAGCCAAGAACCTGCTCAGAAACGTCAGAGAAACCGAACAAGCCATCAACATCTCGGAAGATGTGACCTATTACCTGCCGGCTGCCGTACGCGCCTGCGAGCATGGCGTGGCCAGAACCCACTTAATCAGCCGCCATATCGATGGAGCCATCATTCAAGAGCTATTCACACTGGACGGCATAGGCACCATGGTGACCGAACTGAGCTTGGAGAGCATGCGCCAAGCCAATATTGATGATGTAGGCGGCATTTTAAAACTGATAGAACCGCTGGAAAACGACGGCATTTTGGTCAGACGCGGCCGTGAACGGCTGGAAATGGAGATCAATCACTTTCACGTGATGGAGCACGACAACCGTATTATCGGCTGCGCGGCGCTCTACCCATTTGAAGCAGAAAAGACCGCCGAATTTGCGTGCTTAGCCATTGACCCTGCCTACCGAGGAGGTGGCCGTGGTGATAAATTATTTTACTACTGCGCCAATGTCGCCAAACAGCGTGGCCTGAAAAGCTTATTCTGCCTGACTACACGTACCGAGCATTGGTTTCTGGAGCGCGGTTTCACTGAACAAGGGGTTGAAAAGCTGCCGGCGGAGAAACAAAAACTTTACAATTACCAGCGCAAATCTAAGGTGTTTAGCAAAACATTGTAAACAAAATTTAGTTACAATGACGGAAACTAAATCGACCCCAATTTAAGCTCACGGAAAACTCATGCTAAACCAATCCACCGCTGCAAAAAAAGCAAAGACGCTGGCTGAGGCGTTACCTTATATTAAACGTTTCTTTGATAAAACCATCGTCATTAAATACGGCGGCAACGCCATGACCGATGAACACCTGAAAGAGTGTTTTGCCAAAGACGTAGTACTATTGAAACTGGTAGGCATGAACCCTGTTGTGGTGCATGGCGGCGGCCCGCAAATTAACGAAATGCTGGATAAATTAGGCAAAAAAGGTGAGTTTATCCAAGGCATGCGCGTAACCGATGAAGAAACCATGGACGTAGTGGAGATGGTGCTGGGCGGCCAAGTCAATAAAGAAATCGTTAACCTGATTAACCGCCACGGCGGCAAGGCAGTTGGTCTGACCGGTCAAGACGGCAACTTTATCCATGCACACAAGTTATTGATGGCAGATAAAGACGACGCCAGCAAAATGATCGATATTGGTCAGGTAGGCGAAATTTCTGCGATTGACCCTAGCATTATCAACTTTTTAGATACGGGTGATTTTATCCCTGTAGTGGCTCCGATTGGCGTAGGCGCAGATGGCGAAACTTACAACATCAATGCTGACGTGGTGGCTGGCAAACTAGCTGAAATCCTGAATGCCGAGAAATTGATTCTGCTCACCAACACGCCAGGTGTGCTGGATAAAAACGGCGAGCTACTCACCGGCTTAACCCCTAGACAAATCGACGACATGGTAGCGGATGGCACATTATCTGGCGGTATGTTGCCTAAAATCAGCTCGGCCTTAGATGCTGCACGTAGCGGTGTAAAAGCCGTGCATATTATTGACGGCCGTGTAGAACATGCATTGCTGCTGGAAGTACTGACGGACGAAGGCGTAGGTACCTTAATCAAGGCAAAATAGTGTTAAAGCCAAGTAATCAGGGTGCAGTCAATAAGCTGCACCTTACTTACACCTTACTTACACCTTACTTACACCTTACTTACACCTTACCCACAGCCAAGACACATACCCAACACACAACAAACACTAGGCATGAGCAGAATCTGGATTTTTGACCTAGACGATACGCTGCATAATGCCAGTGCGCATATCTTTCCTGTGATGAACCGTAGCATGACGCAATACATCATGGATGAGCTTGCCATGAGCGAGCCTGACGCCCATGCGCTACGCCAGCATTACTGGCGCATTTACGGTGCTACCCTCAAAGGACTAATGCGCCACCACGGTACAGACCCGCATCACTTCCTGCATGAAACCCACCGCCTGACCACTTTGCCAGACATGGTGATTCAGACCAAACGCTTACGCCACATGCTGACATCGCTCTCCGGACGTAAGTTAGTATTTACCAACGCGCCACGCAGCTATGCCATGCGCGTATTGGAGTTACTTGGGATTGCAGATGTATTTGAGCTGATTTTTAGTGTGGAATCCACGCAATTTCATGCCAAACCATCTGCACGTGGCTTTCAGCGCTTACTCAAAACCATCAAAGCCAAAGCCAGTGACTGCATCATGCTGGAAGACAGCCTACCTGCACTGATGACCGCAAAACGCCTGGGCATGAGGACGATTTGGATATCCAAACAGTTAAATAAACCAAATTTTGTCGACTATCGCCTAACCTCAGTGTTAGCACTTACTCACATTAAGCTATAATAAAATCAATTATCTTTAAAGGAAATAAAATGGCCGGCGAACGTAAGCAGCAAATTTTAGAAACTTTGGCAAAAATGCTGGAATCTCCCAAAAGAGAGAAAATCACCACAGCATCATTAGCCGCAAAACTAGAAGTGAGCGAAGCTGCGCTTTACCGTCATTTTGCAAATAAAGCACAAATGTTTGAAGGCTTGATTTTGTTTATTGAAGAAACCATTTTTGGCCTGATTAACAAAATCAGCAGCGAAGAACCCGAAGGCCTGAGGCAAGTGCAGCGCATTGTCACCATGCTGATGGTGTTTGCAGAAAAGAACTCTGGCATGACACGCGTACTGATTGGCGACGCGCTAGTAAATGAAGACGACAAACTGCAACTACGTATCAACCAGCTGTACGACCGCATTGAAGTCACACTCAAACAATGTTTGCGCATTGCCGAAACCCAAACCGGCCAAAAGCAAGACGCCGAAGCACAGGCAAACCTGATTGTTTGCTACATTATTGGCCGCTGGAACCAATACGCAAAAAGTGGATTCAAACGCAAACCTACCGAGTTTATTGAGCAGCAACTGCCTAACTTACTGTAATTATAACCACGCGCCCAACCCTAACTTAGGAGATTACGTTGGAAGGTACAATTTTTGGCTTCACTGAAGCACAAATCACCGAATTTGGCATGACATTTGGCGTTGGCGGCTTAATGCTGCTGATGCTGTTTATTGTGGGGCATCTGGCCTGGGAATCAAAAGCCGGAAAATTTGGCGCATTTGTATTGTTTCTGGGGCTAACTTTTGGGCTGGTAGGCTATATTGCCAAATACTTCATCCAAAACACACTAGGCATTTGAAAATAGCAGCCCATGCAAACTACGAGCCTGGGCAATTTTCTTACCGTATCAACCGTGATAGCGGCATATCTTGCTAGTAAGCACTAAAGCACACGCTTTATTGCATTCACCCTTGCCTCAAAAATAGCAGCCTTGATTTTTTCTACCTCGGTGTGCGCGCCTGCGATAGCACCTGCATCTATGCTTAACGCTGCATCTAATACTTTAAGCATTAAATCTGCGGCTGGTGTTGGGCACTGTTCGAAGTCGGTTCTGCCGCGAGAGTCAGCCTCACATGCCTGCAAAAACTCTTTCAGCCTTGCTGGCTGCCGGATGGCATCTAGCTGAATTAAGAACTCCAACAGCGTGCTGGGGCGCATAGCTAACGACTGATACAGCTTGCCGTGGAACTTAGTCACCATCAGCGCCAGCTCTCTACAATCATTGGGCACACGCAGACGTTTGCATAAATCTTTCACCAAGCCAACGCCGCGTTCTTCATGGCCAATATGTCTGGGTAAAATATCTTGCGGTGTAGTGCCTTTGCCTAGGTCGTGCATCAACGCGGCAAAACGCACCGGCAGCGTAAAATTATTGCGAGCGGCATAATCCACCACCATCATCACATGCACCCCGGTATCCACCTCTGGGTGGTATTGCGGTGGTTGCGGTACGCCCCATAGTCTATCTAACTCCGGCATGATTCGCTGTAGCGCCCCACATGCGCGCAATACGGTAAACATACGTGATGGCTGAGCCTCCATCAAGCCCTTAGCCAACTCCTGCCATACGCGCTCGGCAACCAAGGCATCCACCTCACCTGCATCCACCATTTGCTGCATTAAGCCTAGCGTTTCCGGTGCTATATGAAAATCAGTAAATCGTGCAGAAAAGCGCGCAATACGGAGAATGCGTACTGGGTCCTCCACAAAAGCATCGCTAACATGGCGCAAGGTTTTGGATTGAATATCGGCAATACCGTTAAAAGGGTCTACCAGCTCGCCTGAGTCGCTTTTGGCAATGGCGTTGATGGTGAGGTCGCGGCGCGCTAAATCTTGCTCCAAGGTGACTTCTGGCGAAGCATGCACCGCAAAACCTTTGTAACCTTTGGCAGTTTTGCGCTCGGTACGTGCCAGCGCATATTCAGCCTGCGTGACCGGGTGTAAAAACACCGGGAAATCCTTACCGACTGGCCTGAAGCCAGCTGCCACCATTTGCTCTGGCGTGCTGCCGACAACCACATAATCGCGGTCTTTAATCGCATAACCCAGCAACTCGTCACGTACTGCGCCACCTACGATAAAAGTTTGCATCCAGCAGCCTTAATAGCGTGAGCGTGCCGCTGCACTACGGTAGCGATCATAAGCGCCACGTGCGTTACGATCCGCCAGGTACTCAGGCAACACCGCCTCTAACGCGCTAGGTTCTACGGCAAAAATGGCTGGTAAAGCTTGCTGGCTAACGCTATCTACCTCCATAGATTTAATATTGTCGCGCGACATCAGCTTTACTGGCAGGAACTCCATCATCAGCGCTTGCAGATAGGACAGCGCGTTATTTAAACCGATAATCGGACGCTCAATCGCCAAGGCTTGCATAATCTGTTGCAGCAGCGCTCTAAAGCTATACACCTTGGGGCCAGCCAACTCATAGGTTTGCCCGTAAGTGCTGGTATTTTCAATGCTGCGCACAAAGCAGCTCGCCACATCCTCAACCCAAATCGGTTGAAACTTGGCATTCGGTTTTGCCAGTAATATTACAGGCAAACACTTAATCAGCGTGGCGAACAGATTGGTAAAGTTATCACCTCGACCAAAAATAATGGATGGCTTAAAGATGGTGATATTGATTTTGTCCTGTAGCGCATGCAACGCTACCTCACCAGCAGCTTTAGTGCGTAGATACTGGCTAGGTGCATGCTCAGCCGCACCCAAGCTGCTCATTTGCAACAAACGTTTGATGCCCAAGTCGGCACAAATCTTGGCCAGTTGTGCCGGTAGCTGGTGGTGTATCGTATTAAAACTTGCATGATGGCTTTGATGCAAAATACCAATCAGGTTAATCACGGCATCCATTCCTCTGAGCACCACATTCAGCGCATGATAGTCCAGCACATCACACTCCACCACAGTCACATTGGGTAACAAAAATAAATGCTTGGCAGTCTCTCTTCTGCGCGTTAATACCGTCACTTCGTATCCAGCCGCATCCAACTTGGCAACTATCGCGCTACCGACAAACCCTGAACCGCCCAACACGCATATCTTGTTTAACTGCATGACTATCCTTCAACTTAGCTATTTATTCTAAAAATATCGCCCTACTTACTATCACTCAACTAATATCACACTCTACTCACATCAATCTACCTAGTGAAAATTGGGAGCAGGTGACTATCAACATCATGACTAAATCCTATCGTTGACAGCACAAAATCGCACTTAGGGTACTGCCCTACTCAACATCTGCCAATATCACCTCAGGCTTGGCTCGCCCAGGAATCGTGCCCATTCTGGCCTTTAATGTCTGCACTGGGTAGCCAAGTTTAGGCGCATAAATCTGTGCGTTAGCCATTACTTTTTGTACGTAACTTCTGGTTTCACCATAGGGAATAGACTCAATGTAAATGGCAGCTTCCATCGGCTCATCGGCCGCCCAGCGCCGTGCACGGCTAGGGCCTGCGTTATAGGCTGCAGTAGCCATCACTGCCTGTCCGTTCATCGCCTCCAGGGTGTAGCGCATATAATAAGTGCCAATTCCGACGTTAAACTTAATGTCGTGTATCATCTCCTGGCTGTAATCACTTAGGCCCATACGCTGCGCTGCCCATTTAGCAGTGGCCGGCATTAACTGCATTAAACCAGATGCCCCTACGCCAGATTTTGCATAGTGCATAAAACGGCTTTCCTGACGGGTTAAACCATAAATCCAAGCCTCATCTACGTTCTCGTTTAATGCCGCTGCGCGGAACAAATCACGATAAGGGATAGGATAGCGCAAGTTAAAATCATGCAGTTGCTTGGTGTTATCTGCGGTACTAATCGCCACATCGTACCATTTTTGGCGCTGTGCATATTCTGCGGCAGCCAGCAACTGCTTGTCGTCATAGTCACGCGTCACCCACACCCACTCGGCTTTGGCCTCCCAGCGCATATCTTGCTTTTGCAGCTCTAAAGCGCGCTTAATCCCAGGCTGGCTGGCGATCGCCATCACCTCTTGCTCCATTGGCGTATATTGCTGCTGCTGGTTATTCATCACGCTGCCCAGCTCCTCTAGTGCCAGCCAGCCATAATAATGGCGCTCGGTAGAGAGTGGGCCGAGTATCTTATTGGCATCCACCACCATAGTTTTTTCTTTTAACGCACGGCCTTTCCAATAGCGCCATGCGCCTTCCTGCTGCTGCTCTGCGCTCATTTTGCCGATGGCATCCAACAGCACATCCCAATTTTGCGCACGCATGGCAGCGCGCGCCATCCATGCCAGCTGTTCTTTATCTAGTGCGGTTTCATTGGCTTTGGCATAAAACTCCAGCGCCTGAGGGTGGTGCGTACGTGCC